>JALOLD010000083.1 GCA_025456145.1 Thermoanaerobaculales bacterium | reverse complement strand
ACCTCGTGGGTCCGACCCTCGGTGACCTCCACCCGCCACCAGGTCGAGGCGCCGCCCGAGGCGGTTCTCAGGCGCTCGGCCGCCAGCGGCTTGACCCGGTGGCCGTCGACCACGGCGCCCGAGCGCAGCTGGCGGATCTGGCCCTCGTCGAGGTCGCCGCGGATCTTGACCTGGTACTCCCGCACCACGCCGTAGCGCGGGTGGGTGACCCGGGCCGCGAGATCGCCGTCGTTGGTGAGCAGGAGCAGGCCCTCCGAGTGGTAGTCGAGCCGGCCGACCGGGAAGACCCGCTCCTTGACCACCGGTCGGACGAGGTCGATGACCGTGGTCCGCTCCTCGGGGTCGTCGCACGTGGTCATCACCGCCCGCGGCTTGTAGAGCAGAACGTAACGGCTCGGCTCGGCGGCCCGCAGCCGCTTTCCGTCGACCTTGACGTGGTCGGTCTCGGGATCGGCCTTGTCGCCGAGCTCGGCGGTCCGCCCGTTGACCGTCACCCGACCGTCCGCGATCATCCGATCGGCGTCGCGACGCGAGCACAGACCCGCGCGGGCGATCAGCTTCTGAAGACGTTCACTCGCCACCATTCCCTCCTCGTCGGGAGACTCCGCCTCTCGGCGGGACCGCGGACTGTATCACAGCCCACCCTCGGCGGCCGCTGAACCCGCCTTCGGGATCGGGATCGGGATCGGGATCGGGAGGGACGATGCCGCTGGCCCCGGTCACTCCGGGGCCTTGAGCAGCTCCGCCTCCTCCTCGGTGGGCTGGAAGACGATGCAGCCGACGGTTCCGGGACCGGCGTGGGCGCCGACCACCGGCCCGATCTCGCCCTCGAGCATCTCGATGATGTCGAAGGCCTCGACGAGCCGCGTCTTGAGCCGCGCGCTCCACTCGGGGGCGGAGGCGTGGGCGGTGGCGACGAACACCGGACGGCCGGGCCGGACCCGCTCCAGGAGAATCTCCATGAGCCGCGGCTGGGCCCGCCTGCCCCCGCGCACCTTGTCCACCGGCACCACCTCGCCGCCGACCTGACCGAGGATCGGCTTGATCCCGAGCAGCGTCCCGATGAGCGCCTGGGCCTGGCCGATCCGCCCGCCCTTGCGGAGGAACTCGAGGGTGTCGACGAGGAACAGGAACTCGAGCCGTTCGCGGATGTCCTCGATCCTCCTGACGATCTCGTCGAGATCGAGGCCGCGCTCGATCATCCGGCTGGCGAAGACGACCAGAAGGCCGAGCCCGACCGAGTTCGACTTGGAGTCGACGACCCGGATCGCCGGCACGCCGTCGCCGTCTCCCTCGATCCGGAGCTGGGCGAACTCGTTGGCGCCGTCGGCCGCGGCCTCGGTCGCATGCTGCGCGGTCAGCGACTGCTTGGCCGAGATGTGGATCGAGAGGATGTCGCCGGTCGGCACGAGCCGCCGGTAGGTCTCGAGGAACTCGCCCCGGCCGGGCGGGCTGGTCGACGGGAAGATGGTCCCGCCGTCGAGCATCTGGTAGAACTCGTCGGGGAGCAGGTCGACGCCGTCCTTGTAGACCGTGCTGCCGAAGACCACCGACAGCGGCACGACGTGCACGCCCAGCCGCCGGGCGAACGACGGCGGCAGGTCGCAGGTCGAGTCGGTCACGAGTTGGATCCGGTTGGCCGGCTCGTCGAGGGTCAGCACCCCCTTGAGGACCAGCTGCTCGATCGCCTGGACGGTCTCGAGGTCGGGCACCGTGACCCGGTTGACCAGGTCGCCGAGGTTGCGCGACTCCTGGACCCGGGTCAGGACCTCGCGCTCGATCGCGGTGAAGTCGAGGGCGAAGAAGTCGTTGCCCATCTGGAGGGCGACCCGCGAGTTGAGCGACGGCAGCCGCGCGAACAGGTCCTCGAGCTGGAGCCGTTCCTCGATGGCATCGCTCACCAACGCTCCGAGATCGGCGTCGATCACGTGCGCCACCGCCGCCGGGACCAGGTGGAGGCTGAAGGGGCCCTGGTGGAGACCGGCGATGCGGTTGAAGGCCTTGCGGTCCTTGAGCGAGCCCCAGTAGGACTGGACCACCCGCCCATCCGACAGCCAGATGCCGGCGCCGGGACCGACGCTGATCTTGACGTGGCCGGTGAACGAGTCGCGCTCGAGGACGCGCAGCAGGTCGCCGACCGCGATCCGCGTGAGATCGCCGTAGAGCGAGTCGATGTTCTCGCCGACCTCGCCGCCGATCTCACCGGCCAGCAGGAGGACCCGGACCTGGTGGAGGAAGCGGGCCGGCACGAGCCCGTCCGGATCGAGGTAGTAGAAGTCGCCGCCGTTCTGTCGCCGGGCCTCCTCGTCGAGGGGCCGCGCCGACAGAACGAGGAAGGGAGGCAGGGACAGCCCGGTCCCGGCGAGCCTGGCGTAGAGCTCGTCCGGTCTGATCCCTTCGAGCTCGGGATGGATGACGACGAGCGCCGGGTCGAGGCCCGCGGTGAAGCGCAACGCCTCCTCGGCGTTGACCGCGTTGACCACCTCGTAGCCGCCCTCGTAGAGCGCGAGACCGAGCTCGCGACGCCGTGTGTCGTCGGTGTCGGCGATGAGAACGCTCAGCAGCTGGCGCACGCTCGCTCCTCCACGATCGGCAAGTATACAACGCAGGGTCGGAGAGGTCCGTCGCGGCGGTTGGCGGGGTCACACCCCGATCCGGGGGCACAGCGCCGCGAGGACGCAGCCGCCGCAGGCCGGCCGGCGGGCGTGGCAGACCCGGCGCCCGTGCAGCACCAGTCTCTTCGACAGCTCGACCCAGGAGGCCCGGGGCGTCAAGGCCTCGAGCTCGGCCGCGACCCGCTCGGGGTCGCGCGCCGCGGCCAGCCCGAGCCGGCGGGCGAGCCGCCCGACGTGGGTGTCGACGGCGATGCCGGCGGCCACCCCGAAGGCCTCGCCGAGCACCACCTTGGCGGTCTTGCGGCCGACCCCCGGCAGGGCGACCAGGGCCGCGAGCTCGCCCGGTACCTCGCCGTCGTGCTCGGCGACGACCCGGCGCGCGGTCTCGCGCAGGTTCGCCGCCTTGGTCCGGAAAAGCCCGGTCGGCCGGATCGCCGCCTCGATCTCGTCGAGCGGCGCCGCGGCGAGCTCGCGCGGGCCGGGCCAGCGGGCGAACAGCCCCGGCGTCACCCGGTTGACCCCCTGGTCGGTCGACTGGGCCGACAGGACCGTCGCCACGAGCAGCTCCCAGGGCGAGGCGTGGTCGAGCTCGCACTCGGCGTCCGGGTACTCGGCCGCGAGCAGCTCGACCACGGCGGCGGCGCGGTCGGCGGCGCCCACCGTTCAGCTGTGACCGAAGATCGAGCCGCCGATGAACTCCCGGAGCAGCGAGGTCTGGGGCACCTCGTCGGGGAACATCGGGACGAAGAGCGAGAGAAACTTGAGCAGGCGGAAGGCCTCGGTGTAGGCCGGGCTCGACCGCTGGACCTGGAGCAGGAAGCGCTCGGCATAGGTCTTGAGCACCGCCGGCTCGTAGACCAGGGCCGAGTTGAACATGACGTCGGCGCCCTCCTGGAACGGGAAGATCCAGCGCCCCTCGCCGCGCCGGACCCGCTCCCACAGATCGAGGGTGCGCTCGGCCGAGAAGCCGCGGTACAGCCGGTCGCGGACCAGGCGACGGATCAGACGGGCGTCGGAGGTGAAGATCCGGTTGTGGTCGTCGATGGCGAGCTGGGACAGCGCCGACACGTAGACCCGGAACTTCTGACCGCGCGGCACCGACGCGGTGAGCCGGTCGTTGAGCCCGTGGATGCCCTCGACGACGAGCAGCTGGTGGTCGCCGAGCGTCATCGGGGCCCACTCGCTCTCCGACCGTCGCTGACCGCTGAGGAAGTCGAAGCTCGGCGTCCGCACCTCCCGGCCGGCCATCAGCTCGGCGAGATGCCGGTGGAAGAGCTCGAGCTCGATCGCCTCCAGCGCCTCGAAGTCGGGCTTGCCGTCCTCGTCGAGAGGCGTGTGCTCGCGGTCGACGTAGTAGTTGTCGAGCGACAGCGCCACCGGCTCGAGCCCGTTGACCCGGAGCTGGACGCCGAGCCGCCGCGCGAAGGTGGTCTTGCCCGACGACGACGGACCGGCGACGGTGATCAGCCGCACCGCGGGCCAGCGCGCCGCGATCTCGTCCGCGATCTGCGAGATCTTCTTCTCGTGCAGCCCTTCGGCCACCCTGACCAGCGAGCCGACCCCGCCGTTGAGGCAGAGCGCGTTGAGCTGCCCGACGTTCTCGATCTCAAGCAGCTCCTGCCAGTGCTGGGTCTCGGTGTAGGTGGCGTGGAGCAGCGGTCGCGGCGTGAACTTGGGCAGGCTGGCGCGGTCGCCGCGGCGCGGGAAGCGGAGCATCAGCCCGCCCCCGAACGCCGCCACGCCGAAGGTCGGCAGGCACCCCGCGTGGGGGGCGTAGGGGCCGTGCGCCACGTCGACGAAGGCGCCGCACGAGATGGTGTGGACGGTCGACGAGCGCCGGGTCCTCAGCAGGGCGAGCTTGTCGTCGTGGCCGCGCTCGCGGAAGAAGTTCTCGATCTCCTCGATGGTCACCGTCCGGCGGTGAAACGGCCGCGCCTCCGAGTGCAGCTCGCGCATCCTCGTCTCGATCGCCCGCGCCATCTTGGCCAGCGCCGGGTGCGGCCCGCGCACCCGGTAGTGGTAGCAGTTGCCGAGCGACTGCCCGATCACCGGGCGGGCCTCGGGGTAGAGCTCGAGGCAGGCCTCGTAGAACAGCAGGCTGACCGAGCGCTTGTAGACCGACTCGCCGGCCCGGTCGCCGTAGCGGACGACGTCGAGCTCGGCGGCGCCGTGGATCGGGAAGTCGAGCATCACCTGGCGCCGGTTGACCAACGCCGACAGGACGTCGTTCGCAATCGCCCCGTCGGCCGCCAGGAGGACCTGCGCCACCGTCGTCCCCGAGGGGACGCGGTGGCATCGGCCGCGGTAGGTCACGTCGACGTGGCTGTCGTTCATCGGGTCGTCTCGCCTCCGGTCGGGCTCGGGCCGGGCAAGGATAGACGGCCCGGGGCCAACCCTCAAGGCCAGATCGCGGTAACATCGGTCTGATCCGACGACGGCGCGGGTGGACCGCCCACCCGACGGAGGACCGATGACCGCCCGGAACCGCACCGCCCCGAGCTGGCTCGACGACGAGGCCCGGCGCCGCTGGCTTCGCCTCGAGCGAAGCGGCGCGGCCCGCGGCCGCGACCCGGAGACCGTCGCCGCCTACTGCTTCACGGTCTCGCTGTGGGACCGCACTCGGGCCCTCGTCGACCGGTTGCCGGCGGGCGAACGGACGACCTGGACCGACCGGGAGGGCCAGCCGCGGCGCCACCCCGCGCTCGCGCTCGAGGCGGTGCTCGCCGCTGAGCTGCTCGAGCTCGAGCGCGCCCTCGGCCTCGCGCCGACCGGCCGCGAGGCCCTCACGCCGAGCCGGGTGCTGATCCTCGACGAGGGACCCTGAGCGTCCACCGGCGCCCGGTCGGCTACTGCTTCTTCTTCTTGGGGTTCTTCGGGTTCTTGAGCTTGGCCGGCTCGCAGACCTCGTCCTTTTTCTTGACCACCGCTCCGCAGTCGGTGCAGCGGTAACGCCCCGACTTCGGGTCGGTCTTGGACTTGCCCTTGCGACAGCTCACGGCGCGAGATGATATCCGGTCACAGAATGCCCCGCAACCGCGGCCCGCCGGTCGTGAAATAATCTCTCGGTGGACTCCTCCGCATTCTTCGTCCTCGGCCTGATGGCGCTGGCCGTCCTGCTCTTCGTCAGCGACCGCCTGCGCTCCGACCTGGTCGCGATGCTGATCCTCGGCGCCCTCCTGCTGACCGGCACGATCACCCCGGAGGAGGGGTTCTCGGGCTTCGGCCACCCGGCGACCGTGGCGGTGGCGGCGATGCTCGTCCTGTCGGCCGGCCTCGAGCGCACCGGCGCCGTCGCCGGGGTCGGCGAGCTGCTCGCCGGGCTCGGCCGGCGCAGCCCGCGCGGCGCCCTGGTCGGGATGATGGTCGCGGTCGGCGCGATCTCCGCCTTCATCAACAACACCGCCGCCGTCGCCATCCTCCTGCCGCCGGTCCTGACCCTCGCCCGACGGATCGAGACGAGCCCGTCGAAGCTGCTCATCCCGCTGTCCTTCGCCTCGTTGCTCGGCGGCATGTGCACCCTCATCGGCACCTCGACCAACCTGCTGGTCAGCTCGATGGCCGAGGCGCACGGCCAGCCGCCGATCGGGATGTTCGAGCTCACCGGTGTCGGCCTCGTCCTCGCCGCGGCCGGGCTGGTCTACATGGCCACTGTCGGCACCCGGCTGCTCCCCGATCGAGGCCACGGCGCCGACCTCACCGAGGACTTCGAGGTCGGCAGGTACCTGACCGAGCTCGAGATCGTCCCCGGCTCGCGGCTGGCCGGCTGCACCCTCGCCGACTCGGCGCTGTCCGAGACCGGGGTCGACGTCCTCGCGGTGGTCCGTCAGGGTCTGACGATGACGCTGCCGCCCGCCAACACCGTGCTCGAGGAGGGCGACGTGCTGTGGGCCCGCTCCGACCTCGCCGACATGCGCCAGCTGCGCGCCGCCGAGTGGATCAAGATCCGCCACGGCCGCGTCTGGGGAGATCAGGGGCTCGAGGCCGGCGACGCGACGATCATCGAGGCGGTGGTCGCCCCGGGCTCGATCCTGGTCGGCAAGAGCCTCGAGCAGAGCGACTTTCGCAACCGCTTCGGGGCCACCGTCCTGGCGATCCGCCACCACGACCACATCCGCCACCAGCGGCTCGCCTCGACCCCGCTGTCGGCCGGCGACGCGCTGCTCATCGAGGCGCCGAAGAGCCAGCTCGCCTACCTCAAGCGGCAGCGTGAGTTCGTCGTGGTGTCCGATGTCGGGCCCCTCGATCGCGAGCCTCAGCGGTGGTTGACCGCGCTGCTCATCGTCGCCGGCGTCGTGGTCGTCGCCGCCGCCGGGTTGCTCCACATCTCGGCTGCCGCGGTGGCCGGCGCCGTCCTGCTCGTCCTGACCGGCTGTCTGCGGCTCGAGGACGCCTACCGCGCCGTCGACTGGCAGGTGGTCTTCCTGCTCGGCGGGATCCTGCCCCTCGGCCTCGCCCTCGAGAAGACCGGCGGCGCCGACCTGCTCGCCGGCGCGCTCATCGACGGGGTCGGCGACCTCGGCCCGCTGGCCATCCTCGCGGCGCTCTACCTGGTGACCACCGTGCTCACCGCCTTCATGTCGAACACCGCGACCGCGGCGCTGCTCGTACCGATCGGGATGACCGCCGCCGCGAGCCTCGGCATCGACCCGCGCCCGCTCCTCGTCACCATCGCCTTCGGCGCCTCGGCGAGCTTCATGACCCCGATCGGCTACCAGACCAACCTGCTGGTCTACGGCCCCGGCTCCTACCGGTTCAGCGACTACGTCAAGGTCGGCGTCCCCTTGACCCTGCTCTTCTGGGGGCTGGCGACCCTGCTGATCCCCATCGCCTGGCCGTTCTGACAGCGCCGTCCCCTCGTCCGCCGGCCGCGCCGGCCGACCCGGCCGCTCAGTTCACGACACCGCTCTGGCCGAGGTTCTTCTCCGCAAACTCGAGGACCCGGTCGTAGTTGTCGTAGTCGTGGCACTGGGACTGGAGCATGTGGAAGACGTCGACCGCCTTGTCGACGTCTCCGGCGGTGGCGAAGGCGACCATGAGCTGCTCGAGGGACTCGCAGTCGCCGCGGCGGATGAAGGCCGCCGCCTCGGAGAAGACGACGCTCGAGCTCGGCTGGTTGGTCCAGCTCATGCAGAGCGCGAGGAAGGTCAGGATGTGGCCGATGTAGGTCTCGTCGTAGACCTCGTGCATGTAGGGCAGGCAGCGCATGAAGCACGGCGTCGCGTCCGGGTAGCGCCCGTCGTCGAAGAGGATGACGCCGAGGGTGTAGCACGACTGGCAGTAGACGCTGAGCACCTCGTCAAAGCTCGACAGATAGGCCTTGAAGCCCGACACCGACTCGGCGAGGGTGGTGCGCGCGACGTCGATCTCCTCGAGGTCGTAGTGGATGGTGCCGATCAGCCCCTGGAGAAAGCAGCGCCAGTTGACCTCCTCCTCGAGGAGGAGGAGCCGGCTGAGGAGCTCGGTGTCGGTGTGGTCGGCGGTTCGGTCGTCCATCCGCTCGATGACCGACTCGATCCCGGCGGCGACCCGACCCGACCGGTCGGACCCCGTGTACCAGTCAGGGTTCTCCATCTCCGAGCCTTCCCCCCTGCGGACGACCGCGCGCCAGTGTACCCGGCCCGGCGGCGACGCTCAAGGCGACATCGCGGCCAGGGCGGCCGGAACGGCTTCGGGCGGCACGCCGTGGACGAAGACCCGGTCGTCGGCGGCGTGGATCGCCGCGAGCATCGCCCTCAGGGTCTCGCCGACGAGCTCGGGCTGGGGGTGCGCGACGACCAGCCGAAGCCGGTTGAAGCCGCGCCGGTCGCGCTCGGCGAGCAGCCGCTCGACGGTCTCCGGGAAGCCGTCGACCAGCCGGTCGAGGTCTTCGGCCGGCAGCACACGGACGAGCAGCCGGCCGCCGACGTCGAGCCCCAGCTCGCCCTGCGGCCCGGCGTCGAGGACGGTCGCCGCGACGACCTCGTCGGGGCACCCACAGCCCAGGGTCTCGCGGACGAAGCGGGCGAGCGGGCCGTCGACCGTGACCGGGGAAGCGCCGCTCATCCCGCGTCCTCGACCATCGGGCTCGGGACCTCGTCGGGCGCCCCGGCGGGCTCGACCGGCGCGCCGCACGACGGGCAGAACCGCGATCCCGGCGGCAGCACGCCGCCGCACTCGACGCACAGCTCGATCACCGGCCGCGACGGCGCCTCGTTGTAGCGGATGTCCTGGATCAGCCAGCGCCGGTCGATCTTCTCGAGGTTGAAGGCGACGGTCGCCGGCTCGCCGCCGCACGACCCGAGGAAGGTCAGCAGCGCGACCGACCGGCCCTCCTCGCGGTTGAAGCTGGTGCCGCTCATCTTCCAGTCGCCGCAGCCGCCCAGCTCGGCTCGCGCCGCCTGCTCGAAGGCGACAAAGTCGGCGAGGCCACGATCCGCGGTGAAGCCGGGGCCGAGGGTGGCGAAGGCCTCCTCCCAACGGCCGCCGTCGACCGCGGCGAGATAGGCCTCGGCCGTGGCGTGGGCGTCCGAGCCGCCCTTGTAGACGAAGGCGACGCAGCCGCCGATCCCGACCACGGCGATGACCACTACGGCGAGGCAGCCCCACCCGAGACAGCTCACCCAGCTCTGTCCGCCCTCGTCGCCCATGTCGCCCTCCGTTCCGGCGTTCCACCGGTCGACCGCCCCCAGGGTAGCCGAGCCGCCCCACCCCGGCCAGCCGCCGCCGCCCTCCTGACCCCGGAGGGGGGACGGATCGGCGGACGGTCGTTGTATCTTCGACCGCGGCGGATCGCGGTTCGCACCGCCAGGGAGGGAACGACGTGGACGACCTCGAGCGGATCGGCGAGAGCCTGCAGCGGGGCGACCACCACGCGGTCGCCGAGCTCACCGCCGCGGCCATCGCCGCCGGGGTTCCGGCGATCGAGATCCTCGAGCGCGGGCTGCTCGCCGGGATGGACGTCGTCGGCCGCCGCTTCGGCGCCCACGAGATCTTCCTGCCCGAGGTCCTGCTCGCCGCCCGGGCGATGAAGGCGGGGATGGACCTGGTCAAGCCGCGGCTCGTCTCGGGCGCCGCCCCGAGCCGCGGCACCGTGGTCCTCGGCACCGTCAAGGGCGATGTCCACGACATCGGGAAGAACCTCGTCGGGATCATGCTCGAGGGCGCCGGCTACGAGGTCGTCGACCTCGGCACCGGCGTGGCGGCCGACGCCTTCGTCGAGACCGCGATCGCCCGCGAGGCCTCGGTGATCGGGCTGTCGGCCCTGCTCACGACGACGATGGGCGGCATGCGCGAGGTCGTCGACCGGCTCCGCGAGCGCGACCCCGAGCGGCGGATCAAGGTCATCGTCGGCGGCGCGCCGCTCACCCAGGCCTTCGCCGACTCGATCGGCGCCGACGGTTACAGCTGGGACGCCGCGGGCGCGGTCGAGCTCGTCAGGCGGCTCCTCGAGGCGGCCTGATGCGCGCCCTGCTCGACCGCGTCGGCGCCGGCGAGACCCTGTGCGGCGACGGCGCCTGGGGCACTCAGCTCATGGCCCGCGGCCTCGCCCCCGGCGACGGCTTCGAGATCTTCAACGCCACCCGGCCCGATCTGCTCGCCGAGATCGCGTCGAGCTACCTCGAGGCCGGCGCCGAGCTGGTCACCACCAACACCTTCGGCGGCTCGCCGCTGGCCCTGGCGACCCACGGGCTCGACGACCGGACCGAGGAGCTCAACCTGGCCGCGGTCGAGGCGATCCGCGGCGCCGTCGCCGGCCGCGCGCTGATCTCCGGCTCGGTCGGACCGACCGGGCGGCTCCTCCTGCCCCACGGCGACACCCCTCCCGAGATCGTGCTCGACGGCTTCCGCCGCCAGATCGCCGCCCTCGTCGCGGCCGGCGCCGACCTGGTCTGCATCGAGACGATGATGGACCTCGAGGAGGCGCGGCTCGCGGTGCGGGCGGCCCGCGAGGTCGCGGCCCCGGTCCCGGTGATCGCCACGATGACCTTCGACCCGACGCCGCGCGGCTTCTTCACCGCGATGGGGGTGACCGTCGAGCAGGCCTGTCGCGGGCTCGAGGAGGCCGGCGCCGACCTGGTCGGTGCCAACTGCGGCCACGGGATCGAGGCGATGGTCGCGCTCGCCGCGGTCTTCGCCGAGCACGCCCATACGCCGATCGTCATCCAGGCCAACGCCGGTCTGCCCGAGCAACGCGACGGCGCCCTCCACTACCCCGAGGATCCGGCCTTCATGGCCGCGCGGGTGCCGGCGCTGCTCGACCTCGGCGTCGCGGTGATCGGCGGCTGCTGCGGCACCGGCCCAGAGCACATCCGCGCCATCCGCGCCGCCATCGACGCCCGGCGGCGACGACTGTCGTGACCGGCGCCACCCGCACCGCGCTGCTCGGCGCCTGCGTCCTGTGGGCGATCTCCTTCGTCGCGACCAAGATCGCCCTCGAGTCGGCGCCGCCCCTGACCGTGGTCTCGCTGCGGCTGCTCGTCGCGGCGGCGCTGTTCCTGCCGCTGCTCGTGCTGAGCGGCCGCTGGCGGCGCCTCGACAGCGCCCGGACCCTGCTCGAGCTGGCCGGGCTCAGCCTGTTCGGCGCCGGGCTGCACTACGGCTTCCAGACCGTCGGCCTCCAGACGACCAACGCCTCCAACGCCTCGGTCTACGTCGCGACCGGTCCGATCACCATCGCGCTGCTCGCGGTGGTCTTTCTCGGCGAGCGCCTCAATGCCACCAAGCTCGCCGGGATCGCGATCGCGGTCGCCGGTGTGCTCGTCGTGATGGGGCCGCGGACCGTGCTCGGCTTCGAGCTCGGCGGCAGCCTCACGGGCGATCTGCTGGTCCTCGCCTCGATCGTCATGTGGGCCTGCTTCACGGTGCTCGGCAAGCGCACCACCGACCGGCTCGGTCCGCTCACCGTGACCGCCGCGGTCACCCTGATCGGCGCCGCCTGGATGGCGCCGGTCGGCCGCTGGGAGATGGAGCGCACCGGCTTCACCCTGGCCGAGATCACCCCCGCCGCCTGGGCCGCCGTCGTCTACCTCGGCGCCGCCTGCAACTTCCTCGCCGTGCTCCTCTACTTCACCGCACTGCAGCGCACCGAGTCGCAGAAGGTCGGCGTCTACCTCTACTCGATCCCGCCCCTGACCGCGGTCGCCGCCGCCCTCGCCCTCGACGAGCCGATCACTCTCGGTCTCGTCGCCGGCACCGCGCTCGTCATCGCCGGCGTCGCCCTCACCGAGCGGGGGTGACCCGCGTCTCTTCCCGCGTCCGCGTCCGCGTCCGTTTCCGGAAAGGTGTCGGGTAGACCCGGGCGGTTACCCGCCCGGGTCCCCCACAGATCCGGACGTGCGGAACTCCCGCATCCGGCTCTTCAGGCGCATGGGTTCGCTA
>JALOLD010000082.1 GCA_025456145.1 Thermoanaerobaculales bacterium | reverse complement strand
CCCGCCCTCTCCGGGCTCGAGGACGTGCTGACCGGGTCGTTGCTCGCGGCGGTCGGGCTGGCCGCGGTGGTGCTCTCGATGGTCCGGCGGAGGGGCGCCGACCTCCTGCTGCTGTCGTTCGGGCTGTTCACCCTGCTGTACGGCGCGCGGCTGTTCGTCGGCAGCGCGCTGGCGCCGGCGATCGGGGTGACCGGCCAGGCCTCCGCCTGGATCACGAGCCTGATCACCTACCTCATCCTGGTCCCCGCCTGGACCTTCTTCTGGCAGCTGGTCGGCGACGGCCCCTACCGCCTCAACCTCTGGTGGGTCCGATTGGTGTCGGTGTTCGCCGTCGCCGGTGTCGCGTCCGACCTCATCCAGGCCCGACCCTTCACCCTGGGATCCCTCAACAACGTGATCGTGCTCGCCGGCCTCGCGGTCATCGCCTTCAGCGTCTGGGCCGAGCGCCGCCGGATGACCGCCGAGCTCCGGATCCTGCTGGTCGGGATGACCGTCTTCGGCCTCCTCGCGGTCAACGAGAACCTGGTGCCCCTCAACATCCTGCCCTGGACGTGGCGTGGCGAGTCGATCGGCTTCGTGGTCTTCGTGGCCTGCCTCGGCCTGATCGCCGCCCGGAGGTTCGTCGCCACCGAGCGCAGCCTCGCGAGCGTCCAGGGCGAGCTCGAGGCGGCGACCAGGATCCAGCAGAGCATCCTGCCCAAGGACGCCCCCGAGGTCGCCGGGCTCGCGGTCGCGGTGCGCTTCCACCCCTCCTCCGCGGTCGCCGGCGACATCTACGACTTCCTCACCCCCGCCCCCGGCACGCTCGGTGTCCTGGTCGCCGACGTCAGCGGCCACGGGGTGCCGGCCGCCCTCATCGCCTCGATGGTCAAGGTGGCCGTGAGATCGCACGCCGACCAGGCGCGGCGACCGGCCGAGCTGCTCGCCCGGGTCAACCGGACGCTGTGCGGGAGCTTCGAGCACGGCTTCGTCACCGCCGCCTACGTCCTGCTCGACCTGGAGCGACGGGAGATCGTCGCGGCCAGCGGCGGCCATCCGTTCCCGCTGCTCCGGCGCGCGACCGCGACCACGGTCGAGGAGATCGGCGGTCGCGGGTTCCTCCTCGGCCGGTTCAGCGACGCCGCATACCACGAGGAGCGCCTGCCCCTCGAGCGCGGCGACCGCCTGCTCCTCTACACCGACGGCATCGTCGAGGCGCGCAGCCCGACGGGCGAGGAGCTCGGCGAGCAGCGCCTTCGTCGCCGGCTGCTCGACAGCGCGGCCCTCTCGGCGGACGAGCTCGGCGACGAGGTCATCGGCGAGGTCCGGCGCTGGATCGGCGCCGGTCGCCAGCCCGAGGACGACCTGACGGTGGTCGTGGTGGACGTCGTCGACGCCCACGCCAGGTGAGCCGGCCGAACCCGACCGCGCTGAGGTCGAACCTGCCGCCGTCGACCCGCGAGTCGGGAGTCGGGACTCGGCCTCGAGGCGGTGCGTCACACGCTGCCGGATCGCCCCTCCAACCCGCGGGAGACCCCTCGACTCGGCCGTCGGACGACCTCGCTCGAGGTGACGGGTAGGCGGAACGGGCGCCGCTCCTCGGCACCGTCATCCCGAGCCAACGAACGCGCACCACCCACCCGCGGGGGACCCCCCGGCTCGGCCGCGATGCTTCCTCGCTCGGGAGAGGGTCCCCGACGTCAGGTGGACGCCCCCCACCCGTCATCCCGAGCGGAGCGGAGGTCCGAAGGGCCGGAGAGAGTCGAGGGATCCCCCGTCGTCGGGTGGACGCCCCCCACCCGTCATCCCGAGCGGAGCGGCCTCCGAGGCCGCGGAGTCGAGGGATCCCCCGTCGTCGGGTGGACGTCCCCCACCCGTCATCCCGAGCGGAGCGGCCTCCGAGGCCGCGCAGTCGAGGGATCCCCCGACGCCAGGTGGACGCCCCAGAGAGTCAGGACCCCGCCTCCGAGACCGCAACGCCACCGCGCACCTGCAGGACGCCACGCGCGACCTCCGCGCCGAACTGTTGACCGATGAGACAGTGGTGCAATCGTGAACATGGCACTCCACCTGCCTCAGACATATATTTCTTTGACGGATTCAAACGGGTTCAGCAGTGGAATCGCCCGGGAGGTGGACCATGAGTTCGCTGCGGTGTTTCCGGTGCGCTCTCGTCGTTCTCTCGACCCTGGCCCTCGCAGCATCGCCGGCCGGCGCCGCCGAGATCTATATCGACAACCGGGACGACCCCGGCGAGGGTCTCAACGACCCGAGCACACCGCCACCGGAGATGGGCTGTCCGGCCGGCATGACCGTTGGCCAGTGCCGACTTCGCGCCCTCACCGCCGCCGCCGAACGCTGGGGCTCGCTGCTGGCAAGCGACGTCCCGACCCAGATCGTGGCCCGGTTCAACCCGCTCGTCGACTGCACCTTCCTCGGGTACGGCGCCGCCACGACCTGGTACCAGGACTTCGCCGGGGCACCGATTCCGGGAACGAAGTACCCGAACCCCTTGGCCAACGCCCTGGCGGGGACCGACCTATCCCCAGGCATGTGGGAGATGGACGTCATCTTCAACAGCAGCCTCGACAGCGACCCCGCCTGCACGGCCAACTGGTGGTACGGCATCGACGGCGCGTTCCCCGGCAAGTTTGCCGTCAATCCGGACCCCAACGCGACGCATTTCTTCGCGGTGGCGCTCAAGGAGATCGCCCACGGTCTCGGCTTCTCGAACACCGTCGACGAGACCAACGGACAGCTCCCCGGCGGTGTCCCGGACATCTATCTGCGCTCCACCTTCGACGCCACGACCGGCTTGCACTGGCACGAGATGAACGACTCCCAGAGGGTCGCGTCGGCGGTCAACACCGGACAGGTGGTCCTCGACGGCCCGTTCATCAAGGCCGCGGCCGACCGCTTCCTGACCGGTCACACCATCAACCTGGTCGTCAACGACGGCGCCGCCGCCGGGACCTATGTCGGCATGGGGGGCGCATTCGGAGCGTCCTGGCTCTTCACCGACGGGTTCACCGCCGTGCTCGAGCAGGTCAATGACGGCGCCGGCGCGAGCCCCTCGGACGCCTGCGAGCCCCTGGTCGGCTTCACCCCGGGCCACATCGCCTTCGTCGACCGGGGCAACTGCCTGTTCTTCGTGAAGGCCCTGCACGCCCAGCAGGCCGGCGCCTACGGGATGGTGGTCGCGAACCACCAGGCATCGCCCCCGCTGGTGTTGATGGGTCCTATGGAGCTCGGGCGGCAGACGGCGATTTCGGTGATGATGATCACCCTGGCCGACGGCAACCTCATCCGGACGGCGCTCCCGGCCAGCGCGACCTACGATGTCGTCGATGTCTGGGGGATGCACGCCAACGGATTCCCGCTGCTCTACACCCCGAGCGTGCTCGAGCTCGGCGACTCCATCGAGCACTTCGACACGAGCGTCTTTCCCAGCTCGTTGATGGAGCCGAGTGTCGATTACGATGTGTACGACGACCCGGACATGGCCCTCGGTCTGCTCCAGGACGAGGGCTGGACCCTGGCCAGCCCGAACCCTGCCAGCTCCGCGATCACCCAGCACTCGGGAGGAATCGAGTTCCCGTCCTTTTACGGAAGCTCCACCGCCGACGTCGTCGGCTTCCGCTTCACCGTCGTCGAGGCGATCGAGGTCATCCGCCTCGGGGTCTGGAACGCCGATACCTCGGTTGGCCACTCGGGCCTCTCGGCGCCCCACCACGTCGGGATCTGGGACCCCTCCCAGTCGCTCGTGGCATCCGCCGTGGTGTACCCGGCGACCGCCACGGCGATCGGTGACTGGAGCTACACCGCGATCCCGTCGGTCGTCCTGCTCCCGGGGCAGACGTATACCATCGGCGCCACCTACAGTGTGGACGACAACGACAGCTTCGTCTGGGGCGCCGGGAGCATGGCCACACACCCCGCGGTCGTCTGGACCGGCTCGGCCTACCCGGCCGGCGGCGGCCTCGGCTTCACCTACCCGGCGATGGGCTCGACGACCCTCGGTGGTTTCGGTCCCAACTTCGCCTTCAACACGGGGGTGCTCTTCATCGACGGCTTCGAGTCCGGCGGCACGTCCCACTGGTCCACCGTAGTGCCGTAGCGGTCACATCACCGTCCACCCCGAGCTCGGCCCCGCCGGCGCCACTCCCGAGCACCGACATCCCGAGCGGAGCGGCCCTCACTCCGGATCCGTCGCGCCCGGTTCCTCGTTGTCGACGTCGCCTCTCACCATGGCGGACCGGTAGTTGCTCAGGTAGTCCTCGGCGTGGTCGGTGCGCAGCTGCACCCACATCGGCAGGTGGTCCGAGAGCTGGTGGGTCCGCCACATGGCGTAGACGTCCGCGGGATCGTCGTCAGCTCCGACATGGGTCTCGAGCTCCGACCGGTAGGCATCCACCTCGTCGTCGCGGTACACCACCTTGAACGCGTTGAAGACGCCGCACTTGACGTCTTGAACGTCGATGAGCAGGTCGATCGACTCGCTCATGAAGGCGATCTGGTCGTAGTGGCGGGTCTGCGGGATGTTGGACGGGAGGCGCTGCAGCCCGACCGGGATCCGGAACCCGCGGTTCGCCAGCGCTTCGTAGGTCGCGTGGTCGGTCTGGAAGATGTTGAAGTCACCGAGCAGGATGTGGTGGTTGCTCCACGCGTAGTCGCTCCGCGCGCGGTCCCGGACTGCATCGGCCACCGCCTCGATCTCGCGCACCCGTGGCGGGTACTCGCCGGCGCTGTCGCCCCACAGGATGTGGACCGTCACGAGGCAGAACTTGAACCACTCCGACCGGAAGCCGACCACGTAGGGATCGCGGGCGAAGGCGAACCGCCGGTAGCTCCCGTCGGGCTCCTTCTCCGGCTCCAGCGACAGCTCGCCGGCAAGGCCGCGGAACTTGACCCGGCGCGTGTCGTACACGTAGGCCAGCCGCTCGTGGTTGCCGCCGGTCCGGTAGGCGACGAGGTCGGTGACGACATACTCCCAGCCGTCACCGAGGATGCGCACCAGCCGCTCGAGCGCGTTGACCGATCTCCGCACCTCCTGGATCGCGACCAGGTCGAACCGCGAGATGATCTCGGCGAGGTAGATCAGCGCCTCGTCGTCCCGCCAGCCGTAGGTGTCGGAGTCGAACTCCCGGATGTTCCAGGTGGCGAGCAGCAGGTGGCCGTCGACACGGGAAGGGATCGCGAGAGCCGCGGGATCCACCCCATCCGCCTCGAGCTCCCCTCGGAAGGCCCGCCGCAGATCGAGGAGCCGTTGGCACGCGCGTCTGTGGGCCGCCTCGCCCTTCATCATCAGGAGCCGGTCGAGCGTCGGCTTGTAGAACGGCATTCGGCCTCCGATCGCCGAGCGCCCTCGCCGCCATCCCGACGACGCGAGGCGCGGGAGGGACTCGGCCCCTCGTTCTCGTCGCGTTGACTGATCTGACGATACAGCGTACCGGGCACGGCGGCATCACCGAAATGGGTGACGAGTGGACCCGGCGGAGGCGAGGCCGCGGGCCGCGCGGTGGCACTCCGTCACACGTGCGGGCTCACGGTACGACGCCGCAGGCCCAGCGCCCACGGGCCGGGCACGGTCACACCCGCGTCGCCGTCACGAGATCCTCACGTAGTCCTTGGACTTCAGGCCGCGGATTCGGCGGCACACCTCGACGCCCTCGCGCGAGCCACCGTCGTTGGTGTTGCCCTCGATGGTCTGCAGCAGCTCGGGCCCGGTGGAGACGACGATGCCGGTGTGATTCCAGTCGTTCGCGGTCCGCCGCTGGACGAACAGCGAGCCGGGCGGGAGATCGGCGAGGGGGACGCTTCGGTCCTCGATGTCGCCCTCCGGCACGAAGGTCCCGGTTGTCTGCGAGCTCGAGGCCAGAAGGTCGCACGAGAACGTCGGGGTGATCGGCAGATCCGCACCCGTCTCCCATGCCGCCTGCCGGACCACGAAGCAGGCGAAGCCGGCACACCAGAGAAAGCCCGCCCCGTCGTGCCCCTCCATGTAGACCCGCACCCAGGGCCCGCAGTTGGCGCCTCCCACCTCTCGCGGCCCGGCCGCGAGATGACGGTTGGCCACCCTCACGACCTGCTCGCCGAGGCTCGCGGCCGGCGGGTCTTCCGCCTCGAGCACCCTCATGAGCGGTCGCGTCAGCTCCGAAAACACCTCGGAGTCGACCGCTCCGGTCACCGCCAGCCCACGGTCCTTCTGGAAGCACTCGACGGCAAACTGCGTGGCCGGCCCGAACTTCCCGTCGATCACCACGGCATAGGAGTTGAGGGTCAGCCACTCCTGGATGCGGCGGACCCTGTGGCCCCATCGGCCGACCGTCATGTCTTCATCGTGGGTGAGCTCGTCCCGAACCCAACGAAACGGGATGTCAGCGAGATTGACCGGCATGTTGCCTCCTGTCCTCGAGCCGATGGTGCCTGGTTACGCTCCACCATTGACGGCATCCGGGCGGCGGTGTCGATCCCCACCGACCGGGCTTCGTACGCAGACACCTGATCTCGCGACCCAGTGTCGGGGAAAAGGGTGTCCGACGCATCACCCAAATGGGTGATGCCTTACCGGTCAGTTTCCCCGTCATCCACTCAGGTCGAGGCATCCAACCGAGACCATGTGTCCTTCCCCCGTTGGACTCTAGCGGCCGGACACCATCACAACCCAACAAGGACGCAGGGACCCCCGAAGCCAGGTAGTCGCTGCGCTCCCTCGCTGGGGGTGACAGGGTGTAGGAGCGAGCGCCGCCCCTGAGTACCGTCATCCCGAGCGGAGCGGCCTCCGAGGCCGCGGAGTCGAGGGACCCCCCGAAGCCAGGTGGACCTCCCGGGTCACCGCGACACCGAAGGCCCGCGAAGCCGCAACGCCTCACCAACCCGCGGGGGACCCCTCGACTCGGCCGTCGGACGACCTCGCTCGGGGTGACGGGTAGGGCGGCGCCCGCCCGGGCCCTCAGTCCTCTCCCGTCAAGCCTCTCAGCTCGTCGAACCAGCGGGTGATGACCTCGACGTTGCCCCGGGGCGGGTTGCGGATCATGACGAAGTACTCGCCGCTGGGGTGGATGTCGTACTGGCGCGACCACCGGTAGTGCACGTACTCGCCCTCGAACAGCTCCTCGTGGCCGGTCACGTGGAAGGAAGGAGCGGTCGCGAGGCCGGCGGCGATCATCCGGCTGTTCTGGAAGTAGTAGAGGGTCCTGCCGTCGGGCGCCCAGGTGGGAGAGTGGCCGCCCTTGACCGAGATCTTGTGGCGCGCCCCGGGGACCGGGAAGGCGGTGACGTAGACCTCGTCGATGCCCGAGTAGTTCGAGACGTAGGCCAGCCATCGGCCGTCCGGGGACACCACCGGCGCGAGCTCGTCGTCCGGGCCGTCGAGCAGCGGCTCGAGCGTCGAGGCGTCGTTCGGGTCCCGCCAGACCAGCAGGTCCATCCCCTTGCCCGGGATCTCCTCGCGGATCACCGCCGGGCCCTGGCGGGTCCAGTCCCCGGCGCGGAGGTTGTTGTCGTAGTCGAGCACGATCTCCTCGGGCCGGCTGAGGTCCACCGGCCGCCGGTAGATGTCGAAGGTCTTGTTGCGCGTCGACCCGAAGAGCACCTCGCGGCCGTCGGGGCTCCACTGCGGGTAGAAGCCCTCCTCGGTCATCAGGGTCGGGGTCTGGGTCTCGAGGTCGTACATCCAGATGGCGCCGGAGTCGACCGACAGCATGAGCCGGCGGCCGTCGGGGGAGAACCGCGGATCGTTGAGGCTGGCAAAGGGCAGCCCGGCAGGCGCCAGCTCCTCGAGCTTGCCGTTGCGGTCGACGGCGACCAATGCCTGGGTCTCGCCCCGCGAGTTGGGGATGTAGACCACGGTCCCGTTGTCGGCGAAGGCCGCCTGGACGTGGCCCTGGTCGACCCACGCGCGCTCGAGCACCGGGACGGCCTGGCCGGTGATCTTCATCTCGTCGATGTCGAAGGGTGCGATGAAGACGCGGTTGGTCTGGGCGAAGAGCAGGTGCCCGGAAGGCAAGTAGCGGGGGTTGGTTCCCTGCATCTCGAGCGGCGTCATCTCGCGGGTCTCGACATCGAAGATCGCGAGCTCTCCCGACCCCCCGACGCCGGTTCTGGAGCCGCACAACAGCTTGTTCGTTCCCGGTATCATCGACGGCTCACCGAAACCCCGGCTCTGCCGGATGTCGTTTTCGTACAGCCGCTCGGACTCGCCGCCGGCGGCGGAGACCCGCCAGATCTCGCCCTGGTGGGCGTAGTAGATGTAGCCGTCGTCGGCCCAGTCGAGCCCGTTCGGTGACGACGGGAACGGCGTCAGAAAGACCGATGGGCCGCCCGTCGATCGGACCTTCTGCAGGCCGGCCGCGTCGATGAACGCGATCCACTTGTCGTCGGGCGAGAAGACCGGGCTGCGGCCGTTGACGGTGCCCTCGATGGGCTTCGTTTCGAAGGAGCCCATGTGACGGATGTGGAGCATGTCCTCGGCGCCCGACCCGCCCCGGGTCACGACGCGGCTGCCGTCGGACGAGATGGCCACCGCCGCGCCGTCGCCCTGGCGGGTGTTGCCGCTGTTGGGGACCTCGAGCGCGAAGCGTCTCGTCGGCTCGGCGGGCGCCCCGGCGTCGCCCGCCTTCCACACCGACGCGAGGATCGCGACGACGATCGCGACCGCTGCGATCGCCCAGGCGAGGCGGTTGGTCGTCGGGCCCGCGCCCGAGGCGGCCGCCGCGCCGGCGGTCGGCGGCTCCTCCGGGTGGTCGACCACCTCCTGGAGGACGATCCGCGCCTCGCCGATGTCCCTCAGCCGGCGCATCCGGTCGCGCACCAGGCAGCGCTCGATCAGCCGGCGGATCCTGGGAGGCGCATCGGCCGGCAGGTCCTCGAGCTCGATGGGCGCCCGGAGCACGTCGGCGAGGGTGTGCGACGTGGTTTCGCCGTCGAACATCCGTCTACCAGTCAGCATCTCGTAGAGCATCACCCCGAAGGACCAGATGTCGCAGCGCCGGTCGGTCGGCTGACCCGCCGCCTGCTCGGGGCTCATGTAGGCGGCCGTGCCGAGGATCAACCCGGCCACCGTGCCCGCGGAGGTGATCGTCCGGGAGCTCTCACTCTCGTGGATCGACACGTTGTCGAGGGCCTTGGCCAGACCGAAGTCGAGCACCTTCACCCTGCCGTCGCGGGTCAGCCGGACGTTTGCCGGTTTGAGGTCGCGGTGGATCACGCCCCGCTCGTGCGCCGCCTCGAGCGCCTCGGCGATCTGCAGCGCGATCCGGACCGCCTCGTCGACCCCGAGACCTCCGCGCGCCAGCCGGTCGGCGAGATCCTCTCCCTCGACCAGCTCCATCACCAGGAAGGTCGTGCTGCCGGCAGCCGAGGCCTCGTCCGGGTCCGCGGTCGACGGGACGCTCTCCAACCCGTACAGGTGCGCGATTCCCGGGTGGTTCAAGCTCGCCAGCACCCTGGCCTCGCGCTCGAACCTCGCCATCCGCTCCGGGTCGCCGGCGACGCCGGCCGGCAGGACCTTGATCGCCACCTGGCGACCGAGCTTGGTGTCGTCGGCCAGCCACACCTCGCCCATCCCGCCCTCGCCGATCTTCGCCCTGATCTCGAAATGAGCAAGCGATGTCCGGTTCATCCGTGTCTCCTCATGCGCTGCAGCTGCCCACCGATGACGGGCCGGTAACCGGTCTCCACCCTGAGCGGGAGCTCGCGGTCAAGCATACCTTACTTGAGACTCGATTGCATTTCTGGCCGGCCCCGCGGCCGCAACAAGCCGCCACCAACAACTACCTACCGACCCGCAGGGGACCCCTCGGCTCGGCCGTCGGACGGCCTCGCTCGGGGTGACGGGTGTGGGGAGCGAGCACCGCCCCTGAGCACCGTCATCCCGAGCGGAGCGGCCTCCGAGGCCGCGGAGTCGAGGGATCCCCCGAAGTCGGGTGGACGTCCCCCACCCGTCATCCCGAGCGGAGCGGCCTTCATCAGTACCGTCATCCCGAGCGAAGGGAGGCCCGAAGGGCCACGCCGGAGGAATCGACGGGTGCCACCGTTCCACGGGTGGAGACGTCTTGTTTCACCCAGCCGCGACCGAGACCGTGTATGATGGGTATAGCCGCAATCAGGCAACATTCCACCTGGTACTCACCGCCGCCGTGGACAGGGCGCTTGCCGATACGGTGATCGATTCGTGTCGGCGGCACGACCCGGGAGGTCCTGTGAGTGAATCGAAGATCGAGGTCGGTACCATCGTTCGCCATCCCCGCCGGCCCGCCTGGGGCCCGGGCAAGACCCTGGCGATCGGCAGCGGCGGCCAGGTGACGGTGTACTTCAGAGACGTCGAGGAGACTCACGCCGGGGATGCAGTGAAGACCCTGTCGAACGGCACCGCCGGGCTCGAGATCGCGGCGGAGCAGTCAGAGCCCATGCTCGACGGCCTCCCACCGTTCGAAAAGGGCGCATTCAAAGGCGTGAGAAGGCCGCGGTTGAGCCTCGACGATGCGGTTCAAGCCTATCTCGACCGACATCCCGGAGCACTCGATGTCCCGGCCGTCCGCGACAAGCTGCGCGCTTCGTCCGCCGACGCCCACCGGCTGTGGGTGGACGGACTCGGCGGTGGACAGGGGGACCAGCTATTGGAAGAAGGGAAGATCGACGAGGCGCGTCAGCGGTTGCTGGGGGTCGGGGCGGACATCGGCGCCCTGAGCTCAGACGAGAGCTCGGCCCTCGAGGCGGCCCTCGGCGACGACGCCGCCGCCGAGACATTCCTGCGAGCGCTTCTCGACGTGACCAACCAGGGCACGCCAGACCAGGCGACCTACCAGGGGCTCATCGACGCAATCGCCGGTCTGCCGCAGCAGGAGGGAGCGGGCCGAGTCGCCACCTGGCCCGTGCTCACCCTGTTCCCGAGCATTGCCTGTCCCGAGCACCACGTCCAGCTCAAACCGGCCACGGCTCTGAGATGCTCCTCACGACTGAACTTCGACCTTCGCTACACGGCCGTCCCCAACTGGTGGACCTACAACCGGCTGCTCAAGCTCGCGAAGATCCTGCTTGCCCGATTGAAGCCCCTTGGCGCCGTCGACTTCTTCGACGTACAGCCCTTCATGCGGGTCATCGCGGCCGTGTGATACGGTCGATTCGGACCGCTGAAGAAAAATATTTGGAATAAAAGAAGATATCTGCTATCCTCTCCGAACTGTTGCCGGCCGACGGGGCCGGCGTCTGCTTTGGAGGGCGCAGAGCCCACCACGATTCGCGAGACGGGCGCGCCGCTCTGAGGCGACGCCCACGGAGAAACAGAGAGATATGGCCAAGAAACTGTTTGTTGGAAGCTTGAGCTGGGAAACGAATGACGACGGGCTGCGCAGGGCGTTCAGCCCGCACGGCGAGGTCAGTGAAGCTGTCGTGATCAGCGACCGCGACACCGGTCGTTCGCGCGGCTTCGGCTTCGTCACCTTCAATGATGACGATTCGGCCGACAAGGCCGTCGCTGCCCTCAACGGAACCGAGCTCGACGGCCGGACCATCCGCGTCGACGTCGCCCAGGCCAAAGAGCGCAGCCGTGACGGCGGCGGTCGCGGTGGCAATCGCGGCGGCGGCTGGTAAGCTCGCCCACCCCTGATCTCGAACCCCTCCCCGCGGAGGGGTTTTTTGTTGCCGGGCCCGGCCTCTCGGATCGCTCGGACCGCTCGGGCCACCGGCGACCGATCCGCAACGCCCCACTCACCCGCGGGGGACCCCTCGACTCGGCCGTCGGACGGCCTCGCTCGGGGTGACGGGTTGAAAGAGCGAGCGTGGCCCCCCACCCGTCATCCCGAGCGAACCGCCTTCATCAGCACCGTCATCCCGAGCGAGCCGCCCCCCTGAGCACCGTCATCCCGAGCGGAGCGGCCTCCGAGGCCGCGCAGTCGAGGGATCCCCCGACGTCAGGTGGACGCCCCGGGTCACCGCGACGCCGAGTCCCTACACGTTCGAAGAACGCCACCCTGCCGCTACCGGCTATCACCTTGTAGCGCCAGGCATCCCTGCCTGTCGTCACGGGCGGACCGGCCCCGCACCGCGCGGCCGACCGGCACGACCTTCCCGCCAGGCTGGAAGCCTGCCGCAACAACCACCGACCCGCGGGGGACCCCTC
>JALOLD010000124.1 GCA_025456145.1 Thermoanaerobaculales bacterium | reverse complement strand
GTGCGACAACCCGGGCGAGCCGGCGCCCCAGGACCCGGTCAAGGACCTCGTCATGGCCTGCCGCAAGGCCGGGGTCGCCTTCGAGGTCCTCATCCTGCGCCGGAAGATCCTCGGCTGACGGGAGGGTGGGGGTTAGGAGTTGGGAGTTAGGAGTTAGGAGTTAGGAGTTAGGAGTTAGGAGTTAGGAGTTAGGAGTTAGGAGTTAGGAGTTAGGGGTCAGCGCTCGCTGTGAGACGACGAATGCGAGTCGCAACCTGCCTCACTCTTCACTCTTCACTCTTCACTCCTCACTCTTCACTCTTCACTCCAATCCCCTCACCCCGACCTCGTGAAACCGTGCACGAGTGAGCACCCGTCGCCACCGTCGGCCCGGGTGAGGCGTATACTCGGCGGCAGCTGGAGGTGCCGATGACCGACGTTGGAAGCCAGGTCGAGACATTCGTGGAGCTGATCCGGCGGGCCTCGACCGATCTGCCCGCCGATGTGAACCGGGCCCTCGAGAAGGGCCGGGCCGGGGAGACGAAGGACGGTCTCGCCGAGCGCGCGCTCGGCACGATCCTCGAGAACGTCGAGCTGGCGCGGTCGACCTCGGCGCCGATCTGCCAGGACACCGGGACGCCGGTGGTGTGGATCCACCACCCGGTCGGCGTGTCGACCCGCAAGCTGGCGGCCGACTTCACCACCGCGGTCGAGGAGGCGACGAAGCGCACCTACCTGCGGCCCAACGCGGTCGACACCCTGACCGGGCGCAACACCGGTACCGGGCACGGACGCGGGATCCCGTTCCTCCACTTCGAGGAGTGGGACGAGCCGCGGATCGAGGTGCGGATGATCCTCAAGGGCGGCGGCAGCGAGAACGTCGGCGCCCAGTACAAGCTCCCGGACGGCAAGCTCCGTGCCGGACGCGACCTCGAGGGGGTGCGCCGGGCGGTCCTCGACGCGGTCTTCCAGGCCCAGGGCAAGGGGTGCGCCCCCGGGGTGCTCGGCGTGTGCATCGGCGGCGACCGGGTCTCGGCCTACGAGATGTCGAAGCGTCAGATCCTCCGGCCGATCGTCGACACCAACCCGATCCCCGAGCTCGCCGAGCTCGAGGAGCGGATCCTCCGCGAGGCCAACATGCTCGGCGTCGGCCCGATGGGCTTCGGCGGCCGGACGACCCTGCTCGCGGTCAAGATCGGGGTCCTCGACCGGCTCCCGGCGTGCTACTTCGTCACGGTGACCTACATGTGCTGGGCCGACCGCAAGGCGGCGGTGAGCATCGACGCGAAGGGGGAGGCGACATGGCTGAGCTGAAGCTGCCGGTCGGCGAGGAGGAGATCCGCAGGCTCAAGGTCGGCGACTTCGTCGAGCTCACCGGCCGCATGATCACCGGTCGCGATGCGGCCCACAAGTGGCTCATGGAGGACGTGCGGCAGGATGTCATGCCCTTCATGAAGGACACGCTCATCTACCACTGCGGGCCGGTCGTCGCGAAGCGGGACGACGGCAGCTGGGACTTCGTCGCCGCCGGGCCGACGACCTCGATCCGCGAGGAGCCCTACCAGGCCGACGTCATCGGCCGCTACGGCCTGCGCGGGGTCATCGGCAAGGGCGGGATGGGGGCGAAGACCCTGGCCGGGCTCAAGGAGCACGGGGCGGTCTACCTGCATGCGATCGGCGGCGCCGCCCAGGTGCTGGCGCGCGCCATCCCGAAGGTCGAGCGGGTCTTCATGCTCGACGAGTTCGGCGTGCCCGAGGCCCTCTGGGTCATCCACGTCGAGAGGTTCCCGGTGGTCGTCTCGATGGACTCGCACGGCGGCTCGCTCCACGACGAGGTCGAGGCGGGCTCGATGGCGAAGCTGAAGGAGCTGCTGGGGCTGTAGGAGCCCTCAGTCGAGCTGGCCGGGGAGGTCGAGCACGATCAGGAGAGCCTGGTCGAGGCGATGGAGGGTCGCGGGCTCGAGGCTTCCCCAGCGCTCGCCGAGGCGGTCCCGGGTGATCGCCCGGACCTGCTCGCCGAGAGCGATCGAGTCTCCGCGCAGCCCGCCTTCCGGAGCCCGGATGACGACCTGGCTCGGGTAGACTCTCCGTTCGCTGCTCCACGACGTGCACGGAACGACGACGACGACCGGGCTCGACCGGTTGATCGCTTCCCGGCTGACGACGATCACCGGACGGAGGCCCGACTGCTCGGACCCCCTGCTCGGGCTCAGGTCGGCCAGATAGACGTCGCCGCGCATCAGCGATCGGTGTCGGCAACCCGGAGGGCCTGCCCGTCCGCGATCGCAAACTCGTCGGCGATCTCCTGAGCTTCGGCTCGATACACGGGGTCGTCCGCCATGGCCTCGAACTCTCGATCCAACGCCTCGCGCCGGATCCGGTCGAGCTCTCGCCGGACGGCGGCGGCGAAGAACTCGTTGCGGGTGGCTGCGGCGCCGCGCTCGACCTGCTCGTCGACTCGGCGGAGCAGGTCGGCAGGCATGGCGATGGTGGTCCGGGTCGGCGGCATCTCGAAAGACCTCTCAATCGGCATCGAAAACGATGCGGATATCGATGCGATTCTAGCATCGGCCGTGGCTGGATCCGGTTCATTGGTAGCATGACGGTGCCTTGCGTGCCGATGACTTCCCCGCACCGAGCAGGCGTCTCGACGGCTTCACCCTGGTCGAGGCGCTCGCGGCGCTCGCGATCTTCGCGATGGCGGTGCTCGTCGCGGCGGCGTTCCTCCAGGCCCACGCCGCCGCGGCCCGCCGCCTCGAGCTGCGCTCGGCGCTGGTCGTCGCGACCGAGACCGCGATCGAGGAGGTCCGGGCCGGCGTGCGGCCGCTGGCCTCGACGGTCGTCGACTCCGGGCCCGGACCGGGAGAAGGCCGTGCCGCGCCGGTCATCCGGACGACCATCGAGGTCGCGGCCACCGGGTCCGACGACCTCCACCGCGTCGTCGTGACCTCGCGCTCGGCGGCGGCCGGCGAGCCCCTCGAGGTGGCCATCGCGACCCTGGTGTGGCGCCCGTGAGCCGCGAGGGCGGGGCGACGCTGGTCGAGCTGCTCGTCGCCTTGGCGCTGCTCACCTCGATCGCCGTGCTCAGCGCCCAGCTGGTGATCTCGTCGACCCGGCTCATGGACACCGCCGCCCGCTCGGCCCACAGCCCCGACCTGGTCCTCGCGACCGAGTGGGTCCGCCGCGATCTGTACGAGGCGACCGCAGTGGTCGGCGGCGCCCTCGGCTGGACCGACGCGCCCCTCGTCGCGCGGTCACAGCACGGCGGCTGGGTCGCCTATGCCCCCGTCGACGGCGCGCTGGTGCGGACCGAGGCCCCGCCGGGGGTGCCACCGACCGACACCCGGGTCGTGCTGCGCGGCCTGGTCGGCTGGCGCTGGCGGTCGGAAGGGGGCGGCCTGGTGAGGCTCGAGGTGACCGCCCTGGTCAACCCCGAGGCCCACCGCGACCTCACCGGGAGCCTGCGACCGGGCGCCGAGCGGCGGACCGGGCTCCTCGTCTTCGCCCTGCGCGGCCGGCCCGGGGGGCGGTCGTGGTGAGCCCCCATCGCGAGGCCGGCGCGGCGCTCGTCTTCGCCATCGTCGCCCTGGCGATCGTCGGCCTGATGGTGGCGCTGGTCGCCGCGTCGATCCGGCCGAGGATCACCAGCCACGAGCACCTCGAGCGCACGGTGAGGCTGACCGCCCTGGCCGACGGCGGGCTCGCCGCGACCCTGGCCGAGCTCGCGACCGATGAGGCCTTCGCCGGGCTCGCCGAGCGCCCGCTCGGCGACGGCGTCATCGGCTCGGAGGTGCGGCAGGTCGGCGCCCACGAGGTCGAGGTCGTCGCGGTCGGACAGACGCGCGGCTGGCGGGCGACGGTGATCGCCCGGGTCGACCTCGAGCACGGCCCGCGGGTCATGAGCTGGCGCCGATTCCAGTCGCCGGAGTGAGCGATCCGGGGTCATCGCACCGTCGCAACCACGAAGGCACGAAGACACGAAGGCGTCGCACACGAAGGCATCGCGTCGTCGAGCCGTCGCAGCGTCGCACCGTCGCAACCACG
>JALOLD010000081.1 GCA_025456145.1 Thermoanaerobaculales bacterium | reverse complement strand
GCCATCCGGTTGTTGGGCAGGATGAAGCGGATGGCATGGCCGAGGTCCCCTCCCCCGGTCGGGTCGAGGTCGAGCGAGGCCTGGATCTCGTCGGCGTTGAAGACCAGCGCCGCCATCGGGAAGCCGGCGGCGTCGGCCGAGGTGCAGTGCTCGCCGCGGCCCTCGGGCGGGTAGATCGCGCCGAGATGCCAGACCGCGAGGCAGTGGGTCTCGATCGTCGTCGGGCTCGCCTGGGTCGCGAGATACGCCTCGTAGAGGGTGTCGCCCTGGACGACGAGCAGGTGGCAGTCGTTGGACTGGTTGTCGCAGTCGAGACCGGTCTCGCCCTCGATCGCCGCCCATGTCGGGACCGGCATCGCGGTCCCGAGCGGCTCGCAGTCGGGGTCGTAGTAGCCCCACGGGTGGCTCACCGTGGTCCGGGTCGGCGAGCCCGCCGGCGCGTGGACGACGTGCAGGCCGAAGTCGATCTGCATCCGGCCGTTGCCGAAGCCGCCGAGCCCGGCGAGGGTGGCGATCATCGACGCCGAGTCGGGGTGGACCGGGGCGGAGGAGATGTCCTGCCGCCACACCGAGCCGGCCGGGAAGCGCGGCGGAACCTCGGCGCCGGAGGGCGCCGCCGCCCCGAGCGCCAGCGCCGCCGACAGGACCCACCCGGATCTGACGATCGGCCGGTACAGACTCGCCATCGAGCGGCCCTCCCTCGCCTCCAGCCTCCGCGTCTTCGTCACAGACGACGATGACCACGGTCACCATCGACGGCGATACCGCAGCCCTGACGTGCCCGGGGGGCGGATGCCGGCTCTCGAATCGAGGACCGGTCTCAGCACAGCGGATCCCGGAACGCCGCGCCCGGCCCGAGGCGCGGGCCTCGGGCCGCCGGGGTGGTCCCGCACCGGGTCGGGTATGGCGCCGGCGGGCGGCGGGGTACACTCCGGTGATGCATCAGCTCCATGCCGCCGTCCTCGGGTCGCTGCTTCTCGCCGTCCCGGCGGTCGCCGCCGACGCCCCCGCAACACCGCCGACCCGGGCGGAGGTCGAGGCCGAGATGGGGCGTCGCTCCGAGGGCGACCTCGTCCGCGGCGTCCGCGACGCAACCGGGTTCGTCGTCACCCGGGAGCAGGCCGAGGACGTGGTCGCCACCGCCGTCGGCCTCGAGCGGGCGGCCATCGTCGCCCGCGACGACGAGCTCGGGCTCGACGCCGGGCACGGCTTCATCGGCGGCGTGTGCCCCCACGACGACCACCTCTACGCGGCGCGCGCGTACGTCCACCTCACCGAGCGCATCAGTGCCTCGCGGGTCGTCCTCGTCGGGGTGTTCCACGCCGCCCGGCTCTGGGATCTCGAGGACGTCCTGGTCTTCGACCGCTTCCAGGCATGGCACGGCCCGTGGGCGCCGGTCGCCGTCGACCCCGTCCGCGAGGCGATCGTGGCGCGGCTCGACCCGGGCTCGTTCGTGGTCGACAACGCGATGCACACCCGGGAGCACTCCATCGAGGCCATCCTCCCCTTCCTCCAGGCGAACCACCGCGACCTCACCATCGTGCCGATCCTCGTCCCCTACGCCTCGTGGGACCGGCTGTCGTTCCTCGCCGACGAGCTGTCGACGGCGCTCGCCTCGATCATGGCGGAGCGAGGCTGGGTGCTCGGGCGCGATCTCGCGGTGGTGGTCTCGTCCGACGCGGTCCACTACGGGCCGGACTTCGACCATGACCCCTTCGGCGCCGACGCCGCCGCCTACCAGCGCGCGGTCGACCGGGACGAGGCGCTGGCCCGCGATCACCTCGCGGGCCCCGTCGATCCCGAGAGGCTCGCGGCCCTCGAGTACACCCTCGTCGACCGCGACAACGTCCGCGTCTACAAGCTGCCGTGGTGCGGCCGCTTCTCGGTCCCCTTTGGGGTCAAACTCCTCGGCGATCTCGCGGAGAAGACCGGAATCGGCACCCCCGAGGGCCACTTCCTGCGTTACGCGACGAGCCTATCCGAACCACAGCTCCCGGTCTCACAGGCGACCCTCGACGCAGGGCTCGGCACCACCGCTCCTTCCAACCTCCACCACTGGGTCGGCTATCTCTCGGTCGGGTACACGGCCGGGGACTGAGAGCGTCGAGGGTCGCAGGTCCCCCCCGCGCACCAACCTCGACCCGGGTCGGCGAGGCCGGCGGCCGCGTCTCACCCGTCCGGCTGCCCGCGCTCCTGCACGCAGCGGATCCCCTCGCCCTTCCTCGCCGGCCCGAAGCAGCCGCTGCACGAGACGCATGCGGCGCGGCGGCGGTCGCCGGCGGCCCACCGCCGCGGCAGGTCGGGCTCGCGGATGAGCGGCCGCGACATCGAGAGGTAGTCGGCGACCCCGGCGCCGAGGACGCGCTCCGCGACCTCGAACGACCTCACGCCCCCGACCAGCATGAGCGGCACCCCCGGCGCCGCGGCGCGGATCGCCTCGGCCTGGGGCAGGAAGTAGGCCTCGTCGGCCTCGCTCTCGATCCCGGCGCGCGCCGCCCCGAGCTTGCCCGAGCCGCCGGTCCCGCCCGACACCTCGATGGCGTCGATGCCGGCGGCGGCCAGGGCCGCGGCGAGGTGGGTCGAGTCGGCCTCGGTCGTCGACCCCTCGAGGAAGTCGTTGGCGTTGAGCTTGATCATCACCGGCCAGCCCGCTCCGACCACCGCGCGCACCGCGGCGAGCACCTCGAGGGTGAAGCGCGACCGGTTGACCAGGCTGCCGCCCCAGCGGTCGCGGCGGAGGTTCCGGCTCGGCGAGAGGAACTGGGCGAGCAGGTAGCCGTGGGCGCCGTGCAGCTGGACCCCGTCGTAGCCCGCGTCCTTGAGCCGGCGGGCGGCGTTGGCGAAGGCGGCGATCAGGGTGTTGACGCCGTCCGGGGTCAGGGCGAGCGGCACCTCCGGGTAGCCGGGGCTGGCGACCGCGCTCGGGGCCACCGGGTCGAGCCCGGTCGCGGCGCGGCTCGCCTGGCCGCCGCAGTGGACGATCTGGGCGACCACCCGGCCGCCCCGCTGGTGGACCGCGTCGGCGATCCGGGCGAGCCCGGGGATCAGCCGGTCGTCGTCGGCGAGGAGCTGGGTCGCCGACTGCCGGCCGTCGGCGCGGACCGCGGTGTAGCCGGTGATGATGAGCCCGACGCCGCCCTCGGCGAGCTCGCGGTAGACCTCGACGAGGCGGTCGGTCACGCTCCCGTCGGGCGCCCCGAGCCCCTCCCAGGTCGCCGAGCGCACCAGCCGGTTGGCGAGCTCGAGACCGTTGATCGTCGTGCGGTCGAACACCGTCCTCATCGCCATGCGCCTCCCTCTCCCCACGCCGGACGCCACGGTAGCGCATCCCGCGCCGGGATGGCCCGGGTCGCGCCCCGGTCAGCTCCCGAAGCCGAGCTCGAGGAGATCGGCCGGGGTGTTGGCGTTGAGCCAGCAGCGGCGCAGCCCGGCGGGCGGCTCGACGCAGCGGACCCCGGGGTGGCGCGCCAGGCGGTGGAGCGCGAGCTCTCGGCGGGCGGCGGCGAGCTCGAGGAGCGGCCGGCAGGCCGGCTCGTAGAGCGCGAGCAGCGGCTCGACCCGGCCGTCGATCACCGGGAAGACGATGATCGCGTCGGGGCGCCGCTCGCCGACCAGCCAGGCGACCGCCGCGGGCTCGACGAGGGGCATGTCGCAGGCGGCAACGATCCAGCCGCACGCCGGCTCGGCGCGCAGCCCGGCGAGCACCCCGGCGATCGGGCCCTGGCAGCCCGCCGCGTCGGCGAGGCGCGGTAGGCGACCGAGGTCGGGCGGCACGACGCCGCCGCCCAGCAGGACGACGTCGTCGGCGTGCCCCGCGAGCGCCGCCGCGGCGCGGCCGGCCATCGTCGCGCCGGAGACGCCGATGAGCTGCTTGGGCCGGCCCATCCGCCGGCTGCCGCCGCCGATCAGCACGCCGGCCATCAGGTGCGGCAGGGCCCCGCGCCGGGCTTCCCTCATGCCGGCTCCCGGCGCCGCTCCTCGAGGATCGGGATGGCGATCATGACGGGCGGGCCGAGCACCGGGATGCCGGGGGCGACGATCCCGACTCCGAGCAGGAATCGGCCGAGGAGCACGGCACGGAACATGAGCTCGGCGATCTCCGTGATCGGCGGGCAGGGCTCGTCCCGCTCAGCGCCGGGTGTCCTGGAGCTTCCCATGGATCACCTCCGTCCTCCCCCTCGCCCATCCGGCCGGCCTCGCCCGCGGAACATCTCTGAGACGAGAGTCGACCTCTCGACCCCGGCCCGTCCTTGACGACGGTCAACAGCGAGCCCGCCATCCGGGCCGACCGCGGGCCGCGCCCGGGTCACCGCCGGGGACGACGAAGATCCGCTTCGCACGCAGCTTGCGGCGGACCTCCGACAGGATGACGAGATGGAGCTCAGCCCACGAGGGTCCGCGTCGGGCTCGATCCGGATGGAGTCGGGATCATGGTCTCGGGACGGTTCACCGCCCCCGGGGCCACGCCGCGGTCGAGCCGCTCAGGAACGGCGAGTCGGCGACCTCACTCCCCTTCGACCTCGGGCTCGGGCGTCGCGCCCTCGGGGGCGAGGGGCGACCAGCCCATCCCGTCGGGCTCGCGGCCGGCGGCGAGGGCGCCGATGACCTTCCACTCCTCGAGATCGACGATCGAGATGCCGTCGGCGTTGGCGTGGGCGACATAGGCCCGGCGCTCGGCATCGACGATCTCGATCCCGATCGGCACCGAGCTCGTCCCGAAGCGGTCGGAGAACAGCCGGCCGGTCGCGTCCTTGCTGACCGCGGCGAAGGGGATCCGCCGGACCTCCGCGAGGTCCTTGGTGGAGAACACCGACAGGTCGTTGCTGCCGGCGTTGGTGACCAGCACCCAGCGCCCGTCGCCGGTCGCCTCGGCGCGGATCGGGAACGACCCCGCCTCGAGCTCGGCGATCCGCTCGAGGTTCGCGACGCTGATCACGGTGACCGTGTCGGCGGCCCGGTTGGTCACCCACACCTGCCGCTGGTCGGGGGTCACCGCCACCCCCTCGGCGCCGGCGCCGGTCGCGATCGACGCGACCCGCCGGCCGAGCGCGAGGTCGACGACGGTCACCGATCCCGAGCCGATGTTGGCGACGAAGGCGTGCGCGCCCCCCGGCGCCGTCGCGACCATGTGCGAGATCTCGGCGCCGGTGTCGACGGCCTGCAGGACCTTGCCGGAGCTCACGTCGACCGCGAGGAGCAGACGGTCGTCCTCCGCGGTGACCAGCGCGATCCGGTCGTTGCGCCAGACGATGCCGTGGGGTCGGGAGTAGCCGGCGAGCTCGATCGTCTTGACCACCTCGGCCCCGACCACGTCGAGGAGGGTCAGCGAGGAGCCCGGCTCGGCCTTGGTGCCGTAGTTGCCGACCAGGGCGAGCCGGCCGTCCGGCGACACCGCCACCTCGTGCGGGCCGGCGCCGGTCGGCAGGGTGGCGAGCACCTCGCCGGTCTCGGTGTCGACCAGCGAGGCCGTCGCCTCGGCCTTGTTGGCGACCACCAGGGTGCCGGCCGAGGCGCCGGCGGCCGCGAGGCATACGACGACCGGCACGACGATGGCGGATGAACGGAGCATGAACGCACCTCCTCTGCCACCGTCAACGCGCACCGCGCCTCCGGCAATCCCGGCCTTCAGGCGCCGGTGCGGCGGCTACTCGACGCTCAGGCTCTGGAGCTCGACCGGCACGATGTCGAAGGTCAGCCGCTGATAGTAGGGCGGAAACCCGCCGGTGTTGTAGGTGTTGTCCCAGGTGGCGGCGTGGCCGGAGCCGGCCGGGATCCCGGTCAGCAGCTGGCCGAACCCGGTGGCGAACGGCGTGGTCTCGGTGCCGCGGTAGTAGGTGCAGCTCACGGTGTCCCAGGCCACCGACAGGTAGTAGTAGTAGGCCGGGTCGAGGGTGTAGGAGATCGCCCCCGAGCTCACCCATTCCGCACCCGAAGTCGAGGTCGAAACCGAAGTGATGAAGACCTGGTCGTAGACGCCGGTCACCGTGCCGTCGTTGGTCTTTCGATAGATCACGAAGTAGATGGTCTCGGTGGAGGGCACGGTGAGGTACCACTCGATCTGGGTGATGTTCGCGGGGCTGCTGACCGAGAACAGGTTGCCCCGCTCTCGCGGTGTGCCGGACCAAGTGGTCCCGACCGATCCGTAGGTCTCGGTGGCGTCGGGGCCGACGATGGCGACCCCCGGAGTCAGCTGACCGGGAGGGACCGGATCGGTCTCGGCGGCGCCGCACAGCGACGTCACGAGGAGCCCTGCCACAGCCAGGATCGCGATTGAACGACTGTCACTCATAATGATTCTCCTTCCTGAGATAGAAGCGCGGTTTCAAGCCCCCGATGCATCATACGGTCACGCCGCACCGCGCACAAGGCCTCGCGACGTGCCCACCTTCCCCGGAACCCCGACGGCTCGTTGGCCGTATCTCGCCCGGGCATCCGGCCGCCAAGGGTCGTGAGGTCCGGCGTGCTAGAGTTCGCGCGGAGGGCGGCCGACGACCGGTCGCCAGGGGGAAACCGAACCATGTCGAGACAAGGAGTCGTGAGAATGCGGATGCCGAAGGCCGTGATGCTCGGGTGTGGACTGATGCTGCTCGCCGGCTCGGCGGGCGCGATGACGGTCGACGAGATCATCGCCGCCAACCTCGAGGCCAAGGGCGGAGCGGCCGCCTGGCGCGAGCTCGCCAGCGCCCGGATGACCGGGGTCATGCGGATGGGCGGCGGCGCCGCCGGGGCCCTCGAGATGCCCTTCACCGTCGAGTTCAAGCAGCCCGACAAGGTCCGGCTCGAGTTCACGATGCAGGGGATGACCGGGGTCCAGGCCTTTGACGGTACCACCGGCTGGGCGATCATGCCCTTCCTGGGCAAGACCGAGGCCGAGGAGATGGCCGAGGACCAGGTCAAGCAGCTCAAGAACCAGGCCGACTTCAAGGGCGTGCTCCTCGACCACCAGGCCAAGGGCCACACCGTCGAGCTGGTCGGGACCGAGGAGGTCGACGGGACCCCCGCCTACAAGCTCAAGGTCACCCGCGCCGACGGCGACGTCGACATCCTCTACCTCGACGAGGAGTACTTCGTCGAGTTCAAGACCGAGCTGACCCGCGAGGTCCAGGGCCAGGAGATGACCGTGACGACGGTGATCGGCGACTACAAGGAGGTCGACGGCCTGCTCTTCCCGCACTCGATGGAGATGGCCTTCGGCGGCGGCGAGGCCCAGCAGGTGATCACGATCTCCTCGATCGAGCTCGGGGTCGAGCTGCCCGACGAGCGCTTCGCGATGCCCGCCAAGCCCGAGGCCGAGGCACCGGCCGCCGAGTGATCGTCGACGAGGTGATCACGGGATCGGCGACAGGACCACGGACACGACTCGCGCGCACCGCGTACCACGCCCGCGAGACGGGGGAACCATGACGACCAGGAAAAACGCTCTGCTCGTGGTGGCGCTGATCGGCGCCGGGTTCGGGATCGCCGGGGCCGCCGAGGTCGAGATCGACTCGGCGACCTTCGGAGGGCTGCGGGCGCGCTCGATCGGACCGGCGGTGATGAGCGGCCGGATCTCGGCGATCGACGCGGTCGCCGGCGACCCGCTCACCATCTGGGTCGGCGCGGCGAGCGGCGGCGTCTGGAAATCGGAGAACGCCGGCACGACCTTCGAGCCGGTCTTCGACGACCACGCCCAGTCGATCGGCGCGATCCGGGTCGACCCGTCGAACCCCGACACCGTGTGGGTCGGCACCGGAGAGACCTGGGTGCGCAACAGCGTGTCGATCGGCGACGGCGTGTACCGCACGACCGACGGCGGCGACACCTGGCAGCACCTCGGTCTCGAGGCCACCGAGCGCATCGCCAAGATCGAGGTCGACCCGGAGGACCCGGACACCGTCTATGTCTGCGCCACCGGCCGGCTGTGGAGCGCCAGCCCCGAGCGCGGGGTGTACAAGACCACCGACGGCGGCGCGACCTGGGAGCTCATCCTGTCGATCGACGAGGACACCGGCTGCGCCGACCTCGACATGGACCCCCAGGAGCCGCACATTCTCTACGCCGCCATGTGGCAGTTCCGCCGCGAGCCCGACTTCTTCACCTCGGGCGGTCCGGGCAGCGGGCTCTATCGGACCACCGACGGCGGCGCCAGCTGGACCGAGCTGGGCAACGGTCTCCCGGAGGGCGACAAGGGCCGGATCGCGGTCGCCGTCGCCCCGTCGCGGCCGGCGGTGGTCTACGCCACGGTTGAGGCCGCCGAGACCGCGCTCTACCGCTCGGACGACCTCGGGGCGAGCTGGGTCAGGACCGACGACTCGTCGAACATCCAGATGCGGCCGTTCTACTTCTCCGAGCTGGTCGTCGACCCGACCGACCACCGGCGGGTCTACAAGCCGGGTCTCACCCTGACCGTGAGCACCGACGGCGGCGAGAGCTTCAGCGGTTTGTTCGGCGCCAGCTTCTCGATGGGCGCGGTCCACCCCGATCACCACGCGCTGTGGGTCAACCCCGACAACCCCCACCAGCTCATCCTCGGTACCGACGGCGGCGTCTCGATCTCCGAGGACCGGGCGACGACCTGGCGGTTCGTCCGCTCGCTGCCGGTGGCGCAGTTCTACCACGTCAGCCACGACCTCGAGTGGCCCTACAACGTCTACGGCGGGCTCCAGGACAACGGCTCGTGGAAGGGACCGTCGCGCAGCCCGGGCGGGATCTCGGGCGGCGACTGGCGGGTGGTCGGCGACGGCGACGGCTTCTGGGCCTTTGCCGACCCCGCCGACCCGAGCACCGTCTACGTCGAGTACCAGGGCGGCCAGCTGTCGCGGTTCGACGTGACGACCGGCGAGTCGAAGAGCATCAAGCCCTTCACCAGGGAGGGCGAGGAGGAGCTGCGGTTCAACTGGAACACGCCGATCCACCTCAGCCCGACCCGGCCCGGGACGCTCTATTACGGCTCGCAGGTGCTCCACCGCTCGACCGACCGCGGCGACTCGTGGACGACGATCTCCCCCGACCTGACGACCGACGACCCGGCGCGCCAGCGCCAGGCGAGCTCGGGCGGGCTGACCGTCGACAACACCACCGCCGAGAACAACGCGACGATCTACGCCATCGGCGAGTCGCCCCTCGACCCCCAGGTGGTGTGGGTCGGCACCGACGACGGGCTCGTCCAGGTCACCCGCGACGGCGGCGCGACCTGGCGGCGGGCCTCGGACGCGATCCCCGGTCTCGCCCCCGGGTCCTGGGTCTCGTCGGTCACCCCGAGCCCCCACGCCGCGGCCACCGCCTTCGTCACGATCGACGACCACCGCCGCGGCGACATGGCGCCGTACATCTTCCGGACCGACGACCACGGCGAGTCGTGGCGGTCGATCGCCGGCCCTGGCATCGACGGCTATGTCTGGACGGTCAAGCAGGACCCGGTCAACCCCGATCTGCTCTTCGCCGGCACCGAGCTCGGCCTCTACCTCTCGCTCGACGGCGGCGGGCGGTGGGCGCGCTTCACCGAGAACCTGCCCAAGGTCGCGGTCCACGACCTAGCCATCCACCCCACCGAGCACGACCTGATCATCGCCACCCACGGCCGCGGCATCTACATCCTCGACGACCTCACCGCGATTCGCGCCCTGACCCCCGAGATCATGGCGGCGAAGGCCGCCCTGCTGCCGTCGCGACCGTCGCCCCAGGTGCTGTCCGGGGGCCTGAGCTGGTTCGGCTCGGACGACGAGTTCGTCGGCGCCAACCCCGACGAGGCGGCGTCGATCAACTACTGGCTCGCCCGCCGCCACCTCTTCGGCGATCTCAAGATCGAGATCTACGACGCGGACGGCGACCTCCTCACGACCCTCCCGGGCAAGAAGCGGCGCGGGATCAACCGGGTCGGCTGGCCGATGCGGCTCAAGCCCCCGACCATGCCGCCGGCCAACGCCCTGGTCATGGCCTTCGTCGGGCCCCGGGTCCCGGAGGGGAGCTACACCTACCGGCTCATCCGGGGCGACGAGGTGCTCGAAGGGACCGTCGAGCTGGTCGCCGACCCCCGCAACCCGCACCCCAGGGAGGACCGGCTCGCCCAGCAGACGACCGCCCTCGAGGCCTACGAGCTGCTCGGCGAGCTCACCTTCCTCGCCGACGGGGTGACCGAGCTCCGCGACCAGGCCCGCGACCGTGCGGCGAAGCTGGACGGCCGCGACCGGGAGCGGCTCGCCGGTCTCGGCGACGACCTCGAAGCCGTGCACGGCACCCTGGTCGTCGCCGGCGAAGGCGGCCTGATGTCGGGTCGCGGGGAGCTGCGCGAGAAGCTCGGCGCCCTGTACGGCGAGATCACCGGCTACGACGGCCGCCCGTCCGAGTCGCAGATCGAGCGGCTCGCCGGCTTCACCGCCGAGATCGAGGCCAAGCGTGCCGAGGTCGCGGGCCTCACGGCCGGGCTCGAGGAGCTCAACCGGATGCTGGCGAAGCGGGGCCTCGCTCCCCTCGCGCCGCTGTCGCGCGAGGCCTGGCAGGCGCGCCAGGAGGGCGCCGCCGGCACGGCCGACGAGGGCGGACGCGTCGCGTGGGGGCTGCTGCTGGGCCTCTGAGAGAGGCTCAGTCCGAACGGGTTTCGGCGATCACCGCGGACGCCGGCCCGGGCTGGCCCGTGCATCCGGGGACCCGCAGCACACCGACCCGGGTGCTCCACGAGCTCTCGCCGCGCGCCGGCATGTACTCGCCGGTGAACCAGAAGGTGCAGTCGTCCGCCGGGTCGACCTCCATGGACGAGTAGTCGCCCCAACGATCGAGCCCCGTCTGGGGCCCACGGCCCCCTGCCAGGCTGCGCTCGGCGAGGAAGAACGGGCTGTCTGCCCGCCGCACCGAGTAGTACAGGGACGGATCAAGACCGATCCCGGCATTGACCACGTTGTAGACCATGGCCATGTTGCCGCTGCCGTCGAGGGCGACGCTCGCCATCCAGCGGTGGGACGGGGTCGGCGCGTAGGTTCCCTGGTGTGCCATGACCCAGGCGCCTCCCCCGAATCGCCTCAGCTCGAACCACCGTGGGGCGGCGTGGATCCCGTCGACGACCGCGTTGACGGTCCAGACCCCGGCCAGGGCCTCGTAGGCGCCGAGGTTCCGGTACTGCAGCCTTTGCATCGGGATCCACGAGATGCTGTCGAGCTTCCGGCTCGTCCCGGGTTGGGGCAGGCATTCGGGCTGGTCCCAACCGCACAGGGTCCAGTTGAACTCGGCGAGCTCGGGCGGCTCGAGGCTCTGCACCAGCACCAGGCTCGAGCCGTCCGGTTGGTCCCAGTCGACCCTGAGCTCGTACAGGTCGAGGGTATCCACCGGCGTCGGCGGCACGAAGTAGCTCTCGCCCCCGTCCCTGAAGGTGTAGAGCGGCACCGCAGAGCCGGCGGGCGCCGGCCGGGCGCCATCGAGATCGGCCGGCATCAGCAGGTTCGGGTAGCCCGTGAAGCGCCGGGCCGGCCTCGGCACGACGCCTGCGAGCAGGCTCGCCCGGTCGAGGGCGAACACGTCGTGGCGCCCGCGCGGGTCGGTGTTGACGAGGGTGCTCACCACGTAGGCGTTGTGGACGGTGTCCGGCCAGACGCCGAGCTTCGGATAGTCCGGAATCAGCGGCGTTTCGAGCTCGTAGAGGTAGTAGTCGCCGGTGGGATCGCCGGACGTCGACACGGCCATGCAACAGGCGATCGGCAGCCCCGACTCTGCGGCCAGGTGAACCAGGACCCACCGGTCGGCCAACCGGTCGTAGGCGACCACCGCGTCGGCGAAGAGATCACTCTCACAGATGCCGCCGCTGCCGGCCCAGATGGAGTTGGTCAGAACGGGCTCGGTGACGGGCGTCCCCCGCTTGTCGAAGACGCGAAGCTGGATGTTGACGACCTGGACGTAGTGGTCGGGACCGACCGCGCCTTCCGGATCGGGCGGTCCGAACACGATCGACGACAGCCCCTCGAAGCTGAACGCCAGATCCGGCGAGATTTCGTCGCCATCGGTCACCGGCGGGCTGATCGATCCGTCGGGCACCTTGGCGGTTCCGGTCCCATAGCGAACGCCCTTGTCGTCGAAGGCGGACCTGCCGGCGTCCTCACCGGCCTCCAGATCGAAAAAGGTCCGGTCGGGTAGGCTCGCTCGGTTCATCGCCGGCAGGTCGCGAAGCGCCGGGCTGATCCCGCGGAAGGACATCTCGATGAGCTCGGCCGGCCCGGCGGTCATCGACCCGTCGCCAGGCTCTGCGGCCGCCGCGCTCGCGATCGGCATCGCGACCAGCCACG
>JALOLD010000034.1 GCA_025456145.1 Thermoanaerobaculales bacterium | reverse complement strand
GGCGGCCTGCATCGTGGCCGGGACACCTGCTCAGAGGCGCGCCTCCCGGGGGTGCCCGGCTGGACATTGTGCGGGAGGCGTGGCGGACGTGAGCGCGTTACTGAGCACAATGTCGAGCCCGGCACGCCCGGTGAGCAGCGGTGCTCAGGGAGGACCTCGGTCGTCGCTCCGGATGCTGTCGTGGTCGCTCCCGCTCCCGCTCCCGCTCCCGTTGTGAAGGCGCTCCGGGGAGGCGTGCGGGTTCTCAGGAGCCCCGGCCTTCCGGGCCGCGCGGCCTGGACGGCCCGGCGTCGCGCCGCCGGCGGGCGGCCTGCATCGTGGCCGGGACACCTGCTCAGAGGCGCGCCTCCCGGGGGTGCCCGGCTGGACATTGTGCGGGAGGCGTGGCGGACGTGAGCGCGTTGCTGAGCACAATGTCGAGCCCGGTACGCCCGGTGTGCAGCGGTGCTCAGGGAGGACCTCGGTCGTCGCTCCGGAGGGGTGTCAGACGACGATGTTGACGAGTCGGCCGGGGACGACGACGACCTTGCGCGGCGGCCTGCCCTCGAGGTGCTTCTGCGTCCGCTCGGAGGCGAGGGCGAGCCGCTCGAGCTCGTCGGCGGGCGTGTCCTTGGGGACCTGCAGCTCGTCTCTTTTCTTCCCGTTGACCTGGACGACGATGGTGATCGTGTCGTCGACGCAGAGCGCCGGGTCGTAGGACGGCCAGGTCGCGCGGGCGATGAGATCGGGCTCGCCGAGGCGGCGCCACAGCTCCTCGCAGAGGTGGGGGGCGTAGGGCGAGAGCGCCCGGAGAAAGGTCGTGACCGTGTCTCTGGGCAGGGTCGCCGACTGGGTCGCCTCGTTGACGAAGATCATCATCTGCGCGATCCCGGTGTTCATCTGCAGGCTCTCGGTGTGCTCGGTGATCTTCCTGACGGTCTTGTGGAGGGTCCGTTCGAGCTCGGGCTCGGAGCTCGCCGGCGCGTCGGTCAGGCGCCCGCTGAGCTCGCCCGTCCGCTCGTCGACGACCAGCCGCCAGGTCCGCTGGAGGAAGCGGTAGACCCCCTCGACGCCCTTCATCTGCCACGGCTTCTGGACCTCGAGGGGGCCCATGAAGAGCTCGTACAGCCGCATCGAGTCGGCGCCGTACTCGGCGATCACCTCGTCCGGGTTGACGACGTTGTACTTCGACTTGGACATCTTCTCGATCTGGCACTCGAGCGTCTCGCCGGTGGCGTGGAGGACCGCGGTGCCGTCCTCGTGCTCGTCGACCTCGGAGGGCAGGTGGTACTTGCCGAGGGAGTCGCGGTAGGAGTAGGCGAGGATCATCCCCTGGTTGAAGAGCTTCTGGAAGGGCTCGACGGTCGAGACCCAGCCGCAGTCGTAGAGCACCTTGTGCCAGAACCGGGCGTAGAGCAGGTGGAGCACCGCGTGCTCGACGCCGCCCACGTAGAGGTCGATCGGCATCCAGTACTTCTCGAGCTCCCTCGACCACGGCTCGGAGGCGTTGCGCGGGTCGATGAAGCGCAGGTAGTACCAGCAGCTGCCGGCCCACTGCGGCATGGTGTTGGTCTCGCGGGTCGCCACCCGGCCGTCCGGGAGCTCCACTCGCAGCCAGTCGTCGCCGGCCCGGGCGAGGGGCGGCCGGCCGTCCTCGGTCGGCCGGTACTCGTCGATCGCGGGCAGCCCGACCGGCAGCCAGCTCGAGTCGAGGGCGACCACCTCCCCGTCGTCGGTGTGGACGATCGGAAAGGGCTCGCCCCAGTAGCGCTGGCGCGAAAACAGCCAGTCGCGCAGCCGGTAGTGGACGCGGCCGGCCCCGAGCCCGCGCTCGGCGAGCCAGGCGGTGATCGTGGTGATGGCGTCGGGCACCTTGAGCCCGTCGATGGAGAAGCCGTCCTTGCCGGAGGAGTTGACCATCACTCCCTCGGCGTTGTCGGTGTAGGCCTCCTCCTCGATCGGTTTCGCTCCGCCCGCAACCACCTCGACGATCGGCAGCCCGAAGGCGCGGGCGAACTCGTGGTCGCGCTCGTCGTGCCCGGGCACCGCCATGATGGCGCCGGTGCCATAGCCCATGAGCACGTAGTCGGCGACCCAGATCGGGATCTCCGCGTCGTTGACCGGGTTGACGGCGAAGGCGCCGGTGAAGACCCCGGTCTTGGTCTTGGCGAGGTCGGTCCGGTCGAGGTCCGACTTCTGCGCCGCCTCGGCGATGTAGGCCTCGACCGCGGCGCGCCGCGATTCGGTGGTGATCTCGGCGACCAGCGGGTGCTCGGGGGCGAGGACGCAGTAGGTCGCGCCGAACAGCGTGTCGGGCCTTGTCGTGAAGACCGTGAAGTCGAGATCGGCGCCGGCGATCCTGAACACGACGTCGGCGCCCGAGCTCCTGCCGATCCAGTTGCGCTGCATCTCCTTGACCGACTCGGGCCAGTCGAGGCCCTCGAGATCGGTGAGGAGCCGCTCGGCGTACTCGGTGATCTTGAGCATCCACTGGCGCATGAGGCGCCGCTCGACCGGGTCGCCGGTCTCGACATAGCGGCCGTCCTTGACCTCCTCGTTGGCGAGCACCGTGCCCAGGGCGGGGCACCAGTTGACCGGGACGTCGGCCATGTAGGCGAGGCCCTTCTCATAGAGCCTGAGGAAGATCCACTGGGTCCAGCGGTAGTAGTCGGGATCCGAGGTGTTGACCTCGCGGTCCCAGTCGTAGCTGAAGCCGAGCCGCTTGATCTGGCGGCGGAAGGTCTCGATGTTGCGGGCGGTGATCACCGCCGGGTGGAGCCCCTCGCGGACCGCGGCCCGCTCGGCGGGCAGCCCGAAGGCGTCCCAGCCCATCGGGTGGAGGACGTTGAAGCCCTGCATCCGCTTCATCCGCGCCACCACGTCGGTGGCGGTGTAGCCCTCGGGGTGGCCGACGTGGAGCCCGGCGCCCGACGGGTAGGGGAACATGTCGAGAACGTAGAACTTGGGGCGTGCGGCGAGCACCGCGGGGTCGCTCGGCGTGGCGAAGACCCGCTCGTCCTCCCAGACCGCCTGCCACCTGGGCTCGATGGCGTGCGGGTCGTAGCTTGAGTTGGGCATGAGCTCTCCCGGTCGGCAGGGGCCGACAGGGGCGCATTCTACACCGCGCCTGCCGGAGGCTCGGCGCGGTTGAGGGTGTGGCCGGCGGCTCGAAGCCGCCTGGGGGTGAGGGCGTGGCCGGCACCTTCGGTGCCTGGGCTTGAGGACTTGGCCGGCGCCTGCGGCGCCTGGGCTTGAGGACGTGACCGGCACCTTCGGTGCCTGGGCTTGAGGACGTGACCGGCGCCAGAGGCGCCTGGGCTTGAGGACGTGGCCGGCACCTTCGGTGCCTGGTCTTGAAATCGCACCATTCTTTATTCACCCGCAAGCCCTCAAGCCCTCAAGCCCTCAAGCCCTCAAGCCCTCAAGCCCTCAAGCCCTCAAGCCCTCAAGCCCTCACGCCCAGGCCGCAACGCGGCCGGTCACGCCCAGGCGGCTTCGAGCCGCCGGCCACACCCAGGCCGCAACGCGGCCGGCCACCCCCTCTGTGGCATAATCCTCGGCGGGGGCGCGATCGCGCCCGATTCTGATCAGCCCTGGAGGAGACAGCGATGAGCATGGAACGTCCGGACGCGACCGGGTTGCGCAAGGCGGGACAGGCGCTCGAGGAGTCGTTCTTCGCCCGCGAGAACGAGCGGCTGCTCAGGCAGCTCAGGGAGAAGGCGGCGATCGCCGAGCGTCGGGCGGCCCTCAAGGCGGCGATGAACCTCGACAACGAGCAGGTGGTCGACGCCCTCATGGAGCTCGACGTCGAGCCGGCGGCCGTGGCGGCTTTCAGCCTGGTGCCGCTGATCGAGGTCGCCTGGGCGGATGGCGAGATCCACGCCAAGGAGCGCGCGGCGATCCTCAAGGCGGCCGAGGAGCGCGGGATCGCCATCGGCACTCCCAACCACGACCTGCTCGAGAGCTGGCTCGACCGCAAGCCGGGCCCGGCGCTGCTCGAGACCTGGAAGGCCTATGCGGTCGAGATCGGGCTCACCCTCGACGCCAAGCTCGCCGCCGATCTGCGCGAGCGGATGGTCGGGCGCGCCAAGGCGGTCGCCGAGGCCGCGGGCGGTTTCCTCGGCATCGGCTCGATCTCGAAGGCCGAGCAGGCGGTGATCGACGATCTCGAGTCCGCCGTCGACTAGATGGCGATCGGCAGGCCGCGCGCGGCCGGGTGGGTCGCCGCGGGCCTGGTGGTGCTGGCGGCGGTCGTCGCGTCGGCCGACGAGCTCCGGCTCGGTCCGGTCGTCGCCGAGCTCGACCTCGCGCTCGACCTGGTCGACCCGAAGGTGCCCCTCGGCGGGCTGTCGGGTCTGACCTGGGACCCGGCGTGCGGGCTGGTCTACGCGGTCAGCGACGACCGCGGCCAGCTCGCCGCGCCGCGGGTCTACGCGCTCTCCCTCGCGCTCGACGGTGGGCTCCGAGTCGGGCCGATCGAGACCCTGACCCTGCTCGACGCCGACGGCGGGCCCTTCGAGCACGGCACCATCGACGCCGAGGCGGTGGCCCTGGCGCCCGACGGCACCCTCTGGGTCGCCACCGAGGGGGTGAGCCACGAGGGCGTTGCGCCACGGATCCTGGGCTTCCGGCTCGACGGTGAGCTGGTCGCCGAGCTCGCGATCCCGGCCGCCTATCTGCCGGGCGAAGGGACCGGCGTCCGGTCGAACCACGGCTTCGAGGGGTTGAGCGTGACCCCGGACGGGGCGCGGATCGTCGCGGCGGTCGAGAGCGCCCTCCTCCAGGACGGAGCGGAGGCGGATCTCGACCGGGGAGCCCTGGTCCGGCTCGCGGTGTTCGACCGGGCGACCGGCGGGCTGGTCGCCGAGCGCGCCTATCAGCTCGAGCCGGTCGCCGACGAGCCGCGGCCGGCCGGGGCCTACCGCTCGACCGGGGTGTCCGAGATCCTCGCCCTCGACGACCGGCGGGTGCTGGTCATGGAGCGGTCGTTCTCGGCCGGGGTCGGCAACCGGGTGCGGCTCTTCGTCGCCGACCTGGGAAGCGGCGACGAGGTGACCGGGCGGCCGGCCCTCGGCGACGGGGTCCGCCCGGTCGACAAGCGGCTGCTCGCCGACCTCGTCGATCGCGGGGTCGACCCCGACAACCTCGAGGGCCTGAGCTTCGGGCCGCCGACCGCCGACGGTCGCCCGACCCTGCTCCTGCTCGCCGACAACAACTTCCAGCCGGAGGTCCAGCGCAACCAGCTGCTGGTCGTCGCGATCGATGGCGTCGTACCGCCGCACCGCGCGCGGCCATCGGCCCGGGTGGGGGAGATCCAAGGGGAGGGCCACCTGTCGCCGCTGGTCGGCCGCTGCGTCAGCGGGGTCGAGGGCGTCGTCACCGCGGTGCTCGGCCAGCGCGCCGGTCAGGCGTTCTTCGTCCAGGCGGCGGCGGACGGCGACCCCGCGACCTCGGACGGGCTGCTGGTGACCGCGCCCGACGGGCTGCCGGCGGTGGCGGTCGGCGACGAGATCCGGCTCGCCGGCCGGGTCGAGGAGCCTCGCTGGGGCGCCGAGCTGCCGGTGACGCGGCTGACCGCCGACCGGCTCGAGATCGCCAGGCGCGGACTCGAGCTTCCGCTGCCGGTCGTGCTCGGCGCCGGCGGCCGGGTGGTTCCCGGCCCGGCTGTCGACGACGACGGTCTCACGCGCTTCGAGCCCGAAACCGACGCCATCGACCTCCTCGAGAGCCTCGAAGGAATGCGGGTCCGGGTCGAGGACCCGTTCGTCGTCGGGCCGACCTCGAGGCATGGCGAGCTCGTCGTGCTCGGCGACGACGGCGCCGGGTCGGCGCCGCGCAGCGGCCGCGGCGGCGTGGTGCTTCGCCCGGACGACTCCCACCCCGAGCGGATCATCGTCGACGACCGGCTGAAGCCCGACCCGCCGGCGGTCGCGGTGGGAGACCGCCTGGCCGGACCGGTCGACGGCGTGCTCCACTCCTCCTACGGCTCGTTCAAGCTTCTCAACACCGCGCCGCTCGCCGTCGCCGAGCGCTCGGCATTCCTCCCGGCCGCGACCTCGCTGGTCGCCGACCGGGACCACGTCACCATCGCCACCTTCAACCTCGAAAACCTCTCCGCGGTGTCGGACGAGGCCAAGGTCGCCGCCGTCGCCACGACCATCGTCGAGCGGCTCCGCTCGCCGACCGTGCTGGCCGTCCAGGAGGTCCAGGATGACTCCGGCCCCGAGGACGACGGCGTGGTGGGCGCCGCGCGGACCCTCGGCGGGCTGGTCGAGGCGATCGTCGCCGCCGGCGGGCCGCGCTACCGGTGGGTCCAGGTCGACCCCGAGGACAACGCCGACGGCGGGCAGCCCGGGGCCAACATCCGGGTGGCGCTGCTCTTCGACCCGGCGCGGGCGGCCCTCGCGGGAGCGGCCGACTCACCCCTGCCCGCGAACCCCGCCGTCCTCGGCGCCGGCGACCCGGCCTTCACCGCCAGCCGGAAGCCGCTGGCGGTCGAGCTGGAGATCGGGGGTATGCCCGTCACCTTCATCGTCTGCCACCTGCGCTCCAAGGGCGGCGACGACCCGCTCTTCGGCCGCCGCCAGCCGCCGGTTCGGTGGTCCGAGGAGCAGCGCATCCCGCAGACCGAGCTGATCCGTCGGTTGATCGACATCATCCTCGTCGAAGATCCCCGGCGCCGCCTGATCGTCCTCGGCGACCTCAACGACTTCGAGTTCTCCGAGGCGGTCGCCGGGGTGGCCGCACCGCCGATGGTCAACCTCATGGACCGGCTCCCCGCGGCCGATCGCTCGACCTATGTCTACCAGGGGCTCTCGCAGACCCTCGACCACATCATCGTCAGCCCGGCCCTCGCGGACGGCGCCGAGATCGAGGTCCTCCACGGTCATGCCGACCTTCCGGAGGGTCGCCGGACCTCGGACCACGACCCGGTGATCGCCCGCTTTCGCCTCGGCGACTGACGGATCGCGCCTGGCCATCGTATATTCAAAGGACGGGAGGCTGTCATGGAGTCGATCAGCAGGACCACCGTGGTCGTGATCCTCGTCGTCGTCGCCGCCGCAGCGGTCGGCGGGTGGCTCTGGCTGAGGTCGGGTCACGAGACGCTCCCCGACCCGGTCGCCGCGCCCGAGCCGACGCCGCCGCCGCCGACCCCGACCCTCGCCGAGCGGCTCTCCGGGCGGCTCGCCGGGATCACCCTCGCGACCTCCGACGCCGCGGTCCGCCAGCTCGCCGCCGAGCTGTCGGCCCGGCCCGAGCTCGCGGCCTGGCTCGCCCACGAGGACCTGGTCCGCCGCTTCGTCGCCGCGGTCGACAACGTCGCCGGTGGGTTCAGCCCGAGAAATCAGCTCGAGTTCCTCCGGCCGGACGGCGCCTTTTCGGTGGTCGAGCGGGGCGACGAGGTCACCATCGCCGCCGTGAGCTATGACCGCTACGACCTCGTCGCCTCGGTGTTCGCCTCGCTCGACACCGCCGGCACGGCCGCCCTCTACCGGGAGCTCGAGCCGCTGATCGACGAGGCCTACGCCGAGATCTCGCCGCCGGGCAGCCGGTTCGGCGACCGGCTCGACGCGGCCTTCGACCAGCTGCTCGGGGTGTCGCCGCCGGTCTTCGAGCCGCAGCTCGAACGCAAGGTGCTGACCTGGGTCTACGTCGACGAGACGATGGAGGGCCTCAGCGGCGCCCAGCGCCAGCTGCTGCGGATGGGCCCCGACAACATGGCGGTCGTCCAGGCCAAGCTCGAGGAGCTCAGGGCAGCGCTGGCGAAATGATGAATGATGAATGATGAATGATGAACTGACATCGCATACCGATCAGAAGGGCAGCCGTCGATCGGTTGCGATGAAGCTCGTCATTCATCGTTCATCGCTCATAGTTCTTTCAGCCGCTTCTTGAGGGCCTTGGCCTCCTTCTTGAGGCCGGCCTGGGTGAGCAGCTCGAGCTGCCGCTCGAGGGCCGGTCGCAGCCGGGGGCTCTCGGAGCCCCACGCCGCCTCCTCGGCGGCGATCAGCCAGGCGTTGGCGGTGACCGCGTCGGCGAGGCGACCGGCCGCGACGTGGAGCCCGACCAGGCTCTCGAGCGCCGTGAGTACCTCCGCCGAGTCGGCGCCCGCAAGCTCGCGCTCGAGGTCGATGGCGAGCTTTTGCCAGTGGGCGCTGTCGACGGCATCGCCGCGCAGCGCGGCGACGCTCGCGAGCCGCAGCAGGTTGTCGCGCGCCGCGACCGGCTCGGCGGCCCGGTCGATGGCGCCGTGGACCGCGAGCAGCCGGTCGTAGGCCAGGTCGAGCTCGGGGCCGGGCGCGGCGGCGAGGTAGAGGTCGCCGAGGCTCTCGGTGCCGCGCCGTACCCGCATCCACGAGACGTCGGCGAGCACCCTCCGGGCCGGCTCGGGGTCGCTGCCCTCGGCTTGGGCCGCCGCCGTCGCGCGCTCGGCGAGCCGCTCGGCGACCTCGAGCTCGCCGGCGCCAAAGGCGGCGCGGGCGCCGGCCGTCCAGAGCTCGGCCGTGGCGCCGCCATCCGCCGCCCGCAGCATCGCCGCCCGGTCGAGCAGCCCCTCGGCCGCGCCGGCGTCGCCGTGCTGGAGCTCCATCTGGGCGAGGGTCTCGATCGCCGTGGCGCGCTCCTCGTCGGTCGGCCCTCGCGCCTGCTCGAGCGCCGCGACCGCCTCGCGCTGATAGCCGACCGCGGCCTCGTCGCGGTCCTGGAGGGCCGCGGTCCGCGCGAGCATCGCCAGGGCGATCCAGCGCTGAGCCGGGTCGGCCGCACCCGTCGCGTCGGCGATCGCCCGGTAGCGCTCGAGGGCGGCCTCGGCGGTCGGGACGTCGCCGGTCGGGACGGCGACCCGGGCGAGACCGAGCAGCGGGTCGAGAAGGCCGGCGTCGTCCGGCCCGAGCCGCACCTCGGCCGCCGCGACCTCGAGCTGGTACATCGGGAGGGCTTCGGTGAACCGCCCCTCGTGCTCGTACAGCCGCGCCAGGTTGCCGAGGCTGGTCTCGAGCCGGCGGTCCGGGGGCGGCAGCCGCTGGGCGATCTCGAGGGCCGCCCGGAACTCGGCCTCGGCGCGCTCGACGTCGCCGACGGCGAAGGCGTACTCGCCGGTTCGGGTGCGGCTCTCCCAGCTCGACTGGGCGGCGGCCGGCGGCCCGGCGGCGACCAGGAGGAGGAGGGCGGCGAGGGCGGAGGGGCTCAGGCGGTGCATCGGCGATTCTCCCGGGTCGGCCCGATCTCGATCCTCGTCGGATGGTAGCAGGACGGAGGCCCGCTCCGGACGCCCTCCGGTCCGGGCGGCGGGAGGGTGGGCGCGACGGGAATGCCCGCGCTATCATCGGAGGATCATGACCGGTGGCGAAGGCATGAGACGCTCGCAGGAGCACGAGTCCGACCAGGGTGGACCGGTCTCGCCGAGCGAGACGAGGCTGCGGCGCGCCCAGCGGGTGGCCCGGCTCGGCAGCTGGGAGCTCGACCTCGTGACCAGGGTCATGTGGGGCTCGGATGAGGCCTTCCGCATCTACGGCCTGACGCCGAGCCCGGACCGCTCGCTGCCCTACGACATCGTGAAGTCGGTGCCGCTCCCCGAGCACCGGGCCGAGCTCGACCGGGCGCTGGCCGATCTGATCGAGCACGGCACGCCGTACGAGATCCGCTTCCGGATTCGCCGCGAAAACGACGGCGAGATCAGGTACATCCACTCCTTCGCCGAGGCCGCCCTCGACGAGGAGGGACGACCGGTGCTGATCACCGGCACGGTCCAGGACGTCACCGAGCACGAGCTCGCGAACCTCGCGCTGCAGGACGCGCTGCGCGCCAACGAGGAACGGGCCCTGCTGATCCTCGAGCAGGCGGCGGACGCGATCTTCATCGGCACCAGGGAGGGGGGCTTCCAGCAGGTCAACGAGCTGGCCTGCGAGCTGACCGGCTACCGCCGAGACGAGCTGTTGGGGAGGTCGTTCGAGCTGCTCTTCGCGCCCGAGGTGCTGGCCAGGGACCCGCTCTGCTACGACCTCCTCGATCGCGGCGAGACCGTCATCCGGGAGCGGGAGCTCTCCCGGAAGGACGGGTCGACGACCCTCGTCGAGATGCGGTCGAAGAGGCTGTCCGACGGCAGTCATCAGGCGATCGTCCGCGACATCTCCGAGCGCAAGCGGCTCGAGGAGCAGCTCAGCCTCCGCCAGCGCATGGACTCGCTGGGCACGCTCGCCGGTGGCGTGGCCCACGACTTCAACAACATCCTCGCCGCGATCGTCGGCTCCGCGGACGCCCTCGGGCTCGCGCCCGCCGGCGACCGGTCGGCTCGCGACCGGGCGGTCGCGAACATCCTCCAGTCGTGCCGGAGGGCGGCCGATCTGGTGCGTGGGCTGCAGATGCTCACCCGCCGTACCGCGTTCGAGATGGAGACCTTCGACCTGCACACGGTCGCCGCCGAGGCGTTCCGGGTTCTCGAGGAGACCACCGACCGGCTGATCGCCAAGGAGATGCTGATTCCGGAGGGTCGCTTCCACGTGATCGGCGACGCCTCGGCGATCTACCACGCGCTGGTCAACCTCGGGATCAACGCGGTCCAGGCGATCGAGGAGAAGGGGGCCGAGGCGGGCGACGTCGTGCGGCTCGAGGCATTCGACCACGTCGCCGGGCCGGCGGGCCCACTGACCCTCGAGCCGGGCGCCTGGGTCCACCTCACCCTGAGCGACACCGGAACCGGGATGCCGCCCGAGGTCCGCGACCGGGCCTTCGACATCCTGTTCACGACCAAGGAGAAGGGCGACCGCAAGGGTCAGGGGCTCGGTCTGGCGATGGTCTACAACGTGGTGGTCCGCCACCATCGCGGGCTGGTCGACATCGAGACCGCGGAGGGTGAGGGCACGGTCTTCCACCTCTACCTCCCGCGCGGCGAGCGGCCGGTAACCGACGACTCGGGGCCGACCCGGACCTTCCGGAGGGGCGAGGAGACGATCCTGGTGATCGAGGACGAGCCCGAGATCGCCGCCCTCACCCGGGAGGTCCTCGAAGGCCACGGCTACACCGTGCTGACTGCCGCGGACGGCCGGCAGGGGCTCGAGACCTTCCGAGGGCACCGCGCCGACGTCGACCTGGTGATCCTCGATCGTACGCTGCCCAGGCTCGACGGCGCGCGGGTGATGCAGGAGCTGCGGGCCCTCGACCCGGGGGTGAAGGTGATCGTCTCCACCGGCGACCCCTCGGTCGACCTCTCGGTCTTCCCCGGCGCCCTGACCTTCCTCCACAAGCCCTATCGGCTGTCGGCCCTGTTCGACGCGATCCGCGGCGCCCTCGAGCCCGTGCCGTCGTGAGCGCCGAGACGCTGGCCCCCCGGCCTCCTCGACCATCGCAGCAGACGCTGGATTCGGCGCGCCCGGGGGTGAACCGGGTCAGTCGGCGTACGAGGCCATGAAGTAGATGAGCGCGGCGAGGATCGAGACCTCGACGGTCGCCTGGACCTTCTGGTTGGCGTTCATCTCGGCCCAACGGTGACGGCCGAGCATCAGCCCCAGGGCGCCGTTGGGGTCGCCGTCGCCGAGACCGGCGGTGGCCAGCCCGACCCCGGCCATCCGCCCGCCGTTGACCAGGCCCTCGCGGCCGAGCATCGACTGCTCCGCGGCGAGGGCGAGCTGGACCCGGCCGAGGTCGGAGTCCCAGAGCGCCCGCGTCCGCTCGGCGGCGTCGAGGGGGCGCAGCGCCGCGGTGAAGGCGAGCACCTCGGCTCGCTCGGCGGGAACGTCGTCGGTCGCGAGGTCAGGGAGCCCATCGGCGGATGGCGACGCCGCCGCCGTGAAGTCCATCTCGGCGAGGTGGAGGCTGAAGCCTCCGTCGCCGGCGGCTGCCGGCAACGCGATCAGGGCGACCAGAGACGTGATGAGGATCCGCATCGGCCTCTCCATGGTACGACGAAATCCCTCCCGGGTTCGCTAGGGGGGTCGTTGACTGCCCGCCCGGAGGCGGCAACAGGGACAGCGTCAGCGACAGGGACATCACCCGAGTTCGGAGGCTGCCGCTGCCGCTGGAACTTCCGAGCTCGATTCGTGTCTAAACTGGTGCCATGCACCACCACCACGCCACCCGCCGCGCCGCCCGGATCATCATCGCCGCCGTCCTGCTCACCGCTGCGCTCCTCGTCGGCCAGCGCCTGCTCGCCGGGCCGGGGGACAATGGAGGGCCGGTCCCGCCCGAGGGGGTCGTCGCGACGGAGGGCGAGGTGAGCTGGGACGAGGTCCAACGCCTGCAGAACGAGCAGAAGTACGAGGCGGCCTTCGAGGCGGTCGGGAGGATCCGGGCCCGGGCCGAGACCGTGGGCGACGCCGGGGAGCAGACCCGCGCCATCGTCGAGCAGGTCAAGCTGCGCAGCGCCCTGCACGGCTATGAGACCGCGGTGCGGTTTCTCAAGGAGACGCCGTGGCCCAAGGACGAGGTGTCGCGCGCGGTGCTCCAGCTCTACTACGCCCACTCGCTGGCGACCTACGTTCACGCCTACTCGTGGGAGATCCGCCAGCGCGAGCGGATCGAGACCGCGGGCGAGCTCGACCTCAAGAAGTGGGACGTCGACCAGATCGTCGAGGCGTCGAACGCCGCCTTCGCCGAGGTCTGGTCCCGGCGTGAGAGCTGGGGCGCCGAGAGCCTCGGCGAGCTGTCGCGGTACATCGAGCAGAACAGCTACCCGCCGCGGATCCGCGGCACGCTGCGCGATGCCGTCACCTATCTGTGGGTCGAGCTGCTCGCCGACACCGCCCTTTGGCGGCCGGACCAGGAGAACGAGACCTTCCGGCTCGACTTCGACACCCTGCTCGAGGGCGATCCGACGGCGTCAGGCGGCCTCGACCTCGGTTCGGCTGAAGTTCATCCCCTCGAGAAGATCGGCGCCCTGCTCGACGACCTGGAGAGCTGGCACCGCCGGGCGGGCCGACCCGAGGCGGCCCACGAGGCGCGGCTCGAGCGCCTGCGCCGGCTCAACGACGCCTTCGACAACCGGCACGACCGCGAAGCGATCCGCCGTCATCTCGAGGCGGTCCAGACCGGCTTCGACCCGAGCCTCGAGTGGTGGTCGATGGGCCAGTCGCTGCTCGCCGAGCTGATCCAGGCCGAGGACGCCCCGGATGCGCTGATCCGGGCCCACGCCGCCGCGGTCGCCGGCCGCGACCGCCACCCGTCGTCGATCGGCGGACAGCGCTGCGCCCACACCGTTTCCGAGATCGAGGCGCCGAGCTATAGCCTCGCCGCGATGCAGGCCGACGGCGCCGACCGGCGGTCGGTCCAGATCACCTCGAAAAACCTCGAGCGGCTCCACCTACGGGCCTACCCCTACGACCTGGTCGGCCGGATCCTCGCCTCCGAGGACTACAACCTCCTGCCGGGCCACCGCGAGATCCCGGAGATCATGGCCGCCGGGACGCCGGCCGCCGAGTGGTCGGTCGAGCTGCCGCCGACCCCGGACTTCCGCAACCACGTCAGCTACACCACGCCGCCGCTGCCCGGGCCGGGCGCCTACCTCGTCGTCGCCTCCGCGCGCCGCGACTTCGCCGACAGCGCCAACCAGCTCCAGGCCCTCAACCACCTTCGCACGGACCTCGTGCTGGTCAGCGAGCGGGCCGACGACGGCTACGACGTGACCGCGCGATCGGGCCCGACCGGCGAGGCGCTCGAGGGCGTGCTCGTCGAGCTCTACCGCTTCGACTGGCGGGGCGGCCACCGCCGGATCGCGACCCGGCGTACCGGTCCCGGCGGGCGGGTCCACTTCAGCCAGGGCGGGTGGAACCACGAGCGCCACTTCCTGCTCGCCTCGACCGGCGAGGACCTCGCCTTCGACCTCCGGGGCCTGCACCGCTGGGACGAGCCGACGCGACCGGAGCACACCTCGACCCTGGTCTACACCGACCGATCGGTCTACCGGCCCCAGCAGGAGCTCCACTTCAAGGTCGTCGCCTACTCGGGCGGGGGCGAGAGCTCGCGCTACCGGACCCTTCCCGACACCGAGATCGCGGTGCGCCTCTTCGACGCCAACTCCGACCTGGTCGAGGAGACGACGCTGACCACCAACGGCTTCGGCTCGGCGTCGGCGACCTTCGCGATCCCGGCCGGCCGGCTGCTCGGCCGCTGGCGCCTCGAGACCTCCTACGGCGGGACCGCGCCGATCCGCGTCGAGGAGTACAAGCGGCCGACCTTCGAGGTCGCCATCGACGACCCGGCCGAGGCGCTCCGGCTCAACCGGCCCGCGGCGCTCCGGGGCAGCGTCCGCTACTACTTCGGTCTGCCGGTGGTCAGCGGCGAGGTCGCCTGGCGGGTGACCCGCGAGCCGGTATGGCCGAGGTGGTGGTCCTGGTGGTACCCGTCGCCGGTCACCGAGAGCCAGCTCGTCGCCTCGGGCAGCGGCGGGCTCGACGAGCAGGGCTCGTTCGAGGTCTCCTTCACGCCGGCCGCCGACGAGCGCGAGGCCGCCGACGGCGTGACCTACCGCTACCGGCTGTCGGTCGACGTGACCGACGAAGGCGGCGAGACCCGCTCCGCCGAGCGGGCCTTCCGGCTCGGCTTCGTCGCGGTCGAGGCAACGGTCTCGTCCGATCTCGGCTACCTCTCCGAGCACATCCCCTCGACCCTGCGGGTCGTCCGCTCGGACCTCGACGGCGCGCCGCGGGCCGGCGCGGCGGCGTGGCGGCTCCTCGCCCTGGCCCAACCCGCCGAGGCGCCGATGCCGGCCGATCTCGTGCGGCCGATCCGGCCGGAAGACCAGACCTTCGCGAGCCCCGGCGACGCGCTGCCTCCCCGCTGGGAGACGAGCTACGACCCGCGCGCGGTGCTGGCGACCTGGGAGGAGGGGCGCGAGGCGGCGGCCGGCACGCTGCGCCACGGCGAGGACGGGGCCGCCGAGATCGACCTCCCCGGGCTCGCGCCGGGGGCCTACCGGCTGGTCTACACCACCAAGGACGACTTCGGCGCCGAGTACACCACCGATGAGCAGCTCGTCGTCGTGGGGCGCCAGCGGACGCCGGTCCGCCTGCCGATGCTGCTCGCCTTCGAGCGGGGCTCGGTCGAGGTCGGCGGCACCGCCCGGCTGCTCGTCCACACCGGGCTGACCGCCCAGCAGATGGTGCTCGAGATCCACCGCGACGGCCGGCGGGTCGAGCGGCGCGAGATCGCGCCCGGCCGCAGCGGCGTCGTCGAGCTCCCGATCACCAATGCCGATCGGGGCGGCTTCGGGGTGACCCTAAAGCTGGTGCGCGACTTCCAGCTCGTCGAGCGCTCCGCGGCGCTGATCGTGCCGTGGACCGACCGGGAGCTCGAGGTCGGCTTCGCGACCTTCCGCGACCGCCTCCGGCCGGGGACCGCCGAGACCTTCCGGGTGACCGTCCGCGGGCACGACGAGGCGCTGGTCGACGCCGCCTCGGCCGAGCTTCTCGCCACGATGTACGACCGGTCGCTCGACATCTTCGCGCCCTACACGCCGCCGAGCGTCGCCTCGCTCTACCCGATACGAACCGGGGTGTCGAGCGCCTGGGCGAGCCTCGGCGTCGCCCACCCGGTGTGGCAGGCAGGGTACGGCCTCGGCTCGCTGCCCGGCTACCCGGGGCTGCACGGCGACCGGCTCAAGACGATCTCGGGCTACGGCGTCGGCGGCCCGGGGGTCCGCGGCCGGGTCTACGCCGCCAAGATGAGCATGGCCGAGGGCCTGGAGATGGACGCCGCGCGCCAGGCTGCGCCGGCCCCGGCCTCGACCGACGAGGCCGTTCTCGCCGATATGCCGATGGAGAGCCTCGGGGAGAACGAGGAGGCCAAGCTCGAAATGACCGGCCCATCCGCTGGCGATGGCGAGGTCGAGCTGCGCTCGGACTTCTCCGAGACCGCGTTCTTCGAGCCCCACCTGCTGCTCGAGCCGGACGGCTCGGCGGTGATCGAGTTCGAGGTGCCGGACTCGGTGACCGAGTGGAACGTCTGGGTCCACGCCCTGACCAACGACCTGCGCGGCGGCTCGGCCCACCGCACGACGAGGAGCGTCAAGGAGCTGATGGTCCGGCCCTACCTGCCGCGCTTCCTCCGCGAGGGCGACACGGCGGCGATCAAGGTCGTGGTCAACAACGCGGGCGAGACGCCCCTGTCGGGCGTCCTCGACTTCGAGATCTCGGACCCCGAGACCGGCGAGGATCTGCGGCCGCTCTTCGGGCTGAGCGCCGGGGCCTCCACCGGCGTGCCCTTCACCGTGGAGCCCGGGGCCGGCGCGAATCTGAGCTTTCCGGTGACGGCGCCGCCGAGGATCGGCACGGTCGCCTTCAAGGTGACGGCGCGGGCCGGCGACTTCTCCGACGGCGAGCTGCGGCCGCTGCCGGTCCTCCCGGGACGGATGCACCTCGCCCAGTCGCGCTTCGTCACCCTGCGCGACGCCGACCGGCGCGAGCTCCATTTCGCCGACATGGCGGCGGGTGACGATCCGAGCCTGATCCACGACCAGCTCGTCGTCACCGTCGACGCCCAGCTCTTCTACTCGGTGCTCAACGCCCTGCCATACCTGGTCAACTACCCCTACGAGTGCACCGAGCAGACCCTCAACCGCTTCCTCTCGACCGGGATCGTCTCGAGCGTCTTCGAGGAGTACCCGGCGGTGGCCTCGATGGCCGCCAAGCTCGCCGTGCGCGACACCCGGCTCGAGACCTGGGACGCCGCCGACCCCAACCGCCGGATGGCCCTCGAGGAGACGCCGTGGCTCGCCACCTCGCGCGGCAGCGACGAGGACGTCGACGACCTCGTCAAGGTGCTCGACCCGCGGATCGCCCGCGCCGAGCGCGACGCCGCGCTGGCCAAGCTCGAGAAGGCCCAGACCTCGCTCGGCGCCTTCCCCTGGTGGCCGGGCGGGCCGCCGTCGCCCTACATGACCCTGTACATCCTCTACGGCTTCTCCAAGGGGCTGGAGTTCGGCGTCGACGTGCCCAAGGACGCGGTGGTCCGCGCCTGGGCCTATCTGCACCGGCACTACGTCGACGAGCTGGTCCACATGATGATGGGCCTCGACTGCTGCTGGGAGTTCATCACCTACCTCAACTTCGTGCTCTCCAGCTACCCCGACGAGAGCTGGACCGGCGGGGTCTTCACCGACGACGAGCGCAGGACGATGCTCGACTTCAGCTTCCGCCACTGGCGAGAGCACTCGCCGCTGCTCAAGGGCTATCTCGCGCTGACCCTGGAGCGGGCCGGCCGCCACGACGACGCCGTGCTGGTCTTCGACGCGGTAATGGACACGGCGAAGAGCGAGCGCGACCTCGGCACCTACTGGGCGCCCGAGGACCGCGCCTGGCTCTGGTACAACGACACCATCGAGACCCACGCCTTCGCGCTGCGCGTGCTCTCGGAGCTCGACCCGGCCGACGAGCGACGGCACGGACTCGTCCAGTGGCTGCTGCTCAACAAGAAGCTCAACCACTGGTCGTCGACCCGCTCCACCGCCGAGGTGATCTCCTCGCTGGTCCACTACCTCGAGCACGAGGACGGTCTCGGTGTCCGCGAGAACGCCACCGTCACCGTCGGGCCGCGGGTCACCGAGATGGTCTTCGAGCCCGACACGTACACCGGCGCCCGCAACCGGGTCGTCGTCCCCGGCCCCGAGATCGACCCCGAGACCATGTCCACCGTCGTCGTCGAGAAGTCGTCGAAGGGCTTCGCCTTCGCCTCGGCGACCTGGCACTTCTCGACCGAGAAGCTGCCGGAGGAGGCGAGGGGAGACCTCTTTGCCGTGACGAGGCAGTACTTCCGGCGCTTCAACGACGGCGCCCGCTGGGTGCTCCGGCCGCTCGCCGACGGCGAGACGGTCGCCGCCGGCGACCAGGTCGAGGTCCATCTCTCGATCAGCGCCAAGCACGCCGCCGAGTACGTCCACCTGCGCGACCCGCGCGGCGCCGGCTTCGAGCCCGAGACCCTCCACTCGCAGTACAAGTGGGACCTCGGCATCGGCTGGTACGAGGAGGTCCGCGACTCGGGGGCCAACTTCTTCTTCGAGTGGCTGCCGGCCGGCGAGTACACGTTCTCCTATCGCCTCCGCGCCAACATGGCCGGCTCGTTCAAGGTCGGCCCCGCCACCCTGCAGAGCATGTACGCCCCCGAGTTCACCGCCTACTCGGCGGGCCACCGGCTGGAGGTGGCGGAGGAGTAGACGATCCGGCGACCGCCCCGGCGTTCGTCGGCGGCCCGCCCTCTGACCGGGCCTCGATGATAAAATCGAGCGGCCGAATGACCTCCTCAACACGGATCCGGGTCGGCCTCAGCCGAGTGCTGGCGTCCGCGGCCGTGAGCGCCGCGGCGGTGTCCCTGGCCGGCGATCTTCGGGTCGAGTTCGACCACCTGTCGCTCGAGGATGGCCTCTCGCAGAGCATCATCGAGCAGATGGTGCAAGACCGGAAGGGCTTCATGTGGTTTGCCACCGAGAACGGTCTCAACCGGTTCGACGGCTACCGCTTCACGGTCTACAAGAACGTCCCCGGCGACCCCAACAGCCTCTCCTACAACGAGCTCAAGGCGCTGTACGTCGATGGCGACGGGGTGCTCTGGGTGGGGATCTTCGAAAGCGGCCTCAACAGCCTCGATCCGTCGACCGAGCGGATCGTCCGATACCAACACGTCGAAGGCGACCCGTCGAGCCTTGGCGCCAACACGGTCCGCTGCATCCTCGAGGATCGGGCCGGGCGGCTCTGGGTGGGGACCCAGGGCGCCGGCCTCGACCGCCTCGACCGCTCCACCGGCGTGTTCCACCACCACCGGGTCGATCGCGACGGGCACGACGATATTCGGGCGATCTACGAGGACCGCGGCGGCAGCCTGTGGATCGGCAGCAACGGCGGCGGTCTCGACCTCCTCGATCCCGAGACCGGGGAGTTCACCCACTTCGAGCACGATCCGCAGGACCCTCACAGCCTGAGCGACAATCGCGTGTTCGCCATCCTCGAAGACGGTGCAGGCACCCTGTGGGTCGGGACCTATGGCGGCGGCCTCGAGTCCTTCGATCGATCGACCGGCCGTTTCGCTCACCACCGAGCCGATCCCGACGACCCGACCGCGCTCGGCCACGACCTCGTCAAGGCGCTCTCCGAGGATCACGAAGGGGGGCTCTGGATCGCCACCGACGGCGGCGGCCTCAGCCGGTACGATCGCGACACCGGCATCTTCAGCAGCTATCGCCACAACCCGACCGACCCCTCGAGCCTCGCCGCCGACCGCGTCTTCTCGGTGTTCGAGGACCGGTCGCGGGTGCTCTGGGTGGGTACCTACGGCGGGGGTCTGAGCTCGCTCGACCTTTCGAGGAAGCGGTTCCGTCACGACCGCCATGACCCGGAGAACCCGCAGTCGCTCAACCACGACATCGTGTGGTCGTTCTTCGAGACCGCCGACGGGGTGCTGTGGATCGGCACCGACAGCGGCGGGCTCAACCGGTTCGACCGAGAGTCGGGCGAGTGGCGGCATTACCTCCACCGACCGGACGACCCGTCGAGCCTCGCTCACAACACGGTGCGAGCTCTGCTCGGCGACCGAAACGGCATGCTGTGGATCGCCACCGGCGGTGGCGGGGTCGATCGCTTCGATCCGGGCACCGGCCGGTTCACCCACTTTCGGCACGACCCCGACGACTCCAACACGCTCGCCTTCGACGATCTGAGGTCGGTCTTCCAGGACAGCTCGGGCGACCTCTGGTTCGGCACCTTCGGCGGCGGCCTCGACCGCTACGATCCCGAGACCGGGGTCTTCACCCACCACCGGCACGACCCCGAGGACCCGACGAGTATCAGCCACGACTTCGTCCGCCTCGTCTACGAGGACAGCGACGGCGTGCTCTGGGTGGGGACGCAGGGGGGAGGGCTCAACCGTTTCGATCGCGCGACCGGCGCCTTCACCCACTACCGGCATGACCCCGACGACCCGACCAGCATCAGCACCGACCATGTGTTCTCCATCCTCGAGAGCTGGGACGGGACGATGTGGCTCGGGACCTTCGGTGGCGGGCTCATCCGCTTCGACCGAGCAACCGGCGCCTGCCGGCGCTACCGGGCCGCCGACGGTCTCGCGGCGGACTCCGTCTACGCCATGCTCGAGGACGAGAACGGGATGCTGTGGATCAGCACCACCAAGGGCCTGTCGCGGTTCGATCCGCTGACCCAGTTCTTCCGCAACTTCGACGTTCGTGACGGGCTCCAGAGCGACGAGTTCAACGGCGGGTCGGCCTACCGGAGCCCGAGCGGAGAGATGTTCTTCGGTGGCATCAACGGCTTCAACTCCTTCATCCCGGACGAGATCACGGTCAACCCGGTCGTCCCGAGCGTGGTGATCACCGACTTCCAGCTGTTCAACCGGTCGCTTTCGGTCGGCGAGGAGGTCGACGGCCGCGTGCCGCTGACGCGACCCGTCACCTACAGCGACCAGATCGACCTCTCCCACCGCGACAACGTCTTTTCCCTCGAGTTCGCGGCGCTCCACTTCAGCGCCCCGGGCAAGAACCGCTACCAGTACCGCATGCTCGGTTTCAGCGATGACTGGGTCGAGGTCGGCGCCGACCGGCGCTTCGCGACCTATACCGGGCTGCCGGCCGGTGAGTACGTGTTCAGCGTTCTCGGGTCGAACCGCGACGGTGTCTGGAACGAGGTGCCGACCTCGCTGGGCATCGTCGTCGCCCCCCCGTTCTGGGCCACGTGGTGGTTCCGTCTGCTCGCCGCGCTGATCCTGGGCGGCATCGCGCTGGCGATCTACCGGAGCCGGCTGCGCGGCGTCCGCATGAAGACCCAGCTGGTTGCCGCCCACGACGCGCAGATGGCGATCATGCCTCACGCCAGCCCCGAGCTGCCGGGCTTCGACATCTCAGGGATCTGCATTCCTGCGCACGAGGTCGGCGGCGACTTCTTCGACTACTTCTGGTTCGAGGACGAGGCCGGAAAGCTGTGCGTCGTCGTCGGCGACGTCGCGGGCAAGGCGATGTCGGCCGCCATGAACGCCGTCATGTCGGACGGCATGGTCTTCTCCCGCGCCCGGCAGTCGGGCTCGGTCGAGGAGATCATGGTCAGCCTCAACCTCACGGTCCACAAGAAGGTCGGCGCCCGGATGTTCACCGCGCTCTGCCTGCTCGTGGTCGACCCCGACGATCGCACCCTGACCTTCGCAAACGCCGGTCTGTGCGAGCCGTTGCTGCGTTCGGGGGAGTCCACCGAGTACCTGAGCTCGCCGGGCGACCGCTTCCCGCTCGGCGCGATCCGTGACGCCCGCTACGAGAGCCGGACCGTGCAGCTCGCCACCGGCGATGTCGTCGTGACCTTCACCGACGGCGTGCCGGAGGCCCGTGACCGCGCCGGCGAGCAGTACGGTTACGACGCACCTCGGCAGCTGCTCGCCCGGCTCGACACCAGGACCATGAGCGCCGAGGAGATCAGGGACGCTCTGATGGCCGACGTCCACCGCTGCTGCGGCGTCCACCTGAGCGACGACATGGCGATCGTGGTCATCAAGGCGTGCGAGAGGGGCGCCGGCGGTACCGGTTAGACCACGGCCGCCATGGCTGGCGCGGGCTCGGCGCCTCGATCAATGGACCTCGAACGAGAGGAGCCGGTCGAGGTATCGCGAGCCGAGCTGGCCCTGGGCCATGGCGCGCGTCACCGGCGGCAGCTTCAGGATCGCGCCGAGCACGGCCGCGAGGACGCGGTGGCTGACCCGGCCGCGGTCATCGAAGATCAGATGGTGCAGGGTGCCGCGCTCGGCCGCCATGCGCACCGTCCGGTGGACCGAGCTGAGCGGCGTGATCACCCGTCGCCCCCGCTCCTCGAGCCGGATGCCACCCTCCGGGCAGGCGGGCACACAGACGCCGCAGCCGAGGCACAGGTCGAGATCGAGTCGGGAGGTTTTGCGCTTGGGCTTCGCCGGGTCGTTGGCCGATACCAGGCTCATCGCCTCCACGGGGCAGGCGGCGACGCACTTGCCGCATCCGGTGCAACGCTCGGGGTCGGGGTGGGGGAGGTAGTTGGTCGTGTGGACCGGGTGGAGATGCCCAAAGCGGCGGGCGGCGATCAAAGCCTCGCAGCAGCAGCCACAACAGTTGCAGACGAAGTTCACGCGGTTCTGGACGTTTTCGCCGAACTGCACGAGCCCGCGGTCGCGCGCTTCCTGGAGCAGGTCGAGGCACTCGGCGGCGTCGATCGCCCGGACCACCCCGTGCCGGGTGAGCGACGCGGCTGTGGTGTTGAAGGTCAGGCAGATGGTCATGGGGGCGTCGCATGCGCGACCCAGGTGCTCCATCTTGTGGCGGCAGTAGCAGAGGCCGACGCCGATCGCGACGGCGCTCCTCGCAACCTCGCTCGCACGCTCGTAGTCGAGCACCTCGAGGCCGCCGTCGGAGGGCAACGCGTCCTCGGACACGAAGACGCGCCCGAGCTGGGTGTCGCCACGCGTGAAGAGGTCGCGAATGAAGTGCTCCTCGACATTGAGATACTCGAAGAACAGCTCCGCCAGCAGCTTCTGATCGATGTCGTTTCGCACCCGCATCATCGAGAACTCGAAGAACCCGGCCATGGGCGGCGGCAGCACGTAGCTGGTGTCGTCTCCGCGAACGATATCGACCAGGATCCCTCGGCCGGCGAGCTCGTCGAGCGCCAACCTGGCCTCGTCCACCGGGATCTTCCAGCTCCGTGCGGCGGTCTCGGCGGTAAAGGGTCGCAGCGGCAGCTCCGCGACCAGAGCGGCCTCCCGTTCCGAGAACAGCATCTCGAGGATCCGGTACAGCAGCTCGCTCGGCGGTGCCCCCTGCGGGTGCCGGTTGAGCCGATCCACGAGATCGAGGTAGCCCTGCCGGACGGTGTGGTGCGCCATGATCCCACGGATCACTATAGTCGGAGTCGATCGCGGTCCACGAGCTCTGCGGCGTCTCACCCCTCGAGCCGTGGGGTGCGGCTCCCCCGTGACCTCCTCAGTGCACCGCGCAGGAGATGCAGGGGTCGTAGGCGCGCACCAGCATCGAGCACAGCAGCTCGAGCCGTCGGTCGTCGGCGCCGGCGGCGGCGAGGCGCGCCACCAGCTCCGGCAGGTCGCGGTCGATGTTGCCGTTGTTCTGGGTCGTCGGGATGACGCAGTCGGCGGCGACGACCCGCCCATCGCGGTCGTACTCGAGCGCGTGGTAGAGGATGCCGCGCGGCGCCTCTACGGCGCCGATGCCGCGCGCCGCCCGCGGCTCGACCGGCGCCGCGGCCTCGCCGGCGCCGTCGGCGAGCTGCTCGTCGACGAGGCGGACCGCGTCGCAGACGCAGTGCACCGCCTCGACCAGCCGCGCCCCGTGCGCCATGAAGGGACGGTGGCAGACCGGCTCGAGCCGGAAGCGCGCCGCGACCCGCCGCGCCTCCGGGTGGAGCAGCTCGAAGCTGTTGTTGACCCGGGCCAGCGGGCCGACGGCGAAGGCGTCGCGGCTCAGCCTTGTCCGCTTCGAGGTGTCGCCCTCGACGAGAAACTCATTGGTCATCGCGAGGTAGTCGTCCTCGTCGCGCGAGACTCCGTCCGACGACACCAGGCGGCCGCCGATGAAGGGGTAGTCGTCCTCGCCGCCGAGCGACACCCACTCGGTCTCGCGTTCGAAGTCGGGCAGCTCGACCGAGGCGAGGAACGCCGCCGCCTCGTCGAGGTCGCCGAGCGCCGCCTCGAGGCCGCTCCTCAGCCGCCGCAGCTCGGCCGCCGCGGGCACCTTCGCGACGCCGCCGACCTGGAGCGACACCGGGTGGGTCGTGCGGCCGGCGATGGTGTCGCACAGCCGGTTGCCGAGGCCCTTGAGCCGCAGCGCGAGGTGGACCAGATCCGGGCGGCTGTCGACCAGAGGGATCACGCTCGGCAGGCCGAGCAGGTCGGGCGCGGCGAGAAAGAAGAGATGCAGGACGTGGCTCTGCAGGGTCTCGCCGTGCTTGGCGAGGCGGCGCAGCCGGTCGGCCACGGCCGGCACGGCGACGCCGAAGGCCCGCTCGGTGGCGCGCAGGCCGGCGAGGCAGTGGCTGATCGAGCAGATGCCGCAGATCCTCGAGGCCAGGATCGCGGCGGTCGAGTAGTGGGCGCCGGCGAGCATGGCCTCGAAGAAGCGCGGGGTCTCGACGATCTGCCAGCGCGCCTCCTCGAGCCGGCCGTCGCGGACCGCGACGGAGATGTCGCCGTGGCCCTCCACGCGGGCCAGGTGACGGACGTCGACGGTCCGGCGCTCGCTCATCGAAGACCCTCGAATCCGCCGAAGAGCCCGAGCCTCTCGGCCACCTCGGCGCCGCTGAAGCCGCGGCTCGAGGCGTCGGCGACGAGCTGCTCGAGGTTGGCGTCGGCGGCCGGCCCGCGGCAGCCCCAGCAGCCGAGACCGCCGGCGGGGCACGGCGCGTCGCAACCGCCCCGGGTCACCGAGCCGAGGCAGAGCCGGCCGCGGTCCATCAGGCAGGCGGTGAGGCGCTGCCGGCAGTCGAGGCACACCGGGTAGACCGGGAAGGAGTAGGGCACGTCGAAGACGAGGTGCTGGACGATCCTCTCGACCTCGTCCTTGGAGACCGGGCAGCCGGGAATCTCGAGGTCGACCGGCACGACGTCGCGGATCGAACGCACCGCCATGGTGTCGCGTGGCCGCTCGCCGTAGACCACCCGGTTGGCGTGCTCGAGACCGCAGGCGTTCTTGAGCCGGTTGACGCCGCCAAAGCAGGCGCAGCTGCCGAGTGCCACCAGGATGCGAGCGCCGGCGCGGATCCTCACGAGCCGCTCGACCTCGTCCTGGCGCGACACCGAGCCATCGACGAGGGCGATGTCGAGGTCGTCGCCGGTGTTCGAGCTCAGCTGGCGGAAGTCGACGATTTCCACCGCGGCGAGAAAGGCGAGCAGGGTCTCCTCGCGGTTGGCGAGCTGCAGCTCGCAACCCTCGCAGCCGGTGAGGTCGAAGACCCCGATCCGCGGCCGGCCGGGCTCGATTCCGAGGTACCTCAGATCGCCTCCTTGAGGTTCATCACCGTCCAGAAGTCGAACACCGGCCCGTCGAGGCAGGTGAAGGTCGAGCCGACGTTGCAGCGGCAGCACTTGCCCATCCCGCAGTGCATGCGGCGCTCGAGCGACACGAGCATCCGCTGCATCGGCATTCCCGCCTCGCTCAGCCGGGCGCAGACGAAGCGGAACATCACCGGCGGGCCGCAGACGATCGCGAAGGTCCGCGCCGGGTCGAGCTCGATCCGGTCGAGCAGGTCGGTGATCATCCCCACCGGGCCGGTCCAGGCGTCGTCGGGGCGCTCGACGATGACCTGCAGGTCGATGTCGTCGATCCGGCGCCACTCGTCGTACTGGTAGTCGAAGAGCAGGTTGCCGGGGTCGCCGGTGCCGTAGAGGATGCGCACGTCGGCGAACTCGGAGCGGTGGTCGATGGTGTCATAGATCGCCGATCGCAGCGGCGCCAGGCCGAGCCCGCCGGCAATCAGCAGCACGCTGTGGCCGCGCATCGACGCCATCGGGAAGTGGCTGCCGAAGGGGCCGCGGATGCCGACCGTCGCGCCGCGCCGCGCCCGGTGCAGCGCGCCGGTGACGACCCCGGCGCGACGGATGCAGAGCTCGAGGATGTCCGGCTTCGACGGGGAGCTCGAGATCGAGATCGGGATCTCGCCATAGCCCGGAACCTCGACCATCACGAACTGGCCGGCCTTGAAGCGGAAGCGCTCGCGCTCCGCCCGGTCGACGATCCTCAGCTGGAACAGCTTCTCGCTCCCGGTGAGCCGGATGACGTTGACGATCTCCGCCGGGAAGCAGCGGTCGACGTGGGTCAGCCGGTCGCGCCGGTTGAAGTCGACCGGCTCGAGCATCTCGCTCGTGCGGGCGATGTCGAAGACGTGGAAGGGGGTGCTCATGCCCGCTCCTCGGTCTGTAGGTCGCGGATCACCTCCACCGGGTTGATGCCGCTCAGGCAGGCGCGGCCGCAGCGGTTGCAGCCGACGCACTTCGGCTCGTCGTGCTCCTCGACGAAGCCGCGGTGCTGGTGATAGTAGCGGTACTTGAGCCGGGTCTCGCGGTCGGGGCGGAAGTTGTGGCCGCCCGCGACCTCGGCGAAGTCGACCAGGTTGCAGGAGTACAGGCGTTTGAGCTTCCTGCCGCGGGCGAAGTCCATCGACACGCGCTCGGTGACGCCGTAGCAGTAGCAGGTTGGGCACACCATCGCGCAGGTGCCGCAGCTCAGGCAGCGGCCGCCCCAGCGCGCCCATAGCTCGGACGAGAACTCGAGGTCGAGGATGTTCGGAAGGTGGTGCACCGGGATCGCGGGTTGCTCGATCGCGGCGAGGTGGCGCCTCACCTCGAGGTAGTCGTCGGAGTCGCGCTCGCTGACCTCGCTGGAGCCGACCCGCTGCATGGCGGAGTAGCCGCGGTCCGAGCCGATCGCGACGAAGTAGCGATCGCCGAGGTCGGTCAGGAAGAGGTCGCAGCCCCGAGTCACGGTGTCGGCGTGGACCGAGCGGCAGAAGCCGCCGTCGCAGGGCTCGTGGTCGATGCCGACGACGAAGGTGTTGCGCCGCCTGGCGATGTAGTACGGGCTCGGGTAGTGATCACGCGCCAGCACCTTGTCGAGCTTGAGCAGCCCGTTGACGTCGCAGGCGTGCAGGCCGACGATCGCCCGTGGCTCGAGCTCGTAGCGGATCTCCTGCCGCCATCCCTCAGCGTCGAAGGAGAAGGTCGAGAGGCTCTCGACGAAGGGCAGGAAGTAGGTCTTGGCCGAGTACTCGGTCGTCTCGTAGCCGAGGTCGATGTCGTCGAAGGACGCGACCGGCAGGAAGTGGTGGATCGGCCGGCCGTCCGCCCGGTCCGCCACCCGGGTCGGGCCGATGACCTCGACCTCGCCGATCATCTGCTCGACCAGCACTCGGAGCCCGTCCTTTGGCAGCGTCCGAAACAGCATGGCCCCGCTCTCCGGGGGATCGGCCCGCGCGAGACGGCGAGGGCCCGGTCCCCGGTGAAGAGATTATACCGGCGCCTCGCCGGCCCTTCCGGACGGCCGTCCCCGCGCCGCCGCCTCAGCTCTTGCGGCTCGTCTTGGCGAAGAAGCCGCCGAGCACCGGCTTGACCTTGCGGCCCCTGCAGGCCGGGCAGGCGGGCCGCGCCTTCTCGCGCTCCGCCACGGTCATGATCCGCTCGAACTCCTCACCGCACTTGACGCATCGGAAGACATAGGTCGGCATGCTGTCCCTCCGGGTCGCCACAACGCTCGCAGCGGCCTCCCGCTCGGCCCCTTCACGTCATTCCTTGTGAAATAAAATGGGACGCCACTCGACGCTCGGCAAGGCCGCACCGGGCGACGCCTTCGCGAGCGTGCGGCCGAATGGGTGCCATTGATCACAACCTCACGACCTGGACACCGGATGGGTCGCCGTTGTGGTGATCCGGGCAGCGACACTTTTCCCGTTGTGATGATCTGATCAGAGGCACCGTTCCGAGCTCATGGCACACCTCCTCGTCGGTCTCTGCCTGCCCTCAATCTCGGCCCTCCGTGACGAGACGTCATGAAGGAAAGATGTCAGCAACCTTGCGACTGGTCTTCCCCGGCGGCGCCTCCGGGCGCTACAATGACCACGTGCCCCCACAGCAAGGCGATGCGCGGGACTTCCGGCTGGGGGAGTGGCTCGTGCAGCCGTCCCTCGGTCGGGTCTCCGGCCCAGCGGGCGAGGCCCACCTCGAGCCGCGCACCATGGAGCTGCTGGTCTTTCTCGCCGCGCACGCGGGCCGTGTTGTTTCTCGCCAGGAGATCATCGACGCGGTCTGGCGGCTCGAGTTCGTCAGCGACGCCACGCTGTCGAGCGCGGTCACCAAGCTCCGCCGCGCCCTCGACGACGACACGGCCAGCCCGCGCTTCATCGAGACCATCGCCAAGCGGGGCTACCGCCTGCTGCAGCAGCCGGTGGACGTGCTCGATCTCGCATCGCGGCCGGGCGGGGCCTTCCGGGTCGGCGACTGGCTGGTCGAGCCGAGCCTCAACCGGATGACCAACGCGCACAACACGGTCCAGCTCGACCGGAGCGCCATGGACGTTTTGCTGTGCCTCGCCGAGCGCGCCGGCGAGGCGGTGCCGCCGAGTGAGCTCATCGACCGCGTCTGGCGCACCGAAACGGTGTCCGAGCTCACCGTCAGCACCCGCATCGCCGAGCTCCGTGCGGCCCTCGGGAGCGGCGCCGGCGGCAACCCCGGCGTCATCGAGGCGGTGCCAGAGGGCGGCTACCGGCTCGCCGCACCGATCGGCTTCGCCGAGCCCCGCGCCACGGTCACGCCCTTCCCGCGCGCCCCAGCCGCCCTTGCCGAGCCCGAGCGCGATCCCTACCCCGGCCTCGCCGCCTTCACCGCCGCCGACGCCGCCAACTTCGTCGGCCGAGAGGCCGAGACCGCAGAGATGTGGCGCCGGATCTCGAGCCGCCGCCTGCTCGCGGTGGCCGGCCCGTCCGGGGTAGGCAAGAGCTCCTTCATCGCCGCCGGGGTGATCCCCGCCGCCCCACCGGGCTGGGCCTCGCTGGTCTGCACCCCGGGCGAGGCGCCCTTCCTCTGCCTCGCGCGGTCGCTGGCGCGGGAGGTCGCCGGCGACCCCGACCAGGTGGAGCGGCTGCTGGCCTTCGACGACCCCGAGGCGGCGGTGGCGGTGGTGAGCGTATGGCGAGAGAGATTCGGCGACGCGCTGCTCATCGTCGACCAGCTCGAGGAGCTCTTCACCCTCAACCCCCCCGAGGTCCGCAGCCGCTTCGTCGGGCTGCTGGCCCGGCTCGCCGGCGAGGCCGGGGTCCACGTCGTGCTTGTCCTGCGCGACGACTTCCTTCACGAGTGCCAGGCCCACCCGGAGCTCGCGCCGATCTTCCGCGACCTGACCATGCTCGGCCCGCCGACCGCGCACGACCTGCGCCGCGCCCTGGTCGAGCCGGCGAGGCGCCGCGGTGTCGGCTTTTCGGACGACGAGCTCGCCGACGACATGGTGGCGGCGGTCGCCGGGGAGCGGGGCGCGCTGCCGCTGCTCGCCTTCGCCGCCCGCCGGCTGTGGGAGCTGCGCGACCGTGAGCGGCGGCTGGTCACCCGCGAGGCCTACGAGCGCATCGGCGGCGTCGCCGGCGCTCTCGCCCAGCACGCCGAGGCGACGCTCGAGGCGATCGGAACGGAGCGGCTGCCCTTGGTGCGGGAGCTGTTTCGAAACCTGGTGACGGCGCAGCAGACCCGGGCCACCCGCTCGGTCGACGACCTGCTGTCGGTGTTCGACGAGGGGCGACGAGACGAGGCCGCAAAGGTGCTGCAGGCGCTGGTCGACGCCCGGCTGCTGACCTCCTTCGAGGAGGAGCCGGCCGGCGAGGGCGAGACCGAGGGTCCGCGCCGGGTCGAGATCGTCCACGAGTCGCTACTCCGGGAGTGGCCGCGGCTGGTGCGCTGGCAGACCCAGGACGCGGACGCGGCCCAGCTGCGGGACCAGCTCCGCCAGGCGGCGCAGCTGTGGCAGGCGCGGGGGCGGCCGGTGGAGCTGCTATGGAGCGGCACGCCGTACCGGGAGTTTCGGGTCTGGTGCGAACGCTACCCGGGCGGGCTGAGCGATGCCGAGCGGGCCTTCGCCGACGCCATGGTCGCCCACGCGGGGCGGCGCCGACGGCGGCGCCGGCTCGCGGCAGCAGCGGTCCTGCTGGCGGCGCTGGCTGTCGCCACGGCGACGACAGCCCTGTGGTGGCGCAGCGAGCTCAACGCCCACCGGTTGGAGGCGCAGACCCTGATCGAGCGCGCCCGGCAGCTCATGGACCGGTCGCCGCCGACCGCCTTCGCCCACGCCCTGGCGAGCCTCGAGGTCGTGGACAGCCCGGAGGCGCGACAGCTCGTGCTGGAGGCCCTCTGGCGCTCGCCCATGCCGATGGTGATCGACCGGAAACACGGCCTCGTCTCCCACACCGGGGTCTCTCTCAGCCCGGACGGCCGCCGGCTGGTGACGGGCCACTTCGACGGCCACCTCGTGCTGTGGTCCGAGACCGGCGGGCCGCCGCGGATCTGGCGGGCCCACGAGGACCGGGCGCGAGCCCACTTCACCTCCGACTCGACGGCGCTCATCTCAGGTGCGACAACGGAGCCCCACCTCATCGTCTGGTCGGTGCCGGAGGCCCGCCGGCTCGGCGAGCAGCCGATCGCCTGGGGCAACCGCACCGACATCGACGCCAGGCACGCGAACATCTTGCGGCGGCTGTGGCAGCGGCGCCCGGACCCGTCGGCGCCGGGCGGGTGGCGGACCGACGACTCCGTCGTGGTGCTCGTCGAGCGTCTCGCGGAGGGCCGCCTTCCGGCGGCGGCACTGAGCCCCGACGGATCGCAGCTCGTCTACGCCCTCGACGAGGCGCTGTACCGGATCGCAGTCGACGGGCCCGGGACTCCGACCCTCCTCGGCCGCACCCCGTCGACCGTCGATCTGATCGAGTTCCACCCCGCGGGCAACCGCCTGGCGACCGTCCACACCGACGGCACGATGCGGCTGTGGTCGATGCACAACGGCACAGTCGAGATGCTGCGGACCTGGCCCCGTGCCCGGGACGGCTACTGCGACGACCTCCTCTTCGACCCCTCGGGCTCGGTGCTGGCGGTGGCCTTCGACGACGGCCGGGCGGTCGTGCGTGCGGTCGACGAGCCTCCCGCCGCTGACCCGCTGGTGCTGTCCCCCTTCGGGGGCCGGATGATCGAGCTCGCCTTCCACCCGAAGGGCAGCTGGCTGGCGACCGCCGACACCATTCTCGTCTCGATGTGGCCCCTCGACCGCTCCCGCTACCCGACCGTGCTCCGTGGCCACACCGGTAAGGTTGAGGAGGTGGCCTTCGCGCCCGACGGCAGCTGGCTGGCCTCGCTCGGAGTCGACGGCACGGTGCGGCTGTGGCCGCTTCGCTTTTCCCCCGGTGCCGGGCCCCGGATCCTCGACGACTGGGGCCACGCTATCGAGGGGGGCATAGGATCGCTCGCGGTGTCACCCGATGGGAGCTTCGTCGTGAGCACCGCCGGTGAGGACACCGCACGCCTCGTCCCGATCGACGGCTCGCCCCCCAGGATCCTCGGCGGCTTCGATCAACGCGTGCTCGACGCCGCGGTCGGGCCGGGCGGACGCCAGGTGGCGGTCCCCGGACGTCTCGGAGGCAGGATGATCGTCCGGGTCTGGGACCTCGAGACCGGCGCCACCCGCGACGTCGACCTCGGGGATCCGCGCGACTGGCACGCCATCTTCATCAGGGTCAAGTTCCAGGCCGACGGTCATCTGCTGGTGGAGCACATGGACCGGTTGATGCGGGTGGACCCGATCACCGGTAGGCGCACCACCGTGGCCGGGGACGTTCGCGAGTTCGGCGTCGACGGTCGCGGCGAGATGGTCCTGTCCTGCCTCGGCGAGGTCGCCGTGACCAGGTCGGCCACCGTCCACGACCTGGTCGCGGGCACTCACTCCACCCTCGCCCGTCACGGTGCGGAGGTGAGCTGCGTCGCCCTCGACCCCCGGGGCCGGGTCGCGGTGACCGGCGGCTACGACGGCATCGTCCGGATCGGCCCGGTCACCGGCGAGGAGCCCCACTGGCTGGTGGGACACACGGCATCGGTGTCGTCGGTCGCGGTGTCGCCCGACGGCCGGTTCATCGCCTCCGGCGGACGCGACGGCACGATCAGGATCTGGCCGATGCCCGACCTGACGAAGCCGCCGCTCCAGGCCCTGGCCCGCGCCGAGCTCATCGCCCGCCTGAAGACTCTCACCAACCTCCGGGTCGTCCGCGACCCCGACGTGCCCGGCAGCCACCTCGTCCAGACCGAGCCCTTCCCCGGCTGGCAGACCGCCCCCGAGTGGTGAGCGAGAGCGGATCGAAAAACACCGGTTGGGGAACCCCCCGGAGAATCTGGCGCGTGCCGGATCACACCACCCGCCACCACGGCACGGCGAGGACCCCGGGGGCGAGCCAACCGAGGTGGTCACCGGTGTGGAGGAGAAGGCCGGCACGGGCGGACTCGCCGTACTCACGGCGAAAGGTCCGCAGGCTGGCGGTCTGGGCCAGGCGCGGGGTCTCGGTAGCCTTCACCTCGATCGGCAGCACGCGGCCGCCGGTCTCAATCACGAGATCGACCTCGTCCCCGGTGGTGGTTCTCCAGTACAGCAGCTCCGCATGCTCGATGCGCGCGTCGCGCCATGCCAGGAGGTCGTGGAGGACCAGGTTCTCGAGATGCGCCCCGGTCGGCTCGCCGCCGCCGGCGAGGTGCAGCGCGAGGCCGGTGTCCCCCCAGAACAGCTTCGGCGACTTGATGAGCCGCTTGGTGCGGTTGACCGAGTATGCCGGCAGTCGGACCAGAAGGTGCGACGTCTCGAGGAGGTTGAGGTATCGGTGGACCGTCGACTGAGGTAACGACACGTCCCGCCCGAGCTCGGTCTGGTTGACGACCTGCCCGAGGCGATGGCACGCCGCCCGCATCAGGCGCCGAAAGTCCGGCAGACCCGAAATCGCGGAGAGGTCCTGGAGATCCCGCTCGAGGTAGGTGCGGACGTACCCCTCGAACCACACCGCGCGGTCGCGAGCGGAGCTCAGGTGCATCGACGGTGTCGGGAAGCCGCCGCGTCGGACGAGGTCCTGCCAGCCCTCCGGCCGGGCGGGTAGCCCGGCGATGAGATCGAGCCAGTCCTCGTCACGCGTCTCGATCAGCTCCTGCCACAGGCCGCAGCGACCGGCACCGAGCTGCTCGCGTCTCGTCAGCGGCCACAGCGTCAGGTAGCTGGCGCGCCCCGCGAGCGACTCCGAGACGGTTCGCATCAGCAGCAGGTTGGCCGAGCCGGTCAGCAGGAAGCGACCGGGTGTCCGGTCGCGGTCGATCTCGCGCTTGACCGCCAGCAGCAGGTCGGGCTGCCGTTGGACCTCGTCGAGGGTCACCGGGCCGGTGCCGCCCACGAGCACCTCGGGTTCGCGTCGCGCGACGTCGATCACGTCGAGGTCGTCGAGGGACAGGAAGCGCCGTTCGCCGGGTACGAGGTGCCGGACCAGTGTGCTCTTGCCGGTCTGGCGGGCGCCCGTCACGACGACGGCCGGCATTACCGAATGGCGCTCGCGGAGGCTCGCCGTGACGAGACGAGGTAGGAGATGATCATCCATTTCATGGTGGATTATCATTCATGAGATGGATTGTCAAGCACGGGGGTCCCAGGCTTCAGGCACCGATCGCAGGATTTCCGCCAGATCTTCGTCATGTCTTTCCCGCCCGCGCGACCGAGCGTGTTCGGAAGAACCGATCGGAAGGAGGTCGCCATGAACGGCAGACGGAAGCTTGGTGCGCTCGTGGTCGCGGTGGTCGTGGTCTTGGGAGCGGGGCAGGTCGCCTTCGCGCAGCTGCAGTGGACCATCGGGGATGTGGCGATACCGCCGGGCAGCGAAAGCCGGCACGCGCTTGGAGACGTTGTGTTCGATGGCACCACCTACCACCTGTACGTCACCGGTGGCGCCGGTTCTACCCCGCTCGACAACTCCTGGTCCGTCTTCCACTGGACGGCGACCAACCCTGCGGGTCCGTGGACGGAGGATCCCGACAACCCGGTGCTCGAGCCAGGGCCGGCGGTGTGGGAGAGCTTCTCGATCGGGGGCCTCGCGGTGCTCTTCGACGGGTCGACCTTCAAGATGTGGTACGCCGCGACCGCCGGAAGTGGCTCACTGGCGCACGGCGGGTACGCGACCAATGCCGACGGCTCCGGCGACTGGGACAAGCACGCCGGCAACCCGCTCGAAGGCCTGGCACCCGGGGCGCCGGGCACGTGGGACGAGAACGGACCCTACCCGTCCACGGTGCTCTTCGACGGCGCGCTCTATCACATGTGGTACACCGGCGGCTCGGGGGACACCTGGGCCGGCGCGTGGGGCATCGGCCACGCCACCTCCGCCGACGGGCTCGGCTGGACCCGGGACCCGAGCCCGGTCCTCGTGGCGAGCGAGCCCTGGGAGGAGGACAAGGTCTACTACCCCGAGGTGGTGGTCTACGGCGGCAGCCTGCACATGTGGTACGGCGGCCTCGACATGTCGCCCGTCACGTCGAGTGTCGGCTATGCCGAGTCAGCCGACGGGCTCAGCTGGACCAAGTGGCCCGGCAACCCGTTGCTGACGCCCCAGGTCGAGCGCGACTCGATCTCCGTGCTCGTCGAGGGCACCACGATCCACGGCTGGATCTCCGACGGTGCCTATGTCAAGAAGGCCGAGTCGTCGTTCCTCCTGGTCGACGGCTTCGAGACCGGCACCACCATCGGGACCTGGAGCCTGACGGTGCCGTAGGTGCCCGCGGTCGCTGCCGCCCGGGGGAACAGGGGTTCCGGGTCGGTCTTCCTCGCCGTCTTCTGGTCGTGGTTCAACGGGAATTCTCATCCATTGGAGTCATGAGGTCTGCGCCACCCTCCCCGATCGTGGATCGCGCGGCGTCCCGGCTCGGGCCGCGCCTCAGGGGGGAATCGAATCTCGGATCCGGGCCGGCACGGAGGTTGACATGAAACGTCTGATCGTCGTGGTGGCTGTGGTTGCGGCGGTGCTGATCGCGTCGCCTTGCCTCGCGGGCGAGGGCGAAAAGGGCGGGTCGGGCGGCTGGTGTCCGATGACCGGGAGCTTCGTCGGGCAGCTGCCCGACTGGGGCATGATTTTTATCTTCACCAGCACAGCGGACACCATCAACTCGGGGACGACCGTCATGCAGGTCCTCGGCGGCGATGTCACCCTCGGGGGTTTCTTCCCGACGGTGGTGAGGCTGTCCCCCGATGTCGGGGTGTGGCGGAGGACCGGCCCTCGCTCGTGGGACTACACGCTGATCCACTACGGGCTGGACGCAGGCGGGCAGCCGGTGTTCATCGTCAAGTCCACCGGCAGCGGCGTGCACGCACGGGGCTGTCAGGAGTACACGAGCGACGGCACCTTCTCGCTGTATGACGGGTCGCAGGACCCCCTCGGCGACGACCCGCCGATGTACGGGTGCTACCCACTGGGCGTCTCGTACGGCAAGCGGATGAACGTCGAGCCCCCCTGTGTGCCCTGAGCCCTGAGACGGGCCACCCTCCAGGCCC
>JALOLD010000033.1 GCA_025456145.1 Thermoanaerobaculales bacterium | reverse complement strand
CGCTTTACGCCCAGTAAATCCGAATAACGCTTGCCCCCTCCGTATTACCGCGGCTGCTGGCACGGAGTTAGCCGGGGCTTCCTTTGGTGGTACCGTCAACGCCGCCGGGTATTGGCCGGCGGAGATTTCTTCCCACCTGACAGGAGTTTACAACCCGAAGGCCTTCATCCTCCACGCGGCGTCGCTGGGTCAGGCTTGCGCCCATTGCCCAAAATTCCCCCCATTGCCCAAAATTCCCCACTGCTGCCTCCCGTAGGAGTCTGGGCCGTGTCTCAGTCCCAATGTGGCCGTTCACCCTCTCAGGCCGGCTACCGATCGTCGCCTTGGTGAGCCATTACCTCACCAACTAGCTAATCGGACGCGGGCCCATCCAGAGGCGACAGGTCCGAAGATCCCCGCCTTTCCCCGATCCAACCTGTGTCGGAAGGGGCTCATGCGGTATTACCCCCGGTTTCCCGGGGCTATCCCCCACCTCTGGGTAGGTTACCCACGCGTTACTCACCCGTTCGCTGCTCGTGTACCCCCGAAGGGGCCTTACCGCTCAACTTGCATGTGTTAAGCACGCCGCCAGCGTTCATTCTGAGCCAGGATCAAACTCTCCAGTTGAAATTGGCGATCGCCACGCCCGGAGGCGTGACGGTCATTTCGAACCTGGAGTTCGATCGTTATTCGAACTCAAGCTTGTTCTGTCGCTTCGACAATCGCTCGTCGTTTGACAGAGGTCCGTCAGTTTCTCGATCCAGTTTTCAAAGAGCCTGCACCCGAATCGGGTTTACCATCTTAGTGCCAACCCGCTGCCCTGTCAAGCTGCCTCGGCTCGTCTGTGCGGGGTTGGCTCCAGCCAGACGGGAGCGCAACGATACGGAAGGTCCGCCCTTCTGTCAACCCCTTCTCGAGACTTTTTTTTCCGTTTCCGGCCCGGCGGTGTTTGGCTCGGCCAGGCGACCGCCTAGCCCGCCGTCCGGGGCAGCGGGAAGTCGCTTGTTTGCATCGAAATACGACGGATCTGGCGGATTTCCGACGCGAGCGGTGCTGTTTGGCGGGATGCGCCACCTTGGCGGCCGGTGGTCTGCCGGGCGAGCGTTTTGACCGCGAAGGCGGGGCGGGTGACCTATCCGACCGTTGCAGCAGGGGCCGGCGGAAACCCGAATGGAGAGTCAGCAAGAAAAAAAGAGAACGCGAAGAGAAGAGAGGGGGAAGAGCTCCAAGGCAAGAAATGTCCTGGATGGAACTCTCGACAGGATGGAGGGCGCCTCGTTGAGAGGTCCGAACCCTTCCCCCCTGATCTCTCCGCGTCAGGTGGGGTGATGCCCGGGGGGACATCACCAGGGAGCCGGAAGCTTTCCACCTTGCTCTCACAGTGTGGATCGAGGACCTGACGCCAACAATCCCCCGGGTGGGGGGAAAATTCAATTAATCAAGATTGATTATTGTTAAGGGCACAATCCGCAGGCCCGCCCGTCGATCAAGAGCCCTCAGCCCGTCGACGAACCAAAGACCACCCGACGGCCCTCGAGACGCCAGGGCTCGCCGAGCAGCCGGCGGAGGGCCTCCGGGTAGGCGCGGTGCTCCTCGACGAGGATCCGATCTGCCAGGGCCTCCGCGTCGGGGCAGCCCCCGACCATCACCGGGCGCTGGACGACGATCGGTCCGTGGTCGAGCTCGAGATCCACGAGGTGAACCGTACACCCGGACACCGCAACGCCGTACTCGAAGGCATCGCGCTGCCCGTGGAGACCCGGAAACGCCGGCAGGAGGGAGGGGTGGATATTGAGGATCCGCATCGGATACGCTTCGATGAAGGCGCGCGACAGAAGGCGCATGTAGCCGGCGAGGCAGACCCAGTCGACCTCCGCGTTGAACAGGTGCTCGACGATCGCCCGGTCGTGCGCCTCCCGATCGTCGAAGTCGGCGTGGGCCACGACGGCGGTCGGAACCCCGTGCCCGCGCGCCCACACCAGCCCGGCCGCGTCGGCTCGGTTGGAGATCACGATCGCGACCTCGGCGGGAACGTCGCCCGCCCGACACGCGCGGACGATGGACTGCATGTTGGAGCCGCGACCCGAAATGAGGATGCCGAGCTTGGCCAGCGCCATGAACAGAGTCTAGCTCGACCATCGCCGGGACGTGCCGGGAGGGACGACGGCGCGGCTCTCTTCACTCCCGACATCAAGAAGACGGGGGGGCTCACGCGAAGGAGCCACCCCGTCTTCGTGGTGCCCAGGGGCGGAGTTGAACCACCGACACGCGGATTTTCCTCTCCGCTGCGTGGCATCGGATGCCACTGCGCTGCGAGCCGTCCGCTGCGCCGTCACTGTGAGGGGCCGGCCCCTCACTCTCCCCTGTAGAGCAGCGGACTGATAATCCGCGGCCCTCGCTCCGACCATCTTCCAAGAAAACGGGGTGGCTCTCACGAGAGCCACCCCGTCTTCGTGGTGCCCAGGGGCGGAGTTGAACCACCGACACGCGGATTTTCAGTCCGCTGCTCTACCAGCTGAGCTACCTGGGCACAGCGGGCCGGGGTTTTATATCCCAGGGCCAGGCGGGTGTCAACACGATGACGAGGGGTCACATACAGCCGGCACGCGGATTGCGTACAATGCACCGCGATGGAGCTCCTGCGCTTTTTCCTCGCGACCGGCTGGGTGGCGAAGCTCGTCCTTCTCATCCTGGTTCTCTTCTCTCTCGCCTCGTGGTCGGTGATCTTCGGGAAGTGGCGCGAGCTGACATCGGCCGCGCGGGCGACCGACCGCTTCCTGAAGGTCTTCCGCAAGGCGGCCCGGCTCAACGAGGTCTCGAGCCAGGTCCAGAGCTTCCGCTCCTCGCCGTTGGCGCCGATGTTCCAGGCCGGCCACTCCGAGCTCGAGGCACAGCTCAGGGCGACCCAGCGGCCGGGCGGGACCGATGGCGGGCTGAGGATCAAGAGCCTCGAGGCGATCGCCCGCGCCCTGGAGCGGGTGCGCAGCGCCGAGCTCGAGCGGCTCCAACGCGCGCTCCCTCTGCTCGCGACGACCGCCAGCGCGACGCCGTTCATCGGCCTTTTTGGCACGGTCTGGGGCATCATGAACACCTTCCGGGCGATCGGCGCCACCGGCTCGACCTCGATTCTGACGGTGGCGCCCGGCATCGCCGAGGCGCTCATCAACACCGCCGCCGGGCTGCTCGCCGCGATCCCCGCGGTCATCGCCTACAACCACCTTCTGGCCCGGGTCCGATCGCTCAACCGGCGGATGGAGGACTTCGAGCTCGAGTTCCTCAATCTCGTCGAGCGCAACTTCAACTGAGGCTCAACGACCATGGCGGGGAAGGTCAGCGGAAACCTCGACGAGATGGCGGAGATCAACGTCACCCCGCTGGTGGACGTGATGCTCGTGTTGCTGATCATCTTCATCATCACCGCACCGATGCTGGTCCAGGGCCTCAAGGTCAACCTCCCCAAGCAGGACGCCCCGTCGATCGCCGCCGACAGCGACGAGCCGCTCGTGCTCACGCTCAACACCGACCAGATCATCTACCTCGGCGACGAGCCGGTTCACATCGAGCTGCTCGCCGACCGCCTCGGGGCGGCGCTCGGCGGGACGCCCCGTCCGGTGTATGTCAAGGCCGACCAGGACCTACCCTACGGATTCGTCATCAAGGTCCTCGCGATTCTCGACGGCGTGGGCGTCGAGCAGGTCGGCATGGTGACCCAGCCCGAGGGCCGCTGAGTGGACCCGGTCTCCCGGATTCTCACCGAGCGCGAGCGTTCTCGACCGCGGCTCTTCCCCTACGCGATGATCGCTCTCTTTCTTCACGGCTCGATCGTCGGCGCGGTGTTCCTGGTGAGCCGGCACGCCTCGGCCCGTCCGGCACAACTGCCGGTCGTTTCAGTACGGATCGTCCGGCCGGAGCCGCCGGCGCCGCGACGCCGGTCCGCCGCTCCGGCGGCCCGGCCGACCCAGGCGCCCCCCAAGGCGACGCCGATCCCCGAGCCGGAGCCGGTCGCCACCGCCCCGCCCGAGCCGGTTCCCGCGACCACCACGGCGAGCGAGAGCGCCATGGCGGCGCCCGAGCAGGTCGCAACTCCGGGGCCGACACCGGCCCTTGCGCCCGCCGGTGGCTCGGGGCTGTCGATCGGCGGTGACAACGGACGGCAGACCCCGGGGATCCCATCCGACTTCCACTTCGCCTACTACGTCGAGCGCATGCTCGCGCTGATCGAGTCGCGCTGGTACAAGCCGGCGGCCCCGGCCGGCACCAAGGCGCGGGCCCGCTTCACCATCAACCGCGAGGGGCGGCTGAGCGGCATCGAGCTCGAGTCGACCTCGGGTAACTCGTCGTTCGACCGGGCGGCGCTGCGAGCCCTGTACGCGGCCAACCCGCTCCCGCCCCTGCCCCCGGCCTACGCCAAACCGAGCCTGACCGTTCACCTGACGTTTTCGGAGTAACCATGCGCGTACCTTTCCTCGCCATCGCAGGGTGTCTTCTCGCCGCGTCGATCGTCCCGGCGCAGCAGTCCGACGAGATCTATCTCGAGATCACCCAACCGGGCCTCCGCCGGGTGGCGGTCGCCGCGCCACCCCTGATGGTCCTGCCGGGAACCCCGGCCGACGTCGCGCGCGGGTTCCAGGAGACCCTCGACATCGACCTCGCCGCCGCCGCCCCGATCGCACTGGTCGAGCGTCGGCTCTATGCGCTCGTCGAGGACGACCCGCGGCCCGAGGTCCTCAACGAACGCTGGCGCTCGATCGGCGCGCAGTTCCTCCTGTCGGGCACGATCGTCCGCGCCGGGGGGCAGCTGGTCATCGAGGCGCGGCTGGTCGACCTGGTGTCCGGGGAGTTCGCCTTCGCCAAGCGCTATCGCGCCGGGATCTCGGCCGCCGAGGTCGTCGCCCACACCCTGGCCAACGATCTGGTGCAGGTCTTCACCGGCCGGCCGGGGCCGTTCCTTTCCCGCATCGCCTTCATCTCCGACCGGACCGGCTCATCCGAGATCTGGGTCATGGACTGGGACGGCGCGAACCAGAAGCAGCTGACCAAGCACAATGCCCTCGCTCTCGGCCCGTCGTGGTCCCCGGATGGCCGTCACCTCGTGTTCACCTCGTACCTTCGAGGGAACCCGGCCCTCTATCTTCTGACGCCCCAGGAGGGCTATCTCAAGCTGCTGTGGGACCGCGGCGGCGTCAACTCGTCGGCGTCGGTCTCGCCCGACGGGAAGACCATCGCCTTCGCCTCGAGCGTCGACGGCAACGTCGACGTCTACACGATCCCGATCGAGGGCGGCGAGGCCCAGCGGCTGACCACCGCCCGCGGTATCGACACCCAGCCGGCCTGGGCGCCGAACGGCCGGCAGATCGCCTTCACCTCGGCGCGGTCGGGCAGCCCGCAGGTCTACCTCATGGACGCCGACGGCTCGAACGTCCGCCGGGTGAGCTTCGGCGCCTACTTCCACGACGAGCCGGCATGGGCCCACGACGGAACCCGGATCGCCTGCACCACCCGCGACCAGGGCACCTTCAAGATCGCGACCATCAACGCCGTGACCACCGAGCGGACGGTGATCCCGGCGCCCGGGAACAACGAGTCGCCGTGCTTCTCGCCCGAGGGCTCGATGATCGTCTTCGAGTCGGATCGGACCGGCCGACCTCAGATCTACATCACCGACGCCAACGGCGTGCCCCGACAGCTGACCAGCGAGGGGTCGAACCACTCGCCCACGTGGATCGGGGCGACCCAGTAGCTTGAAATCCGGAAGCGCGATGGGAGGGGATGCCAGGCACGCGACATTGTTCGCGGCGAACAACGTAGGAGCCAGGCACCCATTCCGCGTTCTCTAGCATCACCATCGTAAGATGGATGCCGAGGAGCCTGAAGAATGAGCGACAGAAAATACCGCCATCGCGGCTACCAGGATGACGACCGCGACCGCGAGCCGCGACGCGAGAAGCCGAAGACCGACGGTGTCCGCCGTTACGATGATGCTCCCCGCGGGCGAGGTCTCGGCGCACCCACCAAGGTCACCTTCAGGTGCGCGCGCTGCGGTCGCGACCTTGTCAACATCACGGTGATGAAGGACACGACCTGCCCGGGCTGCCGGTCGGCGCTCCACTCGTGCTCGAACTGCACATTCTTCGACACCGGCGCCCGCTTCGAGTGCCGCAAGCCCCTCGAGGCACGGGTCGAGTCGAAGACCAGGGCCAACGACTGTGGGTTCTTCCAGCCCAAGTCGGTGCGCGACCTCGGGCTCAGCGCCAAGGACGGCGGCGGCAGCAAGCCCAACGATCCACGAGCCGCTTTCGATGCGCTATTCAAGAAGTAGGCTCGTCCGTCGCAACCACAAAGACACCAAGACACGAAGGATTTCACCAAGCTGTGCAGGAATCGACCGAGAACACCGATTGGGTGCTCTCGGTCGATTCCTGCACCTTTGTGTGCGATGTCTTCGTGCCTTCGAGACTTCGTGGTTGTGATGTTGGACGACGCTATTTCCTCGAGCTCGACGCGGTGATGGTCTCCAGCCCGTGGGCGTTGGGCCCGGTCTCCTCGCGGCGCAGCATGACGGCGAAGAAGAGTGCGAAAAAGCCGAGCACACTGAACGCCCACATGCCGGGGATGTGGCCGGCGGGGTTCTCGGCGCTCGCCTGGAATCGATCGTTAAGAAAGCCGATGACCAGCGGCACTCCCATGACCCCGATCTGCTGGACCAGGGTCATGACCGCGTAGGCGGTCCCGAGACGTTTCTGGTCGACGATATAGGCGACCGACGGCCACATCACCGCGGGAATCAGCGAGAAGGCGATTCCCATCATCGCGATCGGAACGACGAGCGGGGTCACGTGGTAGGCCATCATCAGAAACACGGGCATCATCAGGAACGAGCCGAAGACCATGAACAGGGCCCGCTTGCCGACCTTGTCGACGAGCAGACCGAACAGTGGCGTCGCAAACATGGCGGCGAGGGGAAGCACGCTGTTGTACTGACCGGCGGTGTCCCGAGCCAGCTCCCAGGCCTCGATGAAGAACTTGATGGAGAATCCTCGGAACGGGAAGATCGCCGAGTAGAAGGTGACGCACAGCGCGACCACGAACCAGTACGATCTCGTGAACTTGAAGAGGTCGGCCAGGACCAGCCGGTCGGTCGTTCCCGCCGAGCCGAGCCCGTGTCGGCGACTCGCCCGCGTCTCGAGCGCTCCATAGACAACCGCGGATACGACGCACAGCGTTCCGATCGCGGCGGCGATGACTAGCGGGCTCCGCCAGCTGAGAAAGGCCGACGGGACCCAGGTGGGCATCCAGTCGGCAGAGAACGACCCGAGACGGGCGATGGTGAGATTGATGCCAAAGGCGAAACCGAGCTCGCGACCCTTGAACCACTTGGCCAGGGCGCAGGTGATGGCGACGATGAGCGGTTCGGAGCCGAGACCGAGGAGGAGCCGCGCCGCGAGCATCACCCAGTAGCTCGAGGTGGCGACCATCAGGATGCCGGCAATGGTGCAGATCGCGCCGAAGACGATTGTCGACTTGACCGTCCCGTATCTGTCGATCACGACGCCGCCGATGAGCAGGACGAAGATCGCCGCCGCGCTGTAGACCGAGAAGAGCCAGCCGTACTGGGAGTCCGAGAAGCCGAGCTCCGACTTGAGGATGTCGGCGATCGGCGCGATCGAGTCGTAGACGTAGTAGTTGCCGAACATCGCCAGGCTGATGACGACCAGCACGAGCCAGCGATAGGCCGGCGAGGGGAGGGACGAGGACGCTCCCGGAGCGGTCGGGTCCGACATGGGCGTTCTCCTTCGCGGTCGGCGCATTGTAACGCCGCTCACGGAATTGCCGGTCGGCAATACTGTTATACTGCCCGCCGGCCCGCGGTTGCGGCGCCGCCTCGATGATCGATCACCCGATGCTCACGCGTAGACGCTTTCTCCGTAATGTTTCGCTCGGCGCGGCCGGGACGATGGGCTTCACCGGCTACGGACTGGCCGGTGCGCTGGATCTCCCCGGGCTGCGCCGCTCGATCCTCGAGCTGCCCGCCCTTCCGCCGGAGTGGGAGGGGCTGACGATCGCCCAGATCTCCGATGTCCACGCCGGGCCGTACATGCCGGCCGAGCGGATGGCGGCGATTCGCGACCTGGTCGGCACGTTGTACCCCGACCTCATCCTTTTCACCGGTGACCAGATGGACCGCAGACGCTCCGACGCAGAGCTCTTCGTCCGCGGCTTTTCCGGGATCTCGGCGCCGCTCGGGGTCTACGGCGTTCTCGGCAACCACGACCACTTCATCGAGCCCGAGGTGTCCAGACGTGCGCTGGTTCGAGCCGGGATCGTGCCGCTGGTCAACCAGGGCGTCGAGTTCGACCGGGACAGAGCCCGCCTCGCCCTCGTCGGGCTCGAGGACGCCAGCGCCGGCGGGGGACGGGGACCGGACTTCGCCGAGCTCTCCCGGTACCCGTCGGCCTTCCGGATCTGCCTGAGCCACCAGCCGCGGACCTTTCACCAGGCGGCCGCGGCGGGGGCCCACCTGACGCTTGCGGGCCACACCCACGGCGGCCAGATCGCGCTGACCCAGCGCACCCTCAACGTCGCCCGGGTCCAGGGTCGCTACATCGCCGGCGAGTACCGCCGCCACGGCGCGACCCTCTACGTGTCACGGGGCATCGGCGTCGGGGCGGTCCCGCTCCGGGTCGGCGCGCCTCCCGAGGTCGACCTGCTGATCCTGCGCCGCCCTGCCGACAGGAACACCCTCGCCGCGTAGAGACCATCGCGCCGTCACAACCACGAAGACACGAAGGCACGAAGGAATCACGAAGGCGTGACGATGGGCGGCGATGCCGCCCACCATGGATCTCTTCGTGTCGATCTTCGTGTCTTGGTGTCTTGGTGGTTGCGACGTTTTCGATTCCTCGATCCAGCCTGATACGCTGGAGCCATGGAGCTGTCGACCGAGCTGTGGGTCAAGGGCGGGCTGAGCCTGGTCGCGCTGCTGCTCGTGATCTGGCGGCACCGGCGGCCGGGCGGTCTCAAGGAGCACCAGGCGGGGCAGCTGCTCGGGGTGATGGCGGTGGTCGCGGTCGTCGCCTACACCAACTTCGGTCACTTCCACGGCGTGTCGATGGTCCACCACTGGGAGCAGTTCCACTACTTCCTGGGCTCCAAGTACTTCCCCGAGGTCGGCTACGACGGGATCTATGTCGCATCGCTCGCGGCCGAGCGCGAGCTCGGGCTCGGCCACGCACCGCAGCCGATCATGCGCGACCTGCGGACCAACGAGGTCGTGCCCATCAGGTCGCTGGTCAACCACATGACCGAGGTCCGGGCCCGGTTCTCGGACGAGCGCTGGCGGCTCTTCTCCGCCGATGTCCGCTACTTCCTCGAGCGCAACCAGTACGGCTATATCACCAGCATCCGGCGCGACCACGGCTACAACCCGACGCCGACCTGGACCTTCAGCGCGCGCCTGTTCTCGGCCTGGCCGGCCGCCTCGGACCGGTCGCTGACCGCCCTCGCCTGGATCGACACCGCGCTGGTCGGGCTGATGTTCATCGCCATCTTCCGGAGCTTCGGAACCCGGGTCGGTTGCCTCGCGGTGATCGTCTTCGGCCTCGGCTACCCCTGGCGCTGGGACTGGGTGGGTGGCGCCTTCCTCCGCCAGGACTGGCTGGCGGCGGTCGGGGTTGCCGTCTGCCTGCTCAAGCGCGGGCGCTTCGCCCTCGCCGGCGGGCTGATCGCCTACGCCTGCATGGTGCGCGTCTTCCCGGGCGGCTTCCTGGTCGGACCGGCGGTGGTCTTCGTGCGCCACCTGGTCGATGGACGGCCGACCGCCTGGTTCCGGCGTCTCGCCACCGGATTCGTGGTCGGCGTCCTGCTCTGCCTCGCCGCGGGCAGCCTGGTCGGGCGGGGTCCGTCGGCCTGGCTCGACTTCAAGTGGAACCTCGGCAAGCACCACGGCACCTGGCTGACCAACAACGTCGGGCTCAAGAACCTGATGCTCTACGACCGCGCCACCGTCCGCCGCGAGGACGTCGACTTCACGCTGCCCGAGCCGTGGATCCGCTGGCAGGCCAAGATGAACCGGCTGCAGGACGAGCGCCGGCCGTTGCTGCTGCTCGCCTCCGCGGCCTTTCTCGCGGTCGTCGCCGCGGCGTCGTGGCGGCTCGAGGTCTGGAAGGCGGCGATCCTCGGGATGGTCGTGGCGTTCGCCGCCGTGGTGCTCACCTGTTACTACTGGGTGATGCTCCTGCTGGTCCCCCTCGGCCACGGCCGGTGGGGGCCGACGACCGCCTGGCTCGGCGTCAATACCGGGCTCTTCGCCCTCCACCTCGCGACCCGCGACGCGCTGTCCTTCGAGCTGCTCTATGGTCTCCTGTCGTGGGCCCTCGCCCTTTTCTTCCTCGCCTGGATGGCGCCCGACGCCTGGCGAACCGCTACCGACCTGCGACAACGATTCCGGCCCAAGAAAGCAGGTGACCGAGGGGCGTGAGCATCACAACGTCACAACCACGAAGACACCAAGACACGAAGGACCACACGAGGCGCCGGGCTGCGGGCGGCCAGGCCGTCCGCAGCCCAGCCTTGGTGATTCCCTTTGAGTCTTCGTGTCTTTGTGGTTGCGATGAACGCCCGCCACCCTACATCGGGTAGAGGCCGTCGTCGCGGGTGGGCGCGGCGCCGCCGAAGGGGCCGCCGCCCTCGCCGCCCATCTCGTCCTCGATGGCGTCGCCGAGGTCCTCCTCGATCCGCTCGGGGTCCTCGCCGGCCTCGAGGCGACGGATCATCTCCTCCATCGCCGGGGTCACCGGCTCGCCGGCGAGCTCGGTCATCTTGCGGACCGCCGCCGCCATCTGCCGCGGGTCGTTCTCGTCCATGCCCTCGAGCTCGGCCGCGAGCTTCATCATCTCGCGCTCCATCCGCGGATCGTCGAGCTGATCGCCGCCCGAGTCGCCCGCCGCCCTGGACACCGATGCCACACCGAAACGCGATGGCACCCGCTCGAGACCGCCGTTGCCACACTTCGGGCACGACGGCGTCCGCCCGGGGTTCACCGCGAATGAGTGGAAGCTGAAGATCCGGTTGCACGGCCGGCAGAGGAACTCATAGATCGGCATCAGGCACCTCCCTCGGCGACGCCTCCCCAGGTGGTCACACGATAGCCGCCGAGCCCGACCTCGTCGAGCCGCCAGGCATCGACCCGCATGGCGAGCTCGACCGCCTCCCGACCGTAGCGGCGGGCGAGCTGGTGCGGCATGCCGAGCGCGCGCCGGACCATCTCGGCCTCGTCGAGCGGCACCCTCAGAATGGCCACGCCGGGACCGGTCAGCAGCCGATCCCGGATCGCCGAACGCAACCCGGGCATCCCGGCGCCGGTCACCGCGGATACCGCGAGCGCCGGCCGATCCCCCGCGACGACCGGCATCGGGCCGGCCAGGAGATCGCACTTGTTGAGCACGACGAGCTGGCTCTCGACCGCCACCCCGAGACCCTCCAGCACCTCGTCGCCGATCCGCAGGTGCTCCTCCCACGCCGGGTGGGCGGCGTCGACCACGTGCAGCACCAGGTCCGACTCGACCGCTTCCTCGAGGGTCGACCGGAACGGCGCCACCAGGTCGTGGGGCAGCTTGCGGATGAAGCCGACGGTGTCGGTCAGGACCGCGGTCACCTCCTCACCGAGCGACACTCTGCGGGTTCGAGGGTCGAGGGTCGCGAACAGCCGGTCCTCGACGAGCACGTCGGCGCGTGAGAGCCGGCGGAAGAGGCTCGACTTGCCGGCGTTGGTGTAGCCGACGAGAGCGACCGACGGCAGCTCGTTGCGGCGACCGCGGCGAAGCCGCCGATCGCGCTCGATGACGGCGAGCTTGGCCTTGAGCTGGGCGATCCGCCTCGACACGAGGCGACGGTCGATCTCGAGCTGGGTCTCGCCGACGCCGCGGGTGCCGATGCCGCCGGCCTGGCGGGAGAGGTGCCCCCACCGACGGGTCAGGCGCGGCAGGAGGTAGCTCAGCTGGGCGAGCTCGACCTGGGTCTTGGCCTCGCGCGAGCGGGCACGCGCCGCGAAGATGTCGAGGATCACCGCGGCCCGGTCGAGGACCTTGACGTCCTTCGGCATCTCGCGCTCGAGGTTGCGGATCTGCGAGGCGGTGAGGTCCTCGTCGAAGATCACCGACCGGGCCTCGTGACCGGCCGCGCGTTCCGCGACCCTGGTCACGAAACCCGAGCCGACCAGGGTTGCGGGATCGGGCGCCGCCCGCTCCTGAACCAGCCTCTCGACGACCCGGCCGCCGGCGGTGTCGACCAGCCGCTCGAGCTCGTCGAGGTGCTCGTCGACCTCGGACCTGCCGGCGCCCGCGACCACCAGACCGACCAGGACGACGGGCTCGGCGCCCGATGCTCGAACCTCGACACCGTCCGACCGGGACATCCTTCGACTCGCGCCGCTCAGGGCCGGTCCTCGCGCTGGATCTTCGTCAGCGCGCGTTCGAAGGCGCCGAGGGTCTCCTCGATGTCCTTGGTGCCGTGGGCGCTCGAGACGAAACCGGTGCCGCCGGGTACCGTCGGCAGGAGCACGCCCTCGTCGCGCAGACCGGCGGCGAGCCGACGATAGGCCTCGGCGTCGGCGCGGCGCGCCACGGTTCCCGAGGCGACCGAGTCGACCCCGAGGTAGAGGGCGAAGACCGAGCCGGCACGATTGACCGCGATCGACCGGTTGAAGCGGTCCGCCAGGTTGCGGATGCCGTCGGCGAGCTGGGCCGAACGCTCGTCGAGCCGGGCGTAGGTGGCGTCGTTCTTGAGGATCGACAGCACCGCGTCGGCGGCCGCCAAGGAGACCGAGTGCGGGGTCGCGAGGGTCTGGTCGTTGGCCGGCTCGACCGATCCGAACCGGGCGGCGAAGCCGACCGCTCCGATCGGGAAGCCACCCCCGAGAGCCCCGCCGTACACCGCCAGATCCGGGCTCGCTCCGAACGACGAGGCGGCCCCTCCCCGGGCCAGCCGGAAGCCCGAGACCCGCTCGTCGAAGATCACCGTCAAACCGAGCTCGCGACAGCAACCGACGACCGCCGCGACGGTCGCGGGCTCCAGCGGTATCAGTCCGAGCCGGGTCATGAGCGGCTCGATCACCACCGCCGCGACCTCGTCCGCGGCCTCGCCGATCCCGGCGATGATCCGCCCGGCGTTCCAGCTCGCGATCTCGCGCACCACACCGCGGGCCTCCCCCCCGGCGTCGCTCCCCGGGCTCAGGCGGGCGCCGCCCGACAGGGCGATGATGACCTCTTTCCCGCTGCTCCGGCGGGCCCACGACAGGGCCGCGCTCATCGCCTCGTCCTGATTGCGGCAGAACCACCACGTCTCGACCCAGGGCAGGAACTGGCCGAGGCTGTCGGCGAGGTCGACCTCCTGCGGCACGTGGAAGCCGACCGGCACGCCCGAGTCGAGAACCTTCTTGACCGCGTCGAGCACGAACTGGTTGGCGAAGCCGAGAACCGACGACCCTCCTCCACCGACGAAGTCGATGAAACCGACGTTGTCGAGGTCGTAGACCCGCGGCCCCTGGGCCTTCTTGGCGACGACCGAGTCCACCGCGCCGGCGCGGAGCACCGGAAGCGTGGCGGCGCGGCTCATCAGCTCGTCGAAGCGCTGTCCCATGGCTGTCAGAAGTCCTCTTCGGTCTCGTCGCCGTCGCCGTGGAAGAAGAACCCGCGGCAGACATCGGAACAGAAGAACCTCCCGTAGCCTTCCACCGCGCAGGTCCGGCAGAAGAGGCTACGGCAGATCGAGCAGGTTTGCAGCTCGAGATCGGGCACGATCTCGTCGCATCTCGAGCAGCGCCCACCCCGTATGGTCTCGGTCTGCGCCATGTCCGGTCAGTATAGCGCGCGAGTCGGCTCGAGGCCCCCGGTTCGAGCCTGGAGACGGTCGCCGGCGGCCCCTCTCACGGCGTCGGCCGGCGTTGACTTCAGATCGGCAGCGACCGTATAGTGCTCCGTCGGGCGGTGTAGCTCAGAGGCAGAGCAGGGGTCTCATAAGCCCTGTGTCGGTGGTTCAACTCCACCCACCGCCACCAGCTCTGGCCGATGACTCCCGTCCGGGAGTCATCGGCCAGCGCCGGTCCCCGGGCGGGCCGGCGTCGCGGCCGAGCCCCCCGGGGCTGGTAGCATTCCAGCCGTGGACTCCGCCGACTTCATCGAGGGCTTCCGGCGCCAGTTTCCCGACCTGATCGGCAAGTCGGTGCTGGTCGCCCTGTCGGGCGGGGGCGACTCGGTGGCGTTGCTGCGGCTGCTCGGCGAGCCCGCGCTCGGCCTCGAGCTGGCCGCCGCGCACGTCCACCACGGTCTGCGGGGGTCCGAGGCGGATGCCGACGCCGCATTCTGCCGCGACCTCTGCGCCGAGCTCGGGGTTCCGATCACCGTGCTCGGTCTGCCGGCTGATCGGCGCCGTCCGGTCGGTGGAGAGGCCGCCTGGCGGCGACGCCGCTATCGGGCGCTGGCCGAGCACGCCGCGGCGATCGGCATCGCCACGATCGCGACCGCGCACCACCGGGACGACGTCGCCGAGGGGGTCGTCGTCCAGCTGCTGCGCGGCGCGGGCCCCCGCGCGATGGCGGGCATCGCGGAGCGGACCGCCGACGGGATCGTCCGACCGCTGCTGCCGTGGACCCGCGGCGAGATCCGGGCCTGGCTCGAGAAAAACGGCGTCCCCTGGCGCGACGACAGCAGCAACACCGACACCTCCCGGCTGCGCAACCGGGTCCGCCTCGATCTCCTGCCGAGGCTCGAGGCCGATGTTCCCGGTCTGCGCGGTCACCTGGTGAACCTGGCGCACGCGATCGCCGAAGGGGAGGCCTTCATGACCGAGGAGGCCGGCGACCGCGTCGGCTTCGCCGACCCGTGGAGCCCGGAGGGCGGCGTCGAGCTGGCCGCCCTCGCCGGCCTCCCCCGCGCCCTTCGCGCGCGCTGGTTGCACGGCCAGATGGCCTGCCTCGGGATCGGCCACACCACGCGACGCCAGCTCGAGCTGTTTCACCTGCTGCTCGACACGGGCTCGCCACGGGCGGTCTCGATGGGCGGCCGGTGGCGGCTGCGAGCGGCCGCCCGGCGGCTCTGGGCCGAGCCGCCGAGCCCCCCGACCGGCGCCGCCGCGACCCTCGTCGACGGCCTTTCCGTCGACCTCGGCATTCCGGGCTGGACGGCGAGGCTCGCCGCCCCGGACGATCCGGACCCGTGCGCCGTGTGGCGGTGGTGCCCCCGGTCGCCGTCCTCAGTGATCGAGCTGCGACCGATCGGCGCCGCGACCGGTCGTGACGATGGCTCGGGAGCTGCTCGCGGGCTGCGCGGATCGATCGCCGAGGCCCTGCCCCGTCATCTCCGCCAGGCGTGGCCGCTAATTTGCGAAGATGATATGATTTGCTGGATTCCCGGAGTGTGGCAACATCCCGATCCTGGGGAGTCGAGCAGCCGGGTCGTGGAGGTCATCCGGAGATGAGCGCCTTACGGGTGGTGTACACCGCAGACCAGATCCACCGGCGGCTGGAAGAGCTGGTCGCCCAGATCTCGACCGACTACGCCGGCAAGGAGCTGACCCTGGTCGGCATCCTCAAGGGCTCGGCCTTCTTTCTCGCCGACATCTCGCGGCTCTTCCGGCCGTCGGTGTCGGTCGACTTCGAGTTCGTCGATGTCACGACCTCGGCGGGCGACCGAGGCGAGGTGGTGAGCCTGACCTTCGCGACCCGGATCGACGTCACCGGGCGCCACGTCCTCGTCCTCAAGGACGTCTTCCACTCGGGGGTGACCGAAAACTACCTCATCACCCATCTCAGCCAGCAGAAGCCGGCCTCGGTCGAGGTCGTCGCCCTGGTCGACAAGCCGCAGCTGCGCAGCGTCAACCTGTCGGCCCGGTATGCCGCGTTCACCGACGTCCCGGAGGGATACCTGATCGGCTACGGTCTCGGCCCGAGCCGCAGCCAGCACACGAATCTGCCCGATCTGTGCGTGATCACGCCGGGGGAAGATCGGGCCAGTTCGTGAAGTTCTCCCTAGCGCCCAGCCGTGGTCGGTTGCGGCGGAAGGACACCCGATCGTGAATCAGACTGTCAGAACCGTCCTCATGTGGGCCGTGATCATCGTCGGCGTGATGCTGATCCTCCAGGTCCTCAGGGGGTACTCCTCCACCACCCGCGAGATCCCGTTCTCCGAGTTCCTCGACCGGGTCGCCGACGGTGGGGTCCAGCAGGTGCTCATCAAGGGGGAGCAGATCCACATCCAGACCGAGCCGGCGACCGAGCAGGACGGTCCGCGGCCCCGGTACGACCACTTCACCTACAACCCAGGCTACGACGACCTGATCAAGGAGCTCCGCGATCACGACGTCGTCATCAAGGTCGAAAAGCCGACCGACGGCCGGATGCTCACCGCGCTGCTGTCGTGGGCGCCGCTGCTCATCCTGGTCGGGCTGTGGTTCGTCTTCTTCCGCCAGATGCAGGCCGGCGGCACCAAGGCGATGTCCTTCGGGAAGTCGAAGGCCAAGCTCCTGACGCCCGAGCAGAAGAAGATGACCTTCGAGGACGTCGCCGGGGTCCCCGAGGCCAAAGAGGAGCTCGAGGAGATCATCGACTTCCTCAAGGACCCGAAGAAGTTCCAGCGGCTCGGCGGCAAGATCCCCAAGGGCGTGCTGCTGATGGGCTCGCCCGGTACCGGCAAGACCCTGCTGGCGCGCGCGGTGGCCGGCGAGGCCGACGTGCCCTTCTTCTCGATCTCCGGCTCGGACTTCGTCGAGATGTTCGTCGGGGTCGGCGCGTCGCGGGTCCGCGACCTCTTCGAGCAGGGCAAGAAGAACGCCCCGTGCATCATCTTCATCGACGAGATCGACGCGGTCGGCCGCCACCGCGGCGCCGGCCTGGGCGGCGGTCACGACGAGCGCGAGCAGACCCTCAACCAGCTGCTCGTCGAGATGGACGGCTTCGAGGCCAACGACGGCGTCATCCTGATCGCCGCCACCAACCGCCCCGACGTTCTCGACCCGGCGCTGCTCCGGCCCGGCCGGTTCGACCGCCGGATCGTCGTCAACCCGCCCGATGTCAAGGGCCGCGAGGGGATCCTCGCGGTCCACACCGCCGAGATCCCGCTCGCCTCCGATGTCGACCTGCCGGTCATCGCGCGGTCGACGCCGGGGTTCTCGGGAGCCGACCTCGCCAACCTGGTCAACGAGGCCGCGCTGCGCGCCGCCCGGTTCAACAAGATGAAGGTCGACATGGCCGACTTCGAGTTCGCCAAGGACAAGGTGATGATGGGCTCGGAGCGGCGCTCCCTCGTCATGTCCGAGGAGGAGAAGAAGACCACCGCCTATCACGAGGCCGGACACGCGCTGGTGGCGGTGCTGGTCCCCGAGGCCGACCCCCTCCACAAGGTGACGATCATCCCCCGCGGAATGGCCCTCGGCCTGACCCAGCAGCTGCCTTTGGAGGATCGCTACACCTACTCACGCGCCTACCTCGAGGCCAACCTCCGAGTGCTCATGGGGGGCCGCATCGCCGAGGAGCTGGTCTTCGGCGCCGACGCCATGACCACCGGCGCGGGCAGCGACCTCGAGCGCGCCACCGAGCTCGCCCGCAAGATGGTCTGCGAGTGGGGCATGAGCGCCAAGATGGGTCCGCTGACCTTCGGCAAGCGCGAGGAGTCGATCTTCCTCGGCAAGGAGTTCGCGCGTCACCAGGACTACTCCGAGTCGACCGCGGTGGCGATCGACGATGAGATCCGCTACTTCGTCACCGCGGCGTACGACGACTCGCGGAGGATCCTCGAGGGCCACCGCGCAGCTCTCGAGGCGATCACCCAGGGTCTGCTCGTCGACGAGGTGCTCGACGGCGAGGAGATCTACGGCCTCATCGCGGCCCACTCCGACGTGGACGTCGCGGCGATCAGACGTCACAAGCAGAAGAACCGTCCGGAGGCCCAAGAAACGACGTCATGACGAGCCCTCCCAGTCATCGCACGGACGCGGCCGTCCCCCGGGTCGACAGCTTGTGGAGGGGCGGCCGACCGGTCGTGATGGGCATCGTCAACGTCACCCCCGACTCGTTCTCGGACGGCGGCCGTTTCGCGAAACCCGACGATGCGATCGCCGAGGGCGAGCGTCAGCTCGCCGCCGGCGCCGCGATCCTCGACATCGGGGGCGAGTCGACCCGGCCCGGAGCGGCGGTGGTCGGCGCCGACGAGGAGCGGCGCCGGATCCTGCCGGTGATCGCCGGCCTCCGCCACCGACACCCCGACGCGGTCCTCTCGGTCGACACGACCAAGATCGCGGTCGCCCAGGCCGCCATCGACGCCGGCGCCGATGTGGTCAACGATGTCAGCGCCGGCGCCGAGCCGGGCATGCTCGAGCTGATCGCCTCGCGCGGCGCCGCGGTGGTGCTCATGCACCGCCGCGGGACGCCCGCGACGATGCAGCTCGACACACATTATGACGACGTCGTGGCCGAGGTCCACGGCGCCCTCCGCGAGCGCGCCGCCGCGGCGGTCGCGGCCGGGATCCCAGCCTCGAGGGTGTGGATCGACCCGGGCATCGGCTTCGGCAAGGACGACCGGGGCAACCTCGCCCTGCTCGCCGCCCTGCCCGATCTCGCCGCGATCGGTTACCCGGTGGTCGTCGGACCTTCCCGCAAGTCCTTCATCGGGCGGCTCGCCGGCGCGCCGGTCGACGACCGGCTCGGCGGGACGCTGGCCTCGCTGATCCCGGCGATCGGTTTCGACCGCGTCGTCGTGCGCGTCCACGAACCGGGCGCCGCGCTCCAATTTCTGACGATCGCCCGGCTCCTCGGCGGAGCGGCGGCATGACCTGGCTCTTCGACCTCGTCCGCGAGCTCACCACCCTCACCGTGAGCCTGGCCGACGTCGTCGACGTGCTGCTCGTGACCGTCCTCGTGTACGCACTTCTTGTGCTGCTTCGCGGCACCCGGGCGATGCAGATGCTCTGGGGCATCCTGATCATCGGGGGGCTCTACGTCGTCTCCCGCGCCCTCGGCCTGATCACGCTGTCGACCATCCTCGGCAACCTCCTCGCCTTCCTACCGGTCGCGATCATCGTGCTGTTCCAGCGCGAGATCCGCAGCATGCTCGCGGCCTTCGGCTCTCGCACCCTGCTGCGCTGGCGCAGCGGCCAGGCCGCCGATCGCACCGTCCCGCTCAACGAGCTCGCACTGGCGGTGCAGGCGCTCGCCTCGAAGAGGATCGGCGCCCTCATCGCCGTCGAACGCCGGGACAACCTCGCGGCCTACGCCGACACCGGGATCCCGCTCGACGCCCGCTTCTCCTACGACCTGATGCTCAACATCTTCATCCCCGGAACGCCGCTGCACGACGGTGCGGTCGTCCTGCGCGGCAGCACGGTGGTCGCCGCTTCGTGCTTCCTGCCTCTGACCACCCGGCACCGTCTGTCGAGCGAGCTCGGCACGCGTCACCGGGCCGCGCTCGGTCTGACCGAGGAGACCGATGCGCTGGTGATCGTCGTGTCGGAGGAAACCGGCACCATCTCGCTCTCGGTCGAGGAGCAGCTGCTGCGGCCGCTCGACGAGACGACCCTGCGCAACGCGCTGGCCGAGCACGTGCTCGAGCTCGGCGCGCAGGACAACGGTAGGACCTGATGCTCCGCCCGCGCTACCCGCTGCAGTTCGTCGTCGCCCTGGTCACGGCGATTCTCCTGTGGTACGGGCTGGCCGGGCAGCAGGACCAGAACATCTCGGTCCGCGGCGTCAAGGCCGCGCTGACCCTGGTCAACATGCCGCGCGAGCTGGTACTCATGTCGAGCGTCCCGGATACGATCTCGCTGCAGATCCGCGGTCCGCTGAGCAAGAGCCTCGAGGCGACCGCCGATCTCGAGGTCTACCTCGACCTCGCCGGCGCCCGCCCGGGCACGACCGAGTACTCGATCGACGCGGCCGGCATCCCCTTGCCGTCGGACATCGAGGTCGTGAGCATCGAGCCGTCCTCGATCACCCTCGAGCTCGAGCGGCTGGTCACCAACAACGTCCCGCTCAAACCCCTCGTCGAAGGGGTGCCGGCGCCGGGGTTCGAGATCGGCGCCGTCCGGATCTCGCCGATCCAGGTCAACGTCCAGGGCCCGCAGAGCCGGGTCGGCGCCTTGAGCACGGTCGAGACCACCCCGATCTCGGTCGAGGGCGCCGCCGGCCCGGTCGAGGCGACGGTGCTGCCGCGTCTGCCCGACCCGTTGCTCCGGTCGTTGACGGTCGTGCCGATCATCGTCGTGGTCGATGTCGTGCCGGCCGACGCCGGCTCGAGCGACGAGGCGGCGGAGAACCGATGACCGAGCGGCTGTTCGGCACCGACGGCATCCGGGGGCGGGCTCTCGAGTGGCCGCTCGACGAGGCCACGGTAGGCCGGCTCGGCGCCGCCCTCGCCGAGGAGCTCCGCGCCGCCGGTCGAAGACCCGAGATCCTCCTCGCCGGCGACACCCGCGCCTCGACCGAGACGCTGGCCTCCTGGTTCGCCACGGCCTTTCGCGGCGCCGGGGGCGTGGTGACCTGGGGCGGCGTCCTGCCGACCCCGGCGGTGTCGCAGCTGCTGCGTGGCGGGGATCGGGCCGCCGGAGTCGTCATCTCGGCCTCGCACAACCCGGCCGACGACAACGGCATCAAGGTGCTCGGGCCGGGCGGCGAGAAGATCGACGACGAGGTCGAGCGCCGCCTCGAGCGCCTGGTCGACACCGTCGAGCCGGCGGTCTCGGCCGCGCTGCCCGCCGTCGACCACGGCCTCGCCGAGCGCTATCTGACCACCCTCGTCGAGTCCCACGAGCGTCCCGAGCCCCTCCGCGGGCTGCACGTCGTGCTCGACTGCGCCAACGGCGCCGGCTCCGCGATCGGGCCCGAGCTGCTCGCCCGGCTCGGCGCGCGCGTCACCGTGATCGCCGCCCGACCCGACGGCCTCAACATCAACCGCGGCTGCGGTGCGACCTCGCCGCAGCGGCTGGTCGGGCGAGTGCTCGCCGAGGGCGCCGACGCCGGCCTCGCCCTCGACGGTGACGCCGACCGGGCGATCCTGGTCGACGAGCGTGGTCGGGTGCTCGACGGCGACGACATCCTGCTCGCCTGGGCCCGCCATCTCAGGAAACGGCGCCGGCTGCCCGGCGACCGGGTCGTCGCGACGGTGATGAGCAACTTCGGTCTCGAGCGGTTCCTCGCCGCCGACGGCATGCGGGTGACCCGCTGCGCGGTAGGCGATCGGGCGGTCTGGCTCGCGATGGCCGCCGACGGTATCGCGCTCGGCGGGGAGCAGTCCGGGCACGTCATCTGCTCCCACCACTCGGTGACCGGCGACGGTCTGCTGACCGGAAGCCATGTGCTCGCGATCGCCGCCGATCTGGAGCGCCCGGTCTCCGAGCTCTCCGATCTCGTCCGGATGCCCCAGCTGCTGCTCAACGTGCCGGTCGCCGAGCGGCGCCCGTTCGACGAGATGCCGCGGGTCGCGCGCGAGCTCGCCGAGGTCGAGGCACGGCTCGAGGGCCGGGGCCGGGTGCTGCTGCGCTACTCGGGGACCGAGCCGCTCGCCCGGGTCATGGTCGAGGGCGAGGACGCCGGGGAGATCCAGGAGCTCGCCGGGCGCCTCACCGACGCCGTCCGCGCCGATCTCGGTCAGCCGTAGAGGAGCTGCGATGGCGGACGGGAAGCGGTTCTTTGGGTGGGTGCTGCTCGCGACGACGGCGGTGCACGTCGCGCTGGCGATCGGGGCGCCGCTGTCGGGGGACGAGGCCTACTACTGGGACTGCTCGCGCCACCCCGACTGGGCCTACTTCGACCAGCCGCCCCTCGTCATCTGGGCGATGATCCCGTTCCGCGCCCTCCTCGGCGAGACCAACCTCGCGGTCCGGGCGCCGGCGATCCTGGCCAGCCTGATCCTGGCGGTCGGTCTGCTCGGGATCGTCCGCCGGCTCGGCGGCGGAGCGCGCGACGCGGGCCTGGCCTACCTCGTCCTCCACGGCACACCCCTCGCCTTCCTCGGCTCGGCCTACGCCTCGACCGACATCGCCATGATCGCCGCCTACACCCTCGCGACCTGGGCGGCGATGGCGGTCGCCGACGGCGACCGGCGCGGTTGGTGGGGCTTCGCGTTGGCGATCGGCCTCGGCTTCCTCGCCAAGTTCACCATGGTGCTCGCCCTCGCGGCGATCGGCGCCGCCGTCCACTGGGGGCAGGGCCGGCGCCACCTCTCGGGCCCGACCCCCTATCTCGCCGCAGCGCTCGCGCTCGTCCTGACCTCGCCGGTCTGGATCTGGGCGGCCCGGCACGACTGGGACAACATCCGCTTTCAGCTGGTCGGCCGACACCACGACTCCAGCCTCACTCTACGGTTTTTCGGCGAGTTCATCGCCGGAAACCTGGTGCTGCTGTCACCGCCCCTCGCGATCGCGCTCGTCATCGCCTGGGCCCGCGCCCGCCGCCGGGGGGAGCCGGGTCGGCGGGTGGCGGCGGTGGCGGCGGCCACTCCGATCCTCTTCTTCGGCGTGCTCTCGCTGGGCTCACGGATGGCGCCGCACTGGGGGACCGCCGGTGTGGTCGTCGCGGTCGCCCTGCTCGCGGTGGAGCCCTTCCGGGCAAGGCGCGCCCTCGTGGCGGGCGGGATCGGCCTGGGGCTCGCGATCGTCGCCGCCGGGCTGACCGTCGTCGCCCTGCCCGAGCGGCTGCTCGAGCTCGAGTGGTCGTACGCGGGTCGGCCGCAGAGGGTCAGCACCTCGGCCGCGGCCGAGCTCATCGGCTACCCGGAGATCGTCGAGGCCGTCGACGCCCGGCTGCGACCCGGCGAGCTCGTCGCCTCCTCGAGCTACACGACCACCCACCTGCTCGCCTACCTGTCGGGGGGCAGGCTGCCGACCCGGCTCGCCAACGTCAACCGCGGCCGCCACGGGCTGGCCTCGCTCTACTGGTACGAGCCCTCCGAGCTGGTCGGCCGAGACCTGCTGTTCGTCGCCCGGGACCGGCGCCGCGAGTTCCACGAGCCCCTCGAGGAGATCTTCGCCGAGGTCGTCGAGGAGCCGCCGATCGAGGTCCACCGCGACGGCCGCCTCATCCGCAGCTTCCGCGTCCTGCGCTGCCGGAATCTCAGGCAGCCGGTCCCCGCGCTGACCCGGCTGGAGTGACGAATCTCGGCAGCCGACGCACACGAACCCGGGTCGCGCGGCCGTCCTCGACCGCCTCGACCCTGAGCTCGAGGCGGTCCCAGACCACCGCATCGCCGGGGGTCACGTCGCCGGTGTGGAGATCGGCGACCAGGCCCCCCACCGACTCGACGTCCTCGGGCTTCTCGATGGCCCGCTCGACCAGCCCCTCGAGCCGGCGCAGCGACAGGTAGCCGGGGACGATCCAGCCGTCACCGTCCCGGATGACGGTGGTGTCGAGATCTCGGTCGAACTCGTCCTCGATCTCGCCGACCACCAGCTCGAGCACGTCCTCGAGGGTGACGATCCCGGAGAACCCGCCGTACTCGTCGAGGACCACCGCCAGGTGCTGACCGGCCCGGCGGAAGTCCTGGAGCAGGTCGGGCAGCCGGCGGCCCTCGGGGACGAAGAGCGGCGGGACGACGACGTCGCGCCACGGCAGCCCGGGGGCGAGGTGCATGAGGTGCTTCGCGTGGACCACGCCGACGATGTCGTCGGGGCCTTCCTCGACCACCGGAAAGCGGCTGTGCGGGGTCGAGGCGATGAAGAGCTTGAGCCGGTCGAGGTCCCAGTCGACCGACACCGTCACGACCATGGTGCGCGGCACCATCACCTCGCGCGCCACCGCCCGCTGGAACCGCAGCACCGACTCCATCATGAGCCGGGCGTCGCGCGGCAGCTCGGCGTGGCGGTGGGCGAGACGGAGCATGAACAGGAGATCCGCCTCGGTCACCGGAAGCTCCGGCTGCCGGCCCCGGGACAGCAGCCGGGTGAGCAGACCGAGCACCCGGTTGACCGGCCGGAGGACGACGTCGAGCAGGAAGAGAACCGGAGCGACCCTCGACGAGATGAAGACCGAGTGGCGCTGGGCCAACGTCTTGGGGGTGATCTCGCCGAACACCAGGATGACCAGGGTCATGAGGCCGACGACGACGGCGAGACCACCCTGATCGGTCAGCCGGTAGGCGATCCGGGTCGCCAGGGCCGAGGCGAGGACGTTGACCAGGTTGTTGCCGACCAGGATGGTGATGAGCAGCTCCTGCGGTGCGGTCGCCCAACGGTCGAGGCCGGCCCGGGTCAGCCGCCCGCTGGCCTGGCGCAACGCCTCGAGCCGGGTGACCGGCAGCGACGACAGCGCGGTCTCCGACGCCGAGAAAAAGGCCGAGCCGATCAGGCACAGCGCCACCCAGAGCAGATCAGCGCCCACGGATCGTCCGCTCGGCCGCAGGTTCCGGGTCGTCGTCCATCCGGGGAGATCGTAGCACGCGGCCCCCGGCCGCCCCGTGCTAAGCTCTCGCCGAGCAGCAGCGGTTCATCACACCGCGAGGAGGTCGAAATGAGCGACGCGACGCAGGCGCCTGCGAAAAAGGGTCTCCATCCGTTGGCGTGGGTCGGGATCGGGTGTGGCGTGATCTTGGTGTTCGTCGTCGTCGCGCTGGGCGTCGGCGGTTACTTCGTGGCCCAAAAGGCCAAGAGCTTCGCCCAGGACCTCGAGGACAACCCCGGTCTCACCGCCGCCCGCTTCATCGTCAAGGCATCGCCCGACCTCGAGGAGGTGTCGGTCGACGAGAAGGCCGGGACGATGACGATCCGTAACAAGAAGACCGGCGAGATCATCACCGTCAATCTCGAGGACGTCGAGGCCGGCCGATTCAGCTGGAGCACCGGCGGCGAGGAGGTCACCGTCGACGTCAGCGACGCGGAGAGCGGCGCGGTCACGATCGAGTCGAGCGACGGCGAGGGGTTCAAGCTCACCACCGGGGACGCCGCTTCGGGCGACCTTCCCGGCTGGGTCCCGGTCTACCCGGGAACCGAGCCGACCGCTCGCGGCTCGATGCAGACCAGCGAGATGGCATCGGGCAACTACTCGGCGTCCAGCGACGCCACGGTCGCCGAGGTCTCCGAGTTCTTCCGCACCCAGCTCAAGACGGCCGGTTTCGAGGTCAGCTTCACGACCTTCTCCGGCGACGGTGGCGAGGGGGCGATGATCAACGGCTCGCATGAGGGCGAGGGCAAGACCGTGGTCATCGTCGTCAACCGGAACGAGAACGCGACCGGTATCAACGTCACCTTCAGCGAGAAGCGATAGGTCCGCAGGTCGCCAGCCGACGCCGCCGATCCGGCGGTCGTCAGGTCGCGGCGGCGACCCGCTCGGCGATCTCGGCGAACGCCCGCGCCGAGGCCGACTCGGGTCGCGCGAGCACCACCGGCGATCCCGAGTCGCCGCCGACGACGACCTCGGGGTCGAGGGGTACCGAGCCGAGCAGCGGCACGCCGAGGGCCTCGGCGGTCCGGGCGCCGCCCCCCGAGCCGAAGACGTGCTCGACGTGACCGCAGGCGGGGCAGCAGAAGCCGGCCATGTTCTCGACGATGCCGAGGACCCGGGCCTCGAGCTTGCGGAACATGTTGAGCCCCTTGCGGGCGTCGATCAGCGCGACGTCCTGGGGGGTCGTCACGATCACCACGCCGGCCAGCGGCACGTTCTGGCAGAGGGTCAGGGCGACGTCCCCGGTCCCCGGCGGCAGGTCGACGATCAGATAGTCGAGCTCGCCCCAGTGGACGTCGCCGAAGAACTGCTCGAGCGCCTTCTGGAGCATCGGGCCGCGCCAGATCACCGGCTGGTCGACGTCGACGAGGAAGCCGAAGGACATCACCTTGACGCCGCCCGGCGCCTCGACCGGGTAGATCTTGCCGTCCTCGTCGCCCATCGGGTCGTCGGTGGCGCCCATCATGAGCTGCTGAGACGGACCGTAGATGTCCGCGTCGAGCAGCCCCACCGAATGCCCGGCCAGGGCGAGGGCGTGGGCCAGGTTGGCGGCGACCGTCGACTTGCCGACGCCGCCCTTGCCCGAGGCCACGGCGACCACCCGCCTGACCCCGGGGATCCGGTCGGCCCAGGTCTCGGGCTCGGGAGCGGGCGGCCGCGGCGCCGCCGCCATCGGCATCATCGGTTGGATCCTGAGCTCGACCTCGGCGACCTCGTCCATCCCCTGCAACGCCCCCTCGACCGTGGCGCGCAGCCGCTCGATGTCGGACGGGTCGGCGACCTCGACCGCGAGCACGAGCCGTACCGTCCCGCCGTCGATCTCGAGATCGCGGATCGCTCCCGCTTCGACCAGGCTGTGCGGTCGTCCCGGCGCCTTGATCTCGTGCAGGGTCTCGAGAACGCTGTGATTGGTGAGGGTCATGAACGCTCCTTGTCGGCTCCGTCGCCCCGGGGCAACGACCACCGAGTGTAGCCCATTCCCGCCGCCGGCGGTGCCGGTACAATCGGCCCGGCCGCGGCCGCGGAGGTTCATCGATGGCGGAGCTCAGCCGACCAGAGGTCACGATCTCGTACTCGGACCAGGGCGACGGCGCGACCGTCGCGCTCCTCCACGGCCACACCTTCGACCGTCGGGTCTGGCGACCGGTCCTCCCCGCCCTGCTCGACGCCGGATGTCGCGTCGTCCGGCCCGACCTGCGCGGCCACGGGCTGAGCAGCCGGCCGGACCGCGGCTACCACGTGTCGCACCACGCGGGCGATCTGATCGCCCTGCTCGACCACCTCGGCATCGAGCGAGCCGCCATCGCGGGCTTCAGCTTCGGCGGCGGAGTCGCGCTCGAGGCGGCGCTCACCCACCCCGAGCGGGTCGCCGCCCTCGCTCTGATCTCGACCACCCTGCCCGACCGGCCGTTCGAGCCGATCTTCATGGACAACCTCCGCGAGGTTGCCCGGACCATCCGCTCGGCGGGGGTCGCCGCCGCCATGGCGGGGCCGTGGCTCTCGGGACCCCTGTTCGCCCGCTCCTTCACCAGGCCGGGGGTGCGCGAGGCGACCCTGGCGATCGTCCGCGACTTCCCGGGCGCCGAGTTCCTCGCGGCCGAGCGCGACCGGGTCGAACGCGGTTGGACCGTGCCCGAGCGCCTCGCCGAGATCACCGCCCCGACCGTCGTCATGGTCGGAGAGCACGAGCTGCCGGGCTTCCGCGGTTATGCCGACGAGATCGCGGCGGCGATCCCCGGCGCCACCCTCGACATCGTCCCCGACCGCGGCCACCTCCTCCCCCTCGAGGCCCCCGACGCCGTCGCCCGGATGATCATCGGACTCGCGCGGCCTTGAGGCCGATTCAGAAACCACCACGACATCACGAACAGGAAGAAACCGCGAAGCAGGGGGGCTCGGCCTCCGGCCGATTGATCGGCGGTCTTCGTGACTCCTTCGTGTCTTCGTGCCTTGGTGGTTGCGACGGAATGTCGGCGAGCCTCGACCGTCAGGGACGGACGACGGGCGTCGGCGGTTCGCGGCCGGCGAGGACGGCGAGGATGTTGGCGGCGGCGAGCTCGGCCATGGCGGCGCGGGTCTCGACCGTCGCCGAGCCGATGTGCGGCAGGAGGACGACGTCGTCGCGCTCGAGCAGACCGGGGTGGACCTCGGGCTCGCGCTCGAAGACGTCGAGCCCGGCGCCTCCGAGGTGGCGGTCGGCGAGGACCCGCACCAGCGCCGCCTCGTCGATCAGCGGGCCGCGCGCGGTGTTGACGACAAACGACCCCTTCGGCATCAGCCGAAGACGGCGCTCGTCGAGCAGGTGGCGGGTCGCGTCGTCGAGCGGCGCGTGCAGCGACACCACGTGGCTGGTGGCGAGCAGCTCGTCGAGGGTCAGGAACATCGCCGGCGGATCGGGCGCGGTCAGCTCGGCGGTGTCGGTGTAGGCCACGGTCATCCCGAAGGCCGCGGCCCGGCGGGCCACCGCCCGGCCGATCCGGCCGAAGCCGACGACGCCGAGCTGGCGACCCTGGATCGCCGAGCCGAGGAGCATCTCGAGGGCCCAGCCGTGGAAGCCGCCACCGCGGAGCAGCCGCTCGCCCTCGCCGAGCCGCCGGGTCACGGCGAGGATGAGCGCCCAGGTCAGGTCGGCGGTCGCCTCGGTCAGGACGTCGGGGGTGTTGGTCACCCAGATGCCGCGACGACGTGCCGAGACGAGGTCGACGTTGTCGAAGCCGACCGCGCAGTTGCCGACCACCCTGAGCCGCGGGCAGGCCGCGAGGACGCGATCGGTCACCGGGTTCTGGAGCAGGGTGAGGACCGCATCGGCCTCCCCGACGAAGCCGATCAGCCGATCCTCGTCGGTGATCGGATCGCCGGCGTGGACGCGGACCGCGTGCGCCTCCTCGAGCATGGCGACCGCCCGTCCCGGCAGCTTCGACGTGACCGCGATGTGGCGCTGCATGGATCGCTCCTTTGTCGGTCGATGTCCCCGGGGATTGTAGCCGCCGCAGTTCCGGTCGAGTCGATGGCCTGGGCGGTGGACTCACCTCTCGTCGGCGCAGGCAGCGTCAGGATGCCGCGGTCAATCCCACCCTTCGGCCGGGGCGATGAGCTCGACCAGCAGCTGCTCGATCGGCCGCTCGGCGGTCTCGACGATCCGGCCGAGCTCGTGCCCCTCGGCATCGAGCACGACAATCGTCGGCACCTTGTCGACCGTCCGCTCGACCCCCGCCGCCGCCGCGAGCACCGGGTCGTCGACCCGGCGCGTCCGGTCGACCCCGATGAGGAGAAGGTCGAAAGCGTCGCTGTCGACCTCCTCGAGAACCCGGACCAGCCGCGGGACCTCGCGCTGCGAGTCGCTGCACCAGCTGCCGAGCACCGCGACGATCCGATAGGCGCCGAGCGCGCCGCGGAGCCGGGCGACCGCCCCGGCCTCCGGCAGGTAGGCGAGGCGCTCTTCGTCCCAGCCCGCGAGCGCGGCCAGCTCGGGCCACCCGAGCTCGCCGAGCAGCACCGGCGTCGGCGGCGGCGGCTCGACCCCCGAGGAGGTCTCGACCCGGCGGATCCGGTCGCCGACCTGGAGCCGGGTGAGCACCTCGCGCCCGGCCACCACCTCGCCGAGGTTCGTGTAGTGGCCGACCAGGTGGTCGGCCGGCATCAGCGTCACGAAGAGCTGGCTCGACCCGGTGTTCGGCCCCGAGGTCGCGAGGCCGACCCGACCGGCGTCGAACGGGGTGAAGGCGGGCTCGTCGGGCAGGATGGCGCCGGACCCGCCCCAGCCGTCGCCGCGCGGGTCGCCGCCCTGGACGACGAAGCTCGGCACCACCCGGTGGAAGGTCAGGCCGTCGTAGAACCCGGCCTCGGCGAGCTCGAAGATCTCGCGCGCCGCGATCGGCGCCTCGATCGTCTCGAGCCGCACCCGGAAGGTCCCGCGGTCGGTGACGACATCGAGCCAGCGCGGCTCGAGCAGCCAGCCGACGAGGTCGGTGTACCAGGCGCTGTCGTGGCGCGGCTCGCGCTCGACCGAGCGGGCCGGCAGGCCGAGGCCGCGCGCCGCGTTGACGACCATGATCCCCACTGCCGGGTCACGGTCGGCTGCGGCCCGCTCGAGGACCCCCGAGCGCTGCTCGTCGTCCCCGGCCAGGGTCAGAGCGGCGACCAGCGCCGCGGCTCGCGCGTCGGGCAGCGGATCGTCGGACCACCGCCGGGCGAGGCCGACGAGCTCGTCGATGCCCCCCGCCGCCCCGGCCTCGACGAGGTGGTTGAGGGCCACGGTGCGCACCGCCGGATCGGGATCGGAGGCCACCAACCGCCGGAGCTCGTCGAGGCGACCGGCGATCAGCCCCGCGTCGAGAGGCTCGAGCCAGGCCAGCCGGACCGCGGCCTCGGGGTCGCGGGCGGCGGACCGCTCCCAGGTCGCGCCGAGCGCCGGCGCGACCGCGGCCACCGCGCGTCGCCGCCAGAGGTCGCCGCTCGTCCGCCATCGGCGGGCGAGCTCCTCCGCGCCGGCGCCGCCGCGGCGCACCAGGGCGGCCATCGCCTCGGCCGCGAGCCACGGGGTCTCCTGCTCCGCGATCTCGAGCAGCACCGCGTCGTCGCCGATCTCGCGCCGCGCGCCGGCGGCCCGGATCGCCGCGACCGCGAGCTGCGGCTCGGTCGGTCGCCAGAGCGCCGCGACCGCCGCCGCCGCGTCCGCCGGAAGCGCGGGGACGGGCTGGGCCGCGAGGGCGGCGCAGGCGGCGGTGGGCACCCGTCGGTCGGCGTCGCCGAGGGCGCGGCCGAGGAGCTCGACGTCCTCACGGCTCAGGACCAGCCGGCCGAGCCCGTTGACCGCGGTGGCGCGAATCGCCGGCTCCGGGTCGGACGCGAGCCGGCGCAGCGCCGGCCGCGCCTCGGGGCTGGTGCTTCGGGCCAGGGAGTAGGCGGCGGCGCGGCGGAGCTGCGGGTCGGCGGCGGCGGCCGCCGCGGCGGCGGGGCCGATCCAGGCCGGGTCGTCGAACCGCCAGAGGTTGGCCAGGGCGGTCGCCCGGACCCCGGGGTCGGTCTCGCGATCGATCGCGGCGAGCAGCGGCGGGAGGGCGTCGGGGCCGCCGGCGGCGGCGGCCCAGGCCGCGGCCTGACGGACCCTCGGGATGGCATCGCCGAGACCGCGCACGGCGAGATCGCGGCCGGCCGCCCCGAGGCGTCCGGCGGCGATCATGACCTGGTAGCGGACGCGGAGGTCGGGGTCGCGCAGGTACTCGCGGAGCAGCGCGGCCTGGCCCGGGTCGGCGCTCGCGGCGACCGCGCGAAGCGCCAGCACCCGGGTCTCCGGGTAGGGGTCGCGGAGCATGGCGATGAGCATCGGTGTCGGCATGACCCCTGCGTCCATCCGGCGCAGCAGGTACTCGACCCGAGCCTCGACCGAGCTCGGGTCGTGCGCCGCCGTGGGAACCGCCAGGGCCAGACCGAGAAGCCCGGCCACCGCGAGGGCGCGCCGCCGCCGGGCGGTCGCCTCAGGCACCGTGGAGCAACCGGTCGCCGAGCACCGAGGGCAGCCCGGCTTGGAGGATCCTGCGGCGCGCCTCGGCGGCCCGGTAGGGCACGCGGTAGAGGTAGACCTTGCCGCCGTCCTCGTCGTAGAGGGCATAGGCCGCCCTGGGGTCGCGGTCCCGCGGTTGGCCGACCGAGCCCGGGTTGATGAGATAGCGGGTCTCGGGCTCGAGCTTGAGGACCGTCCGGCTGCCGCTGAGCAGACGGGCACGGAGGGTCGTCCGGCCGTTCTCGAGCTGGAGCGAGAACAGGGTCGGCACGTGGGTGTGGCCGAAGAAGACGACGTCGTGGGGCAGCGACTCGAAGGCCTGCTGGGCGTCGTAGACCGAGAAGATGTAGGCGTCCTCGTCGAAGGTCGAGCCGTGGCAGGCGGCCGCGCGGGGGCTGATCTCGACCGGTCCCTCGGGAAGCCCCCGGAGAAAGTCGAGGTTGCGGTCGTCGAGCCGGTCGAGGGTCCATCCCGAGGCCTCGCGCGCGAAGCGGTTGAACGACGCGGCGTCCTCGAGGCCCGAGCACACCCGGTCGTGGTTGCCGCGGACCACGATGGCGCCCGGCCCGAGCCCCTGCAGCCAGCCGACCACCGCGTTGGGCGAGGCGCCATAGCCGACGGCGTCGCCGAGGAACACCACCCGGTCGTAGCGCTTGCGCCGGACGTGCCTGAGCACCGCCTGGAGCGCGTCCCAGTTGGCGTGGACGTCGGACAGGATCAGGAAACGCACGCGGTCTCCGCCAGCGCGCCCGTCACGAGGTCGGCGACCTCCTCGGGGGTTTCGCCGCCCGAGAGGGCGAGGTGGATCCTCGCCGCGAGATAGGCCGGTCGGCGGTCCTCGAGGAGGCGGCGGGCGTGGCCGGCGTCGACCCACCTGGGTCGATCGTCCGCGACCCCTTCGAGACGGCGGGCGATGACCTCCCAGGGCGGGTCGAGAAAGACCGAGACCCCGCCCGAGCCCTCGATGAGCGCACGGTTCTCGGAGGCGGCGAAGGCCCCCCCTCCGGTGGCGACCACGAGGTCGTCGGAGGCGGCGATCCGCTCGAGCTCGGCGGTCTCCGCGGCTCTGAAGACGGTCTCGCCGGGTCCCGAGAAGATCTCGCCGACGGTCATGCCGAGACGCCTCTCGACCGCTCCGTCGAGGTCGACGAAGGACCGCCCGAGCCGTGCCGCGAGCGCCGCGCCGATCGCGCTCTTGCCGGCGCCCATGAAGCCCACGAGGTAGATGGTGCGCACCTTCCCATGGTATCACCGGGTCACGGCGATGCCGAATCTCGGGATCGAGCGAGGTTCGATTATGATTTCTTAATTATGAATTACGAATTGCGACAAAGCTCGAGGTCAAACACTAAAAACTGAGGATCCCGCCCGGTCATCGCTTCGCCGTGAAACGTTCCATGAACGAGGTGCTGAACCGGCCGGCGACGAAGTCCGGGTCCTCGAGGATCCGCAGGTGGAGCGGGATCGAGGTCTTGATCCCGTCGATCCGGAACATCTCGAGGGCCCGCCGGCCCCGCCGGATCGCCTCGGCGCGGTCGCGGCCGTGCACGATGAGCTTGGCGATCAGGCTGTCGTAGTAGGGCGGCACGGTGTAGCCCGCGTAGAGGTGGGTGTCGACCCGGACCCCGGGGCCCCCGGGAAGCACGAGATGGCTGATCCGACCCGGGGACGGCGCCAGGGTGTCCGGGTCCTCGGCGTTGATCCGGAACTCGATGGCGTGGCCCCGCGGCCGCAGCTGGCGCCGCTTGGGGATCGAGATCGCCTCGCCGCCGGCGATCCGCAGCTGCTCCTTGACCAGGTCGACGCCGGTGACCAGCTCGGTCACCGGGTGCTCGACCTGGATCCGGGTGTTCATCTCCATGAAGGTGAAGCTGCCGTCGTCGGCGAGCAGGAACTCGACCGTCCCGGCGTTGACGTAGCGGGCGGCCTTGGCGACCGCCACCGCGGCTCTCCCCATCTCGCCGCGCAGCTCCTCGGAGATCGCGACCGAGGGCGACTCCTCGAGGATCTTCTGGTGGCGGCGCTGGATCGAGCACTCGCGCTCGCCGAGGTGGACCACCCGGCCGCTGCCGTCGGCGAGCACCTGGAACTCGATGTGACGCGGGTTCTGGACGAACTTCTCGAGGTAGAGCGTCGGGTCGCCGAAGGCCTTCTCGGCCTCGTTCCAGGCCATCGCATAGGCCCGGCGGAGCTCGTCGCCGTTCCAGGCCAGCCGCATCCCCCGGCCGCCGCCCCCGGCCGACGCCTTGAGGATCACCGGGTAGCCGATCTCGTCGGCGAGGGCGAGGGCGTGGTCGGCGCCGGCCAGCCCGCCCTCCGACCCCGGCAGGACCGGAACCCCGACCTCGGCGACCGCTCGCCGCGCCGCCGACTTGTTGCCCATGAGGCGGATGGCGTCGGCCGACGGCCCGATGAAGACCAGGCCGCACTCCGATGCGATCTCGGCGAAGTGGGCGTTCTCGGCGAGGAAGCCGTAGCCGGGGTGGATGGCGTCGGCGCCGGCGATCTCGGCCGCCGCGATGACCGCCGAGGCGTTGAGGTAGGAGTCGGTCGACGCCGGCGGCCCGATGCACACCGAACGGTCGGCGAGGACGGTGTGGAGGCAGCTCCGGTCCGCCTCCGAGTGGACGGCGACGGTGGCGATGCCGAGCTCGCGGCAGGCGGCGATGACCCGGACCGCGATCTCGCCGCGGTTGGCGATGAGGACCTTGGACAGCATGGCCCGACCGCGGCCCGTCAGGACAGCCGAATGGCGAACAGCCGCTCGCCGAACTCGACCGGCTGCGCGTTGTCGGGGAAGACCTTGACAATCGTGCCCGAACGGTCGCACTCGATCTCGTTCATCAGCTTCATCGCCTCGACGATGCACAGGGTCCGGCCGACGTCGACCGCGTCGCCGACCCTGACGTAGGGCTCGGCGTCGGGGTTCGGGGCGCGGTAGAAGGTCCCGACGATCGGCGAGGTCACGTAGTGGAGGTTGTCGTCGGCGGCGGCTTCGACCGCGGCGGCAGGCGACCCAGGGTCGACCGACCCGGGCGCGACCGGCGCCGCGAGAGCCGGTCCGACCGGCGCCGCCAGCGGCGCCGCGATGACCGGCGCGACCACCGGCTTGCCGTCGATCCGCAGCCGGCCACCGGCGTGCTCGATCTCGACGCCCGCCACCCCGGACGAACCGACGAGACGGATCAGCTCACACAGCTCATCGAACTTGAACATCGGCATGGTCCTTCAGACGAAATCGGCGTACAGGCGCTCGCTGGTCAGCCGGCTCAGCATGCGAGCCTTGCCGATCAGGCCCCGGCGGTCCAGGATGAGCATCAGGAAGTAGCCCGCCGCGATCGAGGTCAGGATCACCACCGCGCTGTCGGAGAACACCGACAGCTGCTGGAGCCGACCGTGCTCGAACTCGCGACCGGCCTGCTCGAGGCTCTTGACGACCGAGGCGAACTCGGCGCTCAGGCCCTCGAGGCTCTGCTTCTTGGGCGCGGTGACGACGAGGATGCCGTCGGGGTCGAAGACCGCGGCGCCCTTGGCGCCCGGGCACCGCTCGACCAGCTCGTTGACGACATCGTCGAAGTTCACTGGGCCCGCCTCTCCGCGGCCAGTCTAACCGCGTCGAGCCAGCCCTGCAACGCGGCGATCTTGACGGTCGCCCGGGCCGCCCGCAGCCGTCCGGCGAGCTCGAGCTCCTCCTCGCGGCGGAGCTCGTCGAGCAGCTCGGCGGCCGGGGCGTGCCCCGGGTCGAGCTCGAGGAGGCTCTCGAGGGTCGCCACGGCGAGCTGCCGGTCGCCCTGGTCGAGGGCGAGCCGGGCCAGCGTCATGGTCGGCAGCGGCAGCCCCCGGTCGACCCCGGGCCGCCAGGCGTCGGGCTCGCCGGCGTCCTCGTCGGGCCCGATCGAGGCGGCTGCCGCCTCGGCCTCGGCCCTCGCACGCTCCTCGGCCTCGGCCCTGGCCCGCGCTTCGGCCTCGAGCCGCTCGCGCTCGGCCGCCTCGGCCCTGGCCCGCGCCTCGACCTCGAGACGCTCGCGCTCGGCCGCCTCGGCCCTGGCCCGCGCCTCGGCCTCGAGCCGCTCGCGCTCGGCCGCCTCGGCCCTGGCCCGCGCCTCGGCCTCGAGCCGCTCCCGCTCCTCCGCCTCGGCCCTGGCCCGCGCTTCGGCCTCGAGCCGCTCGCGCTCCTCCGCCTCGGCCCTGGCCCGCGCCTCGGCCTCGAGCCGCTCGCGCTCCTCCGCCT
>JALOLD010000080.1 GCA_025456145.1 Thermoanaerobaculales bacterium | reverse complement strand
GTTACTCTTCATGATGCCTTTCCCGCCATTGGTGATCTTGCCGTCGACCCGCAGGGTGCCATCGATCCCCAGGTTGGTGGTGAAAATCCCATTGCCGTCGACGTACAGCTTGTATGAGCCTGAATAGGAAGCTCCGACGCCGAGGTTGCCGAGAATCGAGCCATCATCGCCCACGTACAGATCGTCGTTGGCATTCACATCGAAGTCGGTATAGAGGGATGATGTTGACGTCATGCCGTTGGTATACAGGTAGCCGACCGTTGCTGTGCCACCGACATCGAGCGAGTTGGCGTCGAAGTTCTCGCCGGTGATGTCGCCGAGCACCTCGAGGTGGTGCTTGCCTCCGCCGGTGTTCCAGAGGTAGAAGGTCTCGTCCAGAGCCGACGAGCGCCAGGCGCCCGACTCGTCGAAGGCGAGATCCGGGGTGCCGTCGAGCGACCCGTCGAGGACCAGGTCGGCGCCGCCGTTGGAGTTGGCACCGGCGAGGCCGGCGCCGGCGGCGGCGGCGGTTATGCCGATCACGCCGTAGGCCTCTCCGACCGTCTCCGGGTTGTCGCCCCGAATCGCCGCCGAGGCGCCGGGGACGGAGTCGAGCTTCGGCGCGGGGGCCGCCAGGGCGCCCCGCCGGTCGGCCTCGGGGCGGGGTGCGGCGGCGGCCTCGGATCCCGCGCCCTCATCGCCGACGCTCCCGGCCTCCCAGCTGCGCAGGACCTCGAGGGCGCGCTGGAGCTCCGCGGCGCTCGGCACGGCGGGGACCGCGAAGTAATGCCCCGGCGACCAGTCGGAGGCGTCGATCACTTCCTCGTCGGCGGTCTCGTAGACGGCGCGCACGAACCAGACGTAGCTCCCGCCCGGCGGGAGGCAGTCGGCGGCCGGCGGCACCCAGGCGGGGATGCCGCCGGGCACGATCGCCCGGAGCACCGCCTCCTCGGCGAGGTCCTCCCCCGGGGGCGGCACGCGGTAGACCGCGAGCTCGGAGTGGAGGGCGCCGGGCACCGCCTCCCAGGCGAAGGTCGGGCACCGGGTGTCGACCGCGAGGACGCGGTCCGCGGCGCCGGGCGAGGCGCTGCGCGGGGCCACGGCGTGAGCGACGCCGGCCGCGAGAAGGGCGGTGGCGAGGGCGGAGCTGGCGAGGATCCGGTTCGGGACGGACATGGTCGTACCTCCTGGGCATGGAGCCGGCGGTTCCGGCGTCGAGGGGGAAGAGCGATCGGTCATGACGTCGAGGTCGAGGTCGCCGAAGGGCGGTTCGCCGGGCACCGTCGGGTCGTCTCCCAGCAGGTCGCCGGCGGAGATCTCGTGGTTGTCGGAATCGTCGCCGGACATCATTTGCAGAGCTGCCAACCTCAAGAAGCCGGAGTCTGATTGGGTTACGATGGGTTACTGAGACTCAATCTACCTATTGGTCCACACCTTGTCAAGACGGGTTCGCAGTGACGGGTGGCGGTGCCTGGCCCCCCGAAACCGTGATTGCGCTCGTCCGACGGGCTGGAGGGCGGGGGTGTCGATGACGGTACGTCGAGCACCCCGAGGTGGGAAAACGCGGCTGACGCGGAAGCATCGTTGGCCGCAGCAGACAGCTCATGAATAGTCCGGGCTAGGATGGATGCCATGAGGGTGGGCGTCATCGCCGCCGAGCTGGAGGGGCAGCGCACCGGCGTCGGCCGCTACCTCGAGGGCATGCTCCGCGGCCTCGCGAGCTGGGACCACCGCGTCGAGTGGCATCTCTTCTTCCAGGGCGAGGCCGCCGCCGTCGACCTCGCCGAGGACCACCGCGTCGTCCGGCACCACGCCGGCGACCGCGGCGGCCGGGTGCTGTGGGAGCAGCTCAAGCTGCCGCGCGAGCTCCGCCGGCATCCCCTCGACCTCGTCCTCGGCCCGGCGTACGCGCTGCCCTACGGGCTGCGCACGCCCGGGGTCGTGGTCCTCCACGACCTCAGCTTCGAGCTCCTGCCGGAGGAGTTCTCGCCGCGCGAGCGCTGGCGGCGGCGGCTGCTCGCCCGCAGCGCGGCGCGGCGGGCGGAGCGCGTGCTGACCGACACCGCCGCCATGGCCGGGCTCGTGCGGGCCCGCTACCGGCTGCCCGACGATCGCCTGGCGGTGGTCCCCCTCGGGGTCGAGCTCGGGCGCTTCAACGCGGTGGAGCAGGAGGAGGACGCGCGCCGGCGGGCGGCGCTCGGGGTGCGCGCCCCCTACCTGCTGTGGCTCGGCACGGTGCTCGAACGCCGGCAGCCGCGCGAGGTCCTCGAGGCCTTCGCCGGCCTGCGCGGCGAGCGCCCCGAGCTGCAGCTGGTGATCGCCGGCGCCAACCGGATGCGGAGGCCGGAGAAGATCCGGGCGTGGATCGCGGACCTCGGCCTCACGGACGCGGTGCTGCCCCTCGGCTGGGTCGCCGAGGACGACCTGGCGCCGCTCTACCGCGGCGCCGAGCTCGGGCTCTACCTGTCGCGCCACGAGGGCTTCGGAATCCCGCCCCTCGAGTGCCTCGCCTGCGGCAGGCCGGTTGTGGTCAGCGCCGGTCTCGCCCTCGACGAGCTGTGGCCGGACTACCCGTTCCGGTGCCGCGAGGCATCCGCCGCCGGGATCCTCGCGACCGCTCGTCAGGCGCTCGCCGATCGGGGCCGCAACCAGGCCGTGCTCGCGGCGGCGTCGCGCCTGCTCGCGGACCACACCTGGGAGGCGGCCTCGCGGCGCCTGGTGGCCGAGCTGCGGCGGGTGGCGGCTCCATGATCTCGGCGGTGGTGGTCAACCACAACGGCGGCGTGCTGCTGCGGCGCTGCCTCGAGAGCCTCGGCTTGCCGCACCCGGGGCTCGAGGTGCTGGTCGTCGACAACGCCTCCGGCGACGGCTCGCCGGAGATGCTGCGCGCGGCCTTTCCCGAGGTGCGGGTGCTCGCCCAGCAGAAGAACCTGGGCTTCGGCGCCGCCAACAACCTGGCCGCGGCGAGCGCGACGGGCGAGGCCCTGCTGCTTCTCAATGCCGACGCCTGGCTCGAGCCGGGCGCCCTCGAGCGCCTCGCGGCCCGCCTCGACGGCGAGGAGCGGCTCGGGCTGGTCGCGCCGCGGCTGCTCTACCCGGACGGCGGGCGCCAGTTCTGCTGGTCGCCGGAACGCGGCGTGCTCGGCGAGGCCCTGCAGCGCCTCCGCAACCCGTGGGAGGCACAGCCGTGGGCCCATGGGTGGCTGGCGCGCGCGTTCGCGCGGCTGGCCGGGCACCCGTGGTACACCGCCGCCTGCGTGCTGGTTCGGACGGCGGCCTTCCGCGCGGTCGGCGGCTTCGACGAGAGCTTCTTCATGTACTTCGAGGACGTCGACCTGTGCCTCCGCCTGCGCCGTGCAGGCTGGCGGCTCGCCGAGGAGCCGGCGGCGGTCGTCCGGCACGCCGGCGGTTTTGCCCGCCGCGCGCAGGTCGACGAGATCTACCGCCCATCGCAGCTGCGCTACTACGCCCTGCACCGGCCGCGTTGGGAGCACCGTCTGATCGAGGGCCGGCTCCGCCGCCGCTTCGGCGAGGCCGCGGTCGAGCGCTGGTTGAACCCGGAGCGGACCCGGTGATGGCGGGTCTGGCGCTCGCGGCCGTCGCGGCGGCGGCCCTCGCCGCCCTCGCGCTGCGGCCCTCGCTGCGGCGCTGGCGGATGCGCCGCCGGCTCGAAGCGGCGGCGGCAGAGGTTGCGGCGGCGATGGCCGGCGGCCTTCTGACACGGGAGACCGGAGAGGCGCTGCTGCAGCATCTCGACGGACTGCGGCGGAGCGTGGCCGCCGCCGATCGGGGCTGAGGCGTGCGGATCGGCATCGATGTCGGGCGGGCGCTCCACGGCGATGGCGGCGTCGCGTCGTACACCGCCGAGCTGGTGCGCGCTCTCATTCGCCACGCGCCTGCGGAGGAGCTGGTCCTGTTCGACCTCGACCGCGGCCGCAGCCGGCGAGCCGTCTACGAGTCGGCCCTCGGTTCGCTGCCGGCCGCGGTCGAGTGCGCCCCGGCCGCGCGGCCTGTGCTGGAGAGCCTCGATCTGTTCCATGCCCCCGGCTTCGTCATGCCGCCCGCCGGCGCCCGGCGCACCGTCCTCACCCTGCACGATCTGACGGTGCTCAGTCATCCGGAGTGCCATACTGCCGCGAACCGCGTCCGTACGCTGTCCGCCATCGCCCTCGCGCTCGCCCGTGGGGCGACCGTCCTCGCGGTCTCCGACGCCACCCGCCGCGAGGCGACGCGCCTGCTCGCCCTCGATGCCGGGCGGGTGGAGGTCGTGCCGCCGGTGCTCGGTGCCTGCTTCACCGCTGCCGCGGCCGAGGGTGACGCGGCCGCCCTGCGGAGCTTCGGCCTCGACGCCCCGTTCGCACTCGCGGTCGCCGGCATCGAACCGCGGAAGAACCTGGGCCGGCTCCTCGAGGCCTGGGATCTCCTGCCGACCGCCGTGCGCGGGCGCCACCGCCTGGTGCTGGTGACGGCCCCCGGCTGGCTCGAGGCGGGGCTGCGGCGTCGACTCGCCAGCGCCGCCAGCGCCGGCGAGATCCTCCGGCTGTCGCGGCTCGGGGCTCCCGAGCTCGCGGCCCTCTACCGGCGGGCGCGGGTGCTGGTGTTTCCGTCGCTCGCGGAGGGCTTCGGCCTGCCCGTGGCAGAGGCGATGGCCTGCGGAACGCCGGTCGTCACCTCCAACCGCTCCGCGCTGCCCGAGACCGCCGGTGGCGCGGCCCTGCTCGTCGATCCGGAGGACGCCGGTGGGATCGCCGCCGCAGTGGCGCGCGTGCTCGGCGACGAGCAGCTGCGGCGCGACCTCCGCGAGCGCGGCCTCGAGCGCGCGCGCCGCTTCGTTCCCCAGGCGGTGGTGGCGGAGCTGCTCACCGCCTACCGCCGGACGGCCGGGCTGCTGGGATGAGGGAGTGTCCGAGCTCGAGATGTATGAACCCGACACCCGTTTCGGTACCCTCTTCGTGAATGCCCTCCGCGCGATCTCGAGAGCCGGTGTGTAGCTCTGGTTTGGAGCTCGCTCCTGCCTGCCTCGAGGGTGCAACGTCCGTCATTCCTCGGACCGGCGCCCCGTGTGGCGTCCTCGGGTGGCGGTGAGCACCGGAATCCGGGTGCGACGGGCTGATCGAGCCGACCGGCTCATCAACTCGGTTCGTGAGGATGGGGAGACGGTGCGAACGACGGCGTCCCCGGGGAGCCCCGCCGGTCGCGCCGTCGGCGGTACATCCGCTCGTCGGCGGCGGCGACGGAGCCCTCGAGGGCCTCGACTGAATCGAAGGAGGCGAGGCCGTACGAGACCGACAGGGGCAGGCCGAGAGGCCCGCCCTCGCCACGGGCGAGCTCCAGCTGACGGTCGAGGGTCGCGAGGCGGGCGGTCGCCTGCGTCTCGTCGACTCCGGCGAGGATCACCAAAAACTCGTCGCCGCCCCATCGAAAGAGCAGGTCGTCGGAGCGGATCACGCTGCGCAGCGCGGTGGCCACTGCCCGGATCGCGCGGTCGCCCGCGCCGTGTCCCCCGCTGTCGTTGATGCCCTTGAGGTTGTCGATGTCCACCAGGACCACCACGCCGCCTCCGGAGCAGGGATCGCCGGCTCGCATGCCGTGGAAGGCGTGCCGGTTGAGGGCGCTGGTCAGCGGATCGTGACGGGCGAGGAGGGCCAGGCGTTGGTTCGCGTCGTCGAGCTCGCGGTTGATCCGCTCGAGGGTCACCATCACCGAGCCGATGCCGAGGAGGAGCTGGAGGATGAGATCGAGAAAGGCGGCCCGAGTCAGATAGTCCAGCCAACGCGGGGGCGACGGGGCGGCGGCCATTGCGAAGGTGGGCACGTAGTGCAGGAAGACGAGCGTCAGCCCGGCGAGGGAGGCCGTTAGCACGATGAGCCCCGGTCCGCGGCTCTCATGCGGCGCCCGCGACGCCACCACCAGGGCGGCGCCGAAGAGCCCGGCCAGGACTCCGGCGTGCACGCTGAACAGGAGGTTGAAGTTGTCGATGACGACCGGCGCGATGACCGAAAAGGCGAGGAAGGGCGCCAGCAGCCGGGCATCGCGTGGACGAAGCTCACGACCGCTGACGAAGCTCGCCATCCCGGCGAGCAGGAGCAGACCGAACCCGTACTCGCACGCCAGATAGGCCATGATCAGCGGCTTCGGGTTGGGATCGACTGTGAAGGCGACCCGGAGCATGGTCATGGCGGCCAGCAGGCAGGCCCAGGCGCCGAGCCACAGGCTGAGCCATGGTCGCTTCAACGACCGGGTGAGCAGCAGGAAGAGCGCGGTGAGGAGCAGGGCGCCGAGCCACTGCATGCCGATGCCGAGGTGGAGGATCAGCATGAGTCGTCCTCACCGTCGCCGAGAATCCCGCCTGACAATTGCAGTAAACCCACCTCGAAGGTACCACGGCCGTCCATGCGACACGCCGGGTCGACGGACCAGACGGGCGGCTCCCCCCGACCTTCTTGTCCGGCGACCGCGGTCGTGTCGTGTTCGTTCAGCGGGTCGATGCCTCGGTCCATGGTGCGTCCCTCGCCGGCCGGCGACCGGTGGGTAATGGCTTCGCTCGGCCCGGCCGGTCGCGATCCGAGGAGATCCGGTTTTCGAGGTCGGCCGGGCATCGGATCGAGCGCCAGGCTTTTGGACCTCAGGATGCTCCACAATCGGCAACTCCCTGAGGTTCTCGAGCCCAGCACCTGGTCCAGGCACCCATCCATGGTTCAGCTGGCGAGCTTGGACTTGATCCACGACGGCGAGAAGCCTGCCTGGGCCTCCCCGCCGATGATCACCGTGGGGAAGGCGACGCGACCGGTGAGGCGCTTCATCTCGGACCGCGCGGTCTGCTGCTGATCGTCCGGCAACCGGTCGACCTCGACGACGGTTGCACTGATGCCGTTCGCCGCCAGAAACGACTTCAGTTGATTACAGTAACCGCACCACGTGGCCGAGTAGACGGTCACCGATTTGAGCCGTGACGGCTCCGCCTCGCTCTGGTCGTCAAGCGTCGTCACCGGATCCGAGCCCTGGATCGTGACGCCTCCACCGACACTGAACGTCCCGGCGGACGGGTCGTCCGGAACCTGCGCGTTGAATTCCCGCGTCGCCTCGAGATCGACCGCTGAGACCCTCAGTACCTTGGTTCGCCCGGTCGGTTCGACATAGCGAAAAGAACCGAATGCACACACCGGTTTGGCCTTGGCGGGAATCACGGTACCGTCCGCGAGCACCACGACAAAACCGGGGCTCGCTCCGCCGGGTTCGGGTGCCTCGTTCACCTCGGCGAGCACGCTCGCCACCGACATCGACACCGCGATCAATCCGACACCGACGATCACGCTCGTCAGACGTCCCATGGTTACCGGTCCTCCGCTCGAGGCGCCCTCACCCTCATCTTCCCACACACCAGCACACCGCACACCGGCGAAGTCGGTAAGGGCTGAAGCGTGCGTGTGGCGTATGGGTGTAAGGTCGGCGGTGCCGTTGTTATGGTCCAGCAGCTACAGGTCCGCGGACCCGCCCACCGATTGTCGACTCGGGTCCTCCTGGCGTTGTAGTTCGGCGAGATCGGCAGCCGCGGCACGGAGTGATTCAGCGATGGCCTCGATGTCTCCGAGGTGCGTGCTGACGATGCCGAAAAGCTCGCTCTCGGTCACCTTTTCGTAGTGGTGTGTGAGGCGATTCCGATATCCAGCCATCGCGAGGAAGCGATCTGCGAGATCGGCATCCTCGATGAGCCCATGTTCCTTGGCGAGGGTGGCCACCTCTCAGTACTCGAGCCCCGCGAGGCCCTTCGCCTTGGCGAGAAGGTGACGGGCGACGTCGAAAAGCGCCTCGAGCGCTCGCCGGAGCGCCGCATCGGATGCCAGCGGGTTCCGCCGGTCGGAGGCGAACTCGTCGAACGAGCCGTGGGGGATCCCCCTGAGGTCAGCGAGGGAGGTGGCCACGATCCGGAGCCGATCGCCAACCACCTTGAGATCCACGTCACCCGGGGTCATGAGGTGGCGACTCCGAAGGTGTCCATTTCAGCCTGCCGCTGAAACGGCAGCAGATCGGCCGCTCTCCGCATGACTTCGAGCTCGCGTTCGTCGGCGCCGGTCGAGTCCGTCGCGGCGACCCGGTGGCCGTCGATGGCACGAAACTGGAACAGCGGATCGACACGGTCGAGGGGAACCAGATCGACCCGGAGGGGAGCGAACACCTCTTCGAAGGCGACCTGGAGCCTTCCGAGCCGGTCCATGTCGGGTTGCCGTGAAACGAAGAACACGCCGACATCGAGATCCGATCCGCGAGCATCGACGACATTCCCACCGAGGACGCGAAGACCGTCGTCGGCCCGGGACCCGAAAAGGTACACCGCGAGCAGCTCGAGCTCGCGACAGATATCGTCCAGGCGTTTCATCGCAGACTCCAGCTCGAGTCTACCATTCTGGTTGGCGCCGCTTGCATTCTGCGCCGTTACTGAAAAAGTGCCTGAAAGAGTGCCTGAAAAAGTGCCGGTCACGCTATTGCGTTGTTGCACCGCCCTTCGCCGTAGCACTCCAGTGCCAGACCGGTAACACCGTAATAGCGTGACCGGCACCTTTGCCGGCACCTTTGCCTTTGGGCACCTTTGGAGGAGATCCGGCTGTCGAGGTCGGCCGCGCATCGGACCGAGCGCTAGGCTTGAGGACCTCAGAGTGCCCCACTATCGGCAACTTCCTACGGTTCTGAGCCTGCCATCGAATCCGGCACCGTTCTCTTGACCTTGTTTCTCCTCGCTACCATGGCAGTTGCACATCGCCTCCTGCGGGACGATATTCACCTGCAGGTATTCACCTACAGAGGAGGTCGACAATGAACACGATGCGGCGGTACGTCCGCGCGGTGGCGATGATCGTCACGGCACAGCTTCTTGTCGTTCCGCCCGCCTTTGGGAGTGACTGCCCCGCACGAGTCGGCCGCTGGATGGGGGGTCCGACCCGCGCCGTGGCGATCGCGGGCGATCTCGCGTTCCACGGCCGGGGCGCGGCGCTGGTCGTCGCCGACATCTCGGATCGGACGTCACCGCAACCGATCGGCGAGATCGAGCTGCCGGCCGGCGCCGAGGCGATCGAGGTGGACGGCGGTCTGGTATATGTCGCGGACGGACGAGCCGGTCTGCGCATCATCGACGCGACCGATCCGACCGCCCCCGTCGAGATCGGCTCTCTCGAGACCGGCGGTAGCGGCGAGGGGATCGCCGTCCGGGGCGGGTATGTGTACTTCGCGGACGGGCTGTCGGGTGTGCGGGTGATCGATGCGACCGATCCGACGGCACCCACCGAGGTCGCACGCCTCGACACCCCGGGCCGGGCGACCGACGTCGCGTTGCTCGGCGATCACGCATTCGTTGCCGACGGGCCTTACGGCGGGACCGGTCTGCGGGTGATCGACGTCAGCGACCCGACCTCCCCGGTCGAGATCGGCGCGCTCGCGTCTCCGGGGCAAGCCAGGAGGATCACCGTGGCCGGTGTCCACGCCTACCTGGCTGACGGACCGGGGGGGTTGCGCGTGATCGACGTCGGTGATCCCACGGCGCCCGTCGAAGTGGGCTCCTTCTCGGCAATCGATGCGACGGATGTCGAGGTCGTTGGCACCCTTGCGTTCGTCGCCGGTGGAGCCGGGTTGTCGGTGATCCATGTCGGTACCGGGTCCTGGCTGTCACAGCTCGCTTCACTCTCAATCCCGGGCGGCGCCACGGATATCGCGCTGTCAGGTGACGAGGTGATCGTCGCCTCCAACCGCCATGGCATGAGGGTGATCGACGTCAGCACGCCAAGGGTCCCGGTCGAGATGGGATGCTGTGAGGCTGAGGGCAACGTCTCGGTGATGGCCTTCGACGGGGATCTCGCCTTTGTCGCGCAGCAAGGCGCGGATCTTCTCGTCTTCGACGTCCGCGATCCGACCGACCCGGTCGAGGTGGGCCGGATTGGGCTCTCCGACGTGCGTGCGATGGCGGCGGCAGGAGACCATCTCCTGGTTGCGATAGACGGCGAGTGTCTCCTCTGGCTGATCGACACCAGCGACGCGACCGCCCCGATCGTGGTCGGAATCCAAGAGATCGACGGGATGGTGTCGGATCTTGCAGTCACGGACGGCCACGTGTACATGACATCCATCGACGCCCTGTTCAGCCCGTTCTCCAGCCTGCTGGTGGTCGACATCCGAACGCCGTCGGCGCCGGTCGAGGTCGCCCGCGTGAGCTTCGAAGGTGAGTTCGAGGCCGCCGGGGTCGCGGTCATGGGCGATCATCTCGTCGTTGCCGACCGAGGAGGGCACGACGACGGCCTCCGGGTCTTCGACATCGGCACCCCTGCGTCGCCGGTCCGGGTCGGTTCCTTCGCCGGATCGTTGGAAGCGACCGACATCGCGGTGTCCGGGGCGCGAGCCGTCGTCGCCGATAACGATCTCGGGATGTTGGTGTTCGATCTCGGAGATCCTACCGCGCCGCAGCAGCTCCGGTCGTTCCCGGCGCTCGGCGGTTTCGGCCGCGTGGCTTTGGCGGGGCGGCTCGCCGCCTACGTCACGGACCGGCTCTGGGTGGTGGACGTAAGTGACGTCACTCCCTCGCTGGTGAGCGTGATGGACCCGCCGGCGTCGATCACCGGGGTCGCAGCCGCCGGCGGTTTCCTCTTCGTCGCCCAAGAGGACGCCGGGTTTCAGATCCTGGAACTCCGAAACTGTGCCGGTTACGTGACACCGTCGCCATCGCCTCGTGCGCCCGGGGGGCGTGTCGCTCCCTGAGGTGCAACACGGTGCCTGGCCCATCGGAGTTTTTATTGTCGGCGAAGATGTGGACGGCTTTGTATTTCGGAAAAAAGGTGCCGAAAAAGGTGCCGGTCACGCTACTGCGTTATTGCACCGCCCATCGGCCGCAGCACTCCAGTAACAAACCGGTATACCGTAATAGCGTGACCGGCTCCTTTTCGGCACCTGTTCTCGGCCGGCTGCCGTGATGACGAGGAGGTCCATGCCAAACGATCCCGCCAGATCACTCAACGACGTGCTGGACCCCACCGACCGCACCGCCGAGATCCTGTTCGGGCTGATCATGGTGCTCACCTTCACCGGCTCGCTCAGCGTCGTCCAGGCCGGCCGCGGCGACGTGCGGGAGATGCTCATCGGCGCCCTCGGCTGCAACCTGGCCTGGGGTATCATCGACGCGGCCTTCTACCTGATGGGATCTGCCGCGGAGAAGAGCCGCGACCTCGTGACCGTTCGCGCAGTGCGAAGGGCACCCGCACCGGAAGTCGCGCATCGACTGATCGCCGACGCGCTGCCGCCAGGGCTGGCGTCCGCCGTCGAACCCGCCGATCTCGAGACGATGCGGCAGCGCCTGATCCGGCTCCCCGAGCCGCCCGATCATGCGGGTCTCGGAAAGGACGACTGGCTGGGCGGGTTGGTGGTCTTTCTCCTGGTCTTCTTCGCCACCTTCCCCGTGGCGGTGCCGTTCATGCTCATGTCCCACGCCTCGGCCGCCCTGCGCGTGTCCAACGCCATCGCCATCCTAATGCTGTTCATGTTGGGCTACCAGTCCGGACGCCGCGCCGGACGCAAACGGCCCTGGATAATGGGGATCGTCATGGTCGTGATCGGAGCCGCTTTCGTGACGCTCACCGTGGCGCTCGGAGGGTGAGGCATGCGGATCCTCATCTGCCTGATGATGCTGGCCGCGGTCGCACCGAGCGGCGCCCTCGCCCAGACGACGGCAGCCGCTCCCGGTGACGCGGCGGCGGATGCAGCGGCCGCTCCGGCGACCGGAGCTGACGGCGACGACTGGGCGTTCTCCGCCTTCGCCTATGCCTACTTCGTGCCGGACGACGACGACTTTCTCCAACCCACTGTCACCGCCGACCGCGGCCGGCTCCACCTCGAGGCGCGCTACAACTACGAGGACTTCAACACCGGCTCGCTGTGGATCGGCTACAACCTGAGCGTCGAAGGCGAGGTCTCGCTGGTGTTCACGCCGATGATCGCGGCCGTCGTCGGCGACACCGACGGGGTGGCGCCGGGCTTCAATCTCGCGATCGACTGGTGGAAACTCGCGTTCTCCAGCCAGAGCGAGTACGTCATCGAGAGCAGCGACTCGGCCGATAACTTCATGTACACCTGGACGGAGCTGAGCATCTGGCCATGGGACTGGATCGGCGCGGGCGTGGTGGTGCAGCGGACGAGGGTCGCCGACCTCGGCTTCGACGCCGAACCCGGCCTCCTCCTCGGCCTGGCCTGGAAGAACGCGAGCGTCACCGCCTATGTGTTCGACCTGGGCGAGAGCGACCAGACCGTGGTGCTGGGAGTCGGCCTCAGCTTCTGAGACGGCGCGGCGGGCGCTCCCGCCGACGGGTCCTCAGCCGCCTCTGCGGGTGCGCGTCGGCCGGGATGAACAGCGGCGAGCATCCGGCGCGGGGTACCACTAGTCGAACGAAAGCGGCTCGAAGCGGCTCGATCCAGCCAGACTCGAGCAGATATCGGTAGAGGTGCTCGAGCGGCTGAGGGGAGCGTAGGCTCGCCGCCGTGACCGGGTCTTCGTTCGGGAGCTCGACCGCCGGCAAGCCGGCGGGCAGGGCGGCGAGCGTCTCTCTGATAACTGGGGCCGGTATCGGATGACGTGCGCGAGTGGCAAACCGATCGAGTAATATACCTACCGACCGTCAACTGAAACGAGCGAATCAAGCCTGGACACCGTGGAGAAAAGGAGCGAATTGGTGGAGGGGGAGGTAGGCATGACAACACAGTCACCCGACGGCAGATCGCTACCCCAGGGTCCGCCCGAGGCGGCAGCCGAACCGCCAAAGCCGCGCCGGGCGCATTGCCTTTGGGGCCGCGTCAGCCTGGTCGTGCTGCTCTTCCACGTTCTCGGGCTCCTGTCCTCCATGCACGCGGTGATCAACAGCCGCAGCGCCCAGGGTGCGATCGCCTGGGGCGTCAGCCTGAACACC
>JALOLD010000123.1 GCA_025456145.1 Thermoanaerobaculales bacterium | reverse complement strand
GAAGTCGGAGGCCTGGTGGTCGCTCTCCCAGACGACGACGAAGGCGCCGTTCGCGTTCATCGCCACCGCCGGCGCCTTCTGGGTGTTGGCGGTCGAGGTGTTGACCTGGAGCTCGGGCCCGGCGGGGGCGCCGGCAGCGGTGTAGCGGCGGGCCTGGACCGAGCGGGCGTCGGTGTCGGACCCGCTCGACGAGTAGCTCTCCCAGACGACGACGACGTTGCCAGACCCGTCGGTGGCGACCTCGGGCTGCTGCTGGGCGCTGCCGATGGTCGTGTTGACCTGGAGCTGGTTGGCGATCGGAGTGCTGGCGTCGACCGGACCCGTCGCCGCGGCGACGAGCGCGGCGGCGCCGAGCAGCGAAAGCGCACGGTGGCTTGGCCCGGCAGCGGGGTGGCGGCTGGACGACGGCTGGCGGTGAGTGGACATCGGGATCCTCCTGTCGGTGTGCGTCGGCGGGCACGGCCGGCGGGGACGGATCGTCGCCGGTCGGTCGGGCCCTACTCTGGAACGCGGATTTTTTAGCGACCAGGTATCATCACCGACGGAAGAATCCCACCTCGGACCGGTTCGCCATCCCCCTCCCAGCGGACCGGGCCGGCAGCTCGCGATGCTTCTCCGGTCCGGGTCAGCCGATCGGGCGGGTGGTGTCGACGAGGCTGTTGGTGGTCCCGAACGGGTTGGCGACGACGCCGTCGGCCTCCGGGTCATGACGCCAGCGCTCGCCGTCGAGGCGGTAGCAGAACTCGGTGGTGCGGTCGACCGGCAGCCGGACCGTGGTCCTGAACTGACCCGCCTTGGAGCGCCGCATGGTGATCGGCGCCCAGTCGTTCGACGACAGCGCGAGCTCGGCAGAGGCGGCGTCGGGTGCGGTGAGCTCGAAGCGCACCTCGCACTCGTCCTTGGTCTTGAAGAAGCGCTTGCTGATCATCCTGCCCTCCGTGCGGCGGCGGTCGCCGAAGCAGCCATCGCCATCATGCTCCAATGACAGTGAACACCCGGTGAAGCCCGGGCATTGCCGGCCGGAGAGGGCGGGCCCGTCTGTTAAGATCGTGGCGACCGGGCCGCGGGCCCACTGCGAGGATCTCCATGACCAGAACGGTTCTCAGGGTCGGTGTCTTCGGGCTGCTGCTCGCGGCCCTCTCGCTCCTGGCGCCGGGCGCCGCCGCCGCCGAGGCGCCGGCGTTCACCGTCGTGCGGATCGAGGTGGCAGACCGCGCCGAGATCGATCTCCTCGCCCCGTGGATCGACATCTGGACGGTCGAGCCCGAGGGTGGGGTGGTCGTCGCCGCGGTCGACGACGAGGGCTTCGCGGCCCTCGCCGATCTCGGATTCCGCTTCGAGGTCGACCAGCGGATGACCGAGAAGTACAACCGGCCTCTGGTCCCGCTCGAGGGACAGACCGAAGGCATCCCCGGCTACCCCTGCTACCGGACGGTGGAGGAGACCCTGGCGACCGGCGCCGCGCTGGCGGCGGCCTACCCCGACCTCGCCGAGTGGGTCGACATCGGCGACTCGTGGGAGAAGGCGACCCCGGGCGGCCTCGCCGGCTACGATCTGATGGTCCTGCGCCTGACCAACGAGCTCAACGGCATCCCGCCGGCCGACAAGCCCGATCTCTGGGTCAACGGCTCGATCCACGCCCGCGAGCTCACCACCGCCGAGACCGTGACCCGTTTCGTCGAGTACCTCCTCGCCAACTATGGCGTCGACCCGGACGTCACCTGGGTGCTCGACCACCACGAGGTCCATGCCCTGCTGATGACCAACCCCGACGGCCGCAAGCACGCCGAGACCGGCGCCTCGTGGCGCAAGAACACCAACGAGAGCTACTGCGGCGCGACCTCGAGCAACCGCGGCGCCGATCTCAACCGCAACTACGACTTCTACTGGGGCTGCTGCGGCGGCTCGAGCGGCGACCCCTGCGACCAGACCTACCGGGGCGCGTCGGCGGCCTCCGAGCCCGAGACCATCGCCGTTCAGAGCTACGTCTCGACCTATCTTCCCGACTGGCGGCCGGACGACCTTGTCACCCCGGCGCCGAACGACGCGACGGGGATCTTCGTCGACGTCCACAGCGCGGGCGGCGACGTACTGACCGCCTTCGGCTTCCAGGACCCGCCGCCGCCCAACGACGCCCAGACCCTCCGCCTGGGCCGCAAGTTCTCGTATTTCACCGGGTACTACGCCCGGCTCGGCAGCCTGTACGCGGTCGACGGCTCGACCAAGGACTGGGCCTACGGTCGGCTCGGCGTCGCGGCCTTCACCTTCGAGCTCGGCACCGAGTTCTTCGAGGAGTGCCCGCTCTACGAGAGCACGATCTACCCGGCCAACCTCGAGACCCTGCTCTACGCGGCGCGCGCCGTCCGGGCGCCCTACACCCAGTCGTCGGGCCCCGAGGTCCTCGCGCCGGCGGTGCTGCCGAGCACGCCGTCCCCGGGTGAGACCGTGACCGTCACGGCGGTGATCGACGACACCCGCTTCGGTCCCGGCGAGACCTCGCCGCCGATGTCGGTCGAGACGATCGCCGCCGCGGAGATCTACGTCGACGTGCCGCCGTGGCAGGCCGGCGCGGTGGCGATCCCGATGGCCGCCTCCGACGGCGCCTTCAACGCCTCGATCGAGGGGGTGACCGCCTCGTTCGGCTCGGGAGGCCTCGGCAACGGCCGGCACACCGTGTACCTCAGGGGCCAGGACAGCGCCGGCTACTGGGGCACCGTGCGGGCCGCTCACCTCTGGGTCCTCGACCCCGGGACCGCCGCCCATCTCGCCGGCACGCTCACCGACTCCCAGAGCGGTCTGCCCATCGAGGGCATGGTCTCGGCCGGGCCGTTCTCGACTCTCGCCTCACCGGCGACCGGGAGCTACGACCTGCTGCTCCCCGACGGCACCTACGAGGTCACCGCCCGCGCGCCGGGCCACTACGCCGAGACCGTCGCCGGCGTCGTCGCGACCCAGGGCAGCACGACCTACCTCGACTTCGCCCTCGACCCGTTCGCGACCGGGCTCGCCGACGACGTCGAGTCGGGCAACGCCGGCTGGACCGCCGACTCGCCCTGGGCGATCGTCAGCAACCTCTCGCACAGCCCGACTCACTCCTGGCACGAGAGCCCGGGCGGCAGCTCTCCCCACAGCGCCAACATCGCCCTCGAGGCACCGCCCCTCGACCTCCGCGGCACCACCGGGGTGAGGCTGAGCTTCTGGCACCGCTACGCCATCGAGAGCGGCTACGATTACGGGCGGGTCGAGTGGTCCTCGGACGGCGGCGCCTCGTGGCACGAGGCGGTGGTCTACACCGGAACCCTTTCGAGCTGGACCAGGGTCGTGCTCGAGCTGCCGGGGCTCGACGGATCGGGCGACGCCCGGGTCCGCTTCCGCTTCTCCTCCGACTCGAACACCAGCTACGACGGCTGGTACATCGACGACATCTCGCTCGAGGGCTCGATGTTCGCCGACGGCTTCGAGTCGGGCAACACCTCGGCCTGGTCCTCGGTCGTGCCATAGCCTCATCCATCCGCCGGCCAGCGGCTTCGGAATGACGAATCGTCGTCGCGGGCGGGGAGTCCCGTGCTATGGTGGGCGCACGATCGCCCCTCCGGGGCGCCGGCTCCGGCGCGGCGAGCACAACACCTGGAGGGGGAAGATGCGAGACAAACTGCTGTTCATCACCCTGATCGCCGCGCTCGCGGCGGTCCCGCCGGCCCAGGCCGAACATCCGATCACCGTGGGGGAGCACGTCGTCGAGCGATTCGAAACCCCCCATCCGTACCCCAGCTCGGGCGCGACCCAGCCCCTGCTCACCTGGGTCGACGAGATCACCTTCCCCGGGGCGACCTACATCGCGGTGCACTTCGAGCGGATGGACCTCGCCGAGGGCGACTTCGTCGTCGTCCGCTCGCCGGACGGCTCGCAGAGCCGGACCTACACCCGCTTCGGCCGCCACGACCTCGGGGCGACGCCCGATGGGTTCTTCGCGACCCACGTCAAGGGCGACTCGGCCATCGTCGAGCTCTTCACCACCGGCGAGTCGGGCTCGTGGGGCTACAGCATCGACCGGTATGGCCGAGGCTTCAACGACGACGAGATCCGCTGGTTCTGGAGCCAGGGCCTCGGCGAGGAGATGAACCTGGCGCAGCCGATCGACGAGTCCGAGCAGATCTGCGGCACCAATGACACCGAGGAGGCCAAGTGCTACCAG
>JALOLD010000032.1 GCA_025456145.1 Thermoanaerobaculales bacterium | reverse complement strand
GTGGGAAACCCAGAGGGTTTTCCAAGGGCTGTGGGAAGGCGGCAAAGCCGGCTTTCCACAGTCCGTCAGAGTCACAGCCGAGCCGCTCACGCGGCGGCGCGGTCGCAGCTTCCCCGGTTCGCCACGAGCGACCGCGCCGGCGACACGACGCCGGGCCGCTCGGCCGTCCAGGCCGGACGGCCCGGAAGGCCGGTGCTCCTAAGAACCCTCGCGCCGCTACCGGCCCGAGGTCTCCTCGTGCGCCCGGTAGGCCTCGTCGTCGATCCGCGCCTCGGAGGGCGGCCCGGCCGCCTGCAGCTCGGCGGCGACCGCCTCCGCCGCCCGCATCACCCGCAGCAGGTTGCGGCCCGCGAGCTTGGCGATGTCCTCCCGGCTCCAGCCGCGACGCATCAGCTCGACGAGGAGTGCCGGGTACCCGGCGACATCGCCCATCCCCTCGGGGAGGGCGCCGATCCCGTCGTAGTCCGAGCCGAGGCCGACGTGGTCGACGCCAGCAACCTCGCGGATGTGGTCGATGTGGTCGGCGAGCAGCGAGAGCGGGACCGTCCACAGCGGGTTCGCGTCGAGCCAGGCCTGGAGCCCCTCCTTGACCGCCTGCGGGTCGCCCGGATGGAGGACCTCGAGGCGCTTCTCCTCGGCCTCGTGGGCCGCGTAGCGCTCGGTGACCCGCGGATCGAGGAAGTAGGCGCCGAAGTTGACCATCACGACACCGCCGGTAGCCGCAATCCGCTCGAGCACCTCGTCGGGCACGTTGCGCGGGTGGGGGTTGAGGGCGAAGGCCGAGGAGTGCGAGAAGATGACCGGCGCCCGGGACAGGTCGAGGACGTCGTTCATCGTCTCTGCAGAGACGTGCGAGAGGTCGACCAGCATCCCGAGGCGGTTCATCTCCCTGACCACGACCTCGCCGAACGGGCTCAAGCCCCCGTGCTCGGGCGCCTCGGTGGCGGCGTCGACCCAGCCGGTGTTGTTCCAGTGGGTCAGGGTCATGTAGCGGGCGCCGAGAGCGTGGAGCTGGCGGAGCACGGCGAGCGAGCTCGCGATGCTGTGCCCGCCCTCGACCCCGATCAGCGAGGCGATCCGGCCCGCCGCGTGGATGCGGACGATGTCGTCGGCGGTCAGGGCGAGCTCGAGGTCGTTCGGGTAGCGGGCGATCAGCCGGTGGACGAGGTCGATCTGCTCGAGCACCGCGACCACCGCCTCGGGCTCGGAAAGCTCGACCGGCACCCAGACCGACCAGAACTGCCCGCCGACCCCACCGGCTCGCAGCCTCCGAAGGTCGGTGTGCATCGGAGGATCGAGGGTCGTCGTGTCGCGAAAGTCGAGGTCGGCGAGGTGGTTCGAGACGCGGCTGCGGATCGCCCACGGCGCGTCGTTGTGGCCGTCGATCAGCGGCACCTCGCGGAGAACCTCGCGAACCGTCGATGAGAGCTCGGCCTCGGAGGGCGGAGGATCCGCCGCCGCTGAAACACCAACGAATCCGAAAGCCAACGCCGCCAGACACCACCCGAGCGCGTGCTTCATCCTGTCTCCCCATCGTGCTCGCGCCACTCGTCCCACCACGCCCGACGGGCCTGACCCTCGTCTCCCGGAGGGATCAGGTCGTGCACCTCGGCGAAGCCGCGCGCCCAGCCGGCCGGGGGCAGCTCGTCGCCGACCACGAGCACCTCGGCGTGGTTCGGGTTCGCCTCGACCCCGAGCAGCACGACCGGGTCGTCGACCGCGCCGAGCGACGGCTGCCACTGGAGGTGCGGGACGAAGGACCCTCGGTCGAAGGTCCACAGCCAGTCGTCGAAGATCTGCCGCCGGCCCTGGTCGGCCACCCAGACCACCAGCCGCCGTCGATCGGCGGCGAGCGACTCGATGAGCCGGGCGAGGTCGGCGGCCCGCTTGTCGGTCCGCAGGTCGTGGAGCTCGAGGCGCGCCATCGGGTTGGAAGTGTACATCCATCCCCGGGCGATGATGACCGAGGGCTTGAGGGCTTGAGGGCTTGAGGGCTTGGGGGCTTGGGGGCTTGGGGGCCTGAGGGCTTGAGGGCTTGCCGCGGCAGCTGGCGCTGCCGCTGACTCCTGCCGCTGTCTCTGTCGCTGTCGCTGCCGCTGTCGCTGACATCGGACGCGGACTCGGACTCGGACGCGGATGCGGGCACGGATACTGCCGTCGCCGTTGCCGCTGCCGCCGTCGCCGATCCGCAGGTTACCCCCGGACGACCCCATGATTGCCACACCCGCGCCACACCCCGCACCGAAGCTGGGATCGTCAGGGGGGTGTTACAGTGCCGGCGGAGACAGCAGCCATGACGCCCATCGATCTCGACCCGATCGGCGACGAGACGTCCGCCTACGTGATCCGCGGCGGCAACCCGATCGGCGGGACGGTCAAACCGGGCGGCAACAAGAACGCCGCCCTGCCGATGCTCGCCGCCTGCCTCCTCGGGGGCGAGCCGGTGACCCTGGTCAACGTGCCGCAGATCCGCGACGTACGGATGATGCTCCGGCTGATCGAGGCGCTCGGCGCCGAGGTCGTCGAGACGGCCCCCGACCGGTGGTCGATCAACGCCGGCGAGCTCACCACCCGGGCCCTCGACCCGACGCTGGCCCGGCAGATCCGCGCCTCCTTCCTGCTCGCCGGTCCCCTGGTCGCCCGGTGGGGCCGGGCGGTGCTGCCGCGGCCGGGCGGCGACCGCATCGGCCGGCGGCCCCTCGACACCCACGTCAACGCCTTTCGCGCGCTCGGCGCCGAGGTCGAGGTCGAGGCCGACCGCTATGTCATCCGCGCGCCGGGCGGCCTGACCGGAACCGACCTCTTCCTCGACGAGATGAGCGTCATGGGCACCGAGAACGCGGTCATGGCGGCATCGCTCGCCCGCGGCACGACCACCATCCGCAACGCGGCGTCGGAGCCCCACGTCCAGGAGCTGTGCCGGCTGGTCAACGGGATGGGTGGATCAGTCGAGGGCATCGGCACCAACGTCCTGACCATCGAGGGTCGGCGGAGCCTCGGCGGCGCCGAGGTCGCGATCGGCCCCGACCCGGTCGAGGTCGGGAGCTTCATCGGCCTCGCCGCGGTCACCGGCGGCGAGCTCCGCATCACCGACGCCGAGCCCCACGACCACCACCGGATGACCGCCCTCGGCTTCGCCCGCCTCGGCATCCGCTGGCGGGTCGAAGGCAACGACATCGTCGTCCCCGCCGAGCAGGAGCTGGTGGTCCGCGACGACCTCCACGGCGCCATCCCGAAGATCGACGACGGGCCGTGGCCGGCCTTCCCGCCCGATCTGGTGAGCATCATGGTGGTGCTCGCCACCCAGGCCACCGGGACCATCCTGATCCACGAGAAGATGTTCGAAAGCCGGCTCTTCTGGGTCGACCGGCTGATCGCGATGGGGGCCCGCATCGTCCTCTGCGACCCGCACCGCGCGGTCGTCGTCGGCCCGTCGAAGCTCTTTGGCCAGCAGCTCGCGAGCCCGGACATCCGGGCCGGGATGGCGCTGGTCATCGCGGCGCTGTGCGCCGAGGGCGAGAGCGTCATCCACAACATCCACCAGGTCGAGCGCGGCTACGAGCTGCTGCACCGGCGGCTCAGCTCGCTCGGCGCCGATGTCGAGCGGGTCGAGCGCTGAGCCTCGATTCGGGAATCTCGACCATCGCACCGTCGCAACCACCAAGACACGAAGACATCAAGTGATCTCTCACAGAGCCGTCTCTTCATCGAAGCGGAGGACTCGCAGAGGGCGTGGTTCACCTCAGCCGAGCCATCGCAGACTGACGTGACGGTTGACAGTCGGCCGTCGACGGTCCACCGCACCGTCGCGTTCGACACTCGGAGCCGTTGAGACCCTGACCCACCAGTGCGCGGGGTCGATGTCACGGGCCCACCACGAGGCGTTGTTCACTCCTCGTGGCCCGCCCGCGACGGCTCACGACTCAGAGCTGGCGTCAGTCTTTGTAGAACGGTTGGGCGCCCGCCCGGTGGTCGGTGACGTCGACCACGTGGTCGATCTCGTCGACCTCGTGGCAGATCGCCGACTCGATGCCCGCGGTCAGGGTGAAGCCGGCCGACGAGCAGCCCTGGCAGCCGCCGCCGAGGCTGACGAAGGCGGTGTCACCCTCGATCCGCTCGAGCTCGACCCAGCCGCCGTGGGCGCCGACCACCGGCAGCACCTTCTCGTCGATCACCCGCTGTACCTTCTGGTACAACGGGTCCTCCCACCCGGGGTCGGCCGCCGGGTTCCTGATCTCGAAGCCCTCGCCGGTCTCGAGGGTCAGAAAGTCGAGGGTCGCGCCGCTCATCAGCTCGGCGGTCTGGGCGTCGAGCACGACCGAGAACCCGTCGAAGTCGACGCTCGTGTCGCCGTCGATGAGGTCCTGCGCCCTGGTCAGCTGCATCTGATAGCGGAAGGTGTGACGACCGACCTTGGCGGCGAGCACCCGGATGCCGATGCACTCGTCGTCGGCCCCGTCGACGTACTCCCTGATCTTGTCGCGAGCGGTCTCGGTGAGCGTGATCATGGCGCCCGCCTCCCTTCCGGACAACTCTACACCGGCCTCCCCCGATCGGCATGTCAACCCGCCGCCGACGCCGACGTCACAACTCCGATCACGAGGTCCACGCTGCGGTGACCCTTGGGGATCCGAACACGCCCACGGGAGATGCCATGAAACGTCTGCTGCTGTCCGCCATGCTGCTCGCTCTCGCCCTGCCCGCCGCCGCCCAGGTCGGGGACCCGCCCGACCTCACCCACCCGGCAATGGACGCCGCGCGGTTCGCGATCGTCAACTTCCTCGACCTCGACCCGCTCCAGGTCGAGGCCTGGGACCTGCTGTGGGCCGAGCACCGCGACGCCGAGGCCCCGATCCGCCAGCAGCTCGCCGACATCCAGGCGCAGATCGACGCGCTGTTCGCCACCGGCGCCCCCGACCCGACCGAGCTCGGCGTGCTGGTGATCGAGCGCCACGCCCTGGGCGAGGCCCTGATCGACGTTCACGTGGTCTACGTCGACGGCTTCCAGGCCCTGCTCGACGAGGCGCAGATGGACCGCCTCACCGAGATCCGCATCGCCGACCGGATCCAGCCGTGGATCCCCGCGTTCAAGGCCTTCGAGCTGGTTCGCCGCTGATCGCGCACTCGGAGCTCGCGACGCCCGGGGCGGGCCGCCGCCCCGGGCGTCGGGGGCTTGAGGGCTTGGCCGGCGCCTGGGGCGCCTGGGCTTGAGGGCTTGGCCGGCGCCTGCGGCGCCTGGGCTTGAGGGCTTGAGGGCTTGCAGCGGTAGCTGCCGCTGACGCGGCGGGCGGGCCGTGAACGACCCGCCTACCCAGCCCGGGCCGATCCTCGTTGCCGCCGCTGCCGCCGTTGCCGCTGTCGCTCCCGCTCCCGCTCCCGCTCTCGGTGCCGCTGTCCCTGCAGCTGACGCTGCCGCTGCTCCGGCCGCTACTTCTGCGGGCCGCCGTTGATCTCGGCGGCGGCGATGCCGCCGAGCTGCTGGCAGCGGCGATAGGCCGCCCAGACCGCATCGGACAGCACGGTCCGCAGCCGGCCGCGCTCGAGCTCGTACTGCGCCGCGGCCGAGGTCCCCCCCGGCGAGGTCACCTGGTTGCGGAGCTTGGCGAGGTGCTCGGGCGCGCCCTTGGCGAACTCCGCGGCGCCGAGCACGGTCTCGAAGACCAGCCGCTCGGCGACCCGCCGGGAGAATCCCATGTGGACCCCGGCGTCGACCAGCGCCTCCATGAAGAGGAAGACGTACGCCGGACCGGTACCGCTCAGCGCCGTCGCCATGTCGAGCTCGGCCTCGTGGGTGACGAACTCCTCGGCGCCGAGGGCCGAGAGGATCGCCCGCACCTTTCGGCGGCCGGCCTCGTCGACGGTGGCGGTCGCGGTCCAGACCGAGATTCCGCGACCGATCTGCGCCGGGGTGTTGGGCATCGCCCGGACCACCCGGCGGACCCCGAGGGCCGAGGCGATCCGGCTCATCCCGGCGCCGGCAACGACCGACAGCGCGGTCGCGCTCTTGGCGAGGACGCCGCGCAGATCGGCCTCGACCTCGGCGAGGAACTGCGGCTTGACCGCGAGCACGACAAAGGTCGCGCCGTTCGCCGCCTCGGCGTTGTCGTCGCTGGTCGTGATGCCATAGCGGTTTTCGAGCTCGGCGCAGCGCTCGGTCCGGGGGTGGCTGGCGACGATCTGGCGGGGGTCGACGAGGCCCTCGCGGAGCAGCCCCTTGACCATCGCCTCCCCCATCATCCCGCAGCCGATAAAGGCCAGTCGTTCGTCCCGCAGCTCCATCATTCCTCCGTGCTCGCGAGCGCGCAGGGTAGCACGGGCCGCGGACGACGCGATCAGGCGGTCGCCAGGGCGGCGAGGAACGGCTCGCCGAGCACCGCGAGCCGCCAGCCGACCAGACCCGCGGCCTCGAGCTCGGCGGCGTTCCGCGGCGGCGGGGTCCGCGACGCCACCTCGAGGAGGCACGATCTGGCGCAGACCAGACCCGGTTCGAGACCGAGCCGGGCGGCCGTCGCATCGCGCGCCTCGGTCATCGCCTTGATTCGCCCGAGGACCGCCGGCGGCGGCGACGGCGGTCGCGGGTGCCGCCGCCACTCGGGGGCCGGAGAGGGCTGGTCGAGGATCGCCAGGACATCGTTCCCCCAGCGGCGGAGAAAGCGCGGACCGAGCCCGTCGACCTTGCCCAGCTCGGCCCGCCCGGCGGGCGGCCGGTCGGCGAGGGCGATCAGCGTCGCGTTGCCGAGGACCTTGAACGGCGGGGTGTCGAGACGTTGGGCCTCGCCCTCGCGCCACTCGAAGAGGCTGAAGGCCCGGTCGCGCGCGACCCCGCGCAGCGCCCGCACTCCTTTGATCCGCTCGAAGGCCAGCGGGTCGGGCTCGGCGGGCTGGTGCCGGACCGCCTCGAGCCGGCGGCAGTCCTCGACCGCCCAGCTCCACCGGCCGAGAGCCTCGAGGCGGGCGCGCAGGCGGGCGGCGAGGGGCGCGAGGTTCGCGGTGTCGGACGCGGCATAGGCGATCTGGTCAGGGGTCAACGGCCGGCGTCCCCAGTCGGCGCGCTGGTGGCGCTTGTCGATGGTGATGCCGAGCTCCTTGTCGAGCAGCGCCGCGAGCCCGGTCTTCGGCTCGCCGAGCAGCTGCGCCATGATCTGGGTGTCGAGCAGGCCGCGGATGTGGACGCCGTAGTCCCGGTCGAGCACCCTCAGGTCGTAGTCGGCGCCGTGCATGAGGACCTCCACCCCGGGGTCCTCGACCGGCCGCCAGAGCGGGGCGAGCGCATCCGCCGGCAGCGCCAACGGGTCGATGACAAAGCTCGCCTCTCCGGCGGTGACCTGGATCAGACAGGTCTTGTGAAAGTACGAGTGGAGCGAGTCGGCCTCGGTGTCGAGCGCGATGGCGCGCGATCCGGCGATCGCCGCCACCACGTCCTCGACGCCCTCGGAGGTCTCCACCCAGGTCGCGTTCGGTAGGTCGGCCATGGACCGCGATCGTAGCACTCACCGCCGGCAGCGACCGTTCCCGCGTCCGCGTCCGCGTCTGTGACCGCGTCCGAGTCCGCGTCCAAGTCCGCGTCCGATGTCAGCGACAGTGCCAAGCCCTCAAGCCCTCAACCCGCCCCATGCTAGACTCGGCCGGTGAGACCGATTCTCGACCTGCCCTCGGCCAAGATCGGCGTCGAGCTGACCAGCCGGTGCAACCTGCGCTGCGGGATGTGCCCGATGGGCAACCTCGGCCGACCCGAGGACGACATGCCGTGGTGGCTGGTCGAGAAGGTCGCCTCGGATTTTCGGGACAACGGGATCCGGGCGCGCTGGCTGCACGAGATGGGCGAGCCGCTGCTCTACCCGAGGCTCGCCGAGGCGATCGACCTGTTCCCCGGGGTCGGGGTCTCGACCAACGTCATGATGCTCGACGAGGCCTACGGCCGCGAGCTGCTCCGGACCTCGCTCGAACGGATCCGGTTGTGCGTCGACACGGTGAGGCGCGAGGTCTACCCGGAGATCCGCCGCGGCGGCCGGTTCGACGAGGTCGTCGGCAACATCCGGACCTTCCTCGAGCTCTCCGCGGGCCACCCGATCCGGGTCGAGATCCAGAAGATGGTCTCGCTCAAGACCGCCGACGAGACGACCCGCGACTTCGAGGCCTTCTTCGAGCTCGACCGCTACCCCCAGGCGGTGGTCATCGAGAAGACCTGCGAGGGCCTCGACACGACCGACGCCACCGAGCTCCACGAGCAGTACTACGGCTGCTTCCAGGGCTACCCCTTCCGCTGGTTCGTGGTCCTGTCGGACGGCCGGGTCACCCACTGCTGCTATGACTACGACGGCGCCCAGGCGATCGGCGACCTGAAGATCCAGACGGTGCGGGAGATCCTCGCGTCTCCCCGGATCCCCGAGCTGATGGAGGCGTTCAGGGCGCGCGACTTCGACACCCTGCCCCGGTGCGGCGAGTGCTACAAGAACACCTCGGGCAAGGCCGCGGTGGTCGACCAGCTGATCCGCATCGGCCACAAGCTCGACCGGGTGCTCCCGGTCAAGCAGGTGGCGCGGAAGATCATCAACCGGTAGGCGCCCGGCTTCAGCCTGGCACCTCTCACGGGCGCACCTTCGAGGAAGGGACCATGGGCAAAGCCGAGTGGGGAGCCGACCCGGAGTTCTTCGGGCCGCGCCATGCCCACCGCGAGGACCGGCTGGCCCGGACCATCGAACGGCGGGCCCCGGCCGCCGGGCGCCACCTCGAGTGCGCTGCCGGGGTCGGCTCGTTGAGCCTGACCCTGGCTCGCGGCGGCCGGACCGTGGTCGCGGCCGACCGGTCGTTGCGCTCGCTCGCGGTGGTCGCGCGCCGAGCCGAGCGGGCCGGTCTCGCCGGCTCGGTCCTGCCGGTGGTCGCCGACATCACCCGCCTGCCCTTCGCCGACCGGACCTTCCCCTGCGTCTCCTCCGCCGAGACCCTCGAGCACATCCCGGCCGACCGCGCGGCGGCCCGCGAGCTCGCCCGAGTGCTTGCGCCCGAGGGCTGGCTCGTCGGTACGGTGCCGGCGGGCCCCGAGCAGTGGTCGGACTGGGACGACTGGGGTGGCCATCTCCGGCGCTACCGGGCGCCGGCGATGCGCCGGATGCTCGCCGACGCCGGTCTCGATCCCGAGGTCACGGTGTGGGGGTGGCCGGTGCTCCGGCTCTACGACGACGTCTTCATGCGCCGGGTCAACCGGCGCCGGCTGCGCCACGACGGCCCCCTCGACGCCGACCCCGCCCTGGCGACGGTCGCCGGGCTCGGACGACGACGCTGGCTGGTCGGCCTGGTCCGCCGGTGCTTCCAGCTCGACCGGCTGTTCGACGGCGCTCCCTGGGGCGTCGGGCTGCTCTTCGAGGCCCGAAAGCCGGCCGCCTCGGAATGAGATCGCGGGTGCAATCGGTCGTCGACGAACCGGCCCGCGTTACGCCCGTCGAGACTGCCCTCCCGCAAAGTCGACGATCAGCCGCGCCACCTCGTCGGGCCTCTCCATCGGCAGGAAGTGTGAGGCGCCGGCGAGCTCGATCACCCGGGCGTCGGGCATCTCGCGGGCCATCCGTCGGGCGGCGCCGGGCAGCAGGGTGTCCGAACGCTCGCCGCGGACGACCAGGGTCGGCGCCGCGACCCGGCGCAGGCGGGCCCACTCGTCGTGGGGGCAGATCCGGAACAGCCGCGCCTCCCAGGCCTTCGGGTAGCGCAGGGTGACCGACCCGTCCGAGGCGTCGATGACGCCGTCGGCGAGGTAGTCCTCGAAGACCCGGGGGTCCCACGAGGCGAAGACCGGCTTGCCGGCCCAGGCGGCGCGCACCGCCGCACGATCGGGCCAGGTGTCCCGCCGCCGCAGGGCGCCGTCGACCAGGGGGAAGCGGCCACCCATGCCGAGCCGCTTCATCCAGCCCCAGACGAAGGCCTGAGCCCCCGAGAAGACGACCGGGTCGAGGAGGACCAGCCTCGAGAACAGCCCGGGCGCCCGCGCCGCGGCGATGGCACACAACATCCCGCCGATCGAGTGTCCGACTGCCACCACCGGCGCGACCGCGTGCTCGGCGAGGCCGATGCGGAGGTCGTCGGCCAGCTGGCGCCAGCTCGACACCGTCGACGGGTCGTCGTCGGACCACAGGGCCCGGTTGGCGAAGGCCGTGACCCGGAACCGCGACGTCAGGGTCTCGAGCATCGTCCGGTAGGCGCCGGGCGGGAATCCGTTGGCATGGGTGAAGACCAGCGGCGGGCCGTCACCGCCGATCTCGCTCCAGGCGGCGTCCGGCGCGGGCTGCTCGACCACGTCGCGCGGCGTCAGATGACGCCGAGCCTCCGGCCGACGGTCTCGAACGCCGCCACCGCGCGGTCGAGGTGCTCGGGCTCATGGGCCGCCGAGACCTGGACCCGGATTCTCGCCTTGCCCTCGGGAACCACCGGGTAGGAGAAGCCGATGACGTAGATCCCCTCGCCGAGCATCTCGTCGGCGAAGGTCGAGGCCAGCTTGGCGTCGTACAGCATGACCGGAACGATCGCGGTCTCACCGGCGAGGATGTCGAAGCCGAGGGCCTCCATCCGCTCGCGGAAGGTGCGGGTGTTCGCCATCAGCTTGTCGCGCAGCGCGGTGGTCGCCGAGAGCATCTCGAAGACCGCGATCCCGGCCGCGGTCAGCGACGGCGTCAGCGTGTTCGAGAAAAGGTAGGGACGCGATCGCTGGCGGAGCAGGTCGATGATCTCGCGCCGGCCGGTGGTGTAGCCGCCGGAGGCGCCGCCGAGCGCCTTGCCGAGGGTCGAGGTGATGATGTCGACCCGACCCTGGACGCCGCAGTGCTCCGGCGTGCCCCGTCCGGTCCGGCCGATGTACCCGGTGGCGTGCGAGTCGTCGACCATGACCATGGCGTTGTACCGCTCGGCGAGGTTGCAGATCTCGTCGAGCTTGACCAGGTAGCCATCCATCGAGAACACGCCGTCGGTGGCGATGAGACGGCGCCGGTGGCCCTGGGTCCGCTCGAGGATCTCCTCGAGCTCGCCCATGTCGGAGTTGGCGTAGCGGAAGCGCTCGGCCTTGCACAGCCTGACGCCGTCGATGATCGAGGCGTGATTAAGCTGGTCCGAGATGATCGCGTCCCGATCGTCGAGAATCGTCTCGAACAGGCCGGCGTTGGCGTCGAAGCACGACGAGTAGAGGATCGTGTCGTCGGTGCCGTTGAACTCCGAAATGACCCGCTCGAGCTGCTTGTGGAGGTCAAGGGTGCCGCAGATGAAGCGCACCGAGGCCATGCCGAAGCCGCGCGCGGTGAGGGCCTTCGCCGCCGCCGCGATGATCTCGGGGTTGTCCGCGAGGCCGAGATAGTTGTTGGCGCAGAAGTTGAGCACCTCGCCCCGAGGGACGCGGATGGCGGCGCCCTGGGGCGACGAGATCACCCGCTCGCTCTTGTAGGTGCCGGCCCGCCGGATCGCCTCGAGCTCGTCGGCGTACTGCTGTCGATAGTCGGTGAACACCATGACCTCCCAGGGTGGATCGCGCGGGTCGCCGTGTCCGGGCGGCGTCGTCCCGGTCAGGCCTCGGCGAAGCTCGCCACCGCCGCGGCCTCGTCGTCGAAGACCTCGAGCAGGGGCAGCAGCTGGGTCAGCCGCAAGGTCCGCTGGACGCTCGGCGCCGGTCGCAACAGCTTGACCGTACCGCCGAACCGCTGCGCGAGCTTCCAGCCCGAGACGACCTCGCCGATGCCCGAGCTGTCGAGGATCGAGACGTCGCGGAGGTTGAGCACGATCTTGCTCCAGCCCTCGGCGATGACCTCGTTCATCACGTCGCGCAGCAGCTCGTCGCCGACCCCCATGACGAGGCGCCCCGCGAGGTCCACGATGATGACGTCGTCCACGTGCCGGACATCTACCTTCATGGCGCCGATTGTAGCTCGGATCGCTCGCCGCGGAGCAGACGGCGTTGCCGGGCTGGGCCAGGCCGCGGATCAGTCCTCGGTGTCGAGGAAGATCCTCCGCTCGGCGGTGATGTCGTCGGCCCGGACGGGCGGCTCCTCGGGCTCGGGGATCGGACCTTCCCGACCCTCCCGGCTGCGCAGCACCGGGTTGAGGCCGGTCGGCTCGGCCCGCAGCACTTTGTTGCGCCCGCCCCGCTTCGCCTCGTACAACGCGGCGTCGGCGCTGCGCAGCAGCTCGACGCTGTCATCGGCGTCGTCCGGGAAGCAGGCGACGCCGCCGGAGATCGTGACCCTGCCATTGGGCTGCGTCGCCTCGCCCTCGAACGGGTACTCCTCGATGCGGTGGCGGATCACCTCGGCCGCCGACATTGCCTGGCTCGCCGACCGGCCCGACATGACCAGGACGAACTCCTCGCCGCCGAAGCGGCCGAAGTAGTCGTCCGACCGGACGCTGTCCTTGACGAGCTTGGCGAGCAGCCTGAGCAGGCGGTCCCCGACCAGGTGGCCGTTGTGGTCGTTGTAGGTCTTGAAGTTGTCGATGTCGAACAGGAAGATCGAGACCTTCTCGCCGTTGTTCCTGGCCTCGAAGACCACCTCGCTCAGCTTGACGAGCAGCGCCGCCTTGTTGAAGATCCCGGTCAGCCCGTCGACCTCGGCCGCGATCTCGACATTGCGGTAGGCCTCGAGATTGGTCCAGGTCAGGGCGCCGAGCCGGGCGATCATCTCCATCATCTCGCGCTCGCTGGTGTAGTGCCGCTCCGGTCGGGCGATCGCGACGACCCCGATGGTGTCGTCACCGCCGATCATCGGCGCGACGATGTCGAACTCGGGCTGCCCCACGGCCTGACTGACGGTGTAGGACAGCGCCCTTTCCTCGTCGAAGTCGCGTCGCACCATGGTCCGCTGGCGCGAGGCGACGATCCCCAGCTGGCCCTCGCCGAAGCGGACCTCCATGCCGACCTTGAGGTTGCGCTGGGTGGTCGAGCAGGCCGCGACGATCAGCCGGTTCTCCCGGTCGGGCTCGGTGATCGAGCTCCGTCGCCGGACCAGCACCACCGCCACCTCCGGCCTGAACATCCGGACCATCGAGTTGAGCAGGATCGGGGGGATCTGGCGGATCTGGCGCTGCGCGTGGAGCTCGCCGAGCAGGTTGGAGAAGATCTGGAAGAACTCGATCTGGCCCTCGAGGTCGCGCTCGAGCCGGCGGGCCGAGCGACCGGCCGCGCCGTTGACCGGCGGTGCGACCACCGCGGTCATCGACCGCACCGTCTGGAGCTTCGACCACAGAACGATGACCACGACGAGGAGCAGGGGCACCGCCACCAGGGCGACGTCGACGGCGCCCGGCGAGCCCAGGAGTTCATCGAGCTTCAAGGACCACCAACGTCTTCCCACCCTCCGGTTCGTCCCCGCGACGGGCACGACGTCTGCGCCGTCGACGTCGACACGCTGCCATTGTACCGCCGATCCGCGAGGCCCGGGTCGACGGGGCGATCCGCCGAATGTCGACGGCGACCTCGCCCCGTCACTCGCCGGGCGCGACCCCTCCGGCTCCGGAGCTGTAGGTCACGGCGAAGGTCTCGAGGAACCACACCAGCGACGCCGCCGACGCCAGGCCGAGGACCATGGCGACCGGGCTCAGGCTGAACGCCGGGTACCACGGGGAGGTCTGGCCGGAGCTCGCGTGGATCGCCCAGGCCACCATCATCGCCGACGGGAAGAGGGCGCCGACCGCCGCCACCCCGGCCGCTCGCCGCAAACTCCGATCTTCGCTGCCCTGCCGCCAGAACACGACCAGGAAGACCAGGATCGCCAGCACAAGCAGGAGCGGCGCCGCCATCGCGACCCGCGGGTGCAGCAAGCTCAGACCGGAAGAGGAGCCCGAGACGGTGGTCACGAACGCGACCGCGACAAGGGCGAACGACGCCACCGACGCCGCGGCAGCGAGGACCGTCGCGCCCCGGAGAGCCCGGCGAGAGCCGAACGGCTCGGCCCGGAGAAACGAGTAGAAGAAGACCGGGGCGGTGAAGCTCGCGGCGACGGTGATCAGCTGGACGAGGAGCAGCCAGCCGCCGCGCCCGGCGGAGGTCGCCGGGTCGAGGGCGGGTAGCGCCCGCGCAAGGATTCCCCGGAGCACCATCCAGCTCAAACCCGCGGCGAACAACCACGCAGCCCGAGTCGGTCGCATCGGTCCTCCCTCCGCTCGCCGCATTCGGCACCGAGTGTGGGGCCGAGGATACACCAGCTCGTTGGTACCCTGGCGCCGGGAGGTCGTACCGCCCAGCCCCCCCTGCCCGATGGGTCTCGGGGCGTTTGATCGCCCGCGGTCTACTTGAGACTGGGAATCTGTGACGGGGAGCACCGCGACCCCCCGCCCGTCGCGCCTAGACTCGGGGCCGAAGCTCGTTCCGACACGATGAAGGACACCGCACGAGGAACGCCCGAGCCGGTTCAAGGGAGGGGGCGATGAACCCTGTCGACAACGATCGCACAACGAGCCGCCGCGAGCTCTTCGACCACGCTCGCGATCACGCCGCCGCGGCCGCACGCCACCACATCCAAGGCCGCGCCGCCGCAATGCGGCGACCGGGACGGCCGTCGGGCGGCGCCAAGGCGGTCCCGGCGCCGCCGTCGGCCGCGATCATCGCGCTCAACCGCCTCGGCTGGGGCCCTCGCGCCGGCGACATCGCGAGCTTCAACGCTCTCGGCGGCACCGACCAGCAGCGCCTGACCGCGTGGGTCGACCAGCAGCTCTCGCCGGCGTCCATCAACGACTCGGTCTGCGACGCCAAGATCGCCGCCGCCGGCTACACCACCCTCAACAAGAGCCTCGCCCAGCTGTGGCTCGACCATGTGGTCTCCAATCCACCGTGGAACATCCGCATCCAGCCCTACTACGAGGTCGAGCGCGCGACCCTGCTGCGGGCGGTGTGGAGCAAGCGGCAGCTGCTCGAGGTCCTCGCCGACTTCTGGCACAACCACTTCAACATCTATGCGATCGACTCGTGGATCTCGCCGGTGTGGTCGCACTGGGACCGGGTGGTGATCCGCGGCAACGCGCTCGGCAACTTCCGCACGATGCTCGGCGCGGTCGCCTCGCACCCGGCGATGCTCTACTACCTCGACAACTACACCTCGTCGAGCGCCGGGCCCAACGAGAACTGGGCGCGCGAGCTGTTCGAGCTGCACGGTCTCGGCACCGACCATTACCTGGGCGTGCTGCGTCAAAACCAGGTGCCGATCGGGCCCGGCGGCAAGCCGATCGGCTATGTCGACGACGATGTCTTCGAGTCGACCCGCTGCTTCACCGGCTGGACCTTCGACTTCGACACCGGGCTCTTCGAGTACCGCTCCGACTGGCACGACCACTTCCAGAAGTTCGTCCTCGGCACCTACATCCCGGCCAACCAGCCGGCGCTTTCCGACGGCAACGTGGTGCTCGACCAGATCGCCACCCATCCGGGCACCGCCCACCACATCGCCACCAAGCTCGCCCGTCGCCTGGTCGGCGACAACCCGGACCCGGCGATGATCGACGCGGCGGCGGCGGTCTTCGAGACCGAGGTCGCGGCGCCCGACCAGCTCGCCCAGGTCGTCCGGACCATCGTCCTCCACCCGTCCTTCCTCGCCACCTGGGGCGACAAGATCAAACGGCCCCTCGAGATCGTCGCCAGCGCGATGCGCGCCGCCGACGGCCGCTTCACCTTCGCCCTCGACGACAGCGACACCTCGGACCTGCTGTGGCGCTATGACCAGGCCGGTCAGCCGCTGTTCGCGTGGCGGGCCCCGAACGGCTTCCCCGACCACAAGGCGGACTGGCAGAGCGCGACGCCGCGGGTGATGAGCTGGCGGCTCGTCAACTGGCTCATCGACGTCCGCGACGCGTTCGACGTCTACCTGCTCAACGTCCTCGACCAGACCCCGGGCGGGGTGCGCACCGCCAACCAGCTCGCCGACTTCTGGATCGACCGGATCTTCGGTCGGCCGATACCGGCCGCCGAGCGCGAGGAGGTCGTCGAGTTCATGGCCCAGGGCCACAACCCGAACTTCGTGCTGCCCCTCGACACCGACCCCGACACCCGCGACCGGTTGCGCTCGATGGTCGGTCTGATCTTCATGTCGCCGTCGTTCCTCTGGAGGTAGTGATGAGCCCCCGACCCACACGCCGAGGCTTCGTCGCCGGCTGCTCCGCCGCCATCGCCGGGCTCGCCGGCTCGCGATTCCCGCGCTTTGCCTTCGCCGATCCCGAGACGACGGTCAACAACGAGATCCTCGTCGTCATCTTCCTCCGCGGCGGTCTCGACGGGCTCAACCTCGTCGTCCCGATCTCGGGGAACGACCGCGGTTACTACGAGAGCGCCCGCCCCAACATCGCGGTGCCGCTCTCCGGCTCGAACGGGGCGCTCTCGCTCGACGGTCAGTTCGGCCTGCACCGCGCCGCCCAGCCCCTCCACCAGCTCTATCAGAGCGGCAAGGTCGCGGTGGTCAACGCCACCGGCCTCAACGAGGCCAGCCGCAGCCACTTCGACTCGATGGAGTTCATCGAGCGGGGCACGCCGGGGAACAAGACGACCGCCACCGGGTGGCTCGCCCGTCACTTCTCGTGCGCCCACAACCTGCCGCCCGAGATCGTCATGCCGTCGGTGTCGGTCGGCAGCACCCAGGCGACATCGCTGCTCGGCGACCGTGACACCATCAACCTCTCCGACCCGGACAGCTTCAACCTCCAGATCGGGCCGTGGGAGTGGCGGAGCGCGCAGCGGATCGCGCTGCGCCACATGTACACCGACGACACCACCTGGCTCCACGCGGCCGGCCTCCAGGCCCTCGACGCGGTCGACCTGGTCGAGCTCAACATCAGCGGCGCCTACACCCCGGCCAACGGCGCGGTCTACCCGTCGGGCTCGTTCGGCGACGGGCTCCAGGTCATCGCCCAGATGGTCAAGCTCGACCTCGGGCTCCGGGTCTCGACCTTCGACCTCGGCGGCTGGGACACCCACGTCAGCCAGGGTGACGGCGGCGGCGGCTACTTCTCAAGCCTGATCGGCACCCTCTGCGAGGGGCTCGCCGCGCTCTACACCGATCTCGATGGCGCCGGCAGCGCGAACTACACCAACCGGCTCACCGTGGTCGTGCAGAGCGAGTTCGGCCGCCGGCTGTTCGAGAACGCCGACCGGGGCGCCGACCACGGCCACGGCAACCCGATGATCATCATGTCGGGCAACGCGGTGCCCGGCGTCCACGGCGCCTGGCCGGGGATCGGGCCCGGCCAGCTCTTCGACGACGCCGACCTCGCGGTCACCACCGACTTCCGCCGGGTCCTCTCCGAGATCCTGATCCGCCGGATGGGCAACAACCACCTCGGCTACGTCTTCCCCGGCTACACCGACTACCAGCCGCTCGGGGTCGTCGCCGGGGTCGACCTGCCGCCCGACTACAGCACCACCGGCGACGGCATCTTCGCCGACGACTTCGAGTCCGGGGACACCAGCGCCTGGGGGTAGCTCGGCCTCGGCCGGGGAGGCGCGCCTCCGGCCCGGGTAGAATCCGGGTCGATGACCCGATCCGGAGAGTCCCCGCCGCCAGGTCGACCGAGGCCGGCCGACCGGCTCGCCGACCTGCTGCGCGTCCGCTTCGGCCACACCGCCTTCCGGCCGTTCCAGGAGGAGGTCTGCCGGGCGGTCACCGACGGCGCGGACGCGCTGCTCGTCATGCCGACGGGCGCCGGCAAGTCCCTGTGCTACCAGCTGCCAGGTCTTGCGCGCGGCGGTACGACCCTCGTGCTGTCGCCGCTCATCGCGCTCATGGAGGATCAGGTCCAGGCGCTCCAGGGGCTCGGTCTGGCCGCCGGGCGGATCCACTCCGGGCTCGACCGGGCCGAGTCGGCAGGGGCGGCCCGCGCCTACCTCGCGGGCGAGCTCGACTTCCTCTTCATCGCCCCCGAGCGGCTCGCCGTCCCCGGCTTCCCGGAGCTCCTCGCGAGGCGCCGACCGGTCCTCGTCGCGGTCGACGAGGCCCACTGCATCTCCCAGTGGGGGCACGACTTCCGGCCCGACTACCGGATGATCGGCGAGCGCCTGCCGGGGCTCCGGCCGACCCCGGTCATCGCCCTCACCGCGACCGCCACGCCGACCGTCCAGGACGACATCCTCGAGCAGCTCGGGATCCCGGGCGCCCGGCGGTACATCCACGGCTTCCGCCGCGACAACATCGCGGTCGAGGTCGTCGAGGCCAAGCCGTCCTCCCGCTCCTCGATCGTCTGCCGGGTGCTCGCCGACCCCGTCCGGCGACCGGCGATCGTCTACGCGCCGACCCGCAAGGAGACCGAGGCGCTGGCCGGGCTGCTCGGCGGTAGCTTCCCCGCCGCCGCCTACCACGCCGGGATGAGCGCGACGGCCCGCGACCGCGCCCAGCGGGGCTTTGCCGACGGCCGGCTCGAGGTCGTCGTCGCGACCATCGCCTTCGGCATGGGGATCGACAAGGCGGACGTCCGCACGGTCGTCCACACCGGCCTGCCGGGCAGCGTCGAGAGCTACTACCAGGAGATCGGGCGCGCCGGACGCGACGGCCTCCCGTCGCGGGCGATCCTCCTCTACTCGTGGGCCGACCGGCACACCCACCGCTTCTTCCTCGAGCGCGACTACCCGCCGGGCGAGGTCCTCGCGAGGATCTTCGCCGCGCTCGGCGAGGATCCCCGGCCGGCCGAGGAGGTGCGGCGACGGCTCGGGATCGACGAGGAGGTCTTCTCGAGCGCGATCGACAAGCTCTGGGTGCACCGCGGCGCGGTGGTCGACCCCGAGGGCAACGCGAGCCGTGGAGTCGACGGCTGGCGGCCGGGCTATGACGCGCAGCGCGCCCACCGCCAGGCGCAGGTCGAGAGGATGATCCGCTTCGCCGCCGGCCACGGCTGCCGGATGGTGCGCCTGGTCGAGCACTTCGGCGACCGCGCCGACCCGGGGACGCCGTGCGGCCTGTGCGATCGCTGTGCCGCCGCCGACTGCCTGGTCAGCCGGTTGCGGCTGCCGACCACGACCGAGCGCGAGCGCCTCACCGCGATCCTCGGCACGCTGCGCGAGCGCGACGGCGCCACCTCGGGCCAGCTCCATCGCGAGCTCGGCGACCCGGGGGCACGCGGCCGCGAGGCCCTCGAGGGCCTGCTCGGCGCGCTCGCCCGGCACGGGCTGGTCGAGCTGCGCGACGACTCCTTCGTCCGCGACGGGGCGACGATCCGCTTTCACCGCGTCTTCCTGACCAGAGCCGGGCGGCTGGCGCGGGCCGGCTCGGTCGACGCGGTACGGATCGTCGAGACGGCCGCCGCCGCCGCGCCGCCCAAGAAGGCCGGGAGGTCGAAGGCCCGACCACCGGCGCCTGCCGAAGCCGCATCTCCGGCGGCCCTCGACGCCGACCAGTCCGAGCTCTTCGAGGCGCTGCGCGAGTGGCGGCTCGGCGAGGCGCGGCGCCGCCGGGTCCCGGCGTTCAGGATCCTCTCCGACCGGGTGCTCGCCGCGCTCAGCCGCGCCCGGCCGACCGACCACGACGAGCTGCTCGAGGTCTCGGGGATCGGCCCGACGATCGCCAAGAAGTACGGCCGGGCCATCCTGGACAGGACCAGAAAACGGTGAGCGCCATCCACCGACCGCTCCCCGCCCCCTCCGACCTCGCCGACGCCTGGGGGCTCGACCCGACGGTCGTTTTTCTCAACCACGGCTCGTTCGGGGCGTGCCCGAGGGTGGTGCTCGCCGCGCAGGACGAGCTCCGGAGGAGGCTCGAGGCCGAGCCGGTGCGCTTCATGATCCGCGAGCTGCCCGAGCTTCTCGACCGGGCCCGGGGGTCGCTCGCCGGCTTCGTCGGCGCCGACCCGGCGGGCCTCGCCTTCGTCGCCAACGCCACGACCGGCGTCAACACCGCCCTCGCCTCGATCCCGCTCGATCCCGGTGACGAGGTTCTGGTCACCGACCACGGCTACGCCGCCTGCGCGAACGCCGCGCTGGTCCGGGCTCGCGCCGCCGGGGCGCGGCTCGTCGAGGTCGCGCTGCCCTTTCCCGGCGCGTCCGACGGCGCCGTCGTCGAGCGCGTCCTCGGGGCGGTCGGCCCGCGCACCCGGGTGGCGATCGTCGACCACGTGACCAGCCCGACCGGGCTCGTCCTCCCGGTCGCCGAGCTCGTCCGGCGGCTCGAGGAGCGAGATGTGACGGTCATCGTCGATGGCGCCCACGCGCCCGGGATGGTCGAGCTCGAGGTCGGCGGTCTCGCCGCGCCGTTCTACACCGGCAACTGCCACAAGTGGCTGTGCGCGCCCAAGGGCGCCGCCTTTCTGTGGGCGCGCCAGGACTGGCGCGAGCGGACCCGGCCGCTGGTCACCAGCCACGGCTTCGCGGCGCCGCTGGCCGGCCGCAGCCGTCTCCACCTCGAGTTCGACTGGACCGGCACCGCCGACCCGACACCCTGGCTCACGGTGCCGGCGGCGATCGACGCCGTCGCGGCCCTGGTCGACGGCGGATGGCCCGAGGTCCGCCGGCGCAACCGGACCCTCGCCCTCGCGGCGAGATCGGTGATCTGCGCGGCCCTCGAGACCGACGAGCCGTGCCCCGAGTCGATGATCGGCGCACTCGCGGCGGTTCCCCTGCCGGGAGCGTCGACGCCCAGGACGGCCGGCGGTCTCGACCCCCTCCAGGACCGGCTCTACCACGAGCACCGGATCGAGGTACCGGTCACCGAGTGGGCATCGGGCAGCCGGCGCGCTTTGCGGATCTCCGCCCACCTCTACAACGCTCCCGAACAGATCCGCTATCTCGCCGACGCCCTCGGCGGGTGAGCGCTGGAGTTGCCGCGTCGCCGGCATCGTGATTGAATGTGCCTCGATGAGCGGCCACGTCGACAAGATCGCGGTGCTCGGCCGGGAGTTCACGATCCAGACCGAGTACATCGCCGGCGAGCCGGCGAAGATCCGCACCCTGGTCTACGACGGCGGGCGGCTCGTCTCGAGCCGCGAGATCGCGATGAACCCCGGAGCCGACAGCCCGGCCGCCATCGATGCCGCGGTCATGGAGCAGCACGGTCGAATCACCGACACGCTGGTCCGGAGGGCGTCCGAGCTGCGGACGGCGAAAACCCCCGCCGGCTCACGGCCTTCGCCGCCGCCCCCTCCGGCCTCCCCACCACCCGCCGCCAGCCGACGCGCGCTGCGACCGATCGTCAAGGCCGGCTCGCCCCTCGCGACGGCGATCGCGGTCCGGCAGACGATCGGACCCTTCGCCCTCGCCTTCGCCCGGCCGGCGCCGACCACCGCAGGAGAGTACGAGCGCCTCCTGGAGTCGGTCGACGGGGCGATCGACGCGATCCGCGCCGCCCCGACCTACCGCGCGATCCGGCTCGACGAGCAGCTCACCCTGATCGCGCTCAAGAGCCAGCTCGAGACCTGGCAGCTCGCCGACCGCGACCTGGCGATGGCGGTCGAGATCTGGCCGGGCGTCGAGGCCTTTGCCCACCATCTGCTCAAGATCAACCACCGCGGGGACCTCGTCACGTTTGACCACCAGCTGCTGACCTGGACGATGAGCGAGCTCGGCCGGGGCGAGGTCACCGGAGAGATGATCGAGGCGCTGGCCGGGCTCGGGGGCCGCGACGCGGCCCTCGACGCCTTCCTCCGCGCACCCTCCGACTTCGCCCCGTACGACCTGCTCGAGATCCTGCTCCGGCTGCTCGACCAGACCCTCGCCTGATCGTCAGTTGACGGGCTGATCGTCGTCGTCGAAGCCCGGGTAGCTTCCGCTGCCGATGCACACGGCGGGGTCCGGGTTGGCGCCGAGCGAGATCTGGACGATCGCGCCACCGATCACGTCGAAGAGCACGGTGGCGATCAGCCGGCGATCCTGCTCGAGCAGCGCGCACGGCCGACCCGCCCATCCCGGGGCCTCCCCGGGGGTCGAACCGATCTCGACCCGGACGTGCGAGCCGACCCGTTCGAAGGTGCGGAACTTCTCGGCGAGGTAGGCGAGATAGGGGGTTCGCCCGACCAGGTCGCTGACCACCCAGCGCGACATCACCCGGACATCCGCGGCGAGCAACGGCTCGAGCACCGACGGATCGTGGGTGTTGTAGGCGAGCGCCCAGGCCCGCGCCGCCTCGAGCTCGGTGAGGGGACCACGCTCCACCCCACCATTGTCGCCGATACCGCCGACGCGGGTCGCTGGTGGTACCCTCGTGCGGATGGAGCGCGTCACCCAGGTCCTCGCGACGACCAACGAGATCAGCCTCAAGGGCGGCAACCGCGCCTGGTTCGAGCGCACCCTGACCGACAACGTCCGGCGCGCCCTGGCCGATCTGCCGGGGGCCTCGGTCAGCCGGCCGGCGTGGCGGGTGCTCGTCAGCTTTGCCGAGCCGGTCGACTTCGCCGAGGTGGCTCGCAGGCTACACACGGTCTTCGGGCTGGGCGCGATCATGGCGGTCGAGCACGCCGGCTTCACCCTCGCCGACCTCGAGGCGTCCCTCGTCCCGCGCCTCGAGACGATGACCGCCTCGACCTTTGCCGTCCGTTGCCTCCGGTCGGACAAGAGCTACCCGATGACCTCTCCCGAGATCGAGCGCGAGGTCGGGACGATCGTCCAACGGCGGACCGGCTGGCCGGTGCAGCTGCGCGACCCGGAGCTGACGATCCACGTCCTGGTCGACGAGAACGGCCTGTTCACCTGGACCCGCCGGGTCGCCGGGCCGGGCGGGCTGCCGGTCGGCGTCGGCGGCCGCGGCGCCTGCCTCCTGTCGGGGGGGATCGACTCGCCGGTCGCCGCCTACATGATGATGAAGCGCGGCATGCGGCTCGACTTCATCCACTTCCACTCGGTACCGCGGACCGACCCGGCGAGCCTCGAGAAGGTGCACGACCTCGTCCGGGTGCTCAACCGGTACCAGGGGCAGGCCCGGCTCGTCATGGTGCCGCTGCTCGCGATCCAGGAGCAGATCGCCGCCCGCTGCCCGGCGCCGCTGCGGGTCCTTCTCTACCGCCGCTTCATGCTCAGCCTCGCCGAGCGGATCGCCCGCCGCTTCAAGGCGCGGGCCCTGGTGACCGGCGAGAGCCTCGGTCAGGTGGCGTCGCAGACCATCGAGAACCTGGCGGCGGTCGAGGCGGTTGCCTCGCTGCCCGTCCTGCGGCCCCTGATCGGCCTGGACAAGCTCGAGATCATCGGCCTCGCGCGCTCCGCCGGGACCTTCGAGCTCTCGATCCAGCCCCACGTCGACTGCTGCTCGTTCCTGCTGCCCGATCAGCCGGCGACCAAGAGCCACGCCAGCGAGCTCGACGCCGCCGAGGCGTTGCTCGAGGTGACCGAGCTCGTCGACGACGCCCTCGAGCGGACCGAGGTCCACCGGATCGCCGACGCCGCCGCCTGGGAGGAGATCCCGATCCCCGCCGGAGCCGGGTCATGACCGACCGGCCCCGGTCCTCGCGCCGCGACTTCCTGACCTCGTGGTTCGGCGGCCTGCGCGACGCCACCCGGGCGGTCGTCCCGGGCGGATCGGCCGACCCGGCCAAGGTGCTGCGGCCGCCCGGCGCCCTCGCCCCGGACGAGGCCTTTCTTGAGGCCTGCACCCGTTGCGGCGACTGCATCCCGGTGTGCCCGGTGAAGGCGATCATCACCATCGAGGAGGCCGACGGCCGGAGGCTCCCGGCGATCGACCCCGCGGTCACGCCGTGCCGGCTGTGCGACGACCTGCCGTGCATCGCCGCCTGCCCCGACGGCGCGTTGGTGTTTCCCGAGGGCGGCCCGGCGAAGGTCCGGATCGGGATTGCCAAGGTCGATCCTCGCCGCTGCGTCACCTTCAAGGGCGAGCTCTGCACGCGCTGCTACAAGGCCTGCCCCTACCCCGACAAGGCGCTGATGATGATCGGCTCGCGCCCGCTCGTCGGGTCGGGGGCCTGCACCGGTTGCGGTCTCTGCGAGCTCGCCTGCCCCGAGCACCCGAAGGCGATCACCGTCGTTCCCGAGCGCGACCTCGTCCCCGGGCTGAGGGTCCCGCGCAACGAGTACAGCGAGCCCGGCAAATGGATGGGATGACGTTCGGAATGATGAATGATGAATTTCATCGCACCGTGAGCTGAAACGACCCGGGGCTCGATGACACGGGTCTCGTCGTTCATCATTCGTCATTCCGCATTCATCATTCAGAGCTGGGTCTCGAGCTTGAGCTGACGGGTCATCAGCATCCTGAGCGCCTCGGCGGGGGCGATCCGGCCGCCGAGGATCGCGGTCATCGCCTCGGTGATCGGCATCTCGATCCCGAGGTTGGCCGCGAGCTGGGCCGCGGCCGGGGTGGTCTTGACGCCCTCGGCGACCTCGCGCATCGAGCCGAGGATCTCCTCGAGGGTCTCGCCCTGGCCGAGCCGTTTCCCGACCTGGCGGTTGCGCGACAGGCCGCTGGTGCTGGTCAGCACCAGGTCGCCCATCCCGGCGAGGCCGCGGAAGGTGTCGGCCTCGGCGCCGAGGGCCACCCCCAGGCGGGTGATCTCGTGGAGCCCGCGGGTCATCAGGGCGGCCTGGGTGTTGGCGCCGAGGCCGAGCCCGTCGATGATCCCGGCGGCGATCGCGACGACGTTCTTGAGCGCACCGGCGAGCTCGACCCCGATCAGGTCGCTCCCGGCGTAGCAGCGCAGGTGACGGTCCGAGAACTCCTCCTGGAGGCTCGGCGCCCGGCCCATGTCGCGGCAGGCGAGCACCGCCGCCGACGGGTCGCCGCGCACCACCTCGATGGCGAAGGTCGGCCCGGACAGACAGCAGAACCTCTCGGGCAGCAGACCGAGGGCCTCGCCGGCGATCTCGTCCATCCGCTTGAGGCTGTCGGTCTCGATGCCCTTCGACGCCGACACCAGGACGACCTCGTCGCGCAGGACTGGCGCCAGCCGGTTCATCACTCGGCGGCTGAACTGGACGGGCACGACCCAGATCCAGACATCGGCGTGGGCCGCCGCGGCCTCGAGGTCGTTGGTGGCGCGGATCCCCGGGTGGAGCTCGGCGTCGGTCAGGAAGACCGGGTTTCGGTGGTCGGCGTTGATCCCCGCCGCCACCTCCGGCTCGAAGGCCCAGAGCAGGACGTCGTGGCCCCGGCGGGCCATCTGGTGGGCCAGGGCGCAGCCCCACGAGCCGGCGCCGAACACCGAGATCCTCATGCACTACCTCCAGAAGCCCGGTCCGAGCCGCGGCTCGTCGCCGGCGATCAGATTGCGGATGTTCGAGTGGTGGTTGACGATGATCAGGATCGCCGCCGCGGCGACCGCGACCAGGGTCACCCAGTCGGGCCGGTCGACCAGCTGGAGGAGCACCGGAAAGCTCGCGGTCGCGGTCATCGAGGCGAGCGACACCCAGCGGAAGGCGGCGAGCATCACGAGCCACAGGCCGAGAGCGGCGAGGGCGCTCAGCGGCGCGATGACGAGAAACGCGCCGAGACCGGTTGCGACGCCCTTGCCGCCGCGGAACAGCAGCCACGGCGGGAAGCAGTGGCCGAAGACCACCGCCAGCATCGAGGCGGCGAGCCAGGCGCTCTCCGGGTTGAAGACCAGCATCATCCAGACCGCGAGCGAGCCCTTGGCGGTATCGAGCACGGTCACCGAGACCCCGACCTTCCAGCCGGCCGAGCGCAGGGCGTTGGTCGCGCCGACGTTGCCCGAGCCCTCGAGCCGGACGTCGCGCCCGGTCGCCCAGCGGACGAAGATGTAGGCGAAGGGGATCGAGCCCACGAGGTAGGCGAGAACGACCAGGACGAGCTCGACGATCAACGCAGGGGAACCCTCTCGAGGGCAGTGTACACCGCGCCTCCGGGGCGCAGCTCGCTGGCGAAGACCACGACCTCGGCGCAGGCGAAGGACGGCGCCGAGAAGCCCCTGCCCCACTCGAGGAAGCGCTCGACGGCGGCCGGCGGCCAGGGCCGGTCGAGCCGGGCCTGGGTGAGGTGGAGCGACCACGGCCGGCGCTCCGCCGCGAGACCGATGGCGACCGCGGCGTCGTCGACCGCCGCCGCGAGCTCGCCGGCCCCCGGCGCCCGCCCGCCGACCCAGGCGACCCGCGGCCGTTGCGGCCCCGGGAAGAAGCCGCTGCCGCCGAGGGTCACGACGACCGGTGACCGTCCCGCCGCCGCCGCGGCGAGCGCCGCCGCGAGCTCGGCCACGACCGCCTTCGGCGTGTCGCCGAGGAACTTCAGAGTCAGGTGCTGACCCTCCGGCCGGGTCCAACGGGCGCGCGGCAGCTCGCGCCGGAGCCGCTCCTGCTCGCGCCGGATCAGCTCCCTCGTCTCGGGCGGCAGATCGAGGGCGACGAAGGCGCGGTGGGCCCCCGGCCCGCTCATCCGAGCCCGGCGAGCCGGCGCCGCAGCAGGTCGAGGGCGCTGTTGCAGCTCCACTCGCGCACCACCGACCGGTCGCCCGGGAAGACCCGGTGGGCGGCCGCCACGCCGTCCGGTCCGGCCACCGCCCAGTGGACCAGACCGACCGGCTTGTCCTCGGTGCCGCCGGTCGGGCCGGCGATCCCGGTGATCGCGACCCCCCAGTCCGCGGCGAGGCGCCGTCGCGCCCCCTCGGCCATCGCCCGAGCGACCGCCTCCGACACCGCGCCGTGCCCGACGAGGGTGGCGAGGGGGACCTCGAGCTCGAGCTCCTTGACCTCGTTGGAGTAGGCCACGACGCCTCCGACGAAGACCTCCGAGGCGCCCGGGACATCGGTCAGCCGAGCGCTGACCAGACCTCCGGTGCAGCTCTCGGCGGTGGCCAGACGCTCGCCTCGCCGGCGCAGCCCGACCACCGCCGCCTCGGCCAGACCCGTCAGGTCGACCCCGGCGAGGTCGTTGCCCAGGCGTTCGGAAAAGGCCCGCTCCATCTCGCCGAGGCGGTCCATCGCGGCCGGCCCGTCGCCGGCGGCCCACAGGACGAGGCGGACGACGCCATAGGAGGCGAGGATCGACACGTCGTCGCGGCCGAACCGCTCGTAGAGTGGTCGGACCCGCTGCTCGACATCCGACTCGAAGACGCCGCCGACCAGCAGGGTCCGCGACAGGCGCCGCGCGCCGGGGTCCCACGACGCGACCACGGGGAGGACGTCGCGCTCGAGCATCTCGACCATCTCCCACGGCGGACCGGGCAGCACGGCGAGCACTCGGTCGCCGAGCTCGACGAGCAGCCCGGGAGCGGCGCCACGCAGGTTCGGCAGCGGCCGGCTGCCGGCGACCACCCGCGCCATCGACGGTGCGTGGACCGGCATCTCTCGGCCCTGAGCGGCATAGCGTTCGCGGATCCACCCCGCGACCGCGGGGTCGTGCTCGATCGCCCTGCCGAGGGCGCGGGCGACGGCGTCGCGGGTGACGTCGTCGGCGGTCGGTCCGAGCCCGCCGGTCACCACGACCAGGTCGTGCCGGGCGACGAGGTCGCCGACCGCTCCGGCGATCGCCTCGACGTCGTCGCCGACGACGCGCTTCTCGGTCATCGCCAGCCCGAGGCCGGCGAGCGCCCGGCTCACGGTCAGCGAGTTCCGGTCGAGCTTGTCGCCGCCGAGCAGCTCGGAGCCCACCGCCAGGCAGGCCGCGCTCCGTCGGTGATCCCCCATCGGCGCCTCCGGGGTGCATCATACGCGGCGAGCCTCGCCGCTTCACCCCCCGTTTACACGGCGACGCAGCAGCGATATAGTCGTCGGCGGCCACTCTCGACTACTGGGGGATCATCGCGATTTGGCTGGTACGGATCGCGTTGACGTCGACGATCTTTGAAGGGAGAGCGACAGCATGAAGGCGTCCATCTGGAAGTTGTCTCTCGTGATCCTGGCCGTCGCGGCCGCCGCCTCGGGCCAGACCGCCTACACCAACCACTCGGGTATGGCCGCCGTCCCGGACGGGCCGAGCCTGACCGACGACCCGGTGTCGACGACCCGTGATGCCCAGGGCATCTGGTTCATCGAAGGGGGCACCCTCGCCGAGGTCATGGAGGCGATGGGCTATGCCGTCGCCACCGACCGCCTCTGGCAGATGGACCTGCAGCGCCGCCAGGGAAGAGGCACGCTGTCGGCGCTCCTCGGCCCGAGCCAGATCCCCAACGACGTCTTCCTGCGGACCATCGGCCACACCGACGACGAGCTGACCGGGTTCATCGCCGAGCTCTCGCCCGACGCCCAGACCCTGATCAACGCCTACACCGCCGGCATCAACCGGCGGATCGGCGAGTTCTACGCCGGCGCCTGGATGCAGATGCCCTACGAGTACTGGCTGCTCGGCCTGCAGTCGGTCTTCACCGGACCCGGCCTGCCGGTGCTGCCCCAGCCCTTCACCCCCAACGACACCCTGGCCTGGCTGATCCTGCTCCAGCGGAACTTCGACCCGGAGGGCCGGCCCGGTGCGACCGGCCAGCTCGACAACGCGTCGATGGTCCAGGCGCTGATCGCCGCCTACAACATCCAGGGCGACCCGACCCCGGCGCTCGCGATGTTCGCCGACCTGCGCTGGATCAACGACCCGGGCGCCCAGACCATGATCCCCTCCGGCGCCAAGACCGCGACCGACCAGCGGCTCGACCCCGGCCTCGCCGCCCGCTTCGCCGCGCTTCCCGATCTCGCGCCGGCCGCCGCGCGGATCCGGTCGCGGGCCGAGGGCTTCCACCAGGCGATGGAGGCGCTCAACGTCGACGCCAAGATGGGCAGCTACGCCTGGGCGGTGGCCGCCGACAAGGCGGCCTCCGGCAACCCGACCGTGTACTCGGGGCCGCAGATGGGCTTCTCGACGCCCTCGATCGTCACCGAGGGCTCGATCCGCGGCGGCGGGCTCGAGATCTCGGGCATGACCGTCCCCGGCATCCCCTTCATCATCATCGGCCGCACCCCGCACCACGCCTGGTCGATGCAGGTCGGCCACGCCCACACCGTCGACTACTACCTCGAGGCGCCGCAGACCGTCAGCCTCCATCGCATGGAGACCATCGAGGTCTTCGGCCGGGACGACGTCGTCATCCCGGTCTGGCGGAGCGCCCATGGCCCGATCATCGAGCCGCTGCCCTGGGACCCGACCAGCAACCCCGACCCCGCCGTCATCGTCGCCTGGGCCTACGCCCACTGGGGCCGCGAGGCGAAGTCGCTCGAGGCCTTCCTCAGGATGGCGACCGCCGAGAGCGTCGCCGACTTCGACGCCGGAATCGAAGAGGTCGCGGTCAGCCAGCACTTCACCTATGCCGACGCCGACGGCAACATCGCCTACTGGATGTCGGGCTTCGACCCGATCCGCGCCGCGGGCGTCGACCCCCGGCTGCCCTCGATCGGCGACGGCACGATGGAGTGGACCGGCGAGCGGCGGGCCCGCGCCCACGATTCCAACACCGACCAGGGCTACTACGGCGGCTGGAACAACAAGGCGTCGGTCGACTACAACAACGCCCCGAACGCGGCCTACTACGGCCGCTTCCACCGCGCCCACGTGATCGACGAGTACCTCGCCGCCAACGACGATCTGAGCTACGAGCAGATCCGCGACCTGGCCCTCAACATCGCCACCACCGACAGCTTCGGCTCGGGCGGCAACACCTGGCCCTTCGTCGCCGACGCCTTCTCGGCGGCGGTCGCGGCGGACCCGACCCCCAGCCGTCAGGCGGCGGTGGACATGATCGACGCCTGGGACGGCCACTTCGTCGCCGGCGGCCCCGCGGAGTGGCGCTTCGGCACCCTTCGCGCCGACGCCTGGGTGCTCCAGGACGCGTGGATCCGCGAGATGATCCGTCTGACCTTCGAGGACGAGTTCACGACCGCGGGGCTGAGCTTCTCGAGCCAGTCGACCTTCATCCTCTTCAACGTCCTCGTCCGGATGCTCGACGGACCCGACGCCACGCTGCCGGTGCTCAACAACTGGTTCGCAGACCGGTCGGGCTCGGGCAAGCCGACCACCGCCGGCGAGCTCATCGTCCTCGCCCTCGACAACGTCCTCGGCACGATCGGTTCCGGCGGCTACAACGCACCGCGCGGCGAGATCGTCTACACCCATCAGATCTTCGGCGAGATCTGGCGGACCCCGTTCTCGAGCCGCTCGACCTACGCCCACTGCGTCGAGTTCGACTCGAGCGGTCCGGTCCGCATCGAGAGCATGTTCCCGCTCGGCGAGTCGGGCGAGGTTCTCCCCAACCAGTACGGGCAGGCCTCCTTCAACCCGCACTTCTTCAGCATGATCCCGGCCTTCGATCCGTTCATGCCGCGCCCGTTCCCTCTCTTCGACTAGGTCCGGGTCGCACCGACGAAACCCGCCCCGCTCTTCGGAGCGGGGCGTTTGTTTGTCGCTTGAGGGCTTGAGGGCCTGGCCGGCCCCTTCGGGACCTGCGCTTGAGGGCTTGAGGGCTTGAGGGCTTGAGGGCTTGAGGGCCTGGCCGGCGCCTGCGGCGCCTGGTCTTGAGGGCTTGAGACCGCGTCGCTGCCCCTGCCGCTGCCGCTGCCCCTGCCCCTGCCGCTGCCCCTGCCCCTGCCGCTGACGCTGTCGCTGTCGCTGACGCTGCCCTTGACCGTGTCATTGATCTGCGGGACGAAACGCGGGAGAATGCCGGTCCGCGGCCGGGGCCCACGCCCGACGTGGATTGAGGGCATACCGGAGGACCGATGAGCATCGATCGCAAGCTCCTCGACCTCGCCAACCGGCGCGAGCAGGCGTTGGCGGGCGGCGGCGAGAAGCGGGTCGCGAAGCAGCACGAGCAGGGCAAGTACACCGCCCGCGAGCGGCTCGAGCGGATCCTCGACGAGGGGAGCTTCACCGAGCTCGACGCCTTCGTCACCCACCGCTGCGCCGACTTCGGGATGGACGCCGACCACCCCCTCACCGACGGCGTCGTCACCGGGTGGGGGACGATCGACGGCCGCCGGGTCTTCGTCTTCTCCCAGGACTTCACGATCTGGGGTGGCTCGCTGTCCAAGGCCTACGCCGAGAAGATCTGCAAGATCATGGATCTCGCGGTCACCGTCGGGGCGCCGATCATCGGGCTCAACGACTCGGGGGGCGCGCGGATCCAGGAGGGGGTCGACGCCCTCGCCGGCTATGCCGACATCTTCCTCAAGAACGTCCTCGCCTCGGGCCAGGTGCCGCAGATCTCGCTGATCCTCGGTCCCTGCGCCGGCGGCGCGGTCTACTCGCCGGCGATCACCGATCTGGTGATGATGGTCCGCGACACCTCGTACATGTTCCTCACCGGGCCCAAGGTCGTCGAGCAGGTGACCCGCGAGAAGGTGACCACCGACCAGCTCGGCGGCGCCGACGTCCATGCCAGCCGCAGCGGCGTCGCCCATTTAGTCGCCGACACCGAGGACGACGCCTTCGCCACCCTTCGTCGGCTGATCGGCTTTCTCCCCCAGAGCTGTCGCGAGAAGCCGCCGGTCGTCGCCTCCGACGACCCCACCGACCGGGTCGACCGCGAGCTCGACCTGGTTCTCCCCGACCACCCCAACCAGCCGTACGATGTCCGCGAGGTGATCACCCGGGTGGTCGACGACGCCGACTTCCTCGAGATCCAGCCCGACTTCGCCCCCAACCTGGTGATCGGCTTCGCCCGCTTCGGCGGCCGTCCGACCGGGATCGTCGCCAACCAGCCGCAGGCCCTCGCCGGGGTGCTCGACAACAACGCCTCGATCAAGGGGGCGCGCTTTGTCCGCTTCTGCGACGCCTTCTCGATCCCGCTCGTCACCTTCGAGGACGTTCCCGGCTTCATGCCCGGGACCGTCCAGGAGTATGGCGGGATCATCCGCAACGGCGCCAAGCTGCTCTTCGCCTTCGCCGAGGCGACGGTGCCCAAGGTCACCGTGGTGCTCCGCAAGGCCTACGGCGGCGCCTACTGCGTCATGAGCTCGAAGCACATCCGCTCCGATGTCAACCTCGCCTGGCCGACCGCCGAGATCGCGGTGATGGGGCCGGACGGCGCGATCGAGATCATCTACCGCGCCGAGCTCGCCGCGGCCGCCGACCGGCAGGCCGCCGCCGACCAGCTCAAGCAGCAGTACCGCGACCTCTTCGCCAACCCCTACGTCGCGGCGAGGAAGGGCTACATCGACGACGTCATCAACCCCTCCGAGACCCGCGCCCACATCGTCAACGCCCTCGAGATGCTGGCCGACAAGCGGCAGACCAACCCGCCGGTCAAGCACTCGAACATCCCGCTCTGAGGGAGGTGGAGGATGAGCCTCTCCGACGCCCTCGTCATCACCGGTCTCGGCATGGCGGTGGTGTTCAGCGGGCTGCTCCTGACCGCGGGTCTGATCGTCGGGCTCGGTTGGCTGCAGCGACCGGCTGCGACGCCCACGACCGCGCCGGCCAACCCCCTTCCCCCGGCCGCATCCGCCGGCCCCGGGATCGACCCCGAGATCCTGACCGTCATCACCGCCGTGCTCGAGGTCGAGCGCCGGCTGCACCGGATCGGCAGCACCGGAGAGAGCATCCATGAGTGACTACGTCCTGAGGATCGGGGACCGGGAGTACCGGGCCCGGGTGACCGAGATGACCGCCGACCGGGCGGTCATCGTCGTCGACGACGCGAGCTACGAGGTCGGGCTGGTCGAGATCGGCCGCCCCGCCCGGCCGGCCCCGGCCCGGGCGCAACGCGCCCCGGTTCGAACGGCGGTCGCCGCCGCACCGCCGCCGGGGCGTTCGGCCGCGCGGCCCGCCGACGAGGCGCCGGGGGCGGTCCGGGCGCCGCTGCCCGGGCTCGTCCTGCGGCTCGCGGTCAAGGCGGGGGACACCGTCCAGGCCGGCCAGCCGCTGCTCGTGATGGAGGCGATGAAGATGGAGAACGTCGTCCCGGCGCCGCACCGCGGGACCATCCGCGCGGTGTTCGTCGCCGAGGGCGACACGGTCGGCGAGGGCGACCCGCTGGTCGAGGTCGCCCGGCCGGAAATGACCACCCTGTAGGCGCTGCGATGAGCCGCAACCTCACCACCCTCGGCATGACGATTCTCGCCCTGGCCGTGTCGACGGCCGCGGCGGCGGGGACCGACCTCGGCATCAGCTTCGACAACGACATCCTGATCCGGCTGCCGATTGGCGCATCGGCCGGGTTGGTCGCGCCGGACGGCGCCGGCAGCACGCCGAGCACGGGAGCCCTGCGCGACCCCGGCGGCGCGGTCGTCGGTCGCTTCACCGTGGTCGCCGCGGGAAAGAAGGAGGCGGTCGCGGTGGTCAGCGAGGTCGCGCCCGGGGCGGGGCTCGGCCAGGTCGACCATGCCTCGGTCGACCTGCCGGCGATCGACGCGGTGGCGTTCGAAACCCTGCCCGCCGACCGCCACTTCCGGATCGACCGCGGCTGGAACGACCGCCCCGACGGGCTCGCGCCCGGCGCCAAGGGCGATCTCCTGACCCGGACTGGCAGCCGCGGCGCCATCTTCCAGGTGATCGCGGTCGACCGGGACCGCGCCTTCGGCAGGATCGTCGAGTACTCACCCGGCGTCTTCAACCGCGACCTCGTCGCGGCGCGGCTGCACGGCACCGCCTCGCAGATCCTCGCCGGCACCGGCTTCGCCAACCTGAGCTGGCTCAACCTCGTGATGCTGGCGATCGGTTGTGGCTTCATCTACCTCGGGATCGCCCGGGAGTACGAGCCGCTGCTCCTGGTCCCGATCGGCTTTGGCATCCTGGTCGGCAACATCCCGCTACCGCTCCACATCTTCAACGCGGTGTCGGTCTACATGATCGACCCGGTGACCCACGAGTACGTCTTCAACACGACCACCAACTCGGTCATGGGCCTGATCTACTTCGGGGTCCGTACCGGGCTCTTCCCGCCCCTCATCTTCCTCGGCATCGGCGCCCTCACCGACTTCAGCGCGCTGCTCTCGAGCCCGCGCTCGGTGCTGCTCGGCGCCGCCGCCCAGGTCGGCATCTTCGCCACCTTTATCGGCGCCCTCCAGCTCGGCTTCACCCCGGCCGAGGCGGCGTCGATCGGCATCATCGGCGGCGCCGACGGCCCGACCGCGATCTTCCTTTCGTCGCGGCTCGCGCCGTCGCTCATCGGGCCGATCGCCATCGCCGCCTACTCCTACATGGCGATGGTCCCGGTCATCCAGCCGCCGATCATGAAGCTGCTGACGACCCGCTCCGAGCGGCTCATCCGGATGAAGCCCGGCCGCAAGGTGCCGCGGCGCGACAAGATCCTCTTCCCGGTCGCCGGTCTCATCGTGACCGCTCTCGTGGCGCCGGGCGGGCTGCCGCTGCTCGGCATGCTCTTCTTCGGCAACCTCCTCAAGGAGTCGGGGGTGACCGGGCGCCTCGCCAAGTCGGCCTCCGGCCCGGTGCTCGACGGGGCGACGATCCTGCTCGGGCTCGCGGTCGGCGCCTCGACCTCCGCCCAGGTCTTCCTCACCCGGCAGTCGATCCTCATCTTTGTCCTCGGCTGCGTCGCCTTCGCGGTCGCGACCGCCGGCGGGGTGCTGTTCGCCAAGCTCATGAACCTGTTCAGCACCGACAAGATCAACCCGCTGATCGGCGCCGCCGGGGTCTCCGCGGTGCCCGACTCGGCGCGGGTCGCCCATCGCATCGGGCAGGAGGAGGACCCGTCCAATTACCTCCTTCAGCACGCCCTCGGACCCAACGTCGCCGGCGTGATCGGCTCGGCGATCGCCGCCGGGGTCTTTCTCGGGATCTTCTAGGGAGCTCGCCATGAACCAGATCATCGCCGCCGTTCCCAACATCTGCGAGGGCGCCGACCAGGCCTTCATCGACGGTCTCGGGGAGAGGCTGTCGGCGATCCCCGGTCTGATCATGCTCGACGTCGCGATGGACAACGTCCGCAACCGCACCGTGTTCTCATTCACCGGCAGCAAGGATGCGGTGTTCGGCGGCGGGCTCGCCCTGTACGAGGCGGCGCTCGGCCATATCGACATGCGCCGGCACGTCGGCGAGTTCCCACGGGTCGGCGCGGTCGACGTCTTTCCCTTCGTGCCCCTCAAGGACGCCTCGATGGACGAGGCCAAGGCGTGGGCGGTCGAGTTCGCCGAGGCCGTCGCCGAGCGATTCAAGCTGCCGGTCTACCTCTACGCCGAGTCGGCCCGCTACCGCTACCGCCGCGACCTCGACAACATCCGCCAGGGCGAGTACGAGGGATTCGAGGCCAAGATGACCGACCAGCGGTGGAAGCCCGACCTGGGGCCGGATCGCTTCTCGGCCACCGCCGGCGTGACCATCATCGGCGCCCGCTACCCGCTGCTCAGCTTCAACGTCTTTCTGGGCAGCCGCGACGAGACGATCGCGCACGCCGTGGCGCACGCCCTGGCCAGCACCTCGGGCGGGGTCGTCCGGGCGCACGGCGCCCTCGACCACGCCTCGGACCGGGCGATGCTGTCGGTCGCGATCACCAACTTCAAGGCGTCGCCGCTCTATCGGGTGGTCGAGAACATCCGGATCGAGGCGGCCCGCTTTGGCGTCGACATCCGCCACATCGACCTCATCGGGCTGGTCCCCGAGCGGGTCCTCATCGAAGCCGCCGAGTACTACCTGAGGATCCGCAACTTCGACCACGAGGACCTCCTCGAGAGGAACATCCAGCGCCATCTCGACCGGAGCTTCACCTTCGGCGGCTGAACCGGCATCCTCCGCGTCCGCGTCCGCGTCCGCGTCCGCGTCCGATGTCAGCGGCACCTTCCGCGTCCGCGTCCGCGTCCGTTTCCGTTTCCGTTTCCGTTTCCGTGTCCGTGTCCGAGTCCGCGTCCGTCCCCGTGCCCGTTACCGTTTCCGATGGCAGCGGCAGCGGCAGCGGCAGCGGCAGCGGCAGCGGCAGCGGCAGCGGCAGCGGCAGCGGCAGCGGCAGCGGCAGCGGCAGCGGCAGCGGC
>JALOLD010000122.1 GCA_025456145.1 Thermoanaerobaculales bacterium | reverse complement strand
GCAGGATCTGTTCGGAAAGTTTCCGAGTGACTCATCTCACGTCATCTCTTCCCCTTTCCCCGAGCTTTGCTCGGCGCACGCCACGTTCACCATTGTCGAGCTGTGGAGTGGAGATCGTGACACCGCTCTGGGGCTCGGCTCAGCGCCTTCCACACGTCGATATCGAAACCCGAATGGGATTGAAACAACGGTGAACGTGGCACTCAGGGGGAGCTGAGTGCAGGGTGACGGGTAGGCCCAAGATGTCTACAATGGGCGTTGACCGGGTCGCAAGAGGGATCCACTCTCGGAGGGCGAGAACGGAGCCACGCCGCTGAGCCCGCATCGATGGCGTACGCCGAGCGTCAACCGGCCGGGAACGCGATCGCGGGATCTGGTGTCGGCGAACGTCCGGCGGGCACAGGATTCGCTACCGACGATTCGGCGCTGGTGGCGGCAGGCCTCCGTGACGACCTTCGGTCAGATCGTGGCACGGCAGTCCGCGTTGACCCTGTGGTGTCTCGTCTTCGTCATCACCGCTGTCTCGATCAGGATGTCGGGGCCCACCGGAGAACAAACGAGGTTCGTGCTCAACCAGGACAACCTCTGCCTGCAGGCAGCAGCCCGGAGCGCGGTCGACCTGTCGCGGGCTGTCACCGGGAACCGGGTGCAAATCTCGTCGGTCGAGGTTGGCCCCATGGAGGCAGACGCAATCGCCGAGTACTCGTCTGATTCAAACCAAATCAGATTCAGCTCGAGCTCGTTCTTCACCGCCGATGAAGTGCTTCACGCCGCCGGCCACGAGGTGGTTCACGCCATCTTCGACAAGGCAGAGCTGAACCCGTATGTTGACCACCCGTGCTGGGACAGCCGGCTGCTCGTCGAGGAGGTCGCTGCCGAGGTGCTCGGCGCTCACATCGCCGGTCGGGTTCGGACCAAGCAGGGTGACGACGGCGAGGCACTCACCCGGCGTCTGGTCGGGGAGTACCGGAGTCAGTGCGACTGGTCGGCGCCGGGGAACTTCAGACGCCGGATCTGGACTCTCGCTCCCAGGCTCGAGCCCGAACGGTACGCAGCGGAGCCGTTGTACTCGATCGCGGTTCACTACGGGCCGCTGTGGATGGTCGACGCGATCGACGAGATCTGCCGCGAGCACCCGGACCTGTGGGTCGCGGCGCACGTGATCGCCGGGCGGTTCATCGAGCCGATCGACCCCCCGGTGGTCACGGGGCAGCCGTCGCCGAGCACAGCGCCCCCCTGAGCACGGTCGTCGGTTCGCCGGACGAGCGGGCCCCGGGTGGGTGCACCTGATCTCGGCGAACCTCCAGACACGGTCGAGTGGCTCCTGACGGCGCTGGTTGACGGTCGCCGGTGGGCGCCTCCGGCCCGCGGCTCGGGGGGGCGTTCCGCCTCGGATGGATTGCGGTAGCAGGCGGGGCGGTGATCGGAGGCGTCCACCCGACTTCGGGGGATCCCTCGACTCCGCGGCCTCGGCGGCCGCTCCGCTCGGGATGACGGTTCTCGGGGGCGTCGCCCGCTCGGGATGACGGTTCTTGGGGGCGACTTCGCGGCCTCGGAGGCCGCTCCGCTCGGGATGACGGTGCTTGGGGGCGTCGCCCGCTCGAAATGACGGTTCTCACCGGCGTCGCTCGCTCGGGATGACGGTTCTTGGGGGCGTCGCTCCGCTCGGCGTGTGCCAAGCACGCGTCTCTTCGCATCCGCAGGGTTGTCTGGCGCCGATCAGGGGGACTCGATGAAGGCACGGGCGGTAAGGACGGTCGTCCAGCCCGGGGCGCAGTCGACGAGCGCCTGGTCGCCGGTCACGAGGATGGCGCCCGGTCGGGCGGCAAGCATCGACCAAAGGTGGAGATCGCCCCGGTCAGGAGGTGCGGAGGGCGGTTCGATGGGCTCACAGATCACCGCGTTCTCGGCGATGGCGGTCAGGATCGTGTCGACCTCGCGCTCATCGAGGCCGTGGCGAGAGCGGATCCCAGGGCGCAGGAGCACCTCCCGGTACTCCGCCAACAGCTCGACCGAGAGAAGTCCCCTGATCTCGCCGGTAAGCATGCGATCGAGGATCCGCGCGGTCGGCGCATCCCGGTCCGAGGTCAGGAGACCGCTGACGACTACGTTCGTGTCGACGAGCACGAGGGGAGCGGTCACAACGAGCGGTGGTCGGAGGTCTCGCGGATCGCCAGCTCGAGGGCTTCGTCCTCGGAAAGGCGGGCCCTCGTGCGTGCCCGCTCGACAAGGGCGGCTGCGTCGCTCCGGCTCTTGATGCCGTAGGCCTCGAGGGACTCCGCGACCATCGAGCCGATGGTCCGTCCTCTTCGAGCCGCCGCCGCCTTGAGGGCGCGGTGGAGCTCATCGGGCAGGTTGATGGTGACGCGTGCCATGTCGGCCTCCAAGGTACCTGAAGAGAGCATAGCATCAATGCAGAAAAACATATTTGTGCATCCTCGCATCGGCGGGCAAGAGGCCAGCTCCGTACCCCCCGAGCGAGGCTGCCCCCATCCCGTCACCCCGAGGGAGGCCGTCCGACGGCCGAGTCGAGGGGTCCCCCGCGGGTCGGAAGGGCGCCCCGGCTCGGGGGGATTGCGGGTGCGGACGGAGCGGTGATTGGATGCGGCCACCTGACTTCGGGGGATCCCTCGACTCCGCGGCTTCGGAAGCCGCTCCGCTCGGGATGACGGTTCTTGGGAGCGTCGCTCCGCTCGGGATGACGGTTCTTGGGAGCGTCGCCCGCTCGGGATGACGGTGCTTGGGGGCGCCGAGAGGCAGGCTCCAGGCCGTCCTCGGAGGTGGCCGGCTAGGCCACGGGAAAATGGGGCGCCTGGTTGACACGGGAGAGGTTTTGGCTATATTGCCAACTTATGGGTGAGCGACGGAAGCTCGACGGTGAGACCAAGGCCCGAATGGAAGCTCGCGCCACGGTCATGAAGGCGCTGGCCCACCCCAGCCGTCTGTTCATCGTCGACGAGCTGTCGCGGGGTGAGCGCTGCGTGTGCGAGCTGACCGAGATGATCGGCGCCGACGTCTCGACGGTGTCCAAGCACCTGGCTCTGCTCAAGAAGGCCGGCGTGGTGCTTGACGAGCGTCGCGGTCAGCAGGTCTTCTACCGTCTTCGCGTCCCCTGCATCCTCAACTTCTTCGGCTGCGTCGAGGTGGTGCTCGAAGAGGTGGACCGGAGCAAGCTCGAGGCGGCCTCGTGAGCCGGTCGTTTTTTTTTGCATGTATTTGGCGACATTACCAAACAATCGCCGATCCGATGGAGTCGACCGTTGATTGACTGGAAGACCGAGTGGAAACCCCTCGCCTGGATAGCGGCCGGCTTCGTGGTCTTCTTCTGGTTGCCGATCGGTTGGCCGCGCTTCGACGGCGCGGTGACCGAGGCCCTTGCCCTGACCAAGTGGTACGCCCGGGAGCACGTGCTGCTCTGCCTGGTGCCCGCCTTCTTCATCGCTGGCGCAATCGCCAGCTTCGTCAGCCAGGCCGCGGTGATGAAGTACCTCGGCCCGAAGGCGCCAAAGGTGGTGGCGTATGGCGTGGCCTCGGTGAGCGGCGCCATTCTCGCCGTGTGCTCGTGCACCGTGCTGCCGCTGTTCGCCGGCATCCACCAGATGGGCGCGGGTCTCGGGCCCGCCACCGCGTTCCTTTACTCGGGCCCGGCCATCAACGTGCTCGCCGTCGTGCTGACCGCAAGCGTCCTCGGAGCCAAGCTCGGCGCCGCTCGGGCTGTCGGCGCGGTCCTCTTCGCGTTGGTGATCGGGGCTCTCATGGCGCTCATCTTTCGGCGCTCGGAGCAGGATCGGGTGGACGCCGCGATGGTCCTTCCGGAGCCGGACGGGGTGCGGCCGCTCGGCCAGGCCGCCGCCTTCTTCGCAGCGCAGGTGGCGATCCTGGTGTTCGCCAACTGGGCGCGTCCCGACGACCCGACCGGGATCTGGTTCGCGATCTGGAGGGCCAAGTGGTGGTTGACCTCGGCCGGAGCGGCGTCCCTGGCCGTTGTGCTCGTCCGGTGGTACACCCTTGCGGCCTGGAAGGCGTTCGCCATCGCGGCGCCGACCGCGGTGCTGGCGCTGGTGCGACCAGAGCACCCGGAGCTGGCGTTCACCGCTGGTGTGCTCGGCCTCGCGGTGGTCACCGCTCGCGACACGAGCGAGCTGGGGCTGTGGTTCGCCTCGAGCTGGGGCTACGCCAAGCAGATCCTGCCGCTGCTGCTCGGCGGGGTGCTGGTGGCCGGTCTCCTGCTCGGCCGGCCCGGCTACGAAGGGTTGATCCCCTCGGGTTGGGTCGAGGGGGCGGTGGGGGGGAACGGCGTCGGGGCGACTCTCTTCGCCTCGATCGCGGGCGCCCTCATGTACTTCGCCACCCTCACGGAGGTGCCGATCCTGCAGGGCCTCATCGGCGCCGGCATGGGCCCTGGGCCCTCGTTGGCGTTGCTGCTCGCCGGACCCGCTCTGTCGCTGCCCAACATCGTCGTCATCGCGAGCGTCATCGGCTGGAAGAAGACGTCGGTCTACGTCGGCCTGGTGGTGGTGATGGCCACCATCAGCGGCCTGATCTACGGAACGTTCATCGCATAGGAGGTGCGTCGTGAAGAGGATCCTCGTTTTGGGCCCGGGATGCCCGCGCTGCGAATCCCTCGTGAAGATCACCAAGCAGGCCGCCGATCAGCTCGGCATCGAGTACGAGCTGGAGAAGCTCACCGACATCAAGCAGTTTTCGTCCTACGGTCTGATGATGACCCCCGGCCTGGTGGTCGACGGTCATCTCAAGGTGCAGGGCAAGGTCCCGTCCGTCGACGAGATCAAGACCATGCTGGCCTGAGGGAGGTCGTCATGATGAGACAGCTCCGATTCAGCTGCGCCCTGGCGGTGCTGGCGTGTGGTGCGCTCGCCGCTGCATTCCCGGTCCTGTCCGCCGAGCCGACCGCAGACGAAGGGACAGCGACCTCGACCCAGACGCCACGCTTCGTCGTCTACTACTTCCACGGCAACCAGCGCTGCGCCACCTGCCGCAAGATCGAGGCCTACTCCGAGGAGGCGATCACATCCGGCTTCGCTGACGAGATGGTGCGCGGCGCTCTCGCCTTTCGGGCGGTCAACGTCGACGAGGCCCAGAACAAGCATTACGTCCAGGACTTCCAGCTGACGAACAAGTCGGTGGTGGTCGTCGAGTACCGCGACGGCGAGGTTTCACGTTTCAAGAACCTGAACGAGATCTGGCTGAAGGTCGGCGACAAGGAAGCCTACTTCGACTACATGCGCGACAGCACCCGAGAGTTCATCGGGGAGAGCTGATGGACTCCATCTGGCTGGCAGCGGGCTCGGCCCTCTGGCTCGGGATTCTGACCTCGATCAGCCCGTGTCCCCTGGCGACCAACATCGCGGCCGTGTCCTATGTCGGGCGCCAGGTTGGCAGCACCCGAGCGGTGCTGATCTCCGGCGGGCTCTACACCGCCGGCCGGACCCTGACATACGTGATGCTGGGCGCCGCAGCCGTGTGGTCCCTGATGTCCATGGTCTCGGTGTCGAGCATGCTCCAGGGAGGCTTCCATCGCGCTCTCGGCCCACTCCTGATCGTGGTCGGGCTCCTGCTTCTCGGAGTCTTCACGATCAACCTGCCCGCCCTCGGTGTCAGCAACGGGCTACGGGAACGGGTCGATCGCTCCGGAGTCTGGGGCGCCGGCCTGCTCGGAATCGTCTTCGCTCTGTCCTTCTGCCCGGTGTCGGCGGGCCTCTTCTTCGGCAGCCTGGTGCCGCTGGCGGCCGGCCGCTCCTCGCCGCTGCTCTTGCCGACCCTGTATGGAGTCGGGACGGCGCTTCCGGTGGCCGTGTTTGCCCTCTTGCTGGCGGCCGGGGCCGGGTGGCTCGGGAGAGCTCTGGACCGCGTCCAGGCCTTCGAGATCTGGGCCAGGAGAGTGACAGCCATCGTCTTCATCGGCGTCGGCGTGTACGAGACCCTGCGCTCGACGCTGTACCTCATCTGACAAGAGACGAACAGGCCCCGGCGCCGAGTTCAGGAGTTGAACGGGTATGAGCGTGGCTCAGCACCGGGTCCCCAACGCCGGTTTGGAACGGCGCGGCTACGGGACAGCGGCGGACCGGCTCGAGGTCGAGCCGGATGGGGATGGGTGCCACGTTGGATGGGTGTCGGGTAGACCCGGGCAGGTAACCGCCCGGGTCTACCCGACACCTAGCCGGGATGACGGTTCTTGGGTGCGTCGCTCGCTCTACCTACCCCGTCACCCCGAGCGCGGCCGTCCGACGGCCGAGTCGAGGGGTCCCCCGCGGGCCGGAATGGCGTCCCGGCTCGGGTGGATCGCGGCTGCGGGCGTTGCGATGATCGGAGGCGTCCACCTGACTTCGGGGGATCCCTCGACTCCGCGGCCTCGGAGGCCGCTCCGCTCGGGATGACGGTCGGTGGGGGCGTCGCTCTGCCGGGATGACGGGTTTGGGGTGCACGCTCGCTTGGCATGACGGTTCTTGGGTGCGTCGCATGCTCGGGGGGGACGGTGCTTGGGCGCGTGACTGCGGAGCTTCGAAAGGGGCGCCAAGAGCGACCGGCCGATGCCACCGTGCCCCCACTTGCCAACACATCATGTTGGCATTACATTCATCGTGAGGTGCCGTCATGCTGAGGACCCAGGTTCAGTTCACCGAGGAGCAGTACCGGAGAATCCGGTTGCTTGCCCAGCGGCGGGGGGTGTCGATCTCGCAGGTCGTCCGGGAGAGCGTCGAGAGGCACCTCGAGGCCGAGAGCTACGACGCGGAGACGCTGTACGCGAGGGCCGCCGAGATCGTCGGCAGGTACGACGATCGCGAGGGGCGCGACGATCTCGCGTCGAACCACGACGAGTATCTCGACGAGGCGTACCGGTGAACGCCGTCTTCGTCGACACCAGCGCCATCCTCGCGCTGATGGTCGGATCCGACCGCGCGCACCGGGAGGCGGTCGAGATCCTCGAGAAGCTCAGAAGCCGCCGGGCCGCCCTGGTGACGACGTCGTACGTGCTCGTCGAGACCTACGCCCTCCTCGACCGGCGTCTGGGTCGCGACGCGGTTCGCGACTTCCGCGCGAGCATCGCGCCCCTCCTCCGGGTGATCTGGGTCGA
>JALOLD010000079.1 GCA_025456145.1 Thermoanaerobaculales bacterium | reverse complement strand
GGCTCGACCGGCAGCCCGCGGTGGCCTTCGAGCTCCGGCTGGTCGAGGAGAGATCCCTCCAGGCGGCGTGGAACCGCCACCTCGCGGCGACGGTGAGGATCCCTGCGGACGAGGTCGAGGCGGTGCTGGCAGCCAACCCGGGCGCCTTCTCGAAGCCTCGCCGGGTTCGGGTCCACAACATCTACAAGCACTTCCCCCACGGCGCGACCGCCGAGGACCGCGCCGCGGTCCGGCGGCGCATGGAGGAGATCCGCGCCGAGCTCCTGGCCGGGGGCGACTTCGCCGCGATCGCCGCCGCCGAGTCGGACTCGGAGACCCGCTACCGGGGCGGCAGGATGGGGACCTTCGGCCGCGGCGAGCTCCCGCCGGCCCTCGACGCGGTCGTCATGGGCCTGGAAAAGGGCGAGGTCAGCGGCATCCTCGAGACCGCGGACGGGCTGACCATCCTGATGTGCGACGGGGTCTTCGAGGCCGAGGCGCCGGGTCCCGACGAGGCCCGCGCCAAGATCGAGGCCAACCTGCTCAGGCTCCGCCGTCGTGACAACCTGCAGCGAGTCCAGGAGGAGATCCTCGACCGGAGCGGCCTCGAGATCGACACGGCAGCGGCGATCGACCCGGTCGCCGAGGGCGACCAGGTCGTCGCCACCTTCGGCCGCCACTCCCTGACCCGCGCCGAGCTCGACCAGCTGTCCGCCGCCCGCCGTCCCGCCGGCGCCCCACCGATCCCGCTCGACGAGCCGCTGGTCCGGCAGACCGTCGAGGCCCACGTCGTGACGGTGCTGAGCGCCGAGGCGGCACGCGACGCGGGTCTCGACACCGAGGACGTCCGGGCCGGCATCGAGATCCAGAGGCAGCGGGTGCTGGCGACCCAGGAGCTGCGCCGCAGGGTCGACCTCCGGCTCGTCGAGCCCACCGACGAGGAGATCGAGGAGCACTTCGAGGCCCACCGGGGCGAGCTTCTTCACCCCGAGGAGGTCGACCTCATGATGGTCGACCTGGCGTTCACCGACGAGACGCTCCGGTCGGTCCACGCCGAGGCGACCGCCGCCTGCGACGCCGTCGCCTCGGGGGCGGCGAGCTTCGAGGAGGCCTTCCGATCCCTCGCGAGCCCCGGCGGCGGCGTCGCCCCGAAGCGGGCCGTCACCCTGACGCCGCTGGAGATCGCGGGCTACGGGGTCGAGATCAGCAACGCGGTCCGCGGCCTCGCCCCGGGGGAGGTCTCACGTCCGATCCGGCGCGGTGACCGGCTGTGGGTGGTCCAGCTCGTCGATCGCCGCCCGGCCCGCCCCCTCGGCCTCGAGGAGGCGGCGCCGACGGTGCGCCGGCGGCTCGGCCAGGAGCGGGTCGACGCCCTGACCGACCTGATCACCACCGAGATCCTCGCCGAGCAGCAGATCTCGATCGTCGGCCAGCCCGGCTGACTCCCGCCCCGAGTAGACGAAGAGCGCCGGAGCCGCTGGGCTCCGGCGCTCGGGAGATCTGCGCTGCGGTGGTCTAATTGACGGTGAAGCTCATCAGCTCGACCGGGAGGATGTCGCCCGCCACGGCCACCAGGGCGTTGAGCCCGGACAGCGGGGCGAAGCCGGTGCCGGCGATGTCGTTGATCTGCATCCCGTGGTGGCCCTGACCGGCGACGGTGCCGGCGCCGAGCCCGACCGTGTCGCCGGCGATGTACCAGACGCCGGCGAGGAAGCTCGAACCGGTGTAGGCGATCGGGCTGGCGAAGGCGTGGACGTTGAATGCCCCCGGCCCGACGTTCAGCGGCACGCTCACCGAGGTCAGCACCGGCGCGGCGGTGCCGACCACCGGGCCGAAGACCGAGATGAAGACGTTGTCGGTCCCGGCGGCGGTCATCATGAAGAAGGCCATCGCGGTCACCGAGCCGTTGGCCAGCACCGGGTTGCCGGACCAGGTGTCGAACTGGTTGCCGTAGCAGTTGCTGGTGGTGCCCGGGACCGCCGTGACGATTCCGTCGTCATAGACGATGTTGCCGAAGGCGCGGCCGTCCTTGGGCCGCGCGGTCTGCACCGGCTCGTCGAGCACCCTGGTGGACGGGCCCGAGCTCCGGACCTCCGGGTGGGACGCCATGTACTCGGCCTTCTCCGCCGGCACCGGACGCTCGGCCATGAGGGTCGCTGCTGCACCGAGGCTGAGCACCAGCACCGCGAGAATGAGCGACGAACGTTTCATCTTCCTCTCCTCCCAAGTCACCCGCTGTGGGTCGGTCGACCGCCCCTGTTCTCAATCACGACGATTTCCAGCTTCGAAGCTACACGATACTAGGTCTCTTTGTCAAATTCCGGAGCGATCGGGGGAGGGTCGAGGGGCGCCCAGGCGCCTGCTCGCCGGACGGGCGGAGGGCCCGGCGTCCGATCGGCGGGCCGGCCGGTACCGACCTCGGGGCTGCCGCCCGTACCTCCTCAGTCGGGGCCGCCGGACGCCGCCCCCCGACCCGCAGCCGCTCCGGGGTCTCCCCGGAACGCCTCGAGACGGTCGTCGAACACCCGGAACCCGGCCTCCTCGAGCAGCCGGCCGGACCACCGGTCGTAGACCTCGCGGCGGTGGTCGGCGAGGTAGGACCGGACGACCTCGTCGGCGACCGCGGCGAAGGGCTGCGGCTCGGGCTCCGACCGACGCTCGAGCTCGACCACGACGATCGAGCCTCCTACCCGGACCGGCTGCGAGCAGCGGCCGGTCTCGAGCGCCGAGACCACCCTCGCGACCTTCGGGCTCCAGCGCTCGATCTGGGCGAGCGTGGTGCCTTCGACCCGTTCCACCGATCCGCCCGTCGCCGCAGCTGCCTCGCCGAGCCGGTCGCCGGACGGGTCGGAGTCGAGCCTGGAGAGAAGCTCCATCATCCGGTTGGCCCCACGGTCGGGGATCGGGACCACCAGGAACCGGGCGTCGAGGATGAGCGGCGAGCTGAATCGGCGGCGATGGGTCTCGAAGTACGCCTCGACCGAGGGGCCGTCGAGCCTCGCCTCTTCGAGGAGCGCCCGCTCGCGCAGGAAGTCCACCACGTCGTCCTCCTCGGCCCTTCTCAGCCGGTCCGCCAGCTCGGGTCCCTCGAGCAGGCCCTCGGCCCGGCAGTGCTCGTAGATCCTGGCGCGGTTGACGAGGGCCTGGAAGAGGTTCGCCGGCAGATCGGGAGCCGGCCCTCCCGCCGAGGCGGCGACGGCTCGATCGACGAGCCAGCGGAAGCGACCGAGGGTCATCGAGGACCGGCCGATGCGGAAGACCTCGACCGAGGGGTCGCCCCCGCCGAGGAGGTGTTGCATCTCGTCGATCCCGGTCACGAAGTACGGGGCGGGCTTTGGCAGCTCGTCCACGACCTGCTCGACGAGGGCCCGCCGCCTCTCCCCGTCGAGAATCGCCACGATGCGGCCCTCGACCTCGTCGAAGTCGTAGGTCCGGGCCGTCGAGACCGCGGTCACCATGAAGAGGTGGACGCCTTCGGCGGTCACCACCGGCTGACTCGGCACGCCGGGATCGAGGCCGAAGATCACCGAGGCGAGATCGGGGGGCGCGTTGGTCTCGGTGATCCAGCCGAGCTCGCCGTCGCGCTCGGCGGTCTCCGAGTCGGAGGTGGCCCGGGCCAGCGACCCGAAGCTCTCACCGTTGACCACCCGCTCCCTCAGCGCCTCCATCTCCCGGGTCGCCGGCTCGACCTCATCGGGATCACCGACCCGACGGAAGATGTGAAAGGCCAGTCTCGCGGCGGGCTGCTTGAAGTCCTCGCGGTGCTCGTCGAAGTAGGCCCGTGACGCCTCCACGGTGATCGGATCGCTCTCGGCGAGCCGGCGGCGGATGAAGTCGTCGGCGACGATTCTCTGGAGGTTCTCCTGATGGGCGACGATGAACTCCGGGTCCTCCCGGACGCCCTCGACGTCGGCCTGTTCGAGGAGAAGGCGGTTGACGGCGAGGACCTCGATCAGCTGGCGGTCCCGTTGGCGGGCCTCCTCGGCCGGCGCCTGACGAGCGGCCTCGGGCAGGGCGAGAATCGCACGGTCGAGGTCCTCGACCGTGATCTCTCCCCCCCGGACCACGGCGAGGACCTTCGGATTCGATGGCGGCGTCGGCTCGCCGACGTCGCAGGCGGTCGTCATCGTCGCCACGGCGGTCCAGAGGAGCACGGTCGCGCTCCATTGCACCGGCTTCATCACCCCTCCTCGCCAAGCTCGCGGACCAGGGCGGCCTCGCGGCTCTCGGGCGCCCGCTCGTCGAGGTACCCTTCGATCTCGTGGACCCGGTCCCAGCGGCCGAGCTCGGCGGAGACCGTCGCCAGGGCCAGCCACGCCGCGAGGTACCGGGGCCTCAGCTCGACCGCCCGTTCGAAGCGCAGCGCCGCACCCGCGAGATCGCCGGACTCGACGAGGAACGCGCCGTAGTTGTAGCTGACCCTCGGATCATAGGGCTGGCTCGATAGGGCGAGCTCGAGATTGGCCCGTGCCGCCTCCCGGTCTCCCCTCTGGGCCTGCCGGATGGCGAGGTTGGTCCGGGCCGGGGTGAAGTCGGGATCGACCTCGATGGCGGCCTGGAGGGCGCGCATCTCGTCGTCGGCCCGCCCGAGGCGGGAGCACGCCATGGCCTGGAGGTAGAACGCCTCGGGTTGCGGGTCGATCGCCAACGACTGCTCGGCCATCTCGTAGGCCGACGCCGCGTCGCCTTGGTACAGCAGCACCGTCCCGATTCTGAGCATCAGGCCCTTCACCTGATCGCCTCCCAGCACGTAGTCGCCCATCGAGCGGAGCACCGCCAGGGCCTCGTCGAGCCGGCCCAGCTCGACCTCGGCGGTGGCCAGCAGCTCGAGGTAGGCCGGGTTGCCGGGGCTGGTGGCGAGCAGGCTCTCGGCAATGTCGCGGGCGACCAGCGGATAGCCCTGGAACAGGAGCTGCTTGGCCCGACTGAGATCGTTGATGTCGCCGACCCGGTCCTGCGGCGGCACCCCGTCGTCGCTCAGCCCCTCCTCGAGCTCCACGGTATCGGGCGCACCGGTCTGGACATAACCGAGGGCCGCGAGCTGCGCCCTCGTCGCCTCGTCCATCTCGACCGCGGCCTCGAGATCGTCGGACCGGTGGCTCTCGATGAAGGCCGCGAGATCGGTGCGCATCGCTTCGCCATCCTCGGGGCGCCGGTCGACGAGGTTCCGGAGCTCGTCGGGATCGTCGTCGATGTCGAAGAGCTCGGGCCGCGGGCCGTAGATCAGCTTGAGATCGCCCTCGTAGAGCACCCGGAGCTCGCCCCACCCGTGGGCGAGCCGGGGCGACAGGGTCTCGGCGTAGAGCGGGCCGGGTACGGTCGCTCCGGTTCCCCGGATGTCGGCGGCGCGGCTGGTGCCCTGCACCACCTCCGGGACGTCGACCCCGACCAGGTCGAGCACCGTGGGGACGATGTCGACGACCCCGACCCGGGTCCCGACCACCCGGGGCGCCCCGCCCGGCATGCTGATCACCAGGGGGACCCTGAGGGTCGAGTTGTAGGCGAGGATCGAGTGGGTCAGCTCGTTGTGGTCGCCCAGGCCCTCGCCGTGGTCTGAGACCACCACCACCACCGTTCGGCCGGCGACACCGAGCGTCTCGAGCTCGTCGAGGAGCACGCCGAGGCACTCGTCGGCGTAGGCGATCTCGCCGAGATAGGGGTCGGATCTGAAGAGCTGGTCGTAGGGCGGCGGCGGCTCGAAGGGCTGGTGCGGGTCGAAGTAGTGGACCCAGGCGAAGAACGGCCCGTCGCGGTGCTCGCGGATCCAGGGCAGGATGGCCTCGTTGACCAGACCGGCCGGTCGCTCGTCGAAGAAGAACCGGGTCTTCGGCAGTGCCCGCTCGCCGAGAAAGTCCTCGTCGCGCTGCGCGACCCGGTCGTCGAAGAGCTCGAAGCCCTGGTCGATCCCGAACCGGGCGATGAGCGGGAACGACCCGACCGCGGCCCCGGTCGCGTAGCCGGCATCGGCCAGGATCTCGGCCAGCGTGAGGTTTCGCTCGGCGAGGACGAAGATCCCGTTGTCGCGCACGCCGTGGAACATCGGGTAGGTCCCGGTCATGATGGTCGAGTGGGAGGGCAGCGTCACCGGCACCGAGGCGTAGGCCCGGTCGAACCGGGTCCCGTTGGCGGCCAGCCGGTCGATGTTGGGGGTCTTCGCCCGGGGATGGCCATAGCAGGCGATATGGTCGGCCCTGGTGGTATCGAAGGTGACCACCAGGACGTTCCACGGACGGTCTCCGGCGCACCCGGTCAGGGCGACCAGAGCGGTTGCGACCAGGGCGTCAACGCGCCGGCGCAGTGCGAAACATGAGCGTGTTGATTCCACGAGAGCCGCTCCCTACGACGAACAGGATGTTACCGGATCTCGGGGCCGCCAACCGGGCGTGCCACGTAGACAAAGGCCACTGTCCTCCCGGTCAGCCCGAGCTCCCCTTCGGGGCCGGTCTCGAGCGTCGCGCTGATCCCACCCCGGAACACCACCGCGTCACCGAGCAGCAGCCGCGCCATCACCGCCCGCGGGCTCTGCCGGCGGAGCACCGACGCACCGGCGAGGGCGGTCGAGAAGGAGGTCGGCTGACCGTTCGCCGCACGGAAGTAGAAGCCGCCGTTGAACAGGTCCTCGACCCCGGTCCCGTGCCACGATGGCGTGGCCTCGCCCCCGATGAGCACCCGCTCGTCGCCCTCGAGGAAGGTCCAGCCCGAGCCGCCCACCGGGGCGAGGTCGGCGACCAGACCGACCCACGACCCGGCCCCCGGAAGCTCGAGCAGGGTCAGCTCTCGTGCAGCCGGGTCGGCCGCGTGCCGGCGGACCTGGACCGTGAAGACACCGGCCCCGGGAGGCGGCGCCCGGCCCGCCGTCCGGACCGCGTACTCGACCCGGATCCGGGCGGGCCCCTCGACCGGCCGGCGCAGCAGCTCGACGGTGGCGCGCTCGAGGAAGGGCATCGGCAGGTAGATCGCGAGATCGTCCTGGGCGTCGGCGCCGACCAGCAGCGTTCGGGTCGGCTCGCCCTGGGCGCCGAGCAGGCCGAACAGATCGAGGGCCGGCACGAGCTGCGGCTCGCCGCCGTCGAAGGCGAGCCTGACGCCGAGCCGGGGCCAGTGCTTCCTCGGCGCCCGGATGAGCAGGCCGCTGATCATGTCCGGACCCTCGAGATCGGCGATGACCGCGCCTTCGCCGGGCGCGAGCTGGGCGCTGCCGCTCAACGTCGCGGTCGGCGGTCCCGGCCACGGGTCGGCGCCGAGCCGCCGCAACGCCGATCCGAGACCCTCGAGATCCTCCTCGCCGGTGAACGTGCGGACGCCCCGGGGGTCGTCGACCAGCCGCGCCGCGATCTGGAACCAGATCTTCGCCTCGTCGGCCCCGACCAGGCTGATCTGGCAGCCGTTTCGAAAGGCGATCGGGACGTACGAGACGTTGCCCCCGCCCGAGACCGTGCGGTCGGCGACCGCCGGCGCCAGGAAGGGAGGGGTCGTGCCCGAGAACAGCTCGGGCAGCGGAAGGTCGACCGCCGGGCGGCGCCGACCGTCGAGCCTGACGCGGAGCCGGATCGACGGGTCGAGGGGCTCGCTGACCCCGTCGCCCATCACCATCCAGATCCGGGTCACCGCACCGGCGCCCTCGGCCTCGAAGATGACGCCCTCGCCGCCCGGCGTCCGTCGCAGGAAGCGGGAGTCGCCGGCCGCGTGCCGGTCATGGGCGCAGCCGGTCGGACAGTGGCTCGACCGCATGACCGTCCGTCCCGTCTCGGGCACCACAGACAGCATGGCCGGGTCGCGCCACCACTCCCAGGGCATCAGGGCGGCCGGCTGCTCGGGCGGCCCCGATCCGGGATCGCGGGAGACGCCGGCACAGCCGGCGACGCCCCCCAGCAGGGCGATCAGCGCCAGAGCCGCCCCGCCGAGCCGGCCGCGACGACGCCCGCCCCCCCCGCCGGCGTCGCTCGCGCACCACCCGGAGAGGCCCTCAGGTTGCATCGGACCTCCCACGGTGGGGGCGCGCGAGCGCCGCGCCGACCAGGTACAGGCTCGTCGCGAGGGCGAGCACGCCGACGAAGAGGCCCGCCTTGCCGAGAACCACCACCGGCCGGGCCTCGAAGACCCTCCAGCCGAGCTCCGCCCCGCCCCACACGACGCCGGCGTAGAGCCCGGCCGCGGCGGTCGCGAAGGCGAGAAACGACAGCGCGCTGAGCAGCAGCTCGCGCCGCGACATCGAGCGGGCGTCGGTGCGGAGCAGGGCCCGCCGGCGGCCGAGCCGGGCGATCTTCGCGTCAGGGCGCAGATGCGCCACGAGGCGGAGTGCCGCGAATCCGACGATTGCCACGACGAGGAGCCACTTCACCCGTGCATGGTAGCCGTTCGTCCGCCTTCGTGGTACCACTGGCGAGGGGCGGTGGTGCGCAGCGCCTACGACCGGCGGCTCAGCGACTACGGCAGCCCGATGATCCCGGCCGAGCGGTGCGACGACTCAGGGAACGATCAGGCGACGAGCAGGTCCTCGCCGGCCCGGACCAGCTCCGCGTACCGGCCGCCGGCGGCCATCAGCTCGGGGTGGCTTCCCTGCTCGACGATCCGGCCCCGCTCCATGACGACGATCCGGTCGGCCTGCTCGACCGTCGACAGGCGGTGGGCGATGACGATGACGGTCTTGCGGTCGAAGATCCGGGCCAGCGCGTCCTGGATCAGCTGCTCGGTCACCGAGTCGATGGAGGCGGTCGCCTCGTCGAGAATGAGCAGCGCCGGGTCGTGGGCCATCACCCTCGCGAGGGTCAGCAGCTGACCCTCCCCGACCGAGAGGTCGGCGCCGCGCTCGCGCAGCACCCGCTCCCAGCCGACCCGTTCGACGAGGTGGTCGGCGTGGACCAGGGCGGCGGCGGCGGCGCAGTCCTCCGGCGCGATCTCGGCCCGACCCAGGTCGACGTTGAAGCGCACGGTCTCGGAGAAGAGCTGGGCGTCCTGGCGGACCCCGGCGATGTACCGGCGGACCTCCGATCCCTTCAGCGACGCCAGCTCTCGCCCGGCAACGGTGATCGAGCCGCGGTAGCCGGTGTAGGAGGTGTCGACGACCCGGGTCAGCGTGGTCTTGCCCGAGCCGGTCGCCCCGACCACCGCCACGACCTCGCCCGGTCTCACCTCGAGGTCGATGCCGCGGAGCACATCCTCGGCGCCCGGCCGGTAGGCGAAGCGGACGTCCTCGAGTCGGAGCGTCCCGTCGGCGTCGGCGAGCGGCTCGCCGCGGTCGACCACGACCTCGTCGACGTCGAGCAGGCCGAGGATCTTCTCCAGCGCCGCGGCGCCGCGTTGGAGCACCGCCACCCTCGACGAGAGCTCGCGCAGCGGTCGGAACAACCGGTCGAGGTACTCGATGAAGGCGACGAGCAGGCCGGCGCTCACCGCCTCGACCGGGGCGAGCGGCAGACCGGCGGCGGCCGCCAGCCCGGCCCCGTACCACAGCATGACGGCGACGCAGATCGACGCGACGCCGTCGACCACCGCGTACATCACCGAGTCGTAGACGTTCGACCTCGAGGTCGCCCGCCGAAAGCGGTCGTTGCGACCATCGAACTGGAGCTCGCTCGGTCGCTCGTTGCCGAACAGCTGGACCACCTCGACGCCGTCGACCCGCTCGGCGAGAAAGGCGTTGACCGCCGCCAGCGCCTCGCGCACCTCGCCGAACAGGGCGCGCAGCCGGCGGCGGACGAGCTCGAGCACCGCCAGCACCGGCGGCGCGAGGAGCATCAGCACGAGGGTCAGCCGGGCGTCGAGCCAGAGCATCGCACCGAGGGTGCCGCCGATCGTCAGCAGGTCGAGGATGATGTTGATGAGACCCGACGAGAAGGCCTCGCCGAGCGCGTCGACGTCGGAGGTCGCCCGGGTCATGAGCTGGCCGGCGGGCTGGCGGTCGAGATAGCTCTGCTTGAGCGACAGCAGCGTCCGGTAGATCCCCGAGCGCAGCCGGACGATGCTGCGCTGACCGCCCCAGGCGAGGGCGAGGACGTAGAGACCCTCGAGGACGTAGGCGGCGACAACGGCGCCGAGGAAGACCAGGGCGAGCCCGCCGAGACCCTCAGCGACCCCGGGGACCAGGTGCTCGTCGATGACTCGCTTGAGAAGCCACGGCTGGACCAGGCTGAGCCCCGCCGCGGCAGGGGTCAAGGCGAGGGCGACGACGAAGGCCCACCGGTCGGGGCGCAGGTACGGCCACAGCCGGCGCAGCATCGACCGGTCGCTCACGAGGCCGCCGCCGCCCGGGCCGACCGCTGGCTCTGGATCTGCCAGGTGTCGCGGTAGATCCCCGGCCGGTCGACGAGCTCCCGATGACGGCCGCGGTCGACCAGCCGGCCGCGGTCGAGGACCAGGATCGTGTCGCAGTGGCGCAGCGCCGACAGCCGGTGGCTCGCGATAAAGATGGTCGGCGCGCCGGGCCGGCCGGCGAGCGAGGCGACGGTCTCGACGAGACGCGCTTCGGTGGCGTGGTCGACCGCCGACAGCACGTCGTCGAGGATCAGCACATCGCCCCGCCGGACCAGGGCGCGGGCCAGCGCGACCCGCTGGCGCTGCCCTCCGGAGAGCATGATCCCGCGCTCGCCGACGACCGTCGCGACGCCGTCGGGGAGGGCCGACAGGTCGGGCTCGAGGGCGGCCTGGCGGATCGCCTCCGCCACCCGAGCGGGCGAGACCTCGGGGTCGAGGCCGACGTTGGCCTCGATCGAGTCCGAGAAGAGGAACGGACGCTGCGGCGCCACCGCGAGCCGCGCCCGCCAGGCGTCGAGGTCGAGGTCCGCCAGATCGACGCCGTCGATCAGGACGGCGCCCGGGGGCGGGTTGTAGAGCCGGGCGATGACCCGCAGCAGCGTGCTCTTCCCGGCGCCGGTGCGGCCGAACAGCCCGACCACCGACCCGGCGTCAATCGAGGCGGTGACCGAGCTCAGGACCGGTCGGTCGGGTTCGTCGGGGTAGGCGAAGTCGAGGCCGCGCAGCTCGATCGCCGGCCCCCGGCCGGCGGTCGGGACGATGCCCCCGCGACCCTCCGGCCGCTCGACCGGTGCGTCCATCAGCTCGAAGACCCGCTCGAGCGCCGCCCTCCCCCGCTGGATCACCGACAGCATCCAGCCGAGCGAGCGTAGCGGCGGCAGGAACACCATGAGCAGCGCGGTGAACGCCGCGAGCTCGCCCACCGAGAGCCCGCCTTCGAGCACCTGGCGGCCGCCGATCGCGATCAGGACATACATCGAAACGCCACCGGCCAGCACGAGCAGCGGCAGCGCCGCGGCGCGGATCACCGCGAGCTTCATCCCGGTCGCGAACCAGGCCAGGTTGCGCGCCTCGAAGCGCTCGACGAAGGCCCTCTCGGCGACGAAGCCCTGGATGGTCGCGATCCCCTGGAGGCTCCCGAGGACGTGCTCGGAGATCTCGCCGAGCTGCTCCTGGTTCTCGCGGCTGAGCCGGAAGAGCCGGCCGATCGCCCATTGGACCACCGCCATCCCGACCAGCACCGGCAGCACCACCATCCAGGTCAGCCGAGGCGACAGCTCGACCATCTTCCAGACCGTGAGACCGACCGCGAGGGTCACGTTGACGACCTGCAGCCCCCCATAGCCGACCAGGGTCCGCACCCAGGTGATGTCGTTCGAGGCCCGGCTGACGATGTCGCCACGCTTCCTGAGCGCGTAGAAGGACGGCTGCAGCCGGAGCAGGTGGGCGAACAGGTCGCGCCGCAGCTCGTACTCGACATCGCGCCCCGGGTTGAAGATGAGGATCCGCGACAGGCTCCTGACGACGATCACCGCGAGCCCCATCGCCGCGATCGCCGCGACGAAGCGGCCGATCGGCTCGGCGGCGCGCAGTCCGTCCACCGCGCGTCCGATCTCGATCGGGATGCTCACCGTCAGCCAGTTGGTCAGCCACAGGAAGGCCCCGCCGGCGAGATAGCTCCACCGGTGACGCCACGCGTAGCGCGTGACCAGTCGGGCGAGCGGCGAGGCGGCGACGTCGCGGATCACGGCTGATGCAACCCGCAGACATGTTCTCATGCTTCCCCGCGCGGAGCGCGAGGACGATGGCCGTCGGGCGACGACCGAGCGCCGTCGCCGGCCCGATCCCGTGGTAACGTGTCCGCTGACCGTTGCTGGAGGAGTCATGACCGAGGTCGTTCCCGAGGTCCTGATCAGCGAGGAGAAGATCCGCAAACGGATCGGCGAGCTGGCCGCCCGGATCTCCACCGACTACGCCGACGTCGACGACCTCATCATGGTCGGCATTCTCAAGGGCTCCTTCATCTTCCTCGCCGACCTCAGCCGCGCGGTGACCATCCCGCGGAGCGTCGACTTCATGGCGCTGTCGACCTATGGCGCCTCGGAGTCGACCGAGACCGACGGCGCGGTCCGGATGATCATGGACCTGCGCCGCAACATCACCGGGAAACACGTTCTGGTCGTCGAGGACATCGTCGACACCGGCCACACCCTGAGCTACCTCCTGCGCAACCTCGCCGCCCGCCAGCCGGCCTCGCTGAAGACCTGCGTCTTAGTCGAGAAGCCCGAGCGCCGCGAGGTCTTCACCCAGATCGACTACCTCGGCTTCTCGATCCCCGACGTCTGGGTGGTCGGCTGCGGCCTCGACTGGGCCGAGCGCTTCCGCACCCTGCCGTTCATCGGCGTCGTCCACCCCGGGCGATGACCGGCCGGCGCCTCTTCGCCTGCGGCGCCGCCCTCGCCGGGACGGCGGTGGCCGCCGGCGCCTTTGGCGCGCACGGTCTCGAGGGGCGGCTCGCGCCCGATCTGCTCGAGATCTTCGACCTCGCCGCGCGCTATCAGCTCATTCACGGGGTCGCCCTGCTCGCGGTCGCGCTGGCGGCGGCCCGCTGGCCCGGCGCCGGCCTCGCCCTCGGCGGCTGGCTG
>JALOLD010000011.1 GCA_025456145.1 Thermoanaerobaculales bacterium | reverse complement strand
GGCGCGCCGCCGAGGTCGAGCCGGCCGGAGCCGACGAGCCGGTCGATCTCCTTGCGGGCGCCGGCGATGGTCAGCCCCTCGTCGAAGAGCAGCCGGCGGATCTCGAGGATGAGGCCCATCTGGGGCCGCGAGTAGAGCCGCTGGCCGGTGTCGGTGGTCGTCGTCTCGAGCTGCTCGAACTCGGTGCCCCAGAAGCGCAGCATGTAGGGCTGGACGTTGGCGAGCTTGCAGACCTCGTTGAGCTTGAAGAACTCCTGGTCGCCTGGGAGCACGACCTTCTCAGTCATCCCCGTCCTCCGCAGGGGTCAGGGTGAGGCGGAGCTGGAGGGTCACCTTGCGGTTGCCGACCCACTGGCCGGGCACCGGGACCTCGATGTCGAGGGCGCGCACCTGGCCCATCTCGGCGATCGCCCCGGAGCCGCGGAGCTGGAGGCGGAGCTGGTTGTCCTCGGCGCGGACCTCGAAGGCGCCCCTCGAGGGCACGATCGGCGACCGCTCGGGGAGGATCTCGTGCACCGGCGGCACGTCGTCGTCGGCAAAGGGGTCGCCGACGCCGACCATGATCGGCCGGCTGCGGAGATCGACCCAGTCGTCCTGGGGCGGTGCGGGCGGCTCGGCCGGCGCCTCGAAGGAGGATGCCCCTTCGGGCTCGTCGAGCTCGGTCTCCTGGTTGGGGTCCCACACCCGTTCGGGCTCGAACGAGTCGACGACGTCGAAGGTCGGCTCGTCCTCGGGGTAATCGGCGTCGCCGGCATCGGCCGACTCGAACACGGTCGGGGTCGCCTCGTCGACAAAGGACGGCGCCTCGGCCGCGGCGAAAGGCGGCTCGAGCGGCCGCTCCTCCGCCGTCTCGAGCTCGTAGGCATCGGTGTCGGCCACCGGCGACGGCGCGTCGTCCCACAGCGAGGCGAGGGCCTCGCGGTTCTCGGCGGCGCCGAAGGCCTGGCGGACCTCGTCGGAGACCGCCATCTCCTGGAGGTCGATCTCGAGCTCGGGGGTCGCAGGCGCGGCGAACGAGGCGTGCGTCGGGGGTGGCACGGAGGCCGCGGAAACCGGCGGCGGGGCGAAGGGCCCGGGCGCCTCGATCCGGTCGACATACCGGTCGGCCTTCGGCGGCGCGACGGTCGAGTCGGCGACCGCGCCGGCGCCGGCGAAGGAGGTGCGCATGAAGTCCTTGACCGTCGGGGGCTCGGCCTCGAAGAGGTCGTCCATGCTCTCGCCGGCTGCTCGGGGCAGCGTCTCGTCGCCGAGGGCGTCGAATCTCAGGCCCGAGCCCGCGGTCACATCGGAGGGAGAGGCCTCAGCGGGGCTCGCGGTCGCCGGCTCGGCGACCGAGCCCCAGTTGCTGTCGAGCGGCGGGCGGGCCTCCCCGGTCTGGCTCTCGAGGTCGGCGTAGACCGCGGTCGGCACGCCGTCCTCGTTCTGGAAGGCCGCGAAGCCGGAGTCGGGGCCGACATCCCGGGTGGTCCCGGCGGTCCCCGCGCGGGCGACCGGTGGCGGCTCGGCCGGCCGTTCGAAACTGGGCGGCGGAGCGACGACCGGTGGAATGACCGGCGCCGGCACCACGGGCGGCGGCTCGTCGGCCTGCGACACGAAATCGGGCGCGAGCGGGCTCGGACGTGGAGCGGCCGGCTTCGGCGCCGGCGGCGTCGCCGGGCCACGGCTCTTCATCGGGGACAGCGGCTGGGGCGCGGTGGCGGTCGCCAGGGGCTCGTACTTCTCGCGCAGGTTGCGCATCACCAGCTTGACGATGCCCTCGAGGGTCTCCTGGACACCGATGCCCTCGGTCGCGACACCCTCGAAGATCGGCACCGAGAAGACGTTGAGGTGCTCGTTGAGGTCGTCGGTGCTCAGCAGGTCGCGCAGGTCGCGCTTGTTGAACTGGATGACGTGGGGAAAGTCCTTGAGGTCGATGCCCTGGAGCATCAGGTTTTCCTGCAGGTTCTCGAAGGACTCGGCGTTGGACGAGCGCATCGTGCGCTGCGAGTCGGCGACGAAGACCACGCCGTCGGCGCCGCGCAGCACGAGCTGGCGGGTCGAGTTGTAGTGGACCTGGCCGGGGACGGTGTAGAGCTGGAGCGTGACGTCCATGCCGCGGATCGAGCCGATGTCGATCGGCAGCAGGTCGAAGAAGATCGTCCGGTCGCCCTCGGTGGCGAGCGAGATCATCTTGCCCCGCTGGCCGCCCTCGAAGTGGTCGTGGATCCACTGCAGGTTTGTCGTCTTCCCACACAGACCCGGACCGTAGTAGACGATCTTGGCGTTGAGCTTGCGCAGCGCGTAATTGAAGAAGACCATCAGCTAGCTCTTCCGTCCTCTCATGATAACTCGAAACGGAACCCCCTCCAAGGAGAAGGCCTCGCGCAGCACGTTCTCCAGGTAGCGGGTCCACGAGAAGTGGGGCTTGCGGTCGAGGTTGGTGAACAGGACGAAGTGCGGCGGTCGGGTGTGGACCTGGGTGCCATAGAAGAGCTTCGGTTGGGCCTTGCTCGGGCTCGACGGCGGGTTGCGGTCGAAGGCCTCGCGGAGGACCCGGTTGAGGTCGCCGGCGGCGACCCGCGAGCCGTGCGCCCGGTGGACCTGGCGCATCGTCGGGAAGAGGCGGTTGACCCCCTTGCCGGTGAGCGCCGAGAGGTAGACCCGCGGGGTCTGCCGGAGGAACTTGAGCTGCTGCTCGATCTGGTCGTCGAGGGCGGCGCGGGCGCGCTCGCGGTCGTCGACCAGGTCCCACTTGTTGACGACCAACACCACGCCGCGCCCGGCCTCCCAGGCGTAGCCCGCGACGTGGGCGTCCTGACGGGTCACGCCCTCGACCGCGTCGACCAGCAGCAGGCAGATCTCGGCGCGCTCGAGGTGGCGGCGGGCGACGACCACCGAGAGGACCTCGGGCCCCTTGTCGGTGCGGCCCTTGCGCCGGATGCCCGCGGTGTCGACGAAGCGGAAGCGGGCGCCGTCGACCTCGCACAGCACGTCGACCGCGTCGCGGGTCGTCCCCGGCACCTCGCTGACCAGCACCCGTTCGTCGCCGACCAGGCGGTTGACCAGCGACGACTTGCCGACGTTGGGCCGGCCGATCACCGCGACCTGGATCTCGTCGCCCTCGGCCGCGGTCTCGGGCTCGCCGGGCTCGGCCGCGGGGAGCCGCCGGTCGAGAGCCTCCCAGAGCTCGTCGAGACCGGTGCCGTGCTCGGCCGAGACCACCACCGGCTCGCCGAGGCCGAGGGCGAAGAACTCGTGGGCGGCGAGGTCGACGCCCTTGCGGTCGCCCTTGTTGACCACCGGCACCACCGCGACGCCGAGGCCGCGCAGGTAGTCGGCGATCTCGCGGTCCTCGGGAATCGGACCGGCCTCGCCGTCGAGCAGGAAGAGCACGACATCGGCATCGGCGATCGCGACCTCGGCCTGGCTGCGGATCAGCGGCACGAAGCGGTCCTCGTCGGAGAGCAGCAGCCCGCCGGTGTCGACGACGGTCGCCCGGCCGCCGCCCGGCCGCTCGGCCTCACCGACGATGCGATCGCGGGTGACCCCGGGGAGGTCGTGGACGAGGGCCCGCCGGCTCCGGGTGAGCCGGTTGAACAGCGTCGACTTGCCGACGTTGGGGCGGCCGACGATCACCAGGGTGGGCTGGACGCTCACCCCTCCTCTCCCCCACCGCCGAGCCCATCGCCGGTGGTCCGCTCGACGATGTGGCGGCCGACGACCTGCCAGTCGCCGTCGATGTTGCGCAGCTGGATCAGCGTCGTCTGGACCGAGCCGTCGATTCGCCCCTTCTCGCGACCGGTGAGCGGGTCGAAGCGGACGATGTCCCAGACCTCGACGAGCCCGACCGAGGCGTTGACCCCGCGGAAGATGTCGAAGCCGGTGACCTCGATGCCGACCAGGGTGGCCTCGACCCGGTCGCCGCTGTTGGCGAGCTGCTGGAGGAGGTTGCGGACGTTGCGGACCTCGACCGGGCTGGCGTGGCCCTCGAGGTGGCTCAGGTCGAGGGTCGAGTAGGCGCGGGCGAGGGCGTCGAGGTAGCCCCGGACCGCCGCCTCGACCTCGGCGCGCTCGGCGGGGTCGGGCTGCGAGGGGCCGCACCCGGCGGCCGCGACGAGCAGCACGACGGCGACCCATGCCCATTGGCCCGGTCTGACAGCCATGGCAACCTCCACCGGGTGGGCCGTCCCGACGCCGCCGGATCCCGATCCCACCCGTGCCAAGCGAGGATACCAGCCCGCGGAGGGTGGATGTCGTCTCCGGAACGACTGATGGCGGGCACGAGGCCCGCCATCGGTCGATCGTGGATCTGAGCCGGGTCAGTCGTTCTGCGGGTTGCGCGACTCGTCGAGGCAGTGGGCGCGGAGCTCGTCCTCGCTGGCGCCTGCCGCGTCGAAGCCGATCGGGCAGAGGTAGGTGGTGCCGGAGCCGGCCTTCACCCAGTTGGTTCCGAGGTCGATCTTGCGGGTGCGGGTCTCGTCGATCATGGTGTCCTCCTGCGTTGTCGGGGCTCCGGAGGTGTTTCTCCTTCGCCGGTCTGTCGTCGGCGGGCTCCTTCCGCCGTTCTCGCCTTGCACAACCAAGCTCAGTTCATGTTTATTCCAGGTAATTACTAGAGAATAATTAGACTGACTCTGACGCCATCGAACCGGTAGAATTCGAGCTGAGAGAGAGCGAGCCCCCGTCGTCGATCGGGGCGGGACCCGAGGTGAGCCATGAAGAAGACCGTCACCGTCACCTGTCCACACTGCAACTCGGCGCTGGTCGTCGACACCGCGGCCGGGGTCGTCGTCGGCCACACGCCGCCGCTCCGTCCCCAGGAGAAGATCGACTTCGACGCACGGCTCAAGCAGATGCAGGCCGAGAAGGCGCGCTCGGCGGACCGACTGGCCGAGGCGATGCGCCACGAGAAGGACCGCGACCGCCTCATGGAGGACAGGTTCCGGTCGCTCATGGAGAAGGCCAAGGACGACGACGGGGCGCGACCGGTCCGGGACATCGACCTGGATTGAGCACGAGGCGTGAGGGGTGAGGGGTGAAGAGTGAAGAGTGAAGAGTGAAGAGTGAGGGAAGAGGCGCTGTCCCTCTCACAACGAGCGAAGCGAGCGCTCACTCCTAACTCCTAACTCCTAACTCCTAACTCCTAACTCCTAACTCCTAACTCCTAACTCCTAACTCCAGACACACCGACGCCCCCGGAAGGCCGGGGGCGTCGCTGTGACTCGGCTTCGTCAGACGATCACGACTCGGGCACGGCCTCCGGCGCGGCGTCCTGGCCGCCCGGGAGCGGCAGGCCCTTGCGCTTGAGCTCGTCGTCGATCACCGCGATGAAGGTCTCGAGCGGCTGGGCGCCGGTGATCACCCGGCCGTTGAGGACAAAGCCCGGGGTGCCGCGGATGCCGAAGCCGTTGGCCTCGGCGGTGTCGGCCTCGACCTGGGCGCGGTGCGTGCCGTCGTTGACGCAGGCGGTGAAGGCCGGCACGTCGAGGGCGAGCTCGCCGGCCTGGACGGTCAGGGTGTCGAGGCTGATGTTGTCCTTGTTGGCAAACAGCCAGTCGTGGAGCTCCCAGAACTTGCCCTGGTCGCCGGCGCACAGCGCGGCCTCGGCGGCGAGCCGGGCCTGCTGGTGCATCGGCAGCGGCAGGTTCTTGAAGACGTGGACCACCGAGTCGCCGTAGCGCTGGCGGATCGCCTGGATGGTCGGCTGGGCGCGGACGCAGAACGGGCACTGGTAGTCGGTGTACTCGACGAGGACGACCGGCGCGTCGGCCTTGCCGCGCGACGGGTTGGCCGCGGTGATCTCCGGCTTGACCCGCGGCGGGTCGAGCAGGATCTCGACGCCGGCGGCGCTGAAGAGCTGGTCCCGGAGCTCGGTCTCGCGCTGGACCCGGGCCTGCTGGGTCAGGTAGGCGACGACCTGCTGCCGGGCCTGGGCATCGTCGGGGGGAAGCTGCGAGCGGTACTGGTTGAGGACCTGGGCGATCTGCTCCTCCGACGGCTCGCCGACCTTGCCGATGATCTCGCGCTCGAGATAGGCGGTGCTGTCGAGGCCCTCGGCAGCGGCGGCCTTCTCGACCAGCCGGGTGTAGATCATCTGCCGGAGCTGCTGGTCCTTGACCTGATAGATCTGCTGGTACAGGCCGACCAGCTGGCCGCCGGCCTCGGCCTCGACATCGGCCACGGTGATGACGGTGTCGCCGTACCGGGCGGCGACCTCGGCGCCCGCTGCGGAAGCGGGCTCTTCGGGCGGCTGGGCGCAGGCGACCAGGGCGATGGTGATGAAGGCGCCGGTGAGGGCTCCGCGGGTGAGACTGTGCACGGTGGGGCTCCTTTGGCCGCATCCAGGGTTGACTCGTCGGTGCGGCGCTGCCGGGACATGATGGCGGGAACGCCGCCTCGCGTCAACTTCGGCCGGCGCCCGGGCGGGTCAGAGCCCGGCCAACGCCAGGTCGAGGTCGTCGAGGGTCGCGACCGGCTCGGCACCGTCCGGCAGCCCTTCGAGGTGGTCGGCGCCGCCCCCGCCGACCCACAGACGGGTCGAGGGGCTCAGGCCCCGGCGCAGCTCGCCGATCGCGGCGACGGTCGGTGCGGCGGGGGCGAAGATGCTCACCGAGAGCCCGACCGCGGCGGCGTCGAGAGCCTCCGCGGCCCGGACGATCTCGTCGACCGGCAGGTGGGGTCCGAGCACCCTGACCGAGCGGCCGGCCGCCGCCACGGCGAGGGCGACGATGTGCAGCCCGAGGCCGTGCAGCTCCTCGGGCAGGGTCGCGAGGACCACCGGACGCCCCGATCCGGCCGGCTCGAGCCCGACCCGCAGACCGCGAAGGGTGTCCTCCAGGACTTCGGAGAAAAAGTGCTCGTGGCGGATCTCGAGCTGCCCCCGGGCCCAGGCGTCGCCAATCTCCCCGAGCAGCGGCACGACCCGCTCGCGGAGGAACCGCTTCACCCCGAGGAGCGACGCATCGGTGGCCAGCGAGACGGCGAGGGCGGGGCGGTCGAAGCGCTCGCAGGCGTCGAAGACCGAGCTGACGATCGCCGGGGTGATGCCGGTCCGCAGCTCGGCCTCGAGGGCGCCGCACGAGCGCAGCAGGTCCTCGAGCTCGCTTCGCTCGAGCGGGACGACGTCGCCGGCACGGTAGCCGCAGCCGAGCGCGGCGTTGATCAGCAGCAGCCGCTGCACCTGGTCGGCCGGGTAGCGGCGGTGGCCCGAGTCGAGACGCTCCGGGGAGGGGAAGCCGAAGCGTCGCTCCCAGGCGCGCAGGGTGTGCTCGCCGATCCCGGTCCGGCGCGACACCGCGCCCATCGGCCACAGCTGCGCGTCGCCGCTGCCGCCCGATCCGCCGCTCCCGCTTCCCGTCGCCGTCATCGCTCTCCTCCTCGTCGCGTCGTCGCGATCAGGCCGCCGCGTCGACGGCCCCGGTCACCGCCCGGTAGGCCGCGGCGATGGCCGGCGTCGTCCACTCCGACCGGACCAACCGACCCCCGTCGGCGAGCCGGCCGATCACGACCCCGGCCAGGCGGCCCGGGCCCGTGCTACCGTTCGGCGCGACCACGACCATGGAACCACATCCCATGAAACCGGCCGCGGCCGCCGCATCCTCGAGGGTCATCGCCCGCGGCCCGCGACCCGCCCAGGTCACGAAGACGCCGAGCTCGTCCTCGAGATCGGCGACCATGCTCGACAGCTCCGGGTCCCACAGACCCGCCGGCGAGTCGGGGAGGAGCAGGACCAGGGCCGGATCCTCCGGAGTCGATTGATGAGAGCGGGCCATGGTCATCCCCCGTTTCGAGGTTGCCGTGCGCCGGGCTCCGAAGATCCGTCCGACCAAGCGAGCGACGCTCATCCTGCGGCCCAGCCTAGCAACCTGCCCGGCCAACGTCTAGGAAAAAACGAAATATTCCTTGACATGACCTCGTTCGACGAGCCGTGCTGACCACCGTCCCCACCACCCGTCTCCGCTCCTGCAACGCTCGCGCCGTGAGCGGATCGGGCCGCTTCGTTCTCTACTGGATGATCGCGGCCCGCCGGACCCGGTTCAACTTCGGCCTCGAGCGCGCCGCCGACCGGGCCCGCGAGCTCGGTCTGCCGCTGGTCGTGCTCGAGGGGCTGAGGGCCGGCTACCCCTGGGCGAGCGACCGGCTCCACCGGTTCGTCCTCGACGGGATGGCCGACAACGCCGCGGCCTTCCGCCGCGCCGGCGTCGCCTACCTCCCCTACGTCGAGCCCGAGCACGGCGCCGGACGAGGGCTGCTCGAGGCCCTAGCCGCCGACGCGGCGGTGGTCGTGACCGACGACTTCCCGACCTTCTTCCTGCCCCGGATGGTCGCTGCGGCGGCGGCGCGGCTGCCGGTGCTCTGCGAGGCGGTCGACTCGAACGGCCTCGTCCCCCTCGCCGCGACCCCGTCGGAGTTCGCGACCGCTTACGCCTTCCGCCGCTTCCTCCAGAGCCGCGTGCTCGGCCACCTCGCCGAGCTGCCGCTCGCCGACCCGCTCGCCGAGGGGCTGCCCGCGGGAGCGGTGGAGCTCTCGGCGATCGCCGAGCGGTGGCCGGCCGCGACGCCGGAGCTGCTGGAAGGCGACCCGGCGGGGCTCGCCGCCCTGCCGATCGACCACGGCGTCGGCCCCACGGCGACCCGCGGCGGCGCGGTCGCGGCCGGCCGCCGGCTCCGCGCCTTCCTCGCCGAGGACCTCGCCGACTACGCCGAGCGCCGGAACCGGCCCGACGACGGGCGCTCGAGCGGGCTCTCCCCCTACCTCCACTTCGGCCACCTGTCGGCCCACGAGGTCTTTCTCGAGGTGATGCGTCAGGAGCGCTGGTCGAGCGACGACGTGGTCGGCCCGGCCAACGGGAGGCGGGCCGGCTGGTGGGGGGTCGGCGCCTCCGCCGAGGCTTTCCTCGACCAGCTCGTGACCTGGCGCGAGCTCGGCTTCGTCTTCTGCCACCACCGCCCCGACCACGAGCGCTGGTCCTCGCTGCCCGGCTGGGCGAGGAGGACCCTCGAGCTCCACGCCGCCGATCCGCGCGACCACCGCTACGACCTCGAGACCTTCGCCGCGGCGGCCACCCACGACCCGCTGTGGAACGCCGCCCAGACCCAGCTCCTGCGCGACGGCACGATCCACAACTACCTGCGCATGCTGTGGGGCAAGAAGATCCTCGAGTGGACAGCCCACCCGCAGCAGGCCCTCGAGGTCATGATCGAGCTCAACAACCGCTTCGCCCTCGACGGGCGAGACCCGAACTCGGCGACCGGGATCCTCTGGGTGCTCGGCCGGCACGACCGGCCCTGGGGGCCGGAGCGGCCGGTCTTCGGTTCGGTCCGCTACATGACCAGTGCCAACACCGCCCGCAAGGTGCCGGTCAGGGCCTATCTCGAGCGCTACGCTACGGACGGGGGGATACGATGAAGATCCTGGTCACCGGGGCGACCGGTTACATCGGCGGTCGGCTCGTACCGCGGCTCCTCGAGCGCGGCCACGACGTCCGGGTCATGGTCCGCGACCCAGGGCGGATCGCCGGCAAGCCGTGGGCCGAGGCGGTCGAGATCGTGCGCGGCGACGTCGAGGACCCGCCATCGCTCGGGCCGGCCCTCGCGGGCGTCGACGCCGCCTATTACCTGATCCACCTGATGGACAGCGGCCGCGGCTTCGTCGAGCGCGACCGCGTGGCGGCGCGGACCTTCGCCGCTGCGGCCCGCGGGCTGCGCCGGGTGGTCTACCTCGGCGGGCTGCTGCCCGACGCCGAGCGGGTCTCGGACCACCTGTCGAGCCGCGCCGAGGTCGGCGAGATCCTGCGCGCCGAGCTGCCGGCGGTCGAGCTGCGCGCCGGTCCGGTGATCGGTTCGGGCTCCGCCTCGTTCGAGATGGTGCGCTATCTCACCGAGCGCCTGCCGGCGATGATCGCCCCGCGGTGGATCCTCAACGACGTCCAGCCGATCGCGGTCCGCGACATCCTCGACTACCTGGTCCTCGCCCTCGAGCGCGACGCGCAGGGCGTCTACAACGTCGGCGCCGAGCCGATGAGCTTCAAGGCGATGATGGAGGTCTTCGCCGAGGTCCGCGGGCTGCGCAGGGTCATCGTGCCGGTCCCGGTGCTCGCCCCGCGGCTCGCCGCGCTGTGGGTCGGGCTGGTGACGCCGATCCCCAACCGGCTGGCGGTGCCGCTCATCGAGGGCGTCGTCCACCCGGTCGTCGCCGACACCTCCCGGACCCTCGCCGACTTCCCCGAGATCACGCCGATGCCCTACCGCGACGCGGTCGAGCGCGCCCTCGCCCAGACCGAGGCCAACGCGGTCGCCACCCGGTGGAGCTCGGCCCTCGGCGACGCGCCGGCCTTCGAGCTCAGCCAGGGTCAGGGGCTGATCCGCGAGATCCGCAGCCGCCACACCGACGCCGACCCGGAGGCGACCTTCCTCGCCTTCTCGTCGCTCGGCGGCGAGCGCGGCTGGCTCTACTGGAACTGGGCGTGGGCGCTGCGCGGCCTGCTCGACCGGCTGGTCGGCGGACCGGGCCTGCGGCGCGGCCGCCGCCACCCGGTCGAGCTCGAGCCCGGCGATGCCCTCGACTTCTGGCGGGTCGAAGAGGTCGAGCGTCCGCGGCTGCTCCGGCTGCGCGCCGAGATGAAGGTGCCCGGCCGGGCCTGGCTCCAGCTCGAGGCGATCCCCGAGCCGGCGGGCACCCGCCTCGTCCAGACCGCGATCTTCCAGCCGATCGGCCTCGCCGGCCAGCTCTACTGGAACCTGCTCTACCCGGTCCACCGGATCATCTTCTCCGGGATGGTCGACCGGCTCGCCGAGCTGGCCGAGAAGGAGACCGAACCATGAGGACCTTCACCTACTCGTGCGAGCAGTGGCTGCCCCGTCCGGTCGCCGAGGTCTTCCCCTTCTTCGCCGACGCGCGCAACCTCGAGCGGTTGACCCCGGGCTGGCTGCGCTTCACCGTGCTCACCCCGGACCCGATCCCGATGGCCGCCGGTACGACCATCGACTACCGGCTCGCCTGGCGGGGGATCCCGCTGGGCTGGCGGTCCGAGATCGAGGCCTGGGAGCCTCCCTTCCGCTTCGTCGACCGGCAGCTCCGCGGGCCCTACCGGCTGTGGCGCCACGAGCACCGTTTCGTCGACGCCGACGGGGGCACCCTCGCCGTCGACCGGGTGAGCTACGCCGTGTGGGGCGGCGCCCTGGCGGTCCGGCTCGGCGTGGGTCGCGACATCGAACGGATCTTCGCCTTCCGCCGTCAGCGGCTCGCCGAGATCTTCGGCGGCCGGCCGTAGCCCGATCGCGGGAGCGTACCGACCGGACGGGTGGCCCCCGGGAGCCCGGTCGACCGTCCCCCACGAGAGGCTCAAATATCCTGGAATACTGAATCCAGTACTAGAATTAACCTTGACGAAGCCGGTCACCGGCCATCTCGAACCCGACCTAGGGAGGTCACCATGAGGCGCTCATCCGTTCTCGCCCTGATCGTCGCCCTTGCCGCGGTCCCGGCCCTCGCCGGCGACTGCGCGAGCAGCAAAGCCGTCACCACCGCCGCCAACCCGGCCACCGCGCCGAACATCGTCGAGACCGCGGTCGCGGCCGGCTCGTTCAACACGCTGGTCGCCGCGGTCCAGGCCGCCGGTCTCGCCGAGACCCTCTCGGGCAAAGGACCATTCACGGTCTTCGCGCCGACCGACGAGGCCTTCGCCAAGCTCCCTGCCGGCACCGTCGAGGCGCTGCTCGCCGACCCGGACAAGCTCCGTGAGATCCTGCTCTACCACGTCGTCCCCGGCAAGGTCCGCTCGACCGAGGTGGTCAACCTCTCGGGCGCGACGACCGCCCAGGGCACCGACGTCGCGTTCAAGATCGCGGACGGCTCGGTCATGATCAACGACGCCCGGGTCACCGCCACCGACATCGAGACCTCGAACGGCGTCATCCACGTCATCGACACCGTCATCCTGCCCCGCGGCTGACCTCTGTCCCCCTGCATTCGGGCTCCTCCGAATGCGCTCCTCGGGCCCCCCGCAAGGGGGGCCCTTCTTCGCTAGCTTGGCCCTCCGGCCAGGACCGGGTATGCTCGCCCTCCCGAAACGAACGAGGAGGACCGTCATGGCCGTCACGCTCGACACCAGCCACCGCCAGCAACTGCTCGACCGCTTTCTCCGGTATGTCAGGGTCGACACCCGCTCGGACGAGGCCTCGACCACCAGCCCGAGCACCGAGAAGCAGAAGGACCTGTCGCGGCTGCTCGCCGAGGAGCTCCGGACCCTCGGTTGCGCCGATGCCGCGATGAACGAGTGGGGCTATGTCTTCGCCACCGTCCCCGGCAACCTCCCGGCCGACCACCCGGCCGCCGGCAAGACGCCGACGATCGGCCTGATCGCCCACGTCGACACCTACTTCGGGACCGCCGGCGCCGACGTCAAGCCGCAGGTCATCGCCAGCTACGACGGCTCGGACATCGAGCTCAACCCCGAGCAGACGATCCGCGCGGCCGAGAACCCCAACCTCGCGAAGTGCGTCGGCCACACCCTCATCCACACCGACGGCACGACCCTGCTCGGCGCCGACGACAAGGCCGGCGTCGCCGAGATCATGACCGTCGTCGCCTGGCTCAGGGACAACCCCGGGTTCCTGCACGGCCCGATCCGCATCGCCTTCACCACCGACGAGGAGGTCGGCCGCGGCACCGAGCACTTCGACGTCGCCGCCTTCGGCGCCGACTACGCCTACACCCTCGACGGCTCGGACCTCGGCGAGATCGAGGACGAGACCTTCTGCGCCGACACCGCCAACGTCACCGTGCACGGTCACGACGTCCACCCGGGCTACGCCAAGGACAAGCTGGTCAACGCCCTGCGGGTCACCGCCGCGATCATCGAGGGGATCGACGCCCGGCACCTGCCCGAGACCACCGAGGGCCGCGAGCCCTACCTCCACCCCTACATCGCCTCGGGCAATGTCACCAAGGTCGAGCTCAAGGTGCTGGTCCGCGCCTTCTCGGTCGAGGAGCTCGAGGCCCGCGAGGCCCATCTCGACGAGGTCATCGCCCAGGTCAAGGAGCGCTTTCCCAAGGCCAAGGTCGACGTCAAGATCGACGAGTCCTACCGCAACATGGCCTACAAGATCCGCGAGGACCCGAAGGTGCTCGACTACGCGCTCGAGGCGGTCGAGCGGATCGGCGTCGAGCCGAAAAGGCAGGCGATCCGCGGCGGCACCGACGGCGCGCGGCTGTCCTACATGGGGCTGCTGACGCCGAACGTCTGGGCGGGCGGCCAGAGCTTCCACTCGGTCCGCGAGTGGGTGTCGCTGGAGTGGATGGCCAAGGCCGTCGAGGCGACCCTCGAGATCCTCACCGTGTGGGTGGAGAAGTCACGCTGATCGAGGGCGGTCGGCTCATCGTTCGTTCAGGGCGTTGAGCCGCTCCTGCATCTTCCGGGCGGCGGCGAGGTCGCCGCTTTTCGCAGCATCGGCGACCCCCCGCTCGTAGGCGGCGCGGGCGCGACCGGGCTCGCCGAGACCCTCGAGGGCCGAGCCGAGGGCGAGCCGGGCCGCGACGTGCCGCGGGTCCGCGGCGAGCGTCCGCTCGAGATGGCCGACCGCCTCGGCGAAGCGGCCCCGCTCCGCGGCGAGCTCGCCGAGCCCGAAGTGGGCGAGCGGGTCGTCGGGATCGATCTCGAGGACCCGGCGAAACATCTCCTCGCGCCGGCGGCGGTCGCGCTCGGCCTCCTCCGCCCGGTCGTCGCGGTCGGCGGCCGGCGCGCCCATCGACGCCCGGGTCGCCAGGGCGAGGTGGTGCTCGGCGGTCTCGCGGTCCCCGAGCCGGTTGTGGAACAGCGACAGGTTCGAGTGGGCCATGACCGACGACGGCTCGACCTCGAGGAGCCGGTGCATCGCGGCGATCGCCTCGTCGAGCCGGCCGAGACGGCCGAGGATTACCCCCCGGCTCTCGTGGGCGTCGGCCGAGGTCGGGCAGATGACGATCGCACGGTCGAGCAGATCGAGGGCCCGGTCGGCGGCGTCGGCGGCGAAGGCCGCGGAGGCCGCCGCCGCGAGGCGCGCGGCGATCGCCTCGGGGGCCGGTATCGCGAGCAGCGGCAGGTCGCGGACCGTCGCGACGAAGCTGCGGCCGTCGTCGACGCCCCAGGTCAGGCGCCGGCCGGCGACCCGGAGCTCGCGCTTGAGCGACACCTGGAGCCACTCCCGGCCCTGCCAGCGGGCCACCGACAGCACCTCCGCGACGCCTTCCGCCCCGTCCACCGACAGCCCGCGGCCGACCAGCTCGTCGAGCTCCGGCGCCGTCGCCTCGAGCTCGAGCAGCGCCGGCCCGCGCGCCGCCCCCCGGTGGCTGGCGATCTTGGCGACCGTCTCCTGCCCGAGGTAGCAGCCCTTGGCGACGGCGACCGCGGTCTCGAGGAGCGCGGTCTCGTTGACCAGCTGGCCCGCCCGGACCTCGCGGCCCCAGGCCGGCGGGCCGCCGAGCACCCGCCGCGCCTCGAGCTCGTCGGCGGGCAGCTCGGGCCAGTCGAGCCCGCGGTCGTCGCACACGACGACGCCGCGCGAGCCCCAGCCGGCCACCGGGATCGCGCCGTCGCCGGCCGCGGCGGCGGCCGCGGGACCGAGGGCGAGGCGCATCGGGCCGGTCTGCCGCCGCGCGACGACGACGTCGTCGGCGACGAGATGCGTCGTGAGCCTCTCGACCAGCCGGTCGGCGGCATCTTCGGGGACGAGGAGGAGGATGCGCTCCGGCGCCTTGTGGAGGAAGAAGAAGGCCTGGAGCCGGCCCGACCGGTCGAGCAGGGCGCCGAGCTGCGAGTCGCCATCGGAAAGCCCCCGGACATCCGAGGTCACCTGGCTGTGGAGGTAGCGCTCGCGATCGCCGCCGCCGACCTCGACGACCGCCCAGCCCGGAAAGGGCGCCACGCAGCCGTCGAGCTCGATCGGGTCAGACGCTGAACGACTCACCGCAGCCGCAGGTGTTGGTCGCGTTGGGGTTTTTGAAGACGAAGCCCTTGCCCTTGAGCCCGTCCTCGAAGTCGAGGGTCACGTCCTTGAGGTAGATCGCCGACTTCGGATCGAGGAGCAGCTCGAAGCCGTCGAAACCGAGGACGTTGTCGGTGGCGCGGCGCTCGGAGAACTCCATCTCGTACGAGAGCCCCGAGCAGCCGCCGCCCCTTACCCCGAGGCGCAGGCCGACCCCGCCGTCGGGACGCTCGCGGGCGAAGATGGCGCGGATCTCGCTGACCGCTCGCTCGGTGACGGTGACGATCGAGGCGGCGCTCACGACGCCCTCCCCCTGAGCAGCGGCTCGAGCTCCCCCGCGTGGAGCATCTCGACGACGATGTCGTTGCCGCCGACCAGCTCGCCGCGGACCCACAGCTGGGGGAAGGTCGGCCAGCCGGCGCGGCGCTTGGCGGCGTCGCGGATCGCCTCGTCGGACAGCACGTCGAAGGTCGCATAGGGCACGCCGATGCTCTCGAGCACCGCCACCGTGTTGGCCGAGAAGCCGCACCTCGGCTGGTCGGGGACGCCCTTCATGAAGAGGAAGACCTCGGACGACGCGATCATCCTCTCGACCCTCTCGAGGGCCGGCGCCGAGCGGTCGGTCTCGACCACCGGCGCGCCCTGGAAGCCCGGCCCGGCGGGATCGCCGGCCAGGCGGAAGGGGTTGAACTCGTGACTCACCTCGATCCTCCCGGCGCTCGACGGGCGCGACGGTGCGCCCGATCCGCGATCGGTGCAACCTGAGATCATGTCTCGTTCATTCCTCCGTCCCGCGCCGTGCTAATCTCCGGGTCGCCCGCGACAGGAGGTCCGTCCATGGCCGAGCGCACGGTCCTCGACTTCTACCGCCTCGAAACCTCATCGCCCCGCGGCGAGCACTACTCGCACTGGACCCCGGCGGGGCGGCGGGTCCTGACCACCGAGCAGTTCTTCGACCGCACCGCGGCCCTCGCCGCGGCCCTCGCCGACCTCGGGGTCGGGCGCGGCGACCGGGTCCTGCTGCTCTCGGACAACCGCCCCGAGTGGCACATGACCGACCTCGCCACCCTCTCGCTCAGCGCGGTCGACGTCCCGATCTACGGCACTCTGACGCCGGAGCAGGTCGCCTACCAGGTCAACGACTCGGGGGCCCGGGCGGCGGTCGTCGAGGGACCGGAGCAGATGGACAAGCTGCTGACCGTCCGCTCGCGCTGCCCCGGCCTCGAGCACCTGATCCAGATCGAGGGGCCGACGGCCGACCGGGTGCTACCCTTCGACGAGCTGGTCGCGGGCTACGACGCCGGCGACGCCGAGGCGGCGTTCTGGGATCGCGCCGCCCGGGTCGAGCCCGGCGACCTGATGACCATCATCTACACCTCGGGCACCACCGGCGAGCCGAAGGGGGTCATGCTGACCCACGACAACCTCGTCCAGAACGTGCTCCACTCGGCCTACCGGATCCCGGTGACCCGCGAGGACCTGGCCCTCGAGTTCCTCCCGCTGTGCCATGTCCTCGAGCGGATGGTCGGCTACATCTACATGTGGCGAGAGACCTCCAAGGCCTACTGCTCGGCCTACCACGTCGGCGACCTGCTGGCGAGCATCCGGCCCACCCTGTTCGCGGGGGTGCCGCGGTTCTACGAGAAGGTGATGCAGCGGATCACCGACACGGTGGCCGCCGCCCCGGCCCACAAGCGGGCGCTCTACGCCTGGGCGGTCGACCTCGGCACCGAGGCCTCGCGGCTCCGGCTCGCCGGCAAGGCGCCCTCCGCGATCCTCGCGGCGCGCCACGGGCTCGCCGACCGGCTCGTCCTGTCCAAGGTGCGCGAGGGCCTGGGCGGCCGCCTCCGCTTCTGCGTGTCGGGGGGCGCCGAGCTGCCGCTCTTCGTCAACGAGTTCTTCCACGCCCTCGGCGTCTTCATGGTCGAGGGCTACGGCCTGACCGAGACCTCGCCGGTGATCGCGGTCAACGGCGCCGAGCCCGAGGAGATCCGCCTCGGCACGGTCGGCCGGCCGCTCGCCAACCTCGAGGTCAGGCTGGCCGACGACGGCGAGCTGCTGGTCCGCGGCCCGAGCGTCATGTCGGGCTACTGGAACAAGCCCGAGCAGACCGCCGAGGTCTTCACCGACGACGGGTTCTTCACCACCGGCGACATCGCCGAGATCGACGACGACGGCTTTCTGCTGATCGTCGACCGCAAGAAGGACCTCATCGTCACAGGCGGCGGCAAGAACGTCGCCCCGCAGCCCATCGAGAGCCACCTCAAGCGGTCGCCGGCGATCGAGACCGCGGTGCTCGTCGGCGACCGCCGGCCCTACGTCGTCGCCCTGATCTCTCCCAGCTTCGAGGAGCTCGAGCGCTGGGCGAAGCGCGAGGGCGTCGAGGTCGCCGACCGCGAGGAGCTCGTCGCCCTGCCCGGCGTCAGGGCGATGGTCGGCGAGGCGATCACCGGCGTCAACGCCTCGCTCGCCCGCTACGAGCAGATCAAGCGCTTCGTCGTGCTGCCGGTCACGCTGTCGATCGAGGGCGGCCATCTGACGCCGACCCTCAAGGTCAAGCGGCGGGTCGTCGAGCAGCAGTTCGCCCGGGAGATCGACCGGCTGTACGCCGACTGATGGACGTCATCCGCCGCCTCGAGGAGCTCCAGCTCATCGTCGTGACCGGCAAGGGGGGGGTCGGCAAGAGCGTCGTCACCGCCGCGCTGGGGCGGCTGCTCGCGACCCGGGGCCGCAAGGTCCTGCTGCTCGAGGTCGACCCGCGCGAGAACCTCCACCAGCTCCTCAACACCCCGCCGTCGGGCGGCGACATCGTCAAGGCGAGCCCGGGCCTCTTCCTCCAGCACATCGAGCCGCGCGAGCTCATCGACGACCTGGTCCGCGAGCGGCTCAAGGTCAAGCTGCTGGTCAACCGGGTGCTGGCGAGCCCGGTCCACCGACACTTCACCGAGGGCGCGCCCGGGCTCAAGGAGACCGCGGTCTTCGGCCGGGCGCTCCGCCTCGTCGAGGGGCACGGCCCGCCGGCGCTCCGACGCCCCGACGCGGTGATCCTCGACGCTCCCGCCACCGGCCACGGGGTGTCGTGGATGGCCGCGCCGCAGCTCGTCGCGGATGTCGTCCGGAGCGGACCGATCGGCCACATGGCCGGGCTTATCTCGGCGTTCCTGGGCGACCGCCGCCGCGTCGGCGTGGTGGTGGTCACGACCGCCGAGGAGATGCCGGTCGAGGAGTCGCGCGAGCTCATCGGCGCTCTCCGCGAGCGGCTCGACCGCCAGCCCGAGGCGGTGATCGCCAACGCCCTGTACCCCCCCTTCGACGACGATGTCGCCTCCGACGACGAGACGACTGCACTGTGGCGCGACCGGCGTGCGATCAACGTCGCCCAGCTCGAGCGCCTCGACGAGGTCTGGGCGGGGCCCCGGGCCGAGGTCCCGCTGCTGCCTATCGACCCGGGGCCGGCGCTCGTCGGCGCGGTCTCGCGAACCCTTGCAGACCAGCTGAGGTCGGCGTGAGCGCGCCGCTGTCGATCGTCGTCGGCTCGGGCGGCGTCGGCAAGACGACGCTGGCCGCGGCCATGGCCGTCGACGAGGCGGCGCGCGGCCGCGACACCCTGGTCATGACCTTCGACCCGTCGCTGCGGCTCAAGAACGCGCTCGGCGTCGAGGCCAATCCCGAGTCGAACGAGGTCCGGGTGCCCTTCGACGCCGGCGGAGAGCTCTGGGCGAGCCTGCTCGACGCGCGCCGGACCTTCGACACCCTGGTCGACCGCTACGCCCCTGACGACGCGGCCCGCCAGCGGATCCTCACCAACCGCTTCTACGACCACCTCTCGGGCAGCCTGGCCGGGGTGCTCGAGTACATGGCGTCGGAGCGTCTCTACGAGGTCGCCGCCTTCGGCAAGTACGACAGGGTCATCCTGGACACGCCGCCGACCCGCCAGGCCCTCGACTTCCTCGGCGCCCCCGAGCGGATCGTCGCCTTCCTCGAGTCGGGGGCCCTCCGGATCGCCCTCAAGCCGTGGTTCGACGCCGCCGGCAACCTCAAGGCGACCTCCCGGCTCGGGGTCATCGGCCGCGGCGTCGAGGACTTCTTCGACCGCACGGTCGGCATCGAGCTGCTGCGCGACATGGCCGAGTTCTTCCAGGCCTTCGCGCCGCTCTTCGACGGCTTCCGGGCGCGCGCCCTCGAGGTCCAGAGGCTGCTGCGCTCGCCCGACACGGTGTTCACCCTGGTCAGCGGCCCCGGCGAGCAGCGGGTCGCCGACACGCTGTTCTTCGCCCGCAGGCTGACCGAGGCCGGCTACCGGCTCGGTCCGGTGGTGGTCAACCGGGTCCACCCCGAGGTCGGCGACGCGCCGGCGACCGCCAGCCCCGGCGACGGCCGCGCCCTCCTCGCCTGGCTCGGCCGCAAGGACCGCGCGGGGGTCGAGCAGCTGCGCGAGCTGCTCGGCGGCTCGCACCCGCTCGTCGTCGTCCCGCTCAGGCCCGACGAGCCCACCGACCTCGCGTCCCTCGCCGAGCTCGGCGCGATGATCAGATGACACATCAGTGATTCGTTCTTGGTTTTTGGTTCTCAGTTCGTCGCAACAGGTCCGACACCGCGAAGGAGGATCCTCAGCGATGGAACTAAAAACTCAAAACTGAACACTAAGAACTAAGAACTGGCTAGCCGCCGAGCCACTCGGCGAGGTCGGCGAGGCGCTCGGGGTCGAGAACGGTGACGGTGGTCGTGCCGGTTGCGATGATGCCCTCGTCCTCGAGGTGCTTGAAGGTCCGGGAGAGCACCTCGGGCCCGGTGCCGCACTCGGCCGCGACGAGGTGCTTGGGCTGGCCGAGCTCGACGACGTCGCCCGGCGACAGCTCGCGCCGGCCGGCCCGGTTGACGAGGTAGAGGGCGAGCCGCTCCTCGACCCGCCGCTGGGTGAGCATCTCGAGCTTCCCGGCGAGCGCCCTCGTCCACGCCGAGATCGAGCCGATCATGGCGATCCCGGTCTCGGGCGAGGCGCGCAGGATCGCGACCAGCCGGGCCCGGGGAAGGCACCAGACGACGCTCGGCTCGACCGCCTCGGCGGTCGCCGGGTAGCCGCCCTGGCCGAACAGCGCGGCCTCGGCGAACGACGCCCCCGGAGGCACGATGTGGAGCAGCAGCTCCTTGCCCTTGGGTGAGTAGCGGACCAGCTTGACCCGGCCCGAGACCACCGCACACAGGCTCTCGGCCGGGTCGCCCTCGTGGAACAGGATCTCTCCTTTGTCGAGGGAGCGCTCGTGGCCGGCGGAGAGGACCCGCTCGCGGTCCTCCTCGGAGAGCATCCGGACGAGCGGGAGGGTCGAGAGGATCTCGCTGCGGTGGTTCACCCGGTCAGTATACGGAACCGGGGGTGAATGATGAATGAGGTCGAACACGGGCCTGATCGGCGTCGGTCAGCCGTCTGCGATGGAATTCATCATTCATCGTTCATCATTCGCCCTCGGTCATCGTCTGGCCGCCGACGTGGGTGTAGAGCGGCGAGTCGATCTCGGCGAGGCGACGGTGGTACTCGGCCTCGCTCACCGAGGTGTGCCAGTGGCCGGCCAGGCGGAAGCCGCCGACCACGGCGACGTAGAGACCGATCGCCACCGCCGAAGCGACCGCGGGGCGCAGCCAACGGGACCGGTTCACGGCGAGCGGCGGGCGCACCGCGAGGCAGCCGGCCACCGGGCAGGCGACGACGCAGTCCTGGCAGCTCGTGCACTCGACCGAGGCGACCCGGGTCATGCCGTGCACCGGCAGCCGGGCCGGGCAGACCCGCGTGCACTCGTGGCAGTCGGTGCACAGCTCGGGGTCGCGGGTCACCTTGAGCGGGGCAATGCGGCCGAGCAGCCCGACCAGGGCGCCATAGGGGCAGAGATAGCGGCACCAGAGGTCGCGGACCAGGACCGATCCGACGACCAGCACCCCGAGCACCCCCACGGTGAGCCGCGAGGGCGGCGCGAAGAACCGCCACATCTTGGCGTCGACGATCCGGGCGTAGGGGCTGTCGAGGAAGCTCACCACCTCCTGGGGGCTCATCGCGTACCAGACCGCCCAGGCGAAAAAGCCGAGGAGCAGGTACTTCAGGCCGCGCAGCGGGATGTCGAGCCACCTCGGGGGGGTCAGGGTCCGACCGACGGCGCGGATGCCGAGGCGGCCGAGCAGCTCGGACACCAGCCCGACCGGGCAGACATGCGAGCAGAAGGACTTCGCCACCACCGCCGACATCAGGCAGATGCCGAGGAAGATCGCCAGCCCGGCCGGGTGGATCTCGTCGACGACCCCGGTCGAGAGGAGGTGGCGCGTGGCCAGCATGCCGTCGATCGGCAGGAAGGCCTCGACCCCGGGCGGCCGCGAGACCGTCGGCCAGCGGCCGGCGAGGTGGGGCGTCACCCACAGCGTGAACTGCACGCCGATCGCGACGGTGAGCCCGAGCATCACCCACTGGATCCTCCGTCTGGTCGTCGGAACTCGCCACCGTTTCATCCGCAGCCTCCGAGAACGATCGTGGAGGGTGGCGACCGGGCGTTCCTTGACGCGTGTCAAGGTCGCCGTCACGGATCGGTCACGATGGCCCGGACGACCGCCGCCACCGGATCGCCGGTCTCGAGCTCGAGGTCGACCACCACCGCGTCGGCGGCGTCGAGGGCCTCGACGAGGGTGGGCACCAGGGTCCGCCGGACGACCACGACCATCCCGGCGAGATCGCCGGTCCGCACCGCGCGCTCGACCGCCGGCCAGTGCCCGCCGCCGCGCAGCTCGACCGGGCCGAGCTCGTCGACGACGAGCACCGCTCCGGGGGCCGCCCGGGCGAGCGAGCGCGCGGCAAGGGCGAAGCCGCCGGGGCTGAAGCGGTACGACGTCCCCGCCGCGCCCTCCCCCGGCGCGACCCGCCGGGCGAGCTCGGCGGTCTCGCCTCCGGGGAGCGCCCTGAGCCTGAACCCGGCCTTCTCGCCATCCTCCCGGATCGCCGGCTGGACGAAGCCGAACACCGCGACTCCCCGCCCGGCGAGGGCCTCGGCGACCGCCTCGGCGACCGGGGTCTTGCCGCTGCCGGGCGGACCGGTCACCACCACGGTGGGCGGCCGGCCCGCGGCCGGCGCCTCGATCGAGGCGAGCCCGGCGTGGCCGCGGAGCGCCGCCGCCGCGGCCGCCTGGTTCGCCACCCGCCCGGTGTGGGCGAGCAGCACCTCGGCCAGCCTGGGGAGGCGCCCCAGGGCCGCCCACCGACCGGCGCTCCGGACCCGGTGGGCCGCCCAGACGGTGACCGCGGTGTCGGCGAGGTGGGGCAGGGTGTTGAGGGCGAGCCCGAGGACCAGACCGAGCCGCCTCAGACCCAACCGGGCCAGCGCCCGCTGGATCCCGTCCGCGTCGACGCTGCGAGCGACCACCGCCGCCGCGGTCGCGAGGACGACGAGACGCAGCAGCACGCTCCCCCCGACGACCAGGCCGCGACCGAGGCCCGAGGCCCAGGCCACCGCGGCGCCGGCGGCGGCGGCGGCGAAGACCGCGCCGAGGACCACCCCGACGCCGAGCACCCGAGAGAGGACGCGGCGGTCGACGAAGAGGGCCACCAGGCAGGCCAGCAGCGCCGCCCCGGCGACGATCTCGATCCGCGACGAGAACGACGCCGCCACCGCCACCGCGAGCCCGAGCACCGCCTCGATCCTCATGACCGTTCCCCGAGCCGCCGGGCGACCCGCCCGGCGAGCCGCCACGACGCCACGCCGCCCGCCGCACCGACCGAGGCCGCGAGGGTCACGAAGGCGACCAGGACCCACTCCGGACGGAGGCCGCCGAGCTCGCCCACCGCCCGGAGCACCGCGGTCGCCGCCTCGCTGCCGCCGACGATCCAGGCGGTGACGACCCGCTGCACCGGGTTGGTGCCGAGGGCGATCGCGCCCCCGATCGCCGCGCCCAGCGGCCCGCGGGCGACGACGAAGCCGAGCTCCACGGCGATCGCCTGGGTCGCGATGCCGACCAGCGGGCCCGGGTACAGGCCGCCGAGGGTGAAGACCTTGAGGAAGACCGCGGTCGCCCCGGCGACCAGGACGACCCCGGGCCTCGGCTGGAGGCGTCGCAGGCAGACCAGACACACCATGCCGATCAGACCCATCAGCTCGCCTCGCATCGGCACCCGCCCGAGGTGGAGGGCGGTCCCCGCCGTCGCCTCGAGCGCCCCCCACAGCGCGCCGTAGAGGGCGGCGTAGGTCCAGGGCCGCAGATCCCTCACTCCCCCACCTCCTCGATCCGGCGGTCGCGGATCCGGAGACGGCGGTGGGCCGCCGCCGCGATCTCGGGACGGTGGGAGATCACCAGGTAGGCCCGTCCCTTCGCCGAGCGCCGGCGGACCAGCTCGAGAAAGGCGAGCAGGTCGTCGCCGTCGAGCCCCTGGCCCGGCTCGTCGACGATGAGCACCTCGGGTCTGAGCAGGTCGAGGGCGGCGTGGACGAGACGCTGCTGCTCACCGCGCGACAGGGTCCACGGGGCCCGTGCGGCGAGGTGCTCGAGCCGGTGCAACCGGAGGACCCTCGCCCTCTCCTCGTGACCGGTCCCGGCCGCCGCTACCTCGTCGGCGACCGTCCGGCCGAAGAGCTGGAGCTCGGCCTCGGGCATCATCAGCCCGCAGCGCCCCCGGCGACTGACCGCGCCACCGGCGGGGTGGGCGAGGCCGGCGAGGACCCCGGCGAGCGTCGACTTGCCGCTGCCGTTGGGGCCGGTGAGAAGCACCACCTCCCCCTCCCGGAGGTCGAGGTCGAGGGCCTCGACGAGGACCCGGTCGCCCCGCTCGACGACCAGCCCGCGACAGCTCAGCACGACCCGGGATCCCGCCGGGTGGCCCGGTGATGCGACGACCGGCGCGAGAGGCGCTCCGATGGCCGTCGTCCGGTCCCGCTCGAGGGCGATCCATCGCCCGACCGCCCCGCCGAGCCGCCAGCCCGCCTGCTCGGTCGCCAGGATCGAGGCGCCCCGCCGGCTCGCCTCCCCGAGGATCCCGACCAGCGCCCGCTCCCCCGCGGCGTCGAGGTGGGCGGTCGGCTCGTCGAGTAGGATCGGCCGGGGACAGGCGGCGAGGGCCACCGTGAGCGCGACCCGTTGGCGTTCCCCCGACGAAAGCTCGGTCACCCGCCGGTCGAGAAGCCCGCCGAGGTCGAAGGCCTCGATCGTGGCGTCGGTGAGCCCCGGGCCGCAGTAGAGACGCCGGGCGGCCTCGATCTCGTGGCGCACCGTCGCGAGGAAGAGCTGCGACTCCGGCCGGTCGAGGCAGGTGGCGAGGAGGCGGGCGCGCTGTCCGGGGTCGAGCTCGGTCACCGGCTCCCCGTTGACCGCGACGACGCCCTCCACCCTGGCCGGGGTCATCCAGGGAACCAGACCGGCGACGATGTGGAGCAGCGTCGACTTGCCGCAGCCCGACCGGCCGACGACACCGACGACCTCTCCCTGACCCGCGCTCAGATCGACGCCCGCGAGCACCCGGGCGGAGGCCCCCGGGTACCGGGCCGAGATCCCTCGCGCATCGAGGGCCGCGGAGGTCCGACGGACGGTCGAGGACGGCACGCCCCGGACTGAGCCACGGCGGGATCGCCCCTGTCAAGTCGCGCGGCCCGGTCGGCCCATGGCCCGCCGGCGGACCATCGAGGTCCGGAGACCTCTCACCCGGGAGGCGAGGCGCCCTCGGGATCGGGTATGATCGGCCGACGTTCCGGAAGGAAAAGGAGTTCTCAGATGGGCAAGAAGCTCGGTGCGGAGTTCGTCGGCACGGCGTGGCTGGTGTTCGGCGGGTGCGGCAGCGCGGTCCTCGCGGCGGGCGTTCCGCAGCTCGGGATCGGCTTTCTCGGGGTGTCGCTGGCCTTCGGTTTGACGGTGCTCACCATGGTCTACGCGGTCGGCCACATCTCGGGCGGCCACTTCAACCCGGCGGTCTCGTTCGGCCTCTGGGCGGGCGGCCGGTTCCCGGCGAAGGAGATCGCTCCCTACCTCGTCGCCCAGCTGCTCGGCGCGGTCGCCGGCGCCGGCGCGCTCTACCTGATCGCCAGCGGGCGGGCCGGCTTCGACGCCGTCGCGAGCGGCTTCGCCGCCAACGGCTACGGGGTCCACTCGCCCGAGGGCTACTCGATGGCGGCCGGCTTCATCGCCGAGGCGGTGCTCACCTGCTTCTTCCTGCTGGTGATCCTCGGCGCGACCTCGAAAAGGGCGCCGGCCGGCTTCGCCGGGCTCGCCATCGGGCTCTGCCTCACCCTGATCCACCTGATCTCGATCCCGGTGACCAACACCTCGGTCAACCCGGCGCGGAGCACCGGACCCGCCCTCTTCGTCGGCGGCTGGGCGATCGAGCAGCTCTGGCTGTTCTGGCTGGCGCCGATCCTCGGCGCGATCGCGGCGGGGTTCATCCACCGGCAGCTCGCCGGCGACGACTGAGCTCAGGTCCAGACCGCGAGGATCAGGTAGAGCAGCGGGATCGCCAACCCGGCGAGGAGCAGCCACCGGCCCCGGCCGCCGAGGCCCTTCCGGCCGGTGATGATGAAGATCCCGGTGCACGCGAGGACGATCAGACCGATGGCGTAGAGGTCGGCGATCCAGGTCCACGGCCCCTTGCCGTGGTTGAGGTGGAGGTAGTTGAGCTCGAAGAAGGCGATGCGCCGACGGGCGTGCTCGTCGGCGACCTCGCCGGAGGGCAGCTCGACGGTCAGCGTCCGCCGGTCGAGAAAGATCTTGAGCCGGTCGGGGGTCATCCTTACCACCGACTCCGGCCTCTCGGTGATCCCCATCCGCCCGAGGACCGTCACGGCGAGGACGTCGTTCCCCCCGGCCGGCAGCTCGCCCACCGAGAGCCTCTCGGTGCGGATGACATAGCTCGGGTTCCAGTCCTCGATGTGGTTGACCGCGATCCCGGAGATCGCGTAGATCACGGTCAGCCCCGCGACGAAGTAGCCGACATCGCGGTGGGTCGCGATGACCAGCGTGCGCCAGCTCATGGCGAGGTCAGCTGTGGATCACCGCGCCGGTCCCGCGGATCATGAAGATCCGGTTGTCCTGGACAGGAGCGTCGCAGCCCGCACCCTCTTGCTTCGGCTCGGTCTTGTCGCAGCCCTCGGCCTCGCCCTGGGGGTGAGCAGCAGCGGCCGCCGCCTTCCTCGCCTCGACCTGCTCGGGGGTCAGGACGACCGCGTCGAAGATGCCCTCGGCCGACGCCTTCTTGCCCATCGCGGTGTAGGGGAAGACGATGACCCCGTCCTCGACCTTGACCCGCACGCCGCGGCCGGTGTCGGGATCGGTGACCTGCATCCAGCAGCCGCGCTTCTCGCAGACGCCGGTGATCACGCCGTCGACCCGGACCTTTTTGCCGAGGTAGTCGTCGGGCGAGGTCAGCAGCGCTTCGACCGCCACCGCGGTGTCGAGGGTGATCCCCTCGCCGTACCGGGTGGCGTCGCCGGCGACGACCGGAAGGACCACCAGGAGAATGAGAGTCAGGACGGCAGCTGTCATGGATCGCATGGCTCCTCCAAAACGGCGGTCGAACGTGCCCCGCCGCGCCGCGACATCATTGCCGCTCGCCGCCTTCGTGTCAACCAGACACGACGGTCTGCGAAGCAAAGAGGCCGGGTCTGGATCGCCGCAGCGACAGCCACTGGCCGCAGCCGACGATGACGTGGTCCCAGACCGCGACGCCGATCATCTCGCCGGCCTGGACCAGGCGCCGGGTCAGCTCGAGGTCGTCGCGGCTCGGCTCGAGCTGGCCGCTCGGGTGGTTGTGGAAGACCACGACCCCGGCCGCTCCGTCGCTGAGCGCGCGTCGGAAGAGGTCGGCGGGGTCGACCGGCGCCTGGGATCGGGTGCCGAGGCTGTGCTCGTGGCTGCGGATCAGCCGGTGGCGCGAGTCGACGGTGAGAAAGCCGAAGATCTCCCGGCGCTCGACCTGGAGGCGCCGGACGAGGTAGTCGCCGACCACCGCCGGATCGCCGAGCACCTCCGACTCGCGCAGCCTGGCCCGGGCGATCCGGTGGCCGAGCTCGAGGCTGGCGAGCAGCGTCGCCGCCTTGGCCGGACCGATGCCGGGGATGCCGAGCAGCTCGGAGGGCCCCCAGCGGGCGAGCTCGGGCAGCCCGCCGGCCGCCACGAGCAGGCTGTTGGCCTCGACCACCGCACCGCGACCGCGCCGACCGGTGCGCATCAGGACCGCGATCAGCTCGCCGTCCGACAGAACCGCCGGGCCGTACTCGAGCAGCCGCTCGCGCGGCCGCGAGGACGGCTCGAGCTCACGAATGAACTGGACCATGGTGCTCTCCCCGGTGGACGGGAGCGGAGCGATCATACCACGCCTCGCGGACCGACGGGTCGCGGGACCCCATCCTCCAGGAATGAGAACCAACCTCGACTTCGGGATCGGCCTGTGGTAGAACACCGGTGAGCACGAGGCAGGGGGGATCGATGGCACAACGGACCCGGACCAGGGAAACTCGCCAACGCCGCGTGGTCTACGAGACGATCCGAAGCACCCACTCCCACCCGACGGCGGACTGGATCTTCGAGAAGGTCCGCAGCGAGGTTCCCAAGGTCTCGCTGGGTACCGTCTACCGCAACCTCGCCGTGCTCAAGGACGAGGGGTCGATCCGCGAGATCCTCGGCACGGACCGCCGGGCCCACTACGACGCCGACCTGTCGCCCCACGCCCACTTCATCTGCGTCGACTGCGGCCAGATCCTGGACGTCCTCGGCGTGCCGCCGATCGACTGGCGGACCCTCAAGGACCTCGTCGGCTGCGAGGTCACCGAGCAGCGCCACGACTTTCAGGGCCGCTGCGCGGCCTGCAGCCTCGCCGCGAAGGCCAAGGGAAACTGACGCTCCGCGAGCTCTCGATTCTCGATTCTCGATTCTCGATTTCGAATGACATCGCATGGGGGCGATCGAGATCGCGATTCGATCGAGACCTCAAGATTGAAAGTCGAGAATCACTCCGCGACCACCTTCTCGATCTCGGGAGCATAGAGGCAGATCCGCTCGGCGACGAACTCGGCCAGGGTCGAGTGAGCCATCGGGCAGCCGTCGCAGGCGCCGTGGAGCTCGACGACCGCCGTGCTGCCCTCGACGCGAACCAAGCGCACGTCGCCGCCGTCCGCCTGGAGGGCCGGTCGTACCTCCTCGACCGCGAAGCGGACCCGCGACTCGAGATCGCCGTGCGGCCAGCCGGTCGGCGTCGTCATGGGCTCGGCTCGTGGAGGGTCGTCACGGCACCAGCAACACCCGTATCACCGCGAGCCATTCCTGGAACGCGGGGCGATGGGAGACCGTCGCCGGGAACTCCGGGATCTCCGACCCCCGAGGGTATACTCTCGTGCGAGCACGGACCCAGGCGAACCTTTCCCGACGGACCCGCGTTGTAGAGGGTGGACATGGAGACGCAGGAACTCGAGAGCACGGTCGAGCGCTGCCGGGAAGGAGACGAAGACGCATGGGCCGCCCTGGTCACCACCACCCTTCGCCCGATCTACCGGCTGTGCGCGTCCTACGCGCCGTCGGCGGCCGAGGCCGAGGAGCTGACCCAGGAGGTCTACTTCAAGCTCTGGGAGAACCTGCACCGCTACACCGCCGGCTCGAACTTCATGGCCTGGGCCTGGCGGGTGGCCAAGAACCTGATCATCGACTCCTACCGGCGAGGCCGGCGCGAGCGAGCCGCGGCCTGGCTCGACCCGGAGGTCCTCGACCGGCTCCCGGGCTCGGACGACCCGCACGAGCAGACCGAGCGGCGGCAGCGGCTGCGGCTGATCGGCGCCGCGCTGCGCCAGCTCGACGACGACCTCGCCAACCTGGTGCTGATGCGCGACTTCGCCGGCATGAGCTACCAGGAGATCGCCGAGGCCCAGGGTATGCCCCTGGGCACCGTCAAGTCGCGCCTCAACCGCGCCCGGCTCGAGCTCGCCACCGCGGTCCAACGACGTCTCCAGATCCGCGCCGTGCCACCGGGCGCGGCGACGGCTGAGGGGGGGGGAGTGGCATGACCCCCTGCAGCGAGATCCGGGAGCTCTTCGCGGCGGTCCTCGAGCACGAGGCCGGGGACGACGAGGCTGCGCGGGTCCGGGCCCACGTCGCCGGCTGCGCCGAGTGTGCCCAGCTGCTCGGGGCGATGGCCTCGGTGGTCGGACCGGAGGCGCTCCTCGAGGGGCTCGAGCCGCCGGCCCGCCTCGCCGAGGAGATCGCCGCCTCGCCGTGCCGACGCTGGCTCGGCCTGCTCCACCAGGCGGTCGACCGGGAGATCACCGAGACCAACCTCGAGCGGCTGCTGACCCATCTCGAGAGCTGCGCGACCTGTCGCCGGGCCTGGCACGACCTCACCCTCATCCACCAGGTCAGCGACGCGATGGTCCCGCCCAAGCACCTGCTCGCCAGGTGCATCCGGGCCCGCGACGCGATCGCGAGGATCGCGATCCTGCCGCGCCGGACCGCCACCGCGGCCGCCTACCTGCTCGCCCTCGCCGCGTCGCTCGCCATCGGCAACCCGGCGATCATCGCCCAGGACCTCCAGGAGACCGCCACCGAGCAGGTCAGCCGGGCCGCGTCGGAGGTCGGCGAGGTCGCCGCTCACGGGCGCGGCGAGGTTCGGGTCGCCCTGTGGCGCGCGATGCGCTGGGGCGAGAGCCGGATCGACGTGGTCCGCGGCTGGATCGACGAGCTGAGAAACGACGACGCGGCGACCGGCGGCGACGCCGCCGGGTCTGACCAGAAACCGCAAGGAGACATCCCATGACCGACCCACGACCGCCCCTGCCCCCCGACGAGCTCGACGACCCGGTGTCCGAGCCGGCGCCGGCGCCTGCCCGGCCTGCGCCGCCGCTGCCCCCGGTCGACACCCTCGCCGCACCGCCGGCCGCTGCCCCGCCGGCCCCGTCGACCGCCCCCTCGGTGTACATGCTCGAGAAGTCGCCGGGGCTCGCCCTCTTCCTGTCGATCTTCTTCCCCGGTCTCGGCCACATCTACGTCGGCGCCTACGAGCGGGCGCTCATGATCATCGGCGGGATCGCCGCCTCGATCTGGGGGATGGTGGCCACCGACGGTGAGCTCTGGCCGCTCGCCTTCGCCATCGCCTTCGCCTACTTCTTCGGCCTCTTCGACGCCTACCGCGAGGCCCAGATCGCCAACCTCGGCTCGGGCCAGCAGCTGCCCGAGCCGCGGCCCCGCGGCGAGGGCCGGCTGATCTTCGGCATCTTCCTGACGGTCGTCGCGGCGCTCGTGCTGGCCGACAACCTCGGGCTGTTCGACCTCGACTGGATCGACGAGTGGTGGCCGGCCCTCGTGCTGCTGGTCGGCGTCTACTTCATCGGCTCGTGGGTCTGGGACCGGATGAACCCGCCGCGCGACGCCGGCGAGTCGTCCTACGACTGAGCGTCCGCCCGCGGAAACCCGTGGAACCGGCCGACCCCGCCCCGGCGGGGTCGGCGTTTTTTCGGGGTTTCGTCCGTTACCTCCCCCTCCCGGCCGCGTCCTAAGGTACAGTGACAGGGTGTGCGGCCCCCGCGCGCGTCCGAAAGGAGGGACATCAGATGAACCGGTCGCCGATGTGGACCATCGCCCTCGCCGCCGCGCTCATGGCGGCGACGCTGGTGTCCGCCCAGACGACGCAGCCCGGCGACGCCATCGACATCGAGATCTTCAACCCGGCCGACGGCAGCAACGCCTTCTGCGTCGCCCCGGCGGGAACCGTCGCCGCGAGGGTCTTCGTCCGGCCCGGCACCGCGAGCACCAGCTGCACCCTGAGCTGCTCGCCGCCGAGCATCCCGGGCGGGTCGGCGAACATCGCCACCGCCGTGATCGACGTGGGCTTCGACGGCGACCACCTGAGCTACGTCCCGGGCAGCCTCCAGGGCAACGCGGCGACCGCCGCGATCCAGGGCCTGAAACAGGAGCAGAACATCGCCGACCACCGGGTCGGCTGGGCCCTCGCCGGCACCTGGAGCACCCCGGGCAACCCCGGCAGCACCCTCGCCTCGCCGTGCGACATGCAGCTGCTGACCACCGCTGACTGGGTCTTCCAGGCTCAGTTCGAGGCGGTCGGCGCCGGGATGTCGACGCTGCGGCTGCGGCGCGAGAGCGACCCGGCGCCCTTCGCGCTGTCCTTCGCCGACATCTGCGGCAGCGAGGCGTTCAAGGCCTCAAACGGCGGCATCGACGAGATCCGGGACGCCGTCGTGATGGTCAGCGCTGACTGCAACGATGTGGTATTTTTCGACAACTTCGGCACCGGCGGGACCGACCGCTGGTCCGGAACCAGCGGATCGTGAAGCCGGAACCGATGAACCAGATCTATCGACCAACCATGGATTGTAAGGAGGAAACGGTATGAAAGCTCTTCGCACCACCCTGATCGTCGCCGCCGTGATCGCCCTCGCCGGCAGCGCCATGGCGGCCAACACCGTCTATGTCGACGCGACGGCCGCGATGAACGGCACCAACTACGGCCTCGTGCTCGATCTCGACGGCTCGACCGGCAACGCCTTCGTCGAGGACCAGACCCCGGCCGACGAGACCGTCTACCGCGCGACCTTCTGGTTCGACCCGAACACGCTCTCGATGGGCAACTCCGACAAGTTCGTGGTCTTCCTCGCCCGGACCTCGACCTTCGTCAACGTCCTCCGCCTCCAGTTCAACTACCTCAACGGCGACTACCGCGTCCGTCTCCAGGTCCTCAAGAACAACAGCGAGTGGGCCGACTGCCGGCTCAATGGCGACGCCGGGCCGCGCTTCATGGTGATCGGCGACCAGCCGACCCAGATCACCGTCGAGGTGCTCTACGGCACCAACACAGAGTCGATCGCCCGCGTCACCGCCAACGGGATCACCCACTACAAGGACGGCTACTGGTCGAGCAACTGGTCGGTCGACCGGATCCGCATGGGCGGCCCCCGGATGGGCGAGGCCACCGGCGGTCCGTTCAACGGCACCGTGTACTTCGACGAGTTCGAGTCCTACCGGACCCTCGCCCCGTAAGGCGAACCCGATGATCGAAGGAGCCCGCCCCACGGCGGGCTCTTTCATTTTGCGCCGACGACCTCGACAGGCCGGCGCATCCGGGCTCGTCGCCCTCGTCGGGAGATCGCGGCCCCGGTCCGCCGGAGGCCGCGACCGACCGGGCGAGGACCGCCGCGCTGCCGCCCTGGTGACCTACCTGCTCTACATCCGGGCGATCAGCGTCCCGTTTCCGGCCGCATCCCGGGATGCCGAGGCGGCCGAGGAAACGGCCGGGCTGTCTAGCCCATGAACGGCCGCGGGTCGACGGCGACCCCGTCGCGCAGCACCTCGTAGTGGAGGTGGGCTCCCCTCGCGTTGCCGCTCCTGCCGACCCGGCCGAGGACGTCGCCGCGGCGGACCCGCCGGCCGACCCGGGTCTCGATCTTCTTGAGGTGGGCATAGCGGGTCCGGTAGCCGCCGCCGTGGTCGACGACCACCGTCCGGCCGAAGCGGCCGTCCCGCCCGGCGGCGACGACGGTGCCGTCGGCGGTCGCCCACACCGGGGTGCCGGCGGGCGCCGCGAGGTCGATCCCCTGGTGCCGCGTGCCGCCGCGCACGGCGCCGAAGGCGGCGCTCACCGACGCCGCCGACGGCGCGACCGGCCAGCCCGTGGGGACCGACGTCGGCTGCGGACGGCCCCCCGAGGCGCAGGCGGCGAGGGCCAGGGCGAGCCCGGCAGCGGTCAGGTGGGCCGTCGCCCGGGTCATCTCCGGTCCCAGCGCTCGAAGCTGCAGGCGTGCGGGTTCCTCTCGTCGGCCGGCTGGTCGATGCGGTCGGCGAGCAGCCAGCCCTCCCAGTCGACCTCCGGGAAGAAGGTGTCGCCCTCGACCTCGGCATGGACGCGGGTGACGTAGAGGCGGTCGACCCAGCCGCCCGCGAGCGCCTGCCGGTAGATCTCGGCGCCGCCGCCGATGAACGGCTGGTCGTCGTCGCGGGCCAGCGACAACGCCTCATCGAGCGAGTGGGCGACGAGGGCGCCGTCGGCGTGGAAGGCACGGTTCCGGGTCACCACCACCATGGTCCGGCCGGGCAGGGGCGCGCCGAGCTCGTCCCAGGTCGCCCGGCCGATGATCAGGTGGTGGCCCATGGTCGTCGCCTTGAAGTGCCGGAGATCGGCGGGCAGCCGCCACGGCAGACCGCCGTCTCGGCCGATGACCCCGTTGCGCGACACCGCGACGATGAGCGAGACCGCCATCCCCCGGCCTACACCGCGATCGGCGCCTTGATCGCCGGGTGGGGGTCGTAGCCCGAGAGGGTGAAGTCCTCGAAGCGGAAGCCGAAGATCGAGCGGATGTCGGGGTTGAGGCTCATCGTCGGGAGCCGGCGGGGCTCGCGGGAGAGCTGGAGCCGGGCCTGCTCGAGGTGGGTGCGGTAGAGGTGGACGTCGCCGAAGGTGTGGACGAGCTCGCGCGGCTCGAGGTCGCAGACCTGGGCGACCATCATGGTGAGCAGGGCGTACGACGCGATGTTGAAGGGGACCCCGAGAAACAGATCGGCGGAGCGCTGGTAGAGCTGGCAGCTCAGACCGCCGTCGGCGACCCAGAACTGGAACAGTGCGTGGCACGGGGGCAGCGCCATCCGCTCGATGTCGGCGACGTTCCAGGCGCTGACGATGTGCCGCCGCGAGTCGGGGTCGCGGCGGATCGCCTCGACGACGCCGGCGATCTGGTCGATCGTCCGCCCGTCGGGCCCGGGCCACGATCGCCACTGGTGGCCGTAGACCGGGCCGAGATCGCCGTCGGCGTCGGCCCACTCGTCCCAGATCGTCACGCCGTTGTCCTTGAGGTAGGCGATGTTGGTGTCGCCGGCGAGAAACCACAGCAGCTCGTGGATGATCGACCGCAGGTGGAGGCGCTTGGTGGTGAGCGCGGGAAAGCCCTCGCGGAGGTCGAAGCGGAGCTGGCGGCCGAACACGCTGAGCGTCCCGGTGCCGGTCCGGTCGTCCTTGGCGACGCCGTGCCCGAGGACATCGGCGAGCAGGTCGAGGTAGGCCCTCACCACCCCGCCCGAACGGAGGGCGACCAGGAGGCGACCAGATCGGTCCACCTACCCTGGGCCTTGAGCAGGAGCTCCGCGGCCTCGCGCACCACGCCGTTGCCGCCCCTCGAGCCGCACACGTGGTCGCAGGCGGCCGCGACCTCGGGCGCCGCGTCGGCCGGGCAGAAGCTGAAGCCGGCGCGGCCGAGAACCGGCAGGTCGGGCAGGTCGTCGCCGATCGCCGCGAGCTCCCGGTCGGCGATGCCGCAGGCGGTCAGCACCCGGTCGAGGTCGGCCTCCTTGGCCCGTGAGCCGAGCACCACGAGGTCGCCGTCGATGCCGAGATCGGCGCACCTCGCCGCCGCCGCGGCGGACGCCCGGCCACTGATCACCGCGACCCGGATGCCGCCGGCGAGGAGCAGTCGGACCGCCAGGCCGTCGCGCACGTTGAACGCCTTCGCCTGCTCGCCGTCGGCGGTGTAGAGCAGCGTCCCGTCGGTCAGGACGCCGTCGACGTCGAGGACGAGCAGCCGGATCGGCTCGAGCTTCTCGCGGAGCTGCGGCGGCAGTCGGCTCGGCATGGCCCGATGGTACCACTGCGTCCGAGCGGCCGACGCGTCGTCCAAGGGTCGCTCAGAAGCCCTCGAGCACGGCGCTGACCAGGGCCCGCGCGTAGTCTTCGGACAGCACCCCCATCGCCTCGCGCTGGCGGTCGAAGAAGTCGACCGCGTCCTGGTCGACCGCGTACGAGGTGCGGCGCGAGAAGGCCTTGTCCTCCCACAGCACGACCGGCTCCTCGCCGCGGACGTCGCTCAACCGGACCTCGGTCACCAGGGTCATCTGGTACTCGGTGGCGCGGCCGCTCTCGTCGAAGCTCACCGCGACGATCCCGAGCCGGGTGATCGCCCCGCCGAGCACCACGTCGGCCTGGTCGGGCCGGTCGACGAGCTCGAAGCGGCCGCGCCGGACCCACTCGAGGGAGAGCGCCTCGCCGACCCGCTGGTTCATGTCGGCGCGCGCCGTCTGGTTGGCGAACAGCTCGACGTGGAGCCGCCGGATCTCGGGCGGCAGGTAGCTCGCCGTGCCGACCAGGTGGTAGCCGCAGCCGGCGACGGTGACGAGCAGGGCGGTCAGCAGCAGCCGTCGCACCCGGGCACGGTAACACAGGACGGGATCCTCCGGGCGGCCGGTCGGGCGCGGCAACCGGGGGCGCCCTGACCGCAGCCGATCAGGAGCGCTTCTTGAGCGCCGCGAGCTCCCTGAGGCGCTCGCGGATCCGCTGCTCCCAGCCGCGCTCGGTGGGCCGGTAGAAGGTCGCCCCGACCAGCTCGTCGGGCAGGCACTCGAGGTCGGCCACCCCGGCCGCCTCGTCGTGGGCATAGCGGTAGCCCGCGCCGTAGCCGGCGTCCTTCATCAGCGCGGTCGGCGCGTTGCGGATCGCCATCGGGATGGCGAGACCGGGCCGCTCGCCGACCTCGCGCTTGACCGCGCCGTAGGCGGTGTAGAGGGCGTTCGACTTGTGGGCCAGGGCCAGGTAGACCGCGGCCTGGGCCAGGGCGAGCTCGCACTCCGGCATCCCGACGTGCTCGACCGCGTGCGCCGCCGCGGCGACCTGCTCGAGGGCCCGCGGGTCGGCCATGCCGATGTCCTCGCAGGCCATCCGCAGCATCCGCCGGACCACGAAACGGGGATCGGCGCCGCCCTCGAGCATCCGCCCGAGCCAATAGAGCGAGGCGTCGACATCGGAGTTGCGCACCGACTTGTGGAGCGCCGAGATGAGGTTGTAGTGCTCCTCGCGGCCCTTGTCGTACACCGCGACCCCGCGCTGGACGACCCGCCGCACCAGCTTCTCGTCGACCCTCGGGAGCCCGTCGGCGACCGCGAGCCGGACCGCGAGCTCGAGGTGGCTGAGCGCCTGGCGCGCGTCCCCCGACGCGATCCGGGCGATCATCGCCAGCGCCGCCGGGTCGGCGGCGACCCCGGCCGCCCCCAGCCCGCGCTCGGCGTCGCCCATCGTCCGCTCGAGGAGCACCGTCACCTGGTCCTCGGTCAGCGGGTCGAGGATCAGCACCTCGACCCGGGAGAGCAGCGCCCGGTTGAGCTCGAAGGACGGGTTCTCGGTGGTCGCGCCGACCAGCACGATGTCGCCGACCTCGACATAGGGCAGGAAGGCGTCCTGCTGGGCCCGGTTGAAGCGGTGGATCTCGTCGACGAAGAGCACCGTCCGGCGGCCCTCGAGACGCCGCCGGCGGCTCGCCTCGGCCATCACCGCCCGCGCCTCCTTGACCCCGGAGAGGACCGCGGAGAAGGTCACCATCTCGGCCGTCGCGGCCTCGGCGAGCAGCCGCGCGAGGGTCGTCTTGCCCGAGCCCGGCGGCCCCCAGAGGATCATCGACGGCAGCTCGCCGCGCTCGAGCAGGACCCTGATCAGACCCTCCGGGCCGACCAGGTGCTCCTGACCGACCACCTCGTCGAGGGTTCGCGGCCGCATCCGGTCGGCGAGGGGCGACGCGACGGCGGCGGCCGGGAAGAGCTCGGGCTGCCGGTCCACCTCACCGACCCCGGGTCAGCAGGGCCAGCCGCTCGAGGCGGATCATCCGGATCACCGCCTGGTCGACGGTGGCGCCGACGGTGACCGCGCCGTGCGCGGCGATCACCAGCGAGGGCGCGAGGGCGATGCCGCGCGAGACCTCCTGGGCGAGCGACCGGCTGCCCGGGGCGAAGTCCTCGATCCACGAGACCCGGTCGAGGATGGTGCCGCCGTCGGGCAGCAGGCTCGGGTCGGGCGCCCGGCCCTCGGCGGCCAGCTCGAGGACCTTGCGCGGGTGGGCGTGGACCACCGCGTGGATCGAGGGGAACCGGGCGTAGATCGCGCGGTGCAGCCCGACCTCGGTCGAGGCGCCGTCGGGCGCCCGGTGGCTGTGGATCTCGATGTCGAAGAGGTCGTCGGGGGTCAGCGAGCCCTTGTCCCGGCCGGTCGGGGTGACGATGAAGTGCTCGTCGTCGATCCGCGCCGAGAGGTTGCCCTGGTCAGGTCCGATCAGCTCGGCCTCGGTCAGCTCGCGGCCGCCGTCGACGATCGACAGCCGCAGCCCGAGGAGGCGGTTACGCCTCATCCCGGCCCCCGCCGCGGCTCTCGCCTCGACACGAGGCGCACCGGGTCTCACCGCCCGCTCCACCGACCGTCGCGGTCATCCGCGGCACGTAGGCTCCACACTGCGTGCACTCGACGAGCTCCTCCTGGTCCGAGGCGCCTAGCCCCCCGCCCTCCGCCGACCGGCGCCGTCGCTGCCGCGGGTGAAAGCGGCTGTAGCTGTCGGCCCCGAGACCCCGCGAGGCGGACCGCCGGCCGAGCGCACTGACCACCCGCCAGAGCACGAAGAGCGCCAGGACGAGGACGACGATTCGAGGCATTCCCCCATCGGCCAATCGCTGGGTTCAAGTGTAGCCCATTTCGGAAACGCCGGAGCGCCGCCACCGGGTGGTACCCGCCCGAGGAGGCGAGACGGCGGCGCAGGCCTCGCATCGGGTCAGCCCGCCTCGGCCTCGAGGATCCGCCGGGTCCACAGGGCGAGGGCGACGGCGAGCCCGAGCAGAAGGGCGCCGGTCGCCTGGTGGGCGGTGGCGATCGTGACCTCGAGGGTCGTCGGGGCGCCGACGACCGCGCGACCCTGGGTCACGGCGAGGGCGGCGATGCCGAGGGCGACCTGGACCGCGATGACCGACATCAACCACTGGCCGAGCTGCTGCACCGGCCGGACGCCGTGATACAGCCCCCATGCCCGGGCGCCGGCGAACGCCGCGACCACGACCACGACCGCGGCGAGGCTGATGTGGACGATCAGCCCCTGGGCGGTGTGGCGCTGGACCGCCCCGAGCACCAGCTGCACCACCAGGATCGCGACCAGCCACGCCTGGAGCGAGTGGTCGGCGCCGGCGCTGGCGCGCCGCTCGCGGGCCGGCGCCTCGATCCAGGTGGTCGTGCTCACGACCATGATCCCGACGACGACGGCGAGGAAGAGCTGGCCGAGCACGCCGTGGGCGACCGCGAGCACGACCGACGGCGCCATGTCGGCCTCGGAGGTCGACAGGGTGAAGCCGCCGGTCACCCGGAGGCCGCCGAGCACCCCCTGGAGGACGACCAGGACGACCGCGGCGGTGGCGGCGCGGCGAACCCAGGCGCGTCCGTCGACCCGCCACACCCGGATCGCCAGGCCGATCGTCGTCAGGCCGACCAGGGCGCCGAACAGCCGGTGGGCGTGCTCGTAGTAGATGCCGCCGGTCATCCGTGCGAGGGGAAAGAGGAACATGTTGCTGCCGAAGGTGTTGGGCCAGTCGACGACGGCGAGGCCGGCCTCGTTGGAGGTGACCAGACCGCCCGCGACGACGAGCAGGAAGGTGGCGAGGACCGCGATCTTGGCGAACAGGCCGGTCCAGCTCCGGCCGCCCCCGGCGTCCGGGTGGCGCGAGCCGACCATCGACGCGACGGCGGCCAACCCGGCCAGCACGACCACGAAGCCGGGCAGCCAGAGCGCCGCCGACGGCATCACCGCGCCCGACTCGGCGGAGGTCAGGAGGCTGCCGAGGATCAGCAGGTTGAGGATCGCCGCGACGAGCCCGGCGCGCGCCCCCGCCAGCCATCCGTCGCCGGTCCAGCGGCCCACCGAGATCCCCCACCAGGCGACCGCCGCGAGCAGCAGGACGAGGACGATCCAGGGCGGCGCCATCACCGCCGGCAGACGGCAGACATAGGCCACCGCCCACATCGACACCGCCATCCCGAAGCCCACCGGAACCGCGTACCGCCGGTCGCCGCCGATCGCGTCCATCTCGACCTCCCGCCCGCGGCGCCGGCTCGAATATCCATCCGGCCCCGTCGGTTATACTCCCGGGTGCGCCGCCCATGATCGCAGATCGCACCGCCAAAGACGAGACGATGACCTCGATCACCACACCCCACCCGACCGCCTCCGATCACCGGCCGGCCAGCGCGCGCCGGCTGCTCGGGCTCTACCTCGAGCTCGCCAAGGCGCGGCTCGCGGCGCTGGTCGTGCTGACCACCCTGGTCGGCTACCTGCTCGCGGCGCGAGGCTCGGTCGAGCTCGGCCCCCTGGTCGGGACCGTGCTCGGAACGGCGCTCACCGCCTTCGGCGCGAACATCCTCAACCAGTGGCTCGAGGCCGACCGCGACCGGCGAATGGTGCGGACCCGCCACCGGCCGCTCCCGGCCGGTCTGGTGAGCCCGGGGACGGCGCTCGGATGGGGGCTCGCCTCGGCCCTGATCGGGCTGGTGGTCCTCGTCGCCGCCGCAAACCTCCTGACCGCCGGGCTCGCCCTCCTCGTGATTCTCCTCTACGTCGGCGTCTACACCCCGCTCAAGGTCATCACGCCCCTCAACACCGCGGTCGGCGCGGTGTGCGGGGCGGTGCCTCCGGTGATGGGCTGGACCGCCGCCACCGGCCGGCTCGAGCTCGGCGCCTTCATCCTCGGCGCGATCCTCTTCGTCTGGCAGGTGCCCCACTTCCTCGCCCTCGCCTGGCTTTACCGCGAGGACTATGCCCGCGGTGGCTTCCGGATGATGCCGGCCGCCGACCCCGACGGCTCGATGACCGGCCGTGCGGCCCTGATCCACGCCCTGGCGCTGCTGCCGGTCACCGGAGCGCTCGCCGCGGCCGGCGTCACCGGGACGACCTACCTGGTCTCGTCGCAGGTCGTCGGGATCGCCTTCGCCGCCCTCGGGCTCGCCTTCGCCCGGCATCGGGCGCAGCTCACCGCGCGCCGGCTCTTCCTCGCGAGCATCGTCTACCTTCCGGTGCTGCTCGGCCTGATGGTCGGCGACATGGACGACCGGGTCGCCCGGCTCGTCCGCGGCGACCGGCCGGCGATCGTGCGGACCGTCGCCGACGGCGGTCTCGCGCCGACCGCGACGGAGCGGTGAGCGCTCCCGGTCTGATCCGCAGCGGGTGGTGGGTCGCGGTCGCGGCGGTGGTTCCCTCGGCCCTCGTCGTCACGCTGCTCCTGCGCCCGCCCGACGGCTCGCCGGCGCGGGCCAGGCACGCCCCGATCGCCCTCGAGCCATGTCTGGTCGACCCCGGCGAGATCGTCGAGGCGATGGCGCGAGACGGTCTCGCGGCCCTCACCTCGCCCGCGGTCCTGACCCCGACCGAGGTCGCGCGGTCCAACGAGAGCGAGCGCGGCAAGCTGCTCGTCCCCTCGGACCTGGTCATCGGCGTCGAGCTCGGCGGTCAGACACGGGCCTACCCGCTGCGGCTGCTGCGCTGGCACGAGGCGGTCAACGACGTCGTCGGCGGACGCGCCATCGCCGTCACCTCGAGCCCGCTCGCCGGCTCGATGGCGGTCTGGGACCGGACCGTCGACGGCCGCGAGCTCTCGTTCGGGGTGTCCGGCCGGCTTCTCGACTCGACCACCCTGCTCTACGACCGCCAGCCGGCCGACGGCGCGTCGAGCCTGTGGCACCAGCTCAGCGGCGAGGCGGTCGCCGGACCCGCCGCGGGTCGGCGGCTCGAGCCGCTCCCCGCCGCGCTCATGACCTGGGCGGACTGGTACCGCGACCACCCGACCACCACGGTGATGTCCCCCGATCCGGGCTCGAAGAGGCTCTACAAGCGCGACCCCTACCACAGCTACCGGGGCTCCGATCTGCTCCGCTTCCCGGTCGACCCGCTGCCCCCCGCCGGACCACTCCGCCGCAAGGACGTGGTCGCCGTGGTCACCGCCGGCGACGTCGACGCCCCCTTCGCCCTCCGCGATCTCGCGGAGGCGGTGGGCTCGCCGCGCGGCACGTGGGCCGCACCGATCGGCGACGCGGTCTACCTCGTCGAGTTCGACGCCGAGGCGGGCAGCGTCGCGGCCCGGCCGCGCGACCCGCAGACCCCGCCGCCGCCGGTGCGCGTCGCCTACTGGTTCGCCTGGTACGCGCTCCACCCGGACGCGGTGACCCTTCCGTAGACCGCTCCCTCTCCCTCTCCCTCTTCTTCTCCGTTACCCGTTCCCGCGTCTGCGTCCGCGTCCGATGCAGCGGCAGCGGCTCCCGCGTCCGCGTCCGAGTCCGCGTCCGAGTCCGATGTCAGCGCCAGCGGTAGCGGCAGCAGGGTCGCCTCCGGGGGGTTCTGAAAACACGGGTGACCGCCGGCACCATCGCAGATCTCCCGGTTCGCCAGCAGCGACCGCGCCGGCGGCGCGACGCCTGGCCGCGCGCCCCGGAAGGCCGGTGCTCCCAGAAGCTAATGCCGCTGCACCGGGATCGGGGACGGACGCGGACTCGGGGGCGATGCGGACCGCCGGCCGAGCCCCGCACACCGCCCCTCAGATGATGACCTCCATCGACAGGTCGACCGACCGGGCGCTGTGGGTCAGCGCTCCGACCGCCATGAGGTCGACCCCGGTCGCCGCGACCGCGGCGGCGTTCGCCAGGGTGATGCCCCCGGAGGCCTCGATGACGGTCCGGCCGCGGGCGATCCGGACCGCCTCCCGCAGCTCGTCGGGGGTCATGTTGTCGAGCATGACGACGTCGACGCCGACCTCGAGCCCCTCCTCGAGCTGTGAGAAGGTGTCGACCTCGAGCTCGACCTTGACGGTGTGGCCGATCGCCGCCCGGACCCGCTCGACCGCCGGTCGGACACCGCCGGCAAGGGCGATGTGGTTGTCCTTGATGATCACCGAGTCGTCGAGCCCGAAGCGGTGGTTCGAGCCGCCGCCGCAGCGCACCGCGTACTTCTCGAGGGCGCGCAGCCCGGGCGTGGTCTTCCGGGTGCAGATGATCCGCGCCCGGCAGCCGGCGACCTCGGCGACGAAGGCGCGGGTCAGGGTCGCGATGCCGCACAGCCGGGCGAGGAGATTGATCGCGGTCCGCTCGGCGCTGAGCAGCGACCGGGCGCGACCGCGAACCTCGAGGAGAACGTCGCTCGCCTCGGCGTCGGCACAGTCCCCCTTGGGGTGGCTCACGACCGCGCCCGGGTCGAGCAGGTGGAAGGCCATCGCCGCCACCGGCCCGCCGGAGACCCGGCAGGGCTCGCGGGCGATGATCCTCGCCATCGCCTGGCGGTCGTGCTCGACCACCGCGTCGGTCGTGACATCGCCGGCGCGGCCGAGGTCCTCGACCAGGGCACTACGGAGCAGGTCCTCGAACAGCAGCTGGTGGAGCTCGGGCAGGATCGGTCCTTTGGTCATCATTCCTCCCATGGCACCGCGGCGGTCGACGGTACTCGCCCACCCCGATCGCGGTCGTTGTCGGTGAGGCGCGGCTGCGGCGCGAGGGGCCGCAGGCCGTCGAAGAAGAGATCCTGATCCCAGTGGATACTGGTGCTCGGCATGTCGCGCCGCCAGTGGGCGCCGCGGCTCTCGGTCCGGAGTACCGCCGCGGTGGCGACCAGCCGCGCCGCCGTCAGCATGTTGGCGACCTCGCCGACCGCGGCGTTCGGAGTGCGCTCGAGGCGGTCGATCTCGAGCTGGGCGCGGCGCAGACCGCTCATCGACCGGACCAGCCCGACGTCGCGCCACATCATCCGGCGCAGCTCGGCCACGACCGGATCGTCCGGTCCCGCCCAGGGCGATCCGACGAGCCCGGCCGAGATCCGACCTGCCCGCCGCGCGGCGAGCTCAGGAAAGACCCGATCGCGCGGCGAGGCGGCGACCGACCGGCCGACCCGGCGGCCGTAGACCAGCGCCTCGAGCAGCGAGTTGCTGGCCAGGCGATTGGCCCCGTGCAACCCGGTCCAGCTGACCTCGCCGCACGCCCACAGCCCGGCCAGCGAGGTGCTGCCATCGAGGCCGACGACGACCCCGCCCATGTGGTAGTGGGCGGCCGGGGTCACCGGCATCGGCTCGACCCGCGGGTCGAGGCCGTGCGCCAGGCAGAGACCGAGCACCGACGGGAATCGCTCGGCGAAGCCCGCGGCGAGCCCGGTCGCGTCGAGCAGGACCCGGCGGCCGATCTGGAGCTCGTTCCAGATCGTCCGGGCGACGATGTCGCGGGGCGCGAGCTCGAGCCTCGGATCGACGCCCTCGAGGATCCGGCGCCCCGTCTCGTCGACCAGGAGGGCGCCCTCGCCACGCAGCGCCTCGGTCAGCAGCGGCTTGGTGTCGGCGGTGACGTCGAGGGCGGTCGGGTGGAACTGGACGAACTCGAGACCGGCGAGCGAGGCCCCCGCCCGGGCCGCCATGGCGAGCCCGTCGCCGGTCGCCTCGCGGGGGTTGGTGGTCGCCGTGTAGAGCCGGCCGATGCCCCCGGTGGCGAGCACCACCGCGTTGGCGGCGACGACGAATCGCCGCCCGTCCGCTGCGGTGTAGACCAGACCGAGCACCCGGCCCCGGTCGACGAGCAGCTCAAGGGCCAGGCAGTGGTCGAGGATGACCACCCGTTCCTCGGCCTCGACCGCGCGCCGCAGGGCGCGAACCACCTCGGCGCCGGTCGCGTCGCCCTCCGCGTGGACCACCCGGGGCCGGTCGTGGGCCCCCTCCTGGCCGAGATCGAGCGCGCCGCCCGCCGCGCGGTCGAAGGCGGCGCCGAGCGCGAGCAGCTCGTCGATCCGCTCGGGACCCTCGCGGGTCACCGCGCGAACCACCTCCTCCCGGCACAGACCGGCGCCGGCCTCCATGGTGTCCCGGGCATGGTTCATCGCGGAGTCGCCCGCCCCGACCGCGGCCGCGATGCCCCCCTGGGCGTAGGGGCTCGAGCCGCCCTCCGCGAACCCGGTCTTGCTGAGGATCAGCACGTCGCGGTGGCTGGCGTGGAGCGCGGCCATGAGACCGGCGATCCCGCTGCCGACCACCACGACATCGGCCTGGCGAACCCCTTCGTACGCGAAGCTCCGGTCAGGGCTCACCCGCGCGGGCCCCGGCCCACCTCGAGCATCCGCTCGACCGCGCGCAGCGCGCGGGCGCCGACCTCGGGGTCGACCTCGACCTCGTACCGCCGGTGCTCGAGCGAGCCGAGCACCGCCTCGAGGGTGATCTTCTTCATGTGCGGGCACATCGTGCACGAGCGGACGAACTCGATGTCGGGGAACTCGGCCGACACGTTGTCGCTCATCGAGCACTCGGTGATCATCACCACCTTGGCCGGACGCTGCTCGTCGAGGTAGCGGATCATCCCGGCGGTCGAGCCGACCATGTCCGACGCCTCGAGCACCTCGAGGCTGCACTCGGGGTGGGCGATCACCCGGACCCCGGGGAACTGCTCGCGGTAGGCTCGAACATCGGCGGCGGTGAACTTCTCGTGGACCTCGCAGCGACCGTGCCATAGGATGACCTCGACCTCGGTGTTGGCGCGGACCCACCGGCCGAGGTACTCGTCGGGCAGGAAGATCACCCGTTCGACGCCGAGCGACTCGACGACCTCGACCGCGTTGGCCGAGGTGCAGCAGACGTCGGTCTCGGCCTTGACCTCGGCGGATGTGTTGACATAGGTCACGACCGGCACCCCCGGGTACCTGCGGCGCAGCTCGACGACGTCGGCCGCGCTGATCGAGTCGGCGAGCGAGCAGCCGGCCTCGAGGTCGGGGATGAGGACCGTCTTGGTCGGGTTGACGATCTTGGCGGTCTCGGCCATGAAGTGGACGCCGCACAGGACGATCAGGTCGGCCTCGGTCTCGGCGGCTCGCTTGGCCAGCTCGAGCGAGTCGCCCTTGATGTCGGCGACCCCGTGGTAGATCTCCGGGGTCTGGTAGTTGTGGGCCAGGATCACCGCGCCGACCTCGCGCTTGAGCCGGTTGATCCTGGCGATCAGCGGCTCGTGGACCGCCCACTCGATCTCGGGGACCAGGTGGCGGATCTTGTCGTAGACCGCCGCCGTTCCACCGTCCGTGTCATTCGACGAGCTCATGGCGCCTCCTCCGGTCCGAGCACCCCGGGTGTCTCGGCCGTTCTCCCGCGAATGTACCTCGCCGGTCGGCCGGTTGTCCAAGCGGCGCCCGAGACCTTCGGGCCGAAAACGCGTATATTCACCGGTCCGCGCCGCCGATTCGGTGCAACCGGGCGGCGAGCTGCGGCACACAAGAAGCGGGTCCGGCCGCTGCCGGTTCCGCCCGGAGGCATGAATGAACCGTTGGCCGGCGTCGATCGCGACGCTGCTTTCCGTCACCCTGCTGTCCTGCGCCCCGTCCGCGGACGATCTCTGGCTGCGCGGCGGGCTCGACGAGGCCTTCGCGGCCGCGGCCGACCGCGACGCCATGGTCTTCGTCGAGCTGAGGACCGATTGGTGCTCGTGGTGCCGCCGCTTCGAGTCGGAGACCCTGACCGATCTCGACGTCCGGCGCGAGCTCGAGGCGTTCGTGGCGGTCCGGCTCGACGCGGAGAAGGAGGGGGCCGAGGCGGCGCGCCGTTTCGGCGTCGAGTCCTACCCCACCCTGCTCTTCCTCGACTCGACCGGCAAGGAGGTCGAGCGCATCGTCGGCTTCCTCCCACCCGACCGGTTCGTCGACGAGGTGCGCCGGATCCGGGCGGGCGACACGCTGCACGCCTGTCTCGAGCGGCTCGACGCCGACCCGGGCGACGCCGAGGCCATCCGGCGCGCGGTGGAGGGCCTGCTCGACCGCTCCGATCCGGAGGGCGCGATCGCCCGGCTCGCCCGCTTCCACGAGACCGAGGGGCACTCCCACGAGACCTGCCGGGAGCTGATGTTCGCCGCCGGCCGCGACCTCCACTACCGGGTCTACCTGCGCGCCGCGAAGCTCTGGGCCGCGGACGACGATGGCTGGGCGGAGAGCCTCGACGTTCCGACCGCGCCGGGCAGCGCGCGGCTCGCCGACCTGGTCGACCAGGGGCTTGGCGGGCTCACCACGACCGACCAGGGAAGCGCGTTGAGAAGCGCCCGCTACGAGGACGCCGGGGAGCTCCTCGAGCTCGTCGCGCCCGAGCAGGCGGCCGGCGACGAGCTCTTCGGTCTCGCCGCCTTCGCCTTCAGGGGCGGCCACTACGACACGGCGGCCGACCTCTACCGCCGCTGGTTCGCCGACTCCGACATCGCCCGGGACGCCGACGCCCTCAACCGGGCCGCCTGGCAGCTCTATCTGGCGCGGCAGTCCCTCGACACGGCGCTCGAAATGGCCCGCCAGGCCCACGCCGCCGATCCGTCGGCCGATGTCGCCGACACCCTGGCCCGGCTGCTCTACCTCACCGGGGACACCGATCGGGCGGTCGAGCTCGAGCTCGCCGCGGCCGCCGCCGCCGAGGGCGAACGGGCCCAGGACTACCGGAAGGCCGCCGAGGCGATGAAGGCCGGCCTCGAGCTCGCCGACCGGCCGGCCTTCGAGACCTACCCCCGGCCGGCGACCGCCGAGCCCTAGCCCGGATCACACCTATCCGGGTCATTCAGGTTCTGACCGTTCCCGATCCCGATCCCGATGCGACGTCCGGTAATCCGTCGCAACCACGAAGACACCAAGACACGAAGGCGAGCACGAAGGAGTAGGCGCACCCTTCAGGGTGCGCGAGCAGGTTCGTGACGGCGACTGCGGGCGTCACTCGGCGCGGAGCGCCTCGATCGGATCGAGGCGGGCGGCCCGTCGCGCCGGCGCGACGCCGCTGACGACGCCGACCACCAGGCTCATCACCAGGGCGGCGGCCACCGCCTCGACCGGCGTGCTCATCGGCATCCCCGGCACCGTGGCGCGGAGCACGGCGGTGACGGAGAAGCCGGCGGCGAGACCGATCACACCTCCGGCAAACGCCAGGACCACCGCCTCGAGCAGGAAGATCAGCTGGACCATCCTCCGCGGCACGCCGATCGCCCGCAGCAGGCCGATCTCGCCGGTCCGCTCGTGGACCGAGATCCACATGATGGTGAGGATCCCCATCGCGCCGACGAAGAGCGAGATGCCGGCGATCCCGGAGACCGCGATGGTGATCATCGAGATCACCCGTCCGAAGGTGTCGAGCATCTCGGTCTGGGTCGTGATGGTGAAGTCCTCCTCGCCCCGATGGCGCTCCATGAGCAGCCGGCGGATGCCCTCGGCCACCGGCTCGATCGCCTCGCTCGAGGCCGCGACGACGTCGATCTCGTGGAGCTCGTCGATGTTGAAGAGGTCCATCGCGCTGGCGACCGGGATGAAGGCGGTGTCGTCGAGGTCGAAGCCGAGCAGCTGTCCCTTCGGCTCCATCACCCCGGTGACCAGGAACGAGGCGCCGCCGATCCGCACCCGCCGCCCGAGGGGCGAGCCGTCGCCGAACAGCTCGCGGGCGAGCTTCGCGCCGAGCACCGCGAACGAGCCGCGCCGGTTCGGGTCCATGCGCGGCAGGAACGACCCCTGCGAGACGTTGAAGCGCCAGGCGGCCGCCGCCTCCCAGCCGACGCCGTAGATGAACACGGCGCGACCCCGGCCCCCGCCCTCGACCTCGGCCTGCCCGAAGGCGACCGGCACGACCTCGTCGACCTCGGGGATCCGACGCAGCGCCTCGGCGTCGTCGATCGTCAGCTTGTGGGTGGTGCCGCCGAGCACACCCGGCATCCCCACGGTCTTGACCTTGCCCGGGTTGATGCCGATGAGCGTCGTGCCGAACTGGGTGGACTGGGTGACGATGTAGTCTCTGGTGCCCTCGCCGAGCGAGGTCAGCAGGATCACCGCGGTCACGCCGATCCCGACGCCGAGGGCCGACAGGAACGAGCGCAGGCGGTGGCCGCCGAGGGCGGCGACCACGAACCGGATCAGCTCGATCAAGTCCATACCACCGCCTGATGGCGACAAACCACCTTCCGATTTTCGGTGGTGAGCTCCCGAAGACGCCCCGAGCCGATTCCCGAACGGGTACCGACCCAAGCCGGGGTACGACATGGGAGCTCATCACCGAAAATCGGAGCTCGCATTTTGATTTACCTTCCCACGAGGGCCTGCACGGGGTCCAGCCTCGCCGCGCGTCTCGCGGGCACCGCGCCGAAGACGATCCCGACCCCGACCGCCACCGCGAGGGAGGCGGCCACCGCCCACGACGGCGCGGCCGCCGGAAAGGTGGGATAGACCTGGACGAAGGCTCGCACCGCGAGCCAGCCCGCCGCGAGACCGATCAGCCCGCCCAGGCTCGACAGCACCGACGCCTCGGCGATGAACACCCCGAGCACCTGGCGGGTCGAGGCGCCGAGCGCCTTGAGCAGCCCGATCTCGCGCCGCCGCTCGGCGACGGCGACCAGCATGACGTTCATGATCCCGACCCCGGCCACGGTGAGCGACACCGAGGCGATGGCGACCAGCGCCAGGGTGAGCACGTCGAACACCGAGTTGAAGGTCGACACCACCGCGTCCTGGGTGATCACCGTGACATCCTCGACGCGGTGGCGGGCGGCGAGCAGATCGAGGACGGCCTGCTTGCCCTGCCGGAGCTCGCGCTCGGACCGCACCTCGACGAGGATCCGGAAGAGCGACGCGCGGTTGAACATCCGCATCGCGGTCCGCACCGGGACGTAGACGATGTCGTCGAAGTCGAAGCCGAGCGAGTGGCCGCGCGGTGCGAGCACCCCGACGACCCGGAACCGCCAGTCGCCGATCCTCACCACCTGACCGAGCGGCGACGCCGCGCCGAACAGCTCGCGCGCCACCTTGGACCCGAGCACGACCTCGCTCCCGCCGCGGTCGGGATCGCCCGGCGTCAGGTAGCGACCCGACGCCACCTCGAGCCGACGAACCCGGGCGAGATCCGCGGTCGTCCCCATGATCGGAACCGACCTCGACCGGCCGGCCGCCCGAACGACCTCGGTGCCGGTCGCCAGCGGCGCCGCGGCGACGACCAGCGGGATCCTCGACGCCAGTGCCCGGTAGTCCTCGAGGGTGAGGTCGTTGGTCGTCCCGCCGAAGGGCAGCATCCCGGTCGTCTCGACCCGGCCGGGGATGACGATCAGGAGGTTGGTGCCGAGCGAGCTGAACTCCTGGACGACGTACTGCCGGGCGCCCTCGCCGAGGGCGGTCAGCGAGACCACCGCGGCGATCCCGACCGCCACCCCGGCGACCGAGAGCGCGGTGCGCAGCCGGTGACCCCGCAAGGCCCCGATGGCGAACCGGACGAGCTCCACAAAACCCATCACGTCCGCTCCACGATCGCCCCGTCGTCCATCCGGACCCGGCGCCGCGCCCGGGCGGCGATCTCCGGGTCGTGGGTCACCAGGACGAGGGTCCGGCCGGCCCGGTTCATCTCCCCGAGCAGGTCCATGACCTCCGCCGCCGAGGCCCTGTCGAGGTTGCCGGTCGGCTCGTCGGCGAGGATCAGACCGGGGTCCATCACCACGGCGCGGGCGATCGCGACCCGCTGACGCTGGCCGCCCGACAGCTGGTCCGGCCGGTGGTGGGCGCGATCGGACAGCCCGACCGCGTCGAGGGCGGCCGCGGCCCGGCGTCGCCGCTCGCTCCGGGCGATGCCGGCGAAGAGCATCGGCAGCTCGACGTTGCCCTGGGCGGTGAGCCGGGCGAGGAGGTGGAAGAACTGGAAGACGAAGCCGATCTCGCTCTGGCGCAGCCGCGTCCGCTCGGCATCGCCCATCGCGGCGACATCGCGACCGTCAAACGCGTACCGGCCGGCGGTCGGCCGGTCGAGACAGCCGAGGATGTTGAGCAGGGTCGACTTCCCCGATCCCGACGGGCCGACCACCGCGAGGAAGTCGCCGCGCGCGATCTCGAGCTCGACCTCGCGCAGGGCGTGGACCTCCGAGTCGCCCACCCGGTAGGTGCGCCAGAGGTCGCCGAGCTCGATCATCGCGCGACCGCTCGGACGCCGGCCTTGATCTCGCTGGTGTCGCGGGCCGCGACGATGGTGTGGCCCTCGGCGAGCCCGCCGAGGACCTCGGTGAACTGCCAGTTGCGCAGCCCCGGCTCGATGACGACCGTCTCGAGCACCCCGCCGACCAGCCGGAGGACCTCGTTGTTCTCGGCGACCGCCGAGGACGGGACCCGCAGCACGTCCGAGCGCTGGTCGAGGATCACCTCGACATCCGCCGACGTCCCGGGCAGCACTCCGAGGACCGCGGTCTGATCGTCGAAGCTGACCTCGATCTCGACGGTGCGGTTCTGCTCGAGCAGGTCGAGGACGTAGGGAGCGACCCGCTCGACCCGGCCGGCGAAGCGCACGTCGGGGCGCGAGTCGACGGTCATGCGGACCGCCTGTCCGACCTCGACGCGCTCGGCGTCGACCTCGTCGATCGGCGCGCTGACATAGGTCGAGGCGGGATCGAGGAGGTCGATGACCGGCGGGATCGGGACGCCGGGCGGCGATGGCGTGATCCACTCGCCGACCTCGGTCGAGACCTCGGCGACGACTCCGGCGAAGGGCGCCCTGAGCTCGGTGAACTCGATCTGGACCTCGACCACGGCGACGGTGGCCGAGGCCTGGGCGACCGCCGCCTGGGCCGCGGCGCAGCCCGCCCGGCTCCGGTCGCGGTCGGTGCGCAGCGCGTCGAGGCTCGAATCCGAGGCGATGCCCCGGTCGTGGAGCGCGGTCGTCCGCTCGAGCTCGGTCTGGGCGAGGGCGGCGGTCAGACAGGCCTCGTCGGCCTGGGCCTCGGCGGCGGCGACGCTCCGGCGGGCCAGGGCGAGCTCGGCCTGCTGCGCGCGGTCGTCGAGCTTGAGCAGCAGGGTTCCCGCCTCGACCAGCGAGCCCTCGAGATGGGGCGTCGCCACGACCAGCCCGCCGATCTGCGGGGACAGCCTGGCCCGGCGGGACACCTTGACCGTCCCCGCCCGGGTGTTGGTCACGGTCTCCTCGACCACCCCGCGCTCGACGACCGCGGTCCGCACCCTGATCGCCTCGGGCCGGAGGACGGTCAGCTTCAGGACGACCGCCGCCGCTGCGACGAGCACCACCACGATGAGCCAGCGCTTGATGTTCATGTCTCCTGATTCTACGCCGTCGCGGCGGCCCCGGGTTCACCCGCCGGTCCCGTCCCGGGTCGCATGGTAGAGTTGCGGGCCCGGCCCGCCGGAACGAGGAGACCCGATGACCGATCAGACGAGCACCTGGCGCTTCCCGGCCGCGTTCTGGACCGGCAACGCCGCCGAGCTGTGCGAGCGGGCGGCGTACTACGGCACCTTCATCGCCCTGCGCACCTACCTCCTCCGCGTGGTCGGCCTCGGCGACGTCGAGGCCGGGGTCATCGCCGGCATCTTCGGAGCGCTGATCTACTTCTTCCCCTTCTTCACCGGCGCCCTCGCCGACCGGATGGGCTTCCGCAACGCGCTGATGCTCGCCTTCGCCCTGCTCACCGTCGGCTACGGGACCCTCGGGGTCTTCTCGACTCTCGGCCCGGTGCTGGTCGGCCTGCTGGTCATCGTGATCGGCGGCGCCTTCGTCAAGCCGGTGATCACCGGCACCGTCTCGAAGTCCTCCGACCCGGCCAACCGCGCCCGTGCCTTCTCGATCTTCTACATGGTGGTCAACATCGGCTCGTTCACCGGCAAGACCATCGTCGCGCCGATGCGGATCGAGATGGGCGTCGACACAGTGCCCTTCTTCTCGTCGGCCGCTTCGCTGGTCGCGCTGGTCCTCGTCTTCTTCGTCTTCCGGCCGCCCGAGGACGGCGACTCGCAGCCACGCAACATCGCCGAGGTGCTCCAGGGGATGTGGCTGGCGGTGTCGAACCTGCGGTTTCTGGCGCTCATCCTGATCACCGCGGGCTTCTGGGCGATCCAGGGCCAGCTCTACGCCGCGATGCCCGACTACGTCCTCCGGATGGCGGGCGAGACCTACAAGCCCGAGTGGTACGCCAACGTCAACCCGCTGGTCGTCGTGCTGCTCGTCGTCCTGGTGACCCAGCTGGTCCGGGACTGGAAGCCCCAGAGCTCGATGCTGGTCGCCATGACGATGATCCCGATGTCGGCGCTGGCGATGGCCTCGTCGGCCGCCTTCCGCGGTCCGGTCGAGATCCTCGGCCTGTCGATCCACCCGATCACCCTGATGATGGTCGTCGGGATCTCGATCCAGGGCCTCGCCGAGTGCTTCCTCAGCCCTAAGTACCTCGAGTTCGCCTCCAAGCAGGCGCCCAAGGGTAAGGAGGGCGTCTTTCTCGGCTTCGCCCACATGAACACCTTCTTCGCCTGGCTTTTCGGCTTCATCCTGTCGGGCTTTCTGCTCGCCCGCTTCTGCCCCGAGCCGACCACCCTGCCGGCGGCGGTCCAGGAGCAGCACGCCCTCGCCCTCGCCGGGCAGGCCCCGATGCCCGAGGTCTACGCCCACGCCCACTACCTGTGGATCGCCTACTCGCTGGTCGGTCTGGTCTCGCTGGCCGCGCTGCTGATCTTCATCGCGGTCACCAACCGGATCGACGCCGGGACCCGTACTCCAGGATCCTGATCGAGGGGTTGCGCGGAACAAACCGCCGCCTGGCGCGTACCTTCTTGGGGAAGAGAGGAGGGCCCAGTGCCGACCACCAACCCGCTCCACCGCTCTCGTGCCAACCGCCTCATCGCCGGAGTCTGCGGCGGCTTCGCCGAATGGCTCGGCTGGAGCCCGACCGGGGTGCGGGTCCTCTTCGTGGTCGTGTCGATCCTCTCGGTCGCCTTCCCGGGCATCCTGGTCTACCTCATCCTGTGGCTGATCATGCCTCAAGAGCCGTAGGGTGGAGAACCGATTTCGGGATTCTCCGTTTCCTGGACCAGAAGCGGCCGTTAATCATCCGAGCCCACGGTCGTCTTCCAGTCGGATCGACACGGAGGTATGAGATGAACCGCAGGACCACCGCCATCGCCGCCATCCTCGTCCTGATCGCCGGCTTCGCCATGGCCGCCGATCCGACCCGGTGGGTCAACGTCAACGTCACCGAGAAGACCGATGGCACCAAGGTCGAGGTCCACCTGCCCCTCAACCTCGTGCTGTCGGTGCTCAGGAGCGTCGACGTCGAGAACTTCCACCGCGGCCACGTCGACCTCGACATCGACGACGCCGATATGGACGTCGACTGGCCCGAGCTCCTCGCCGCGGTGAAGCAGGCGCCCGACGGCGAGTTCGTCACCGTCGAGTCGCCCGATGCCCAGGTCAGCGTGCGTAAGCAGGCCGGCACCCTCTACATCGACGTCACCGAGACCGAGAGCGAGAACGCGAGGATCAAGGTCACCCTGCCGATGCAGTTCATGGACGTGCTCACGATCACCGAGGACGACCAGATCGACGTCGCGGCCCTGCTCGAGAGCTTCGAGTCGTTCCCCGACGGCGACATCGTCACCGTCACCTCGGATGACGCTGACGTCCGGGTCTGGATCGAGTAGGAAGAGGAGCACGCCATGCGCCAGCGCGGGATGTCCACGATCGGCGGCGCCCTCCTCGCCGCCCTCGCCGGGGTCGCGACCGCCGTCGCGATCACCGACTGGATGGTGATCGACGTCCGGGTCGCCGATCCCGAACCGGTGCACATCAAGGTGCCGTTCCCGCTCTTCGTCGCTGATCTCGCCACCGAGCTCGTCCCCGACGAGGTCCTGGCCGAGGCCGAGATCCCGCCCGAGGTGACGGCGAGCCGGGAGATGGTGCTGGCCGCGGTCTCGAGCCTGCTCGACGCCCCCGACACCACCCTGGTCAAGGTCGAGGCGCCGGACGCGCGGGTCGAGATCGCGAAGACCGGCGACAACCTCACGGTCGCGGTCGACGCCGATGACGCCGTCGTCCGCTGCACCGTCCCCCTCGACGGCGTGCTTCACGCCCTCGAGCGCTGGGACTGGAAGAGCGCCGACCCCGACCTGATCTTCGACGCCCTCGGCAAGGCCGACAACGGCCCACTGGTCACCGTCGACGCCGACGACGGCACCAAGGTCGCGATCAACCTCTGGTAACCGAGCCACGGGTCCCACGACCCACAACCTCCTGCTGCGGGCCCCTCCACCGGGCCCGCCTTCTTTTTCCCGACAATCCCGTCGACATCGGTAGCACCGACGATCTCCGACGCTCCATCGCACCGGCTGAAACGCCAAGGACGCCAAGCGCGCGTAGGCCATCGCAAAGAGCGCCACCAGCAGAGTGTTCTTCCGAGCACCCCCCTCTCTCTGATGCGATGACCGTGGCGGGTCCACGCCGCCAAACCTCGGTATGGAGCCCGTCGCGCCATCACGACTCCGTCAATCCGCGGTGGCTTCGCGTCCATTGCGATGGATGCTCTTGGCGTGCTTGGCGTTGAAACCCCGTGCGGATCGGCACGCCGGGTCGGGTCGGGTCGGAACCCCGGTCGGCCCTCAGCTGCGCTCGACCGGCTCGGGCGGAGCCTCCGCGGCCGGCGCGGGGGGATCCCAGCCGCCGAGGCTGGCGACCCGCTCCGCCAGCATCCCCGCGGTCACCGCCTCCGGGGGCACGGGCTCGCCGATGCGGACCCCGACGCGCGAGTAGAAGCGGCGGAAGGGCCGGGTCATCGCCCGGCCGCCCCAGCGGCTGAAGAAGCTCCCCCACATCCCGACCAGGGCGATCGGCACCACCGGAACCGGCGACCGGCCGACGATCCGCTCGATCCCCGGCCGGAAGGTCTGGAGCTTCCCGTCCGGGGTCAGCCGGCCCTCGGGGAAGATCAGGACGAGCTCGCCGTCGGCGAGCTCACCGGCGATCCGGTCGAAGGCCCGCTCGCGGAGCTCGCGGTCGACCGCGGCCGGGGCGATCGGGATGACCTTGGCGTCGCGCATCAGGAAGCGGACGAGCGGCAGGCTCGCGTGCTCGTGGTCCATGACGATGCGCACCGGCCGCGAGGACACCGAGGCGAGGATCAGCCAGTCGACGAAGCTGACGTGGTTGGCGACCAGCACCGCCGGCCCCCGGGTCGGGATGCGGTCCTCGCCCTCCACCGAGATCCGGTAGAGGCCGCTGGCGGTGCACCAGGCGACGAAGCGCAGCAGGAACTCGGGGATCACGGTGTAGATGTAGACGGCGACCGCCGCGTTGAGCACCCCGAGGATGAAGAAGATCGACAGGATCGTCCGGCCCCAGGCGAGCAGGGCGACGAGCGCGACCGACGAGATGACCATGAAGAACGAGTTGACGATGTTGAGCCCGGCGATCACCCGCGACCGCTCGGAGGCCCTTGTCGCCGCCTGGATGTAGGCCATCAGCGGCACGGTGTAGAAGCCGGCCGAGACCGCGATCCCGAAGAGGTCGACGAGCACCCGGATCGCCCCCGGCTGGCCGAGCACCTCGCCGATCGTCATGAGCCGCCCGTCGAGCGGGCCGAGGAAGCGGCCGCCGGCGATCGCCAGGTCGACCGCGAACAGGCTCATCCCGATCGAGCCGAGGGGTACCAGGCCGAGCTCGAGACGCCGCCTCGAGAGCACCTCGCAGAGCAGCGAGCCGATGCCGATGCCGACGCAGAAGGTCGACAGGAAGAGGGTCACTACGCCCTCGCTGCCGAACATCACGTCCTTGGTGAAGTTCGGCAGCAGCGACAGGAACGAGGCGCCGAGAAACCAGAACCACGAGATCGCGAGCACCGACAGCCAGACCGGCCGGTCGCGGACCGTGACCCTGAGGATGTCGACGGTCGGCCGCAGCGGGTCGAGGCGAAACCGCAGACCGGGGTTGGCCGGCGGCGTCTTGACCACGAACCAGCTGGTCACGGTCCCGGCCACCGCGACCGCCACGACCATGAAGCCGAGCCGGCCGATCCAGGGGTCGCCGCCGGCGATCACCAGCCCGCCGGTGATCGTTCCCAGGAGGATCGCCAGAAAGGTCGCCCCGGCGACCAGCGCGTTGCCGCCGACCAGGTCCCTCTCTCCGAGCAGCTCGGGCAGGATGGCGTACTTGGCGGGCCCGAAGAAGGCCGACTGCATCCCCATCAGGAAGAGCACCGCGAGCAGCATGGCGACGCTGCTCAGGGCGAAGCCGACCCCGGCCAGCATCATCACCCCGATCTCCCAGATCTTGACCCACCGGATGAGCCGCCACTTGGCGAGCCGGTCGGCGAGCTGGCCGGCGGTGGCCGAGAACAGGAAGAAGGGCAGGATGAAGATCCCCGCGCAGGCGACGACGATGTGCTGCGACGAAATCCCGAGCAGGCTCATCGAGCGGTAGGCGACGAGGATGACCAGAGCGTTCTTGAACAGGTTGTCGTTGAACGCGCCGAGAAACTGGGTCCAGAACAACGGCCAGAAGCGGCGCTCCTCGAGCAGGTGAAGCTGACCCATGCGGGGATCAGTCTACCCGCGCACTCGGTCGGGCCGGCCCCCGGGCCCCCGCCGACGATCGAAGCCTCCGCTCGAGCTCGCCGATCTCGGACTCCCACCCGTCGCCGCGCGGCAGCGCGAGGCGGACGTGGCCCGGCGCGCCGAAGTCCTCGCCCGGCCACACGCCGACCCCGAGCTCTCCGGCGAGACGCACGCACCAGCCCGTCGTCGGCTCGCCGGCGAGGCGCTCTCGGAGATCGACCCACAGGTAGAACCCGCCCGCCGGGAGGGCGGCGGCGATCCCGACCCGGCGCAGCGACCCGGCCAGCGCCTCGAGCCGCTCGCACACCGCCCGCCGGTTGGCCTCGAAGGTCGCCTCGGGAACCTCCGGCAGGGCGAGCAGCGCCCGCTGGGGAGGGGTCGCGGGCGGGTTGAGCAGCACCGCCTGGTGCTCGGCGACCGACCCGGCGAGGGCCCGGTCGGCGATCACCCACCCCACCCGCCACCCCGGAACGGCGAGGACCTTCGACGCCGAGCCGATCCGGACGACGATGCCGTCGTCGACGGTCGGGTCTCGGCGCCCGCGACCCCGGCCGTCGAAGCGGAAGGCCGCGTAGACCTCGTCAAGGACGAGCCGCACCCGATGCTCGCGGCACAGCCCGGCCAGCGCTTCAAGCTCCGCGTCGTCGAGCACCGAGCCGGTGGGGTTCGACGGGGAGGACAGGACGACCGCCCGGGTGCGGGGCCCGATCGCCGACCCGACCGCCTCGGCCCAGCCGCGCAGCCGGTCGCCCTCCGCCACCCCGACCGGGACCCCGCCGAGCCGGCGGACGATCGCCGGGTAGCCCGGGTAGCAGGGGACCGGGTGGACGACCTCGTCGCCGGGTCCGACCAGCGCGGCGAGGAGGGCGAGCAGCCCGCCCTTGGCGCCGTGGGTGACCACCACCTCGTCCGGTCCCGGGGCGCCGGCCCAACCGGCGAGCACCCGGCGCAGCTCGGCGATTCCGGCCGGTGGTCCATAGCCGGCGGCCGGCTCGCGCGCGCTGCGCTCGAACGCCGTCGTGATCTCGACGGGTGGGCCGAAGCACGGCTCGCCGACCAGCAGGTCGATGGTCGGGCCCGCGAACCGACCCAGAGCACCGACCACGTCGTCGAGCGCCCGTCTCATCGTCCGCCCTCGACGGGGTGGCCGCCGAGCGCCTCCCGGCAGCTCGCCATGAGCTCGGCGAAGCGGTGGTGATCCGGCGTCGCCACCGCCCCGAGCCACTCGTCGAGGGCCTCGCGGAGCCACCGGCCGGTGTCCGGGGTGAGCCCGTTGAGGGCCTGGATCTCGTAGTAGAGCGAGGGGTTCTCGGCGACCACCTCGCGGGTGGTCGCCATCTGCCGGCCGAAGGTGACGCCGGCGACCTCGGCGAGCTCGGCGGCGCCGACCCCGGAGCGGACCACGGCGCGAGCGAAGACCAGGTTGGCGAGGTGGGTCAGGCCGAGCACGAGGCCCATCCGGCGGTCGTGCTCCGCCGGGTCCATCTCGACGAGCCGGGCGCTGGTGTCGGCGAACAGCCCCTGGACGACCTCGAGGTCGGCGCGCGGCGCGTCGGTGCAAAAGGCCACGGTCCGCCCCTCGAGCATCCGCACCGCCGGGCCGAACATCGGGTGGAACGAGACCACCCGGACGCCGCGCGAGCGCACCCCGTCGAGCACCCGAGCGAGGTGGCCCTTGAGGCTGCACATCTCGGCGACGACGCCGCGCGGAGCGGCCGCGGCGAGCTCCTCGAGCACCCCGCCGCAGGCGCTCATCGGCACGGCGACCATCACCAGGTCGGCGGCGGCGGTCGCTCCGAGCGAGCCGACCTCCTCGAAGGGGGTCTCGCCGGGCGCCGGGTCGACGACCCGAACCCGGTGACCCTGACCGGCGAGGAACCGGGCCATCCAGCGGCCCATCCCGCCCTTGCCCCCGACGACCACCGTGTCGAGAGCGTTGCCGGCGTAGACCGCGTCGCGGAGCGTCGCCTGCTCCTCGACCGCCTTTTCGATCAGGAAACGTGCGAGATCGCGGCCGAGGGACGGGTCGAGGCCGAGCAGGGCGCTCGCGTCCTCGAAGCGCCGGTGGACCTGGGACTCGACGCCGAAGTTGCGCAGCGGCACGGCGAGCTCGCGCTTGAGATCGCCGATCTGGCGCGCCAGCTCGAGCCGCTCGCAGACCAGGTGGAGGATGCGCCGGTCGAGCGCCTCGATGTCGCGCCGGTGCTGCTCGAGCAGGGCATGCGGGTCGGTCACATGGGTGCGGGGTGCGTGCATTCGGCCTCCGTCACGGCCTCGACGGCGGCGGGAGCAACAAGGCCCGCCGTCGCCGGCGGGCCTGGGTTTCTCGCGTCAGTCAGACCTCGGCCGGCGTGGGTCCTCCCGGCGATAAACGTACGCCACATCCCGGCCGACGATGGTCACCCGTCCATCGTAGCAGACGGCCCCGAGACCCGGCGCCCAGGATCCGAAGGGGATGCTCAACCGGCGGACGCCGCCTCGTCGGAGATCTCGGCGATCGCCTCGAAGGTCCTCTTGGCCATACCGACGATCGCCTCGACCTGGCCGGGCTCGAACGCCGCCGCGTTCATCTCGCGCTTGAAGGCGCCCCAGAGGAGCGGCTGTCGGTCGCCGTAGGGGTCGAGGGAGGCGAGCCCGTCGCCGTCGAGGTTCCAGGCGCGATGCAGCACCTGGGCGAGGAAGCGGCCGCCGTTGGTGCTTCCCTCGACGACGTAGAACGCCCCGAGCAGGGCCACCGGGTCCGAGGCTCTGACCTTCTCCATGAGCGACACGAACCGGCGGGTCGCGCGACCGGGCAGGAGGCTCTCCGGCGCGACCTCGAAGAACTCCAGGTCGTAGACCAGGTCGGGTACCCGCATCCGCTCGCTGGTGGCGAGGACCGCGATCGCCGGGTGCTTGACCCGAGCCTCCCGGAGGCCGTCCTCCAGGGTGCGGTGCACCAGATAGAGCTGTCCGAGGTAGCGGACGAACGCCCCTCGCTCGACGGTCCCCTTCGCGATCTGGCGCTGGAGCGTCCTCGACTCGGCGTCCTTGTGGTGGCCCGACGTCTCCTCGCGAAGCCTCTCCATGATGGTGCGATGCGCCTCGGTCATGGCCGTTCCTCCAACCGCCCGTCCGGAACGAAAGTACTCGTCACCTCAACCACCGCGCCACGACGCCGGCGGCTGCCAGCCACACCAGGCCCTTCGCCAGAAAGAAGAGGAACCCGATCACGCCGGCCCGGCGAATCCACATGGTGAGACGCTTCTCGTTCAACCTCGCCACCTCTGGTGGTGAGACGGGATCTCATTCAACGGCTCCACCGTATCGGGGCGCCGGGAGGCTTGTCAAGTAGGATCCCGGTCCCGGGGATCGGCCGTCCCCGCCCGGTCAGGCGGGGGCGAACCGGCGCCCGGGCGGGACCACTACGCGACGCCGCTCCCCTCGGGTGTGTCGCCCGTCGTGCCTCAGCCCGTGACGGCGCCGAAGTGCTCCGCCGCCAGCTCGGCCACCGCCTCCGGCTGCTCGACGACGACGGCGTGGCCGGCGCCCGGGAGGACCCGGAAGCCGGCGCCGGGGATCGCGTCGGCGAGGGCGCGGCAGCGCTCGCGGGGAATGAACCCGTCGAGCTCGGCGGCGACCACGAGGGCCGGGCAGCGGATCGCGCCGAGCTCGTCGTGCAGGCTGAACGACGCCGCCGAGTCGAGTAGCCCGATGAGGTCCTCGAAGAACCGCTGCGGCAGCGCCGCGATCTGTCGGCGCCGGACGGCCCGCTCCTCGCGATGGGCCTCGACCCAGGCCGGCGAGTAGACCACCGGCTCGAGCACGTCGGAGAGCACGCCCCGGTCGGGGCCCGCGAGCGAGCGCACGGTCGCCTCGCGCCAGCGCGCGACCTCGTCGGCCATCGAGTCGGTGAAGCCGTCGGCCGACGCCACCGACATCAGGGAGCGGACCCGACCCGGGGTCCGGGCGGCGAGCAGGGCGCCGACCGCGCCGCCGAAGGAGGTGGCGAGGACGTGCACCGCCCCGACGCCGAGGTCGTCGAGCAGCTCGACGACGTCGTCGACGTGGTCGCCGACGTCGGCCGGCGGCGTCCCGGGGCTCATGAGCTGGCCGCGCAGGTCACAGCGGACGACCGTGAACCGCTCGGCGAGCGCCGCCGCCACCGGCTGCCAGCTCGCCGCCGTCATGGCGATCCCGTTGAGCAGCAGCACCGGCGGGCCGGCGCCGTCGATTTGGTGGTAGATCATCGGAGGAGGAGTGGGTGCCAGGCTTTAGAACCTTGGGAAGTTGCCCCGGTGCCGGGAAGGTCTTCGTACATTGAGATGCCCGCAACTTCCCAAGGTTCTAAAGCCTGGCACCCCCGCATCCTTACCCCTCCACCCCCTCCAGAGGCTCGAAGTCGGTGCTCTTCGCCTCGAAGAAGCGGCGCAGGCTGCCGAAGAACAGATCCGGGCTCTCGAGGTAGACGACGTGGCCGGCCCCCGGGATCTCGAGCCAGCGCGAGTCGGGCACGATCCCGAGGATCCGCTTCTGCTGCCACAGCGGGATCGCCCGGTCCTGCGAGCCCGCGATGAGCACGGTCGGCGTCCGGATCGCGCGGTAGCCATCCAGGTTGGCCTCGAGCGAACCGAAGAACGGGTCCTGCGCCTCGGTGAGGCGGATCAGGCAGTGGCGCTGGTCGACATACCGGTCGTAGAAGCGTTGCCGCATCGCCTCGAAGGCCTCGGGCGGGATGTTCGCGGCGAAGGTCTCGCCGAAGATCTTCTCGTACATGTACTGGGTGTAGATCGAGAAGACCTCCTCGGTGGAGCGGTAGAAGCGCAGCGAGATCTCCTGATAGAGCTCGAACAGCTTCTCGCGGAACAGCAGGATTCCCGACAGGACCAGGGTGTGGAGCCGTTCCTGGAAAAGCCGAGCGAAGTCGAGGCCGATGAAGCCCCCGTAGGAGATCCCCATGAGGTGGACCTTCTCGACCCCGACCTCGTCCATGATGAGCGCGAGGTAGCGCGCGAACTCGGGGATCAGATACGGCACGTCATCCTTCGACGACTCTCCCTGGCCGAGATAGTCGTAGAGGATGACGTCATACCGGTCGGTCAGCCGCGGCAGGAAGCCGTACCACGCCTTGGTGTGCATCGCCAGCCCGTTGAGCAGGCAGCAGCACTCGCGGTCGCCGGTCCCGTGGTGCTCCCACCAGATCCCGTACCCGTCCACTTCGAGGTGACCGGACCGCAACGGCGTGATTTCGTGGTTCGGCATCGCGATTCCTTCCGTTCGTTCCCGATCCCGCTCCCGTAAAGACCTATCCGGGATCGGAATCGGGATCGGGAACGGGATCGAATCAAACCCTCGCTACTCTGCCCGCCGCAGCACCGTGCAGACCGACGCGCAGATCGGTCCGCCGATGTTGAAGGTCGCCGCGATCCTGGGCTCCGCAACCTGGAGCTCGGCCGGCGCCTTGCCGAGCAGCTGCCAGGCCGACCAGCCGATCATCGCGATCCCGGTCGCACCGACCGGGTGGCCCTTGGCGATCAGCCCCCCCGAGGTGTTGATCCCGCACTCGCCCGACTTGGGGTCGGCCTTGCCGTCGCGCCAGTAGGCGGCGCCCTTGCCGTACTCGGCCTTGCCGATGACCTCGGCGCCGATCGCCCCCATGACCGTGAAGCAGTCGTGGATCTCGGCGACGTTGACATCGTCGGGCCGCTCGCCCGCCATCTGGTAGGCCATCCCCATCGCCTTGTAGGCGCCGTAGGGGATTAGGATGTCGCGCCCGGCCTTGCGCAACGGGTCGGTGGCCTGACCATAGCCGGCGATCTCGACGCAGTCCGCCTTGGCGACGCCGAGGCGGGCCAGACCCTCCTCGGTGGCGAGCAGCAGACCGGCGTAGCCGTCGGTGATCTGCGAGCAGTCGTAGGTCTTGAGGGGCAGCCCCTCGACGATGTAGCGGTTGCGGCCCTCGGCGGTCGCCGCCTCGTCGACCGAGACCTCGACCTTCTGCATCTGGGCCCAGGGGTTGTGGGTCGAGTTGGCGTACTCGCGCGACGAGATCTCGGCGAGGTCGCGCTCGGTGGCGCCGTGCGCCTTCATGTAGGTCTCCATCACCTCGGCGAAGAGGTGCGGGAAGACGTAGGTCTTGCCCTCGCGCTCGTCGGGGTGGGAGAAGTAACCGAGGACCTTGCCGATCAGGGCGCCGTCCATCTTGCCCTCGGCATCGCGCATCTTCTCGTAGCCGACCGCGATCCCGACCTCGCCGAGGCCGAGCTGGAGCTTCTGGACCACCGACAGCACCGCCTGGCCGCCCGAGGCGCAGGCGTTCTCCACCGCCTCGATCGGCTTGCCGCCGAGGCCGGGCGCCATCGCCACGAGGCCGGCGAGCAGACCCTGCTCGTTGAGCGAAAAATTGCAGGTCGCGCCGATCGACGCGAGATCGACCGCCGACGGCTCGGCGCCGATCTCGGCATAGGTCTCGGTGACCGCGGCGGCGATGATCTCGGGCACAGTCATGGCGAAGAGCTTGCCGAACTTCGACTGGTGGTAGGCGGCGATATAGATGGGTTTCATTCCGGTACTCCTTGATTTTCGTTCCCGATCCCGTTCCCGACTCCACCTTTCCGAAACGGAAGAAGGATCGGGAACGGGATCGATTGGTTCACGCTTCCTGTCGCTTCTTCCAATCTTCCACGAGCTCGCCCTTGACGACCTTACCGTAAGCGGTCCGGGGAAGCTCGGGTCGGACGACGAACTCCTTTGGCACCTTGTAGCGGGCGAGCCGCGCCTCGAGGAACGACACCAGCGCGGCGGTGTCGACCTCGGCGCCCTCGGCGGCGACCACGTAGGCGACCCCGACCTCGCCCCAGGTCGGGTGCGGCACGCCGATCACCGCGGCGTCGGCGAGCGAGACGTGCTGGAGCAGCTGGTTCTCGATCTCCGCCGGGTAGACGTTGACCCCGCCGGAGATGAACATGTCCTTGGCGCGGCCGGCGATCGAGAAGAAGCCGTCCTCGTCGTAGGTCGCCATGTCCCCGGTGTGGAACCAGCCGCGCCGGTCGATCGCGGCGGCGGTCGCCTCGGGGTTGTTCCAGTAGCCGTTCGAGACGTGGGGACCGCGGAAGCAGAGCTCGCCGACCTCGCCCGGGCCGAGCTCCTGCCCGGCCTCGTCGATGACCTTGGCCTCGGTGAACATGAGCGGCCGGCCGATCGAGCCGGCCTTGGTCCACGCCTCCTCGTCGGACATCGCGAAGCAGTTGACCCCGACCTCGGTCAGGCCGTAGCCCTGGCGCAGCACGACGCCGCGCTCGCGGTAGAGGTCGATGAGGTGGCGGGGCAGCGGCGCCCCCCCCGAGATGAACCAGCGCACGCTCGACAGATCGGCGGTCGCGAGCTCGGGGGCGTCGGCGAGCATCTTCCAGATCGTCGGCACCCCGAGCACCACGGTGCAGCGCTCCTCGCCGATCACCCGCCACACCTCGGCGGCGTCGAAGGCGGCGTGGAGCACGACCGTCCCGCCGGCGGCCACCAGGGGCATCAGGAAGGCGCCGAGCCCGCCGGCGTGGTAGATCGGGGTGAAGATCGGGCTCGTGTCGTTCTCGCCGAGCTGCCAGCAGACGACCGTGTTGTAGGCGTTCCACGCAACCTGCCGGTGCGGCGTGACGACGCCCTTGGGTCGCCCCGTCGTCCCCGAGGTGTAGAGCAGGAAGAGCGGGTCCTCGGGCCGGCAGCGGCGGCGCACCGAGCTGCCGGCGCCGAGGGTCAGGACGAGGTGGTCGTAGTCGCCGTCGGCCGGGTCGTCGGGCTCGTCGAGGGCGATCCAGTGCGGGATGTCGGCGGTCGCTCGCAGACGGTGGACCGTCGCCCGGTTGGCGTCGTCGTAGTGGAAAGCCTCGATCCCGGCGTCGCGGACGATGGCGCCGAGCTCGTGCGCGGTCAGCCGGGTGTTGAGCGGGACCAGGACGATCCCGCTCTTGGCCGCGGCGAACACTGCGTCGAGGAGCTCGACCCGGTTCCCTGACAGGATCCCGACCCGCGAACCGGGCCGCAGACCGAGGCCGTACAGCCACATCCGTGCGCAGCGCACAGCGCGCCCGTCGAGCTCGGAGTAGGAGAACCGGCGTCCGGTGGCCACCTCGACGAGGGCGGTCCGTGCCGGCGACAGCCGCGCCCGCTCGCCGAGGAGGTCGGCGCAGATCATCCGGCCTCCGCGGCCGCGGCGGGCGAGCCGTCGCCCGCGACCGGGTCCGGCCGCGGCTCGGCCGGCGGCGCGGCGAGCGCCGCCTCGAGGGCCTCGAGGAAGGCGGTCGGGCACTCGCGCTGGGGCACGTGGCCGCAGCCCGCGATCGGGTGCAGCCGCCCCCGCGCGAGCCCGTCGGCCACCCGTTGCCCATAGTCGAGGGTGAGCAGGCGGTCGGCGTCCCCCCACAGCAGCTCGACCGGGACCCCGATCTCGCCGAGCCGGTCGTCGAGCAGGTAGGCCCCGAGCTCGTCGGCGGTCGAGGCGAAGCGCGCCGCCGGCCCGCCCGCGGTGCGGCGGACGATGTCGTCGAGCACATAGCCGGGCACCGGCGGGCTGGTCGGGCCCATCAGCGCCCGCAGGGTCTCGCGCGCTTCCTCGCGGGTGGTCGGGAAGATGTTCACCTGGTTGGGGTTGTCGTTGAAGATCGGCCCCCCGTTGACGGCGACCAGCCGGACCACCCGTTCGGGGTGGTCGAGGGCGTAGAGGAAGCCCAGCCAGGCCCCCAGCGAGTTCCCGACCAGAATCACCGGTTCGCCGGCGCAGCGCGCCTCGAGCACGGTCGACACGCCGTCGAGCAGCTGGGTCATGTGGATCGGCCCCTCGGCCGGGTCGCTCGAGCCGTGGCCGGGCAGGTCGGGGATGATGAGCCGGTGGTCGCCGACCAGCCCGCCGACCACCCTCGCCCACGCTCCGGCCTGGTCGCCGGCGCCGTGGAGCAGCACCATCGGCGGGCCCGAGCCGCCCTCCCAGTAGCTCACCCGTCCCGCCGCGACCGCCAGCTCCCGCTGTTCGAGCCCGGCGATCCCGAGGGCCCTACGGCTGACCCACGCGTCGACGGTGAGCGGCCTCTTCCACACCATCCAGACCGCGGCGACGACGAGCAGCGCCGCGATGATCAGGACGGTGAAGATGACCCTGACGATGGTGTTGCCCATGAGCCCCCCGGGCCGCGGCGATCACGGCATGCGGAACGCCGCCCCCGCCTGGTTATACCCTACCCCGGATCCGACCAGCGCCACGAGGTCGCCCGAGGCGACCCGCCCCCGCTCGATGGCGTCGTCGAGGGCGATCGGCACGCAGGCCGAGCCGGTGTAGCCCCAGGTCTCCATCACGGTGTGGGTCCTCTCCATCGGCAGACCGAGATCGGCCATCACGAGCTCGATCGACGGCTTGCGGACCTGGGTGAAGATGAGCAGGTCGATGTCGTCGACGGCGAAGCCGCCGTTGGCGGCGAGCGCCCGGACCACCGCCGGCCAGCCCTCGTGGTTGATCTCGGGCGGGTAGCGCTCGAGCATCTTCACCGTGGTGCGGCCGTCGCGGACCGCCGCCTCGCTGGCCGGCTCGAAGGTCGCACCGGCGTAGATCCCCCAGTGGCGGTGGTAGGCGCCGTCGGCGCGCAGGGCCGACGACACGAAGCCCGGCCGGTCGGCGGGCTCGAGCACCGCCGCCCCGGCGCCGTCGCCGTAGAAAAAGATCATCGGGTCGTCGGGGCTCGCCAGCTTGTGCATGTTGTAGACCCCGACCACCAGCACCGTCTCGAGCCCCGGGTTCGCACCGATCATCCCGGCGGCGATCGCGGCGCCGGTCGGGAACGAGGCGCAGGCGCAGCCGACGTCGAAGGTCCCGGCCTTGTGCGCGCCGAGCTTGTGCTGGAGGACAACCGAGGTCGCCGGGGTGACATAGTCCGGCGAGTCGGTGCCGAGGATCACCAGGTCGACCTCGCTCGGGTGGCGGCCGGCGCGGGCCAGCGCCTGCCGGGCCGCCGGCAGCGCGATGTCCGAGGCGCACCAGTCCTCGGGCGCCCAGAATCGGGTCCGGATCGCCGACGACTCCTCCATCTTGTCGACGAAGTCGGGCAGGTGGGGGAACCGCTCGCGCAGCTCGTCGTTGGAGACCTCGATCTCCGGGATGTACCTCCCGGTCGACCTGATCGTTGCGTAACGGGTCATTGTGTCCTTCTCCCCCGTCCGCGACCGCGTCCGCGTCCGCGTCCGAATCGGGCACGGACGCGGACTCGGACTCGGACGCGGGTTCAGGTCCCGATCACCAATCCACCATCGACCGACAGCGTCGCCCCGGTGATCCAGCTCGCCGCATCCGAGGCGAGCCAGAGGTAGGCGTTGGCGATGTCCCGGACATCGCCGATCCGGCCGAGCGGCGTGTGGCCGACCATCCCGTCGAGCACCTTCTGGGGCATCGCCTTGAGGATCTCGGTGAGCACGAAGCCCGGCGCCACCGCGTTGACCCGGATGCCGTAGCGGCCGAACTCGCGCGCCCAGGTCCGGGTCATGCCGATGACCCCCGCCTTGGTGGCGACGTAGTTGGTCTGGCCGAAGTTGCCGTTGAGGCAGGCGACCGACGAGGCGTTGAGCACCACGCCGCCGCCGGCGCGGATGAGGTGGGGCGCCACCGCGCGGGTGCAGTTGAAGACCCCCTTGAGGTTGACGCCGACGACCGCGTCCCACTGGTCGTCGGTCATCGTCGCCACGACCTCCCCGTCCTTGACCTTGACGAGCTGGGCGTCGCGGACGATCCCGGCGTTGTTGACCAGCACGTCGACGCCGCCCCACCGTCCAACGACCTCGGCGACCGCGGCCTCGACCGCCGCGACGTTGGTGACGTTGACCTGGCTGAAGACCGCCTCGCCGCCGAGCGCGCCGAGCTCGGCGACCAGCTCGTCGGCGTGGGCATCGGTCACGTCCCAGGCGGCGACCCGGCAGCCTTCCTCGGCGAAGCGCTCGGCGGTGCCGCGGCCGATCCCGGCGGCAGCGCCGGTCACGATGACGACCTTCCCCTTGAGTCCGGTCTCGATCATGCTGTCTCCTCGAAGAAGAAGACGGGGTGCGCCGCGGTCGCGGCGCACCCCGGCGTGGTTACCAGAAGCGGTACTCGATGGTGCCGACGACGGTCAGCGGCGGACCGTACGACCCGGTGACGACGCCGAAGACCGGCAGGTTGTAGCCGGTCATCAGGTAGTCCTCGTCGGTCAGGTTCTTGCCGGTGATCCCGAGCCGCCACTTGGCGTTGGGCGACAGCCAGGCGACCCAGGCGTCGAGCAGGCCGTAGGAGTCCTGGACGAGCGGCTCGAGCGGGACCGTCGAGTTGCCGGGGTACGGGCCGCCCTCGTTGGTCAGCACCGACTCGTCGCGGTAGGAGTAGCCGACGCTCGCGGTGAGCAACCCGCCGAACAGCGGCCAGTCGAAGTTGCCGCGGATCGCGCCGGTGAACTCGGGGGCGTTGGTGATGACCTGGGTGTCGACGAAGCCGTCCTCGTTCTCGTCGAGGAAGGAGTCGGGCTCGGCGTCGAGGTAGGCGAGGAAGCCCGACAGCCCGAAGAACGACTGCGAGGCCCAGTTGTACTCGAGCTCGACGCCCTTGATGGTGGCGTCGCCGGCGTTGAGGAAGTTGCCGAAGAAGGCGTCGTCCTCGCCGTCGCCGTCCGAGTCGTAGGAGGTGAAGGTCGAGACCTGGATGTCGGTGTAGTCGCCGTAGAACACCGCGGCGTTGAGCACCAGGCTGCGGTTGGCGAGCACCGACTTGACGCCGATCTCGCCGACCGTCATGACCTCGTCGTCGAAGGGCAGCGCCGACTCGGGGAAGATCTCGGACTGGGCGCGGACGTTGTAGCCGCCGCTCTTGAAGCCGCGGCTGACCTTGGCGTAGCCCATGACGTCCGGGTTGAACTGGTACTCGAGCCCGATCTTCGGCGCCCACGAGTCGAAGGTCACGTCGTCCTCGAAGTCGGCCAGGACGAGCAGGATGTTCTCGAAGGTCGCATCGGTGTTGAGCACGTTGAACGCACGGCCGGTCTTCTTCTCACGGGTCGGCCGGATGCCGAGGTTGAGGGTCAGCTTGTCGGCGAGCTTGACGTTGGCGTCGGCGTAGATCGCGTACGACTCGGTGCCGACATCGCCGTCGGTGGTCGTGAAGGTGCTGCCGACGAAGGTCGCCTTGACCGTCCCGCCGGCCTCGCCGTCGAAGTAGTAGAAGCCGAAGACGCCGTTCCACCGGTCCGAGCCGGTGTAGAGCAGCTGGAACTCCTGGGTGAACTGGTCGTCGAAGTAGACCGGGGCCGAGTCGGTGATCGGCGCCGGCGTGGTGTCGAAGTCGATGTTGTTCTCGGTGTCGGTCTCGCGGTAGGCGGTGATCGACTTGAACCGGAGCCCCGAGGAGATGTTCCAGGTCACGTCGAGCGAGTAGCCGTTGGACTCGGTGCTGTTGAGCGGTGCGAGCCCGCTCTCGGTGTCGAAGTTGTTGTCGAAGGGCTCGCAGGGCGTCCCGAGGAAGATCGGGCACAGGGGGTTGGCCTGGAGCCGCTTGTAGCCGAGGGGCTCGGCGTCGTCCTCGGTGTGGTCGTAGTTGAGCTGGACGCTGAGGTCGTCGATCGGCAGCCACTCGAGACCGAGACGCCAGGCCAGGGTGTCCTTGTTCGACACGTCACGGCCGGTGTAGCGGTTCTCGCCGTAGCCGTCGCGGGTCAGCCAGGCCATCGAGGCCTTGCCGCGGAGCCGCCCCTCGACGATCGGGCCGGCGATCATCGCGCGCAGCTCCTGGGTGTTGAAGCTCCCGGGGTTCCAGGTGACCTTGCCCTCGGGGGTGTCGCTCATCGGCTTGGTCACGTACTTGATGGCGCCGCCGATGGTGTTCTTGCCATAGAGCGTCCCCTGGGGTCCGCGCAGCACCTCGATCCGCTCGACGTCGTACACGTCGAGCAGGGCGCCCTGGGCGCGGGCGACGTAGACGTCGTCGATGTAGAGCCCGACGCCCGGGTCGACGCCCCACAGCGGGTCCGCCTGGCCGACGCCGCGGATGAAGGCGGTCAGCGTCGTCGACTGGTTGCGGCCCTGATAGATCGACAGGTTCGGCGTGTAGCTCTGGAGCACCGAGATGTCGGTCGCGGCGATGTCCTCGAGCTCGTCGGAGGTGACCACCGAGACCGCGATCGGGACCTCCTGGAGCAACTCCTCGCGCCGCTGCGAGGTGACGACAATCTCCGAGGCGAACTTCCTCTGGCTTTCGACGGCCTCCGCGGCCTCGGCCGCCTCGGTCGCCTCGGTCGTTTCTTCGTCGGTCGCGGGCTCTTCGGCCTCCTGGGCCATCACCGTCGGCCCGAAGGCCAGCGCGGTGCCGAGCACGAGCGCCATCACCACCCACAGTCGTCTCTCGTCGTTCATCGCATCCCCCCCCTTCGTCATCGGGCGTGCAGTTGTGGGCGCTGCTGCGGCTGCTCGCCGCGCAGCACCCCGTTTCTCAGAATCCGGATGAAACCGTCGACCGCCTGCTGCGCGTCCATGCCGAAGTGCATGGGCACGCCGAAGCACTTCTCGACCGTGTAGAAGTAGAACAGCCAGCGGGTCGCCACCATGACCGCGACCAGCGGGTCCGCGTCGCTCAGCCGGCCGGTCCGCTCGAGCTCCCGGAAGCGGCCGCCGTAGACCTGGCGGAAGCGGTCGGCCATGGTCTCGTAGAACGGCCGAATGTGGCGGCCGCCGAACTCGATGACATCGATGAAGACGAGCAGGATCGAGGCCCGGTTCTCCTCGACCGTGCGCTCGATCGCCACCGCGAGCTCCTCGAGGTCGTCGGGGAAGTTGGCGGCGACGAAGACCTTCTGGAGAGGGTGCTCGGGGTCGAGCAGCCGTTCCCAGTAGCCGTCGATGAGACGCTGGTAGATCGTCTCCTTCGAGCCGAAGTGGTGGTAGAGGTTGCCGACCGACTGCTCGCAGGCCTCGGCGATCTGACGCATCGAGGTCGCGCCGTAGCCCTGGGTCGAGAAGAGCTGGAGAGCCGCATCGAGCACCCTGGCGGTGGAGATCTCGGACTTGGCGGCCTGGAGTCCTCTGGGCACTCGATCGGGGTCCTTTCGACAAAAACCGAACGATCGTTTTGTTAATTGAATATCACTCCGTCCGGTCGCTTTGTCAAGGGGTCGAGGCGACGACCCGGCACGCTCGCCGCGGCGGTCGGACGGCGCCGGGTGACTCGCCCGCTCCCTCCGCGGCGCCGTCCCGCGCCCCTCTCGGCGGCGACGGCCTCTGACCCGCGGGGGATCCCTCGGCTCGCTTCGCTCGCTCGGGATGACGGGACGGGGGACGCGGGATGGCGGGACGCGGGACGGCGGGACGCGGGACGACGGGACGACGGGATTGCAGGAGGGGGGGACGACGGGACGTGGGACGATGCGAGCGGGCGCCGCTGTCGAGAACCGTCACCCCGAACGAGCGCACCCCAATGGTCGCCTTTGAGCACCGTCATCCCGAGTGAGCGCGGGCCCGCGGGGCCGCAGCGAGTCGAGGGATCCCCCGAAGCCGGGTCGACCCTGCGATCGCCGGGGCCGCTCCCCTACCCCCGCCGGCGCGGGGTCTTTCCCCGGCCTCGGCTCCGCGTGGTCTCGGTCCTCGTGCCCCGGGCCGAAGATCCGCGGGCCCGCCCCGGAGAGCTCGCCTTGCGCCCCGGAGGGCTCGCCTTGCGCCCCGGAGGGCTCGCCTTTCGCCCCGGGGAGCTCGCCTTGCGCCCCTTGATGGTCGTGCTACGCCGCTTCGGCCTCGGCGTCCGACCCGCCCCGCGCTCCCCCGCCGCCCGGACCGCCCGGCGGTCGGGCGTGACGCCGAGCGGCGTCAGCTGGACCTGGAAGCTCTCGAGGTCGACCCGGACGAGCCTCACCCGGACGGTGTCGCCGAGCCGCCACACCCGGCCGGTGCGCTCGCCGACCAGCCGGTGCCGGTGCTCGTCGAAGACGTAGTAGTCGTCAACCAGCTCGTTGACGTGAACCAGCCCGTCGGCGAACACCTCGTCGAGCTCGACGAAAAAGCCGAAGCCGGTCACCCCCGAGATCCGCCCGTCGAAGGCCTCGCCCACCCGGTCCCGCAGGTAGAGCGCGGTCTTCCACTGGACCGCCGTCCGCTCGGCCTTCTCGGCCTGCTGCTCGAGCATCGAGCAGGCCGGGCCGAGGGCGCGCAGCCGTCCTTCGGCGGCGTCGCGCGCCGCCCCCTCGAGGGCGCGCCCGTCGCCGAGCAGGGCCCGCAGCATGCGGTGCGCGACGAGGTCCGGGTAGCGACGGATCGGCGAGGTGAAGTGGAGGTAGGCGTCGGTCGCCAGCGCGTAGTGGCCGCGCGGGTCGTGGGTGTAGACCGCCCGCGCCATCGAGCGCAGGACGAGCATCGCCACCATGTGCTCCTCGGGCCGGCCGGCAACCTGCTCGAGCAGCGCCTGGAGCGCCGACGGCGCGAGCTCGCCGGGCCCCCGGGCGAGGCGCAGGCCGAGCTCGCCGACGACCTCGGCGAGGGTCTCGATCTTGGCCGGGTCGGGCTCGTCGTGGACCCGGTGCAGGCAGGGCTGGTCGGCCTTCATGATCAACATGGCGACCGCGGTGTTGGCCGCGACCATCAGCTCCTCGATCAGCCGGTGGGCGCGGTTGCGCGCGCTCGGCTCGATCCCGACCACCCGGCCCTCGGGGTCGAGCAGGATCTGCGGCTCGGCGAGGTCGAAGTCGAGGCTGCCCCGCGCCCGCCGCGCCCGGCCGAGCCGGTCGGCGGCCTCGGCCAGCGCCTCGAGCGAGTCGGCGAAGGCGCCGGTGGCCTCCGGCCAGTCGGCGCGCGGCCGCTCGAGCCAACCGAAGACCTCAGTGTAGGTGCAGCGGCGGCGCGAGCGGATGACGGAGTCGTGGGCTTCGGCCCGGCTCACCCGGCCGTCGCCGGCGACCCGGAAGCGTACCGTAAAGGTCAGCCGGTCGACCCCTTCGCGCAGCGAGCACAGGTCGTTCGACAGCTTCTCGGGGAGCATCGGCACGCACAGACCCGGCAGGTAGACGCTGGTCCCGCGGCGCCGCGCCTCGGCGTCGACTAAACCGCCCGGCCGGACGTAGTGGGCGACATCGGCGATGTGGACCTCGACCTCGACGACGCCGCCCTTGACCCGGCGCGCGCTCACCGCGTCGTCGAAGTCGCGGGCGGTCTCGCCGTCGATGGTGATCGCCGGCCGGTCGCGGAGGTCCCACCGCCCCGCGAGCTCGGCGCCGCCTACCGAGCCCGGCAGCGCCTCGGCCTGGGCCGCCACCTCGGGGTCGAAGGCCTCGGCGATACCGAACAGCCGGAGCACCGCCCGGTCGACCGCGCCGGCGTCCTCGGGCCGGCCGAGCCGCGCGAGCAGCGCCCCACGCGCGACCTCGCCGCGGCCCTCGACCTGGTCGACGCTGACCACCACCAGCTCGCCGTCGTCGGGCTGACCCTCGACCTCGGACGAGGTGATTTCGACCGAGAAGCGCTGCCCACGCCCGAGCGGGCGAACGTGCGGCCGCCCGCCGCCGGCGACCCACACCCCCACCACCTCGCTGGTCCGCCGCTCGACGACCCGGACGACCACCCCCTCGCGCAGCCCGAGCTCGCGCGACCGCTTGCGCGGGGTCTCGATCCGGACCAGCACCCGGTCGCCGGGCAGCGCGCCGCGCCGGCCGCTCGGCGGGATCGCCACCGGCGGGCCGTCGCCGGCCTCGAGGTCGACGACGAAGCCGCCTCCGGCGAGCGCCCGGTAGCGCCCGGGGTGGAGGTCCGAGACGTCGGCCGGGAAGTAGCGCTTGCCGCGGCCGAGGACGACCTCGCCCTGCTGCTCGAGGGCCCGCAGCGCGCCGCGGAGCAGCCGCCGCGCCTCCGAGCGGTCGATCTCGAGGCGGTCCTCGACCTCGGCGACGAGCATCCGCAGGCTCATCCCGGCGCGGCCGCGCCGGCGGATCGTTGCAAGGACGGTGTCGGGGGAGAGCTCCGGGAGATCGGTGTCGGTCATCGTGGCGACGATTGAAGCACGGCCGCGGCCCGCCGCCAACTGCTTTTGTCGGCTAGCTCGAAGGCGGCCGGCCCGGGACCGGCTGCTCGGGCCAGCTCGGCGGCCGGAAGGACGGCAGCCGGCGCCCGAACGAGCGCACCGCCGGCGGCCGGTAGGGCCGCCGCTCGAAGCCCCGGTCGCCGGCGGCCGGCCGGTCGACCCGCTCGGGGGGATGAGCCTCGAGGGCCATCAGCGGACCCGCCACTCGAAGGCGCGGGCGCCCGGCGGCATCTCGAAGGCGTACCCGCTCTTCGCGAGCTCGGCGCCGGTGATCGTCATCCCGGTTGAAAGGTCGGTCAGGACGGAGCGTCCGAGCACCGACCGCGGGCCGCCGCAGCCGAGCTCGACCTTGCCGCCGAGGTTGCTCCGCACCTCGAACCGCCAGCTCTGGACCCGGCCCTTGCCGTGGTAGTCGCGGACATAGCTCCCGGCGAGCTCGCCCCACTCGGGGTGGGGCATCACCACCGCGAGCTGGTGCGGCTCGAAGGACGGCATGTGCTCCGCGTCGTGGACGTCCCAGCCCGGCTCGCCATCCGGGAGCTGGCCGAGCCGCGCGGTCGCGGTCTTGCCGAGGCTCGTCGCCTCGAGCCGGACGGTCCAGCCGATCGCCTGGCCCGGCTCGGTCTGGCCCTCGCTGGCATCGACCGCGAGCGAGGTCGGAACGCGCAGCTCGACGTCCTCGAAGGCCTTGACCCAGAAGCCCGCGAAGGGCGCCAGGGTGCCCTCACCGAGCAACCCGTCGTTCTCGACATAGCCGGTGGCGGTGTAGGGCCCCCACATGAAGTTGCGGATCTTGCCGTCGCTCACCGCGTCGGCCAGGCTGTGCTCGGCGCCGTCGTAGAGCACCGTCACGTCGGGCCAGTCGACCCCGAGCTCGAAGGGGTGGCCGAGGAAGTTCGCCCAGCCGAGCGCCAGGCTCTCGCCGCGCAGCGGCAACGGGTAGGCCTCGCTGCGGTCGGCGACCAGCCCCTGGATGTCGGCGGTGGCGTTGCCCTCGTAGAGCAGCCAGTAGCCCTCGCCCGGCACCATCAGGTCGTCCTCGAAGAGCTGGATGTACGAGCCGTAGGTATCGCCCTGCTCCCAGACCTCCCAGTAGGTCCCGACCAGGTCGAGGTCGTCGCCGAGCACCTCGGCGACGGTCGAGGCGGCGCGCCGGTTGCACGGCAGCCCGAGCATGATCCACTCGCCGTCCGCGACCCCCACCGACTGATCGCAGAAGCGCAGCTTGACCAGCCCGTGGCCGTAGGTCGTGGCGTGGACCGCGGGGAAGGTCGAGTCCTCGAGGGCGAAGGTGGCGAGCAGGTCGTGGATGCCGTCGGGGTTGTCGGTCGCCGGTGGGGTGGCGTACTTCTCGTCGCGCAGCTGGGTGAGGATTGCCGCGATCCCGGCGGTGTGGGGCGCCGCCGACGAGGTGCCGCCGAAGCCCGACGGCCCGTAGGTCACCGAGCTGACGCCGCTCACGCTGACCCCGTCGGGCTTGGGGTTGGCCGGGCTCGGCGCCGCCTGGCTGCCGCCCGGCCCGAGCACCGGACCTTCCGAGCTGTAGTCCTCGAGGTTCCCGGGGGCCGTCACATCCACCGCCCCGACCGCGAAGACAGCGGGCGAGTCGGCCGGGAAGCCGAGGCTGCGGTCGGGGGTCGAGCTCCAAAGCCCGCCCCAGTTGCCGGCGAAGACCTGGAGGTTGCGGTTGGACGGTGTGCTGAACCTGGAAACTCGAATCGCGAAGATGCCAGACCCGCTCGGACAGATGCCTCCCCCGCCGAGGGCGCCCGTCACGGTGTAGCGGATCCCCTCCTGGGGGGTTTGACCGGCGGCGCCACTCTGGTCCGCAGCCGAGCTGGCGCGCAGCCGCCAGCGGTTGTTGCCGCGATACTCGTAGAGATAGAGGTCGTAGTCGTGATCGACGTCGGTCCAATCGTCCCAGAAGAGGTCGACGCCGAGTGGATAGCCGTTGGGGTAGCAGTAGACAGAGCCGCCACCGGGACCGCCGATGTTGTAGACGGCGCCGGCGCCGTCCCAGTTGAGCGCTCCCCCCGAGTCGACATAGGTCCCGCCCCAGTGCTCCTGGCGGTAGTTCCCGGCCGAGTTGACGACCAGCGTCCCCTGCGACCGCGCGTAGGCCGCGGCCTCGGCGATGGTGCCGCACGGCGCCGGCCAGATCAGCGGGCAGGTGCTGCCGTCGCCGATGTTGTCGAGGGGGGCCGACAGCGACACCGTGACGATGTCGGCGCCGCGGTCGGCGGCGTCGACCAGCGCGGTGTACCAGTCGCCGACGGTCGTCGTGCGGTAGGTCAGGTACTCGGCGCCGGGGGCGACGTCGAAGACCAGCTCCATGGTCGTCGCGCCGTGGTCGTCGGCCTCGTAGTCGGAGCAGGCCACGACATCGCAGTCGGTGACCGGCCCGCCGTCGATCTCGAAACGGCGGAGGCTCGCGGGCTGCGGCCAGTCGCCGCTCGCCTGGAGGGCGGCATAGCCGGCGTAACCGGCGTCGATGTTGGCGATGAGGATTCCGGTTCCGTCGGCCCCGAGATCATGGTAGTCGTAATCGACGCTCGAGGTCCCGACGTTGAGCGCCGCCACGCCCTCGCTGGTCACCGAGCCCACGGTCGGCTCGACGAGCCGCGCCGGCCTGACCAGGAGGACATCCGACGGGCCCGCGACCTCCTCGATCGCCCGGACCGGCAGCCACGCCTCCATCAGCGAGGGCACGACGTGGTGGCGCACCGTGCCGCCGAGCCGCTCGAGCCGCCACCGCGCCGCCTCGGCCGCCTCGGGGTCGAGGCGCAGCTCGACCAGCACCGACTCGCCCTCGACCAGCAGCCCGCGCTGGGAGGCGGCGCCCCGCCAGTCGGCGCGCAGCCGTTCGATCTCGGCGATCTCGAGCAGGACGGTGGCGATCTTCGGGTGCCTCGGCCCGACCGGCGGCGCCTCGGGCCCACCGATGCCGGCGAGGGCCTCGAGCTGGTCCTCCGAGAGCCGCACCGCGACCGGCCCACCGGCCGTGGCCGCACCGGCGACGAGACAGAGGGCGACGGTCGCCGCCAGCGCCCGACTCGTCGTGATACCTGATCGCATGACACCCTCCAGCCGAGGCGGCTTTCGACCGCACCGGGGGCACGGTGAGTATACGCCCAGCCGCTGCCGCCCGGTGGAGGCGACGCACACAGCGTGCCCGGATCAACCGCGTCGTCCCAAGCCGCCACCGTCTCACGACGACACATCTCCCGACGCGCCGTCCCGCAACGGATCTTCACCGCGCGCCGCTCGCACTTGACACCCACCGTCCCCGGACCTACTATCGCCACTCCATCCGTCAGGTGCGAAAGTGGCGGAACTGGTAGACGCGCTAGATTCAGGATCTAGTGGGCTTAAGCTCATGGGGGTTCGAGTCCCCCCTTTCGCACCAACTCTCCTCGACGACTCGCGCCACCTCATCTCCCCCATGGGGGTTGAACGCGCGCCCGGCGCGCGTCCCCACACCACCACCATCGGTCGCTCGTAGGACGGCCGGCTTCGCCGCCAGAGGAAGTCTGGATGGAGGGCGCCGCTCCGAAGAACCGTCATCCCGAGCGAGCCAAGGCCAGAAGGGCCGGCGCGAGTCGAGGGATCCCCCAACGTCGGGTGGCCGTCTCAAGCACTGAGCGGTCAATCCTGACTCGGCATCCTCACTCGAACCCCGAACCGGGATGCCCTTCCGAACTGCTGGGGATCCCTCGACTCTGTCGCTTCGGTCGCTCGCAGGCCGGCCGGCTTCGCTGTCTCCGAGGTTCGAAACGCGCCGTCGTCGTGGTCGACGGCGGGCCTTCAGGCATCGTCCTGTATGATTGACGGTGCAGCGGTCCCTCGAGCACCGACGAGCCGAGGCGATCGTCGAGGCAGGTGAGCGGATCGGAGAGAGCCGATGCGAAGGACGTGTCAACTGGCCATGGTCGCCCTGGCGCTGGTCGCCGGGGTGGGCGCCGCCCAGGAGCCGGCCGGCTTCAAGGTCATCGTCAACACCGCCAACCCGCTGAGCTCGATCAGCGCCGAGGACCTGTCGAGGCTGTATCTCAAGAAGGACCTCGAGTGGCCCAACGGGACGCCGGTCGAGCTGATCGACCTCGACCCCGAGTCGCCGACCCGCGAGGCCTTCTCGATGGCCGTCCACGGCCGGAAGGTCGCGTCGATCAAGAGCTACTGGCAACGCAAGATCTTCGCCGGTGAGGCGGTGCCGCCGCAGGAACGGTCGAACCAGGCCGAGGTGATCGTCATGGTGTCGAGGAGCCCCGCCGCGGTCGGGTACGTCACGGCCTCGGCACCGATCATCGACCACGTGAAGGTCCTCGAGATCAGGGACTGAGGGCCGTGAAGGTTGTCCATCGCATCGCCTTGATGCCAGCGCTGGCCGTGGCGGCCCTGCTGCTCGTCTTCGTCGTCGTCCAGCTGACGCGATCGGCCAACGAGGGGCTCAACCGGCGCATCGAGACCGGCTACATGCCGGCGGTGACGTCGAGCCAGGAGCTGGTCGGGATTCTCGCCGCCCTCCAGCGCGGCCTCCAGGACGCGGTCGCCGCCGCCGACCCGTCGATCCTCGACGAGACCGACGAGCTGCGGCGACAGTTCACGACGACGATCGCCGACGCCAGGGAGAACCCGACCCTGGACACCGGCCAGATCGACCGGATCGGCGCCGAGTTCCAGAGCTACTACGAGCTCGCGCGCGCGACCTCGCTGAGGATGATCGACATGGAGGTTGGACCGGAGCTCCAGGGCGAGCTCCGGGAGATGTCGAACCGGTACAACCGGGTCAAGGCGACCCTCGACGAGATCGCGGCCCAGGCGAACATCGACATCACCGAGGCCTTCGAGCGCTCGCGGCTGAACCAGGAGCGGGCGACGGTCGTCTACGTCGTGGTGCTCGTCGTCTGCATCGGCGCGCTCGCGGCGCTGTCGGTCTCGGTCGTCCGCTCGATCTCGCGGTCGATGAGCCGCGTCATCGCGGTCACCTCGGAGGTCGCGGACGGCGAGCTGACCAAGCGGGTCGAGATCGACGGCAGCGACGAGCTCGGCGCGATGGGCCGGTCGATCAACCGGGCCCTCGACCGGATGCGGGTGGCGGTGTCGGTGTTCGCCGACAACGCGGGCGCCCTAGCCTCCGCCTCCGACGAGCTGAGCACGATCAGCGTCCGGATGTCGGGGGGCGCCGACGCCAACTCCGAGCAGGCGACCATGGCCTCGGGGGCGGCCGAGCAGGTCAGCGTCAGCGTCGAGTCCGTCGCCACCGGGATCGAGCAGATGACCTCGAGCATCCACGAGATCGCCCGCAGCTCGCAGGAGGCGGCGGTGGTCGCGAGCAACGCGGTCGCCCAGGCGCGCAGCACCAACCAGCTCGTCACCCACCTCGGCGAGCGCTCCAACGAGATCAGCGGGGTCGCCAAGGTGATCAGCGAGATCGCCCAGCAGACCAACCTCCTCGCCCTCAACGCGACCATCGAGGCGGCGCGGGCCGGCGAGGCGGGCCGCGGTTTCGCGGTCGTCGCGGACGAGGTCAAGGAGCTCGCCCGCGGGACCGCCTCGGCGACCGAGGACATCTCGAAGCGGATGGTCTCGATCCAGGAGGACATCCACCGGGCGGTCGCCGCGATCGGCGAGATCGCCAACGTCGTCGACCGGATCGCCGAGATCCAGACGAGCATCGCCCTCGCCGTCGAGGAGCAGACCGCCACCGCGAGCGAGATCAGCCGGAGCATCAACGAGGCGGCGCGCGGCACCTCGGAGATCGCCGGCCACGCCCTCGAGGTCGCCGAGTCGGCCCAGGTCACCGCGGAGGGCGCCGGCGACACCCGGCGGGCCGCCGAAGGCCTCGCCCGGATGGCCGACGCGCTCGAGAACCTGGTCGCCGAGTTCCACTACAAGGCGTAAGCCGCATCACCCCACGGGCCGGGATGCGAGCCTCGGGCGGGAGACCCCGATCGTCACAACCAGTCGAAGCCGCGGCCCCCGGCCCGGGCGCCGAAATCCCTCATCCAGGTCTGCCCGGTCTCGTCGAGGGGGCCCCGATCGAAGGCCGTCAGGTTCTCGCGCAGCTCGGCGAGGGTCTTCGGCCCGGTGAGGACGACGTCGACGTGGGGCGAGCTCAGACAGAAGCGGTAGCAGTCCCCGGCGGTGGGCACCTCGCCGTCCCACCCCTCGGGTCGCTTGAGCAGCCGGCGCCAGCAGGTGGCGGTGTAGGCGACGACGGTATGCCGGCCCTCGGGCAGGTGCGGGAAGATGTCAGCCTCGGCGCCGGGGTGCGCGGCGTTGTAGCGGATCATCAGCAGGTCGAGCGAGGTGGTCCGGGCGAGCTCGGCGGCACGCTTCCGGTCGTGGATCGAGATGCCGATCGCCCGCACCGCGCCCTCGTCGCGCAGGGCCTCGAGCTCGGCGGCGATCGCCGGCGTCCACCGGGACGTCCTGCCCAGCCAGAAGACCTGGAGCACGTCGAGCTGGTCGACCCCGAGCAGGGCCCGCGACCGGTCGACGGCCCGGCGGATCCCGCCGCTCCACCACGCGGTCGTCGGTCCGGTGGCGACGACGAAGCGCTCGCGATCGCGTTGGAGGGCCCGGCGCAGCGGCACCGTCGCCGCCTTCATCCGCGGCGTCCAGAAGACGTACTGCACCCCGCCCCCGTCGAGGGCCCAGTCCACCCCTGCGGAGTCGATACCGTAGCTCGGCGCGAGGCCCATCCTGAGCACCCGTTTGCCGATGACCGGCAGGGTGCGGTGGGTGAAGTCGGTGCTGCTCACGACCCCATCTTGCCACGGTCCCTGCGCCTCGGTGACGGTGCCGTGGCGGTCGGCGACTGCTGACGGGTCAGAACTTGAAGGTCACCACGGTGGTGCCGTACTTGAAGGACGTGTCGCCGCCCTGGCTGGGTGGGATCTTGAAGCGGTCGGGGATCGCGTCCCAGCCCTTGTAGATGTTCCCCTGGACGACGATCCGCTCCTTCTCCGGCGTCTCGTCGGCCGGCGCCGTGCCATAGACGTCGTAGACCGACCGCGGCGGCAGCTCGCCGAGCTGCTCGCCCAGGGGGACGAGCTCGTACAGCCCGTCGCCGTCGACGTCGGCCCGGATCCACCCGACCTGGAGGATCCTCCCGTAGGTGCCGTCGGCCTGCATCTCGCGGATCTCGGCGTCGAAGGCCGCGATGATCCGGTCGGCCCCGGGCAGGTCCTTGCGGAGGGCGAAGTGGAGGGTCCGCCGGGCGAGGGGGTTGAGGCCGATCTCGAGGTTGGCCGCGGCCTCGTCGGGCTGGAAGGCCATGAGGTGGCGGACGACGAGCTCGTCGACCAGCATGTAGTCGACGGCCCCGGCGAGCAGCTTGTCGAGGCTGTCCTGGTCGGAGTGGGCGTGGACGAAGTAGACCCCCTGGGCGTCATCGACCACCGCGCCATAGGCGTACTGGCCGACCACCGCCACCCGCTTGCCGGCGAGCTCGGTGAGGCTCGCCGCCGAGACGTCGCTGCCGGCCCTGCCGATCAGGACGAGCCGGTTCTCGAGATAGGGCAGCGAGAACAGCAGGTCCCGCTCGCGCCGCTCGGTGCGCCAGATCGCGGCGCTGCCGTCGAGCTCGCCGCGGCGGATCCCGGCCTCGACCTCCTCCCACCCGGAGATCGCGGTCTCGGCCGAGAACCCGGCCCGCTCGAGCGCCGTGTCGACCAGCTCATTCGCCGCGCGAGGGGCGCCTGGGCTGCCGGTAAAGGGCGGCCACTCGTCCGAGCCGAGCCGAAGCGTCGGGGGCTCCTCGGCCGGCGCCGCGGCAGCCAGCAGCACGATGCACGCGCCGGCCGCCAGGAGGATCGCGGTCGGCCGGCGGTGTGGTGATTCGTCGCGGCCCGAGACGTCACGGCGGGAAGCGATCGCGCGATGGTCGCGGGGTGGGTGCATTCCTCGGCTCCTGTCTTCGTCCTCGATCCACGCTGGGGATCGACCCCAGTGTACCCCGGGCGCCCGGCGCCGCGCCCGGGACGACGATCGGAACGAAGGCGGACCGTGACCGGGTCAGCGGTCGGGCTCGGCGCGGTGGAGCTCGTCGAGCCGGCGCACCAGACCGGCGAGCTCGCGACGGGTGGGCGGCGGCCGCGGGTCGTCGACCCCGGTCATCATCGCCTCCGCGCGGCTCGGGTCCCAGCGCGGGCCCTTGCGGAAGACGATCACCGTCGGGTGGTCGTACACCGAGAAGCTCTCGTCGGCGGCAAGGGTGTCGATCTCCCACGGGCCGATCCCCGGCAGATCGCGAAAGACCCGCACCGCCTCGAAGCCGAGCTCTCCCGAGAGCAGGGCGCGGTAGTACCGGAGGGTCTCGGGGAAGCGCTCCGGGACCCGCGGGATCGAGCCCCAGCCGCGCTGCGAGGCGATCACCAGCCAGTCGCAGCTTTCGAGCCCGGCGATCATCCGCCGGCGGGTCGCCGGACCGTTCGCCGCGAACACCGGCAGCTGGATCGACGGCGTGATCGGGGGGCGCTGACCCGCGACCGGCCCCGGGATCGGCTCGTCCCAGGCCTCGCCCGCGATCGTCTCGCCCGCCGCGGCGCGGGCGACGATCCACCGCGTCGCCTCGGTGCGGGCGTGGGGCGTCGCGTAGATCCGCACGAAGGCGACCGACCAGAGCAGCGAGACCGACGCGGTCGCCGCCGCCGGCAGGTAGGCGAGCCGGCGCCGGTTCGGCAGCCGCCTTTCGACCGTCCGCCCGAGCTCGACCAGGGCGATCCCGGCGAGCACCAGCAGCGTCGGACAGATCGGGAGCAGGTAGCGCGGCGCCTGGACCGGCTGGAGGGCGGCGGCGAGGACGCCGACCAGGACCCACACCAGCGCCGGGAACGCCGCGTTCCACCGCCCCCTCCAGACCCGCGCCACCGCGAGGGCCAGCCCGGCGAGACCGGCGAGGCCGGGCAGCAGCCCGGTGCCCCAGAGCACCACCTGGACGAGCCCGTGGGTCCGCGGGATGCCGTACCACTGGATCGCCGGCGGGAAGGCGAAGGAGGTCGCTGACGCCCGCAGCCGCTCCAGATTGCCCAGCAGCTGCGGGTCGGGGGTCGCCAGAGACCCGGCCGCGAAGGCGTAGGGGTGGGCAACGCGCACGACCACCGCAGCCACCGCGGCGAAAGCGAGCGCGTCGACGACGACCTCGAGCCGGCGGTTGCGGTCGAGCCAGGCGACCAGGAAGGCGCCCGCCGCCGGGGCGATCAGCAGGACCCCGCTGAGCTTGCAGGCGACGGCGAGCCCGACCGCGAGCCCGGCGGCCGGCGCCGCCCAGCGACTTCCGGACGCCACCGCGGTCAGGGCGAGCACCGCGGCGGTCGCGGCGGCGGTCAGCCACGGGTCGACGACGAAGAAGTGGGCGTGCTGGACGTGGATCACCGCGGTCGCGACCAGGAAGGCGGCGACCAGCCCGGCCCCCTCCGAGTGCAGCCGCCTCGCGAGGGCGAAGCTCATCACGACCGCCAGCACGTCGAGCATCGCCGACAGACCCCTCCCGATCCGGTAGAGGCGCCAGAAGCCGTCTTCGCCGAGGGCGTCCGCGACCAGCCTGGTCACGAGCACCGGCAGGGTGCCGTAGACGAAGAAGGTGTGGCCGCGGTTGACCGGGTTGGCCGGCGACGCGGCGGTGTCCAGGTACTCGCCGATCGACCGCGGGTAGTCGATCTTCGACGCGACCAGGGTGAGGAAGCGCTCGTCGGGATGGCCCAGCGAGCCCTCGTCCCAGCCGAGGCCGATCAGGCGCAGACCGAGGGCGAGGCAGACCACCGCCAGCGCGGCGCCGAGGCAGAGGGCGCGGGCTCGGCTCATGGCGCCCTCCCCCGCCGGCCGGTCAGCTCGGCGAAGGCCTCCTCGTAGAGGTCCAGGGATCGTCCGAGGTCGTACCGCGCCCGGATCTCGGCGGCCGGTCGGCAGAACCGTCCGCGGTGACCGACCACCTCGGCGAGGGCCGCGGCGAGATCGTCGGCGTCGCCCGGGCGGAAGAGCCGTCCCATCCCGCTCTCGCTGACCGGGACCCGCCCGCCCGGGATGTCCGACGCGACCACCGGCGTGCCGCAGAGCATCGCCTCGGGTTGGACCAGCGCGAAGCACTCGGTGCGGCTCGGCAGGGCGAGCACGTCGACCGCCGCGTAGAGATCGGCGAGCCGGCGGCGGTCGTTGATCAGGCCGAGAAAGCGGACCCGCTCGCCGTGCCGCTCGATCTCGGGTCGGAGCCGATGGTAGAAGCGCTCGTAGGCGATGGTGTCGAACTCCCCGGCGAACAGCACCACCACCTCGCCGAGCCGCTCGACGAGCCTCGGGATCGCCGCGACCAGGACGTCCTGCCCCTTCTCCTCGACAAAGCGGCCGCAGCACAGGATCGCGGTCCGGCCCGCGAGACCGAGCTCGTCGCGGAGACGAGCCACCCCCTCGGGGGTGGGCGCGGGGATCTCGACCGGCGGCGGGATCGCGCGGGTCCGGCGGAGCACCCGGCGCAGCAGCCGCGAGTGGCGGGCGTAGTCCTCGCTGTAGGCCACCACCAGGCTCGACAGCCGCGCCGCCAGGAGGAGGTTGGCGTGGACCGCGGTCTCGAGGACCCGGTTGCCCGGACCATCCGGCAGCACGAGATCGGCGTGGTGGGTCATCACCACCGGCCGGCCGAGCGCCCGGGCCCACAGCGCGACCCACGCCGCCTCGGCCTGGGGGCTGTGCAGATGGACCACGTCGGCCCACCGCACCTCGGCCGGCCCGCGCCACGCGACCGACGGCGCGACCATCCCGCGCGACACCCTGCCGATGACCGGCAGCCGCACCACGCGGACCCCGTCGAGCCGCTCCTCATGGGGCAGGTCGGGGCGGTGGCGGGTGGTCATCACCGTCACCTCGTGCCCGCGCGCCGCCATCCCCTCGGCGACCAGCTGGGCGTGCCGGGTCAGCCCGGTCCAGTGCGGCCGGTAGTAGGTGACGAAGGCGACGATCCTCATCGGCCGTCATCCGACGGCCGGCGCAGCCCCACCGCCAGGTTCACCGAGCGATCCCCGCCAGGTCGCTGGTTGGCGCGGTCGATCCGCCGGATCAGGTCGCGCAGCGCCGCGACCGGGTCGAGGGGCGAGCGGCGGCCGGCCGGCCGCGAGACCCGGTCGGCGCCCGCCGTCATCGACCGCGGCAGCCAGCCGCCGCGGACCAGCGGCTTGCCGATGCCGTACAGCAGCAGATGCTGGAACGGCAGGCAGGCCCGGGTCAGCGGGATCACCGGCCCGACCTCGAAGCCGGCCGCCGCCGCGCGCTCGCGCAGCATCTCGGCGTCGTAGAGCCGCCGGTGATGGGTCCAGATCCCGGCCAGCGGACCGCGCCGCACCGGCCGGCCGAGGCGACCGCAGATCGCGTTGACCGGGTCGTAGGCGAAGGGGAACCGCGCGTTGGGCACGGTCACCGCGGCGATCCCGCCCGGGGCCAGCACCCGGTGAAGCTCGGCGAGCATCGCACGGTCGTCCTCGACGTGCTCGAGCACCTCGCTCGCGATCAGCCGGTCGAACGCGGCGTCGGGGAAGGGCAGCGCCTCGGCGCTGGCGCAGACCCGGAGCGACGGGTCGCCGGCCCCACCCATCGCGACGAGCTCGCCGAGATCGGCGTCGAGACCGAGGCGGCAGGACCCGGGCCGAAGCTCGCGGGCGTAGGCCAGGGCGACGCCGCGGCCGCAGCCGCAGTCGAGCAGGCGGTCGCCGTCGGCGAGCCCGAGCAGCTCGAAGACCGTCAGCATGCGCCGTCTGAAGGCCGTGTCGAGCTCGCCCGCGAGAAGCTCGTCGAGGGTCTGTCGGTCCGTCGTGGTGAGGCCCAAGGGTGACTCCGCGAGGTGTACCCTCGTTTCATAGCACGGCCCCGCCGTGTCCGGTACGCCCGACCCGAGCTTCGATGCGACCCGATAACACTCTGCTCCGCGCCGTCCGGCTGGTCCGGCAGGCGAGCCAGGCCCCGGCGATCCTCGCCGGGTTCGAGCGCCCGCTCCGGGTGCTCTGGCGGCTCGCGGTGGGCGGCGATCGCCCCGGCGTCGTCAGGCTTCGCCGGGGACCCCGCTTCGAGGTGCGCGGCGCGCTCGACCTGTGGCTGCTCAAGGAGATCTGTCTCGATCGGGAGTACGAGCGGTTCGCCACGCCGCTCGGCGAAACCGCGACGGTCGTCGACATCGGCGCCGGGATCGGCGAGCTCGCGATCCACCTCGCCGCCGGCCAACCGGCCCGACGGGTGATCGCCGTCGAGCCGGCGCCGGACACCTTCGCGGTGCTCGAGCGCAACCTCGCGCGCAACGGGATCGCCAACGTCACCGCCGTCCGCGCGGCGATCGGGGCCGGGCCGGCGACCCTGGCGCTCGATCTGGCGACCGCGCCCGCGCTGCGATCGGCCACCCCGACCCCGACCCCAGGTCTCGCGCCGGTTCCGGCCATGACCCTCGGCGAGCTCTTCGGCCGCCACTCGGTCGACCGCTGCGACCTGCTCAAGATCGACTGCGAGGGCGGCGAGGAGGAGATCCTCCGCGATCCGCCCGTCGAGCTGCTCGAGCGGGTCGGGAGGCTCGTCGTCGAGACCCATCGGGAGGGCGCCGGAGAACGCCTGGCGGCCATGCTCGCCGGTCGCGGCCTCGCCACCCGCGTCTCGCCGAACCGCTTCCACCGCCACCTCGCGTTGGTCTACGCGGAGCACAGCGCCTGACCGTGCTCGTCGGGTGCGGTCGATCCCCCGAGCCGACCCCGGCCACCGAGGCGACGCCGATCCCGGCCTCGTACGAGCTCTACGGCGAGGCGCCGGCGGCGACCTCGGAGGAGGCCCGGGTCACCATCGAGCGGCTCCACGTGCTCGGCTCGGCCATGGAGGCCTTCGAGGACGAGAACGACGCCTACCCGGCGGCCGCCACCCTCGACGAGCTCGCCGACGCCCTCGAGCTCGTGTACCGCGCCGATCTTCCCCGGGTCGACGGCTGGGGCCGGCCCTTCGAGGTCACCGTGGTGAACGGCATCCCCGAGATCCGGTCGCTGGGAGCCGACGGGGTCCGCGACGCCGGCGAGCCCCGGGGCGCGGTCGACGACCCCGGCGCCGACATCGTGTTCTTCGACGAGGCCTTCCAGCAGTGGCCGGGCGCGACCCCCTGACCATGACCTCCGCAGCGCCGGTCCCCGCCCCCCACGGGAGGGCTGGAATTCCCTGATCCGGAACGGTGCGAGGGCAGGGGCGGGACGAGCCGAGTCGGGCCTCCGCTCGGGAGCCCGGGCCGTCTGTGATGGAATAGGACCCGATGAGCCCGCTTCGATCGAGCACGCGACGGCGGTACCGGGCACGGGCGATGCTCGTGATCGCTCTGGTGGCGGTCGGGGGTCTGTCGTGCGCACCGGGACGCCCCAGGGACGTCGTCCTGATCACCGTCGACACCCTCCGCGCCGACCGGATCGGCGCCTATGGCTGTGCCGACTGCTCGACCCCGGAGATCGACCGGTTGGCGGCCGACGGGGTCCGGTTCGCGAGCGCGCTGACCCCGCTGCCCCGCACCACCCCGGCGGTGGCCTCGCTGCTCACCGGTCTCGAGCCCCACCACC
>JALOLD010000031.1 GCA_025456145.1 Thermoanaerobaculales bacterium | reverse complement strand
TGCCGCTGCCGCTGCCGCTGCCGCTGCCGCTGCCGCTGCCGCTGCCGCTGCCGCTGCCGCTGCCGCTGCCGCTGCCGCTGCCGCTGCCGCTGACATCGGGAACGGGCCCGGACTCGGACGCGGACTCGGACTCGGACGCGGACGCGGGAACTGCCGCCGCATCAGACGCGGACGCGGACGATGCAGCTGGATGCGGTAGAGTCGCGCGATGGCGCGACCCGATCGACGTCTCGCCCCGCCGTCGCGCCTCGCTCTGCTCGGCGAGGCGCGGATCGCCGTCGAGTGGGCGGCGATGCGCCTGACGCTGCCGCGGCTCCGGCGTTCGTCCCCGCGCGGCGACGGATCGCCGGTGCTGGTGGCGCCCGGCTTCGCCACCGACGACGGCTGGACCGAGAGCCTGCGGGGCTTTCTCGGCTCGCTCGGTTGGGACGCCCGCGGCTGGGGCCTCGGCCGCAACCACGGCCGCGTGCCGGCGCTGATCGAGGCCCTCGTCGAGCGCGCCGCTGCCATCGCCGGGGAGACCGGCCTTCCGCTGCGGCTCGTCGGATGGAGCCTTGGCGGTTTCCTGGCGCGCGAGGTGGCGCGCGAGCGCCCCGATCTCGTGACCCGGGTCGTCACCCTCGGCGCGCCGGTGGTCGGCGGCCCGAAGTACACCGCCTCGGCGCCGATCTATGTTCGCAAGGGCCACGACCTCGACCGCATCGAGGCCGAGGTTGAGGCCCGCGAGGCGGCGCCGATCCGCGTCCCGATCGAGGCGGTCTACAGCCGCTCCGACGGGGTCGTCGGCTGGCGTGCCTGCCTCGACCGCCGAAGCCCCGACGTCCGGCACCACGAGGTCGTCTCGAGCCACCTCGGGCTGGTCGCCTCGCCGGCGGTGTTCCGCCTCGTCGCCTCGCTGCTCGCGACGACCGCCGGAGAGCGAATGGCTTAGAATCCTGCGGTGAACCAGCGCAAGGTGCTCGCCTGGATCGCGGTCCTCTACTTCGCCGAGGGCCTGCCCTTCGGGATCGCCTACGACGTCTGGCCGGTGTTCTTCCGGGTCCACGGGGTGTCGCTCGCCGAGATCGGGCTGATGAGCCTGCTCTCGCTGCCCTGGACCTGGAAGATGCTGTGGGCGCCGCTGGTCGACCGCTGGGGCCATCGCCAGCACTGGATCACCGTCGCCCTGTTCACCCTCGGCGCGACGACCCTGGCCATCGTCCCCCTCGACCCTTCGAGACCGTCGTGGCTGATGTGGGGTTTGCTGCTGCTCTTCACCACCGCGTCGGCGACCCAGGACATCGCGATCGACGCCTACGCGGTCGACGTCTCGACCCCGGACACGGTCGGCAGCATCAACGGCATGCGGGTCTCGGCGGCGCGGGTGGCGCTGCTCGCCGGCGGCGGGGGGTTCATCTTCCTCGCGGGCACGCTCGGGTGGACGCCGTTGTGGTTCGCGCTCGCCGGGACCTTTGTGGGTCTGGCGGCGGTGGCCTGGCTCAGCCCGCGGGTCGCGCTCGAAGAAACGGCGCGGCGTCACGCCATCCGCCCGGTCCTGCGCTGGGCACTGCGCTGGCAGATGCTCCCGGTGGTTGCCTTCGTCCTGCTCTACAAGCTCGGCGACTCGACCCTCGGGCGGATGGTCAAGCCCTTCTGGGTCGACCGCGGCTACACGCTCGAGGAGATCGGCGCCATTTCGGTGAGCCTCGGCGTGGTCCTGACCATCCTCGGCGCCCTGGTCGGCGGCTGGTTCACCAACCGCTACGGGATCTTCCGGGCCCTGCTCTGGCTCGGCCTCGCCCAGATGGTCTCCAACCTCGGCTATGTCGCGGTGGCGGCCCTCGAGCTGCCCCGCCAGAGCATCTATGTCGCGTCGGTGGTCGAGAGCTTCACCCAGGGTCTCGGGACCGCGGCCTTTCTTTCCTTTCTGATGAACCTGTGCGACCGCGAGCACGCGGCGAGCCAGTACGCCATCCTGTCGGCGCTGTTCGCCCTGACCCGCGATGTGGTCGGCGCCTTCTCGGGCCTCGGGGTCGAGGCCTGGGGCTATGCCGCCTACTTCGCGGTGACCACCGCGCTGGCCGTGCCCGGCCTCGCGCTGCTGCCGCTGGTCAGGCCGAGCATCCGGGTCGCCGAGCCGGCGGAGGGGCCGAGGTGAGCGCCATCGCGGCCGGCATGACGGGGCCGCGCGCGGCCCGGAGGAACGGTGCGATGGAGAGGCGCCTGGTTTCGACGTTGATCGGCATCATGATCGGCCTGAGCCTGCCGGCCGGCGTCGGGGCGCAGGCTCCGACCGGTCCGGCGTCGCCCGACCCGGTCGCGACCGGCGGGGATCCGATGCCGGCCGCCGCGACCGGGGTCGAGCGAGAGCTCGAGGCCGAGATCGCGCGGCTCGACGAGGTCGCCGACGCGATCGCCGGGCTCCGCGACGAGCTGGCGCGCGCCGGCGAGACCGACGCCGCCGAGACCCAGGCGGCAATCGAGCACGCCGCCGAGCTCGCGATCGGCCTGCGCGCCGCGGTCGCCGATCAGCGACCCGCCGACCCGATCTACGACCGGGCGGTCGCCGAGCTCGGCGTCGCCCGCCGTCGCCTCGGCGAGGCCTTCGCGGCGCTCTCCGCGCCCAGCCGGGTGCCGTCCTACGCGCCGGATCTCGACCTCGACAGCCTCGACGCGGCGCGCTACCGCGAGGCCGTCGAGGCGATCCGCGATCGGCTCGCCGGGCTCGACGAGGCGGCGGCCGCGGCGCGGCGGGTCGAGGGCCAGGTCCGCTGGGAGACGACCGAGCGCCGGATCGAGCTCGTCCGGCGCCTCAACGAGGTCCGCGTCGACGCGATCGCCGGGCTCTCGCCGGAGCGCCGCGAGCGGGTGCTCGGTCTGAGCCGCGAAGGTATCGCCCAGCTCCGGCGGGAGCTCGATCACATCGGTTTGTGGCTGCAGGCCTACACCGAGACCCGACGCCACCAGGTCGAGAGCGCCGAGATCTGGAGCCACGACCTCTTCGTCATCGGTGCGATCTCGGGCGCCGTGCTCAAGCTCGCGCTGGTGATCGTGGTCGCCCTCTGGCTCCGCTCCCGCTGGCGGTCGTGGTTCGGTGCCTTCGAACGCTGGCTGCTCCGGCTGACCGCTACGGTCCCCGGGAGGCGGCGTGCCGAGGGTGTCCTGATCCTCGTCGAGGCGGCCATCCCGTGGCTCGTCTTCGTCGCGGCGGTGATCGGCGCCAAGTGGGCCGTCGGGCCGTTCATGATCGCGCTCGAGATCCAGGTCGTGCTCGAGATCGCGCTGCTCTACGGCCTGTACCGCCTGGCCATCGCGTTGGTGGTGGCACTGACCCTGCGGATCGCCCACCGGTACGGCCTACGGCTCGCGGCGAAGCGTCGCGACAAGCTGATCGCGACGGTGAGCTGGGCGATGCGGCTCGCCATCCCGATCCTGGTCCTGCTGCTCGTCGCCGAGCGCGTCGTCGGGCGCGGCTACATCTACCACGTGGTCGTCCGCTTCTCGTGGCTGGTCGCCGCGGCGATCTTCCTCGGTGTCGCCTTCGCCTGGCGCAAGCCGACCGCCGAGGCCTACCTCGCCGCCCACCCTTCGGGACGGTTCTCGGACCTGGTGCGGCGCAGCCAGGGCCGGCTCCTCGGGGTGCTCATCACCCCGGTCTGCGTGATCTGGTGGGCCGGGCACGCGCTGGTCGTCGTCGCGCGCGACCTCGCCCTCGGCTTCGAGCAGACGCGGCGGGCGCTGGCCTTCGTCTTCCGCCGCCGGATCGAGCGCCAGGCGGAGGTCCACGGCTATGCGGACGGCGCGGTCGACCGCCTGCCCGAGGCGGTGTGCGCCGCCTTCACCGAGGAGCCGGTCCAGGCCGGGCCGCTCGCCGTCGACCACTTCCCGGGCCTCGACCGGCTCGAGGCGACCCTCGCGTCGTGGCGTGAGACGGGGGTCGGCGGTCCCATCCTGTTGACCGGCGAGCGTGGGGTCGGCAAGACCACCTGGCTGCAGCGGATCGACCCGGGCGGCCTGCCCCTCGAGCTCATCACGATGGACGAGAGGCCGCGCACCGCCACGGCCCTCGCGGTCATGCTCGGACGGCGGATCGTCGCCGAGCCGGAGACCGAGTGGGACCTCGACCGGCTCGCCGAGGCCCTCGCCTCGGGCCCCCAGCGGATCATCGCCCTCGACATGGCCCAGCACCTGGTGCTCGCCACGGTCGGCGGCTACGCGGTGTTCGACGCCTTCGGCGAGCTCGTCGAGCGGACCCGCGAACGGGTCTTCTGGGTGTGCGCGATGAGCGCCTTCGCCTGGCGCCACCTCGAGGTGGTGCGACCGGCGCGGGCGCTGTTCCGCGATCGGATCGCCCTCCTCGACTGGAGCGACGAGAGCATCCGCGAGCTGATCCGCACCCGGGTGGCGGCGGCGGGGATCGCGCCCAACTACGGCGACCTGGTCGTCGACCGCGTCGAGGGCGTGTCGTACCGGGCGCGGCTGGTCGAGAGCGAGGAGGGGTACGCCCGCCTGCTCTGGGACTACGCCGACGGCAACCCGCGGGTCGCGCTGCACTTCTTCCTGCGGTCGCTGGTTCCCGATGAGACGGGAGGCTACCGGGTCCGGCTGTTCCGCGAGCCGCCGCTCGAGTCCCTCGAGCGGTTCGACGAGGCCGGGCTGTTCCTGCTCGCCGCGACCATCGTCCACGAGAACCTGACCCGGTCGGAGGCGGCGGAGGTGACGCGGCTCGGCGACGCCATGGTCACGGTCCACCTCGACCGGCTGAGCGAGGTCGGGGTGCTGCGCAACGACCGCGGCCGCTTCCGCGTGACCCCGTATTGGCACCGTGCGGCGGTTCGGCTGCTGCGCCGTCGAAACCTCCTGGAAAGCTGAGGCCGGCCATGGAGAAGCTCGAGATCCTGCGGTTCCTCAAGCCGGGCGGCCTGCCCTACGCGCTGCTCGTCCTCCTCGTCACGATCGTGATCGCGAGGCTGCTCCACCGCTTCGTGGTCGAGCTCGGCGAGCGCTTCGCCGACAAGCGCCTGGTCCTCAACCAGCTCGGCTCGCTGCTCCGCTTCGCGGTGTTCACGGTCGGCTGCTTCGTCGCGACCGTCTTCGTCGTCGACCTGTCCCGCGAGGTGCTCATCGCGATCGGCGGGACCGTGGCGGTCGCCGTCGGCTTCGCCCTCAAGGACTTCGCCGCGTCGATCGTCGCCGGCTTCATCATCCTCATCGACCGGCCCTTCCAGGTCGGCGACCGGATCACCTTCGACGGCTACTACGGCGAGGTCGTCCACATCGGGCTGCGCTCGGTGAGGCTGATGACCCTCGACGACACCCAGGTGACGATCCCGAACAACAAGTTCCTCACCGACTCGGTGGCCTCGGGCAACGCCGGCGCGGTCGAGATGATGATCCAGATCGACTTCTTCGTCGGGGTCGACCAGGAGATCAGCGAGGCCAAGCGGATCGTCGCCGAGGCCCTGACCTCGAGCCGCTACTTCGACATCGGCCACCGCTGGTCGGTGACGCTGGCCCAGGTGGTGCAGGAGAGCTACCTCGCGGTCCGGATCCGGGCCAAGGCCTATGTCCTCGACGTCCGCTTCGAGAAGGCCTTCGAGACCGATGTCACCGAGCGGGTGCTCGAGGCCTTCCGCGACCGCGGCATCAAGATGCCCGCGGTCCTCCACCGCAGCTGCTGAGCCCGCCTGAGGGGGCTCGCCGTGGCCCGAGGTAGACTTCTGGGCGGAGGACCCCGATGAGAATCTTCCACAAGCGGCACGCTCCGGGAACCGCGCCGGGCACGATGGCGGTCGGCGATACGCCGGCCCAGCCGACCCGCGCCCGGTATGTCGAGTACCGGCTCGACACCATCGTCGAGGCCGAGCTCGCCCGCCCGGACGAGGCGCCCGAGGCGACGCCGGAGCTCACCCAGTGGATCGACGTCGAGGGGACCGACCCCGAGGTCATCACCGCCGTCGGTCAGCGGCTCGCGATCCACCCGCTCGCCCTCGAGGACGTCGTCAACGTCGGCCAGCGCACCAAGACCGAGAGCTTCGAGGACGCGGTGTTCGTGGTCCTCGACCACTTCTTCGTCCGTCCCGACGACGGCTCGATCGGCAAGGACCAGGTCAGCCTGGTGGTCCAGCCGCACGTCCTGCTGTCGGTGCGCGAGCGACCGAGCGATCTCTTCGAGCCGGTCAGGGTCCGGATCCGGCAGGGCAAGCCGAGGATCCGCGGCGGCGGCACCGGCTATCTCGCGTACGCGCTCGTCGACACGGTGGTCGACCATCTCTTCCCGGTGCTCGAGTCGTTGGGCGACCGCATCGAGGCGCTCGAGGAGGACCTCCTCGACGACCCGGTTCGCGACGGCATCGCCGAGCTCCACGATCTGCGCCGCGAGCTCGTCGTCCTGCGCCGGTCGGTGTGGCCGCTCCGCGACATGCTCAACCAGCTCCAGCGCGGCGTGGACGGGCTGTTCAGCGACGAGACCCGGCTGTATCTGCGCGACGTGGTGGATCACGCGACGATGGCGGCCGAGCTCGTCGAGACCCTGCGCGAGATGGTGTCGTCGCTGATCGACCTCCACCAGTCGCGGGTGGCGAACCGGATGAACGAGGTCATGAAGGTCCTCACCATCATCGCGACGATCTTCATCCCTCTGAGCTTCATCGCCGGGGTGTACGGCATGAACTTCGACCGCTCGGCGGGCCCCTACAACATGCCCGAGCTCGGCTGGGCCCTCGGCTACCCTGCGGCCCTCGCGGTGATGGCCGGGGTGGCGGCGGGGCTGCTGCTCTTCTTCAGGCGTCGCGGGTGGATCTGAGGTCGGAGAGCCCGGAGGACCTCACGGCGCCGGGTGGCAGGGCGCGCACGATGCCTCCGGCCCCGCGGTCTCGTGGCAGCCCAGGCACAGCCCGTGGTAGGCGCCCTTGAGGCCGATCACCTCGAGCCGCTCGGGGTCGGGCTCGACGGGGTGGCACGAGACGCAGCGCAGATCGGTGGTCGCCCCCCGGTCGTGGCATCCGGTGCAGCTCTCGATCTCCCAGTGCTGCTCGTGGACGAAGGCCGATGGGACGACCGGCTCGTCGTGGCAGCTCGCGCAGGCCGCCGGCTCGCCGAACGGCCGGTGGTGGCAGCTCGCGCAGTCGCCGGCGATCTCGGCGTGGACGGCGTGGTCGAGCTCGACCGCCGGGTGGAGGTTGGCGAGGGCGTCGATCGACAGCCGGTCCGGAACGACGGCCTCCTGGGCGCCGGCGATCAGCGCGAGGGCCAGGGCGAGGACGGCGGAGACGGGGCAGGTCGGCCTCATGAAGGCTCTCCCGGCCCACCCTCGGCCCGGGGCTCGGGCCGCGGCGCCGGCCAGGGCAGGCGATAGGCCGCGGCACGGCCGTCCGAGATGTCGCCGCCGCCGGCGTGGACCACCGGGAGGAAGGTCACCGCGAGACCGGCGGCGATGAAGCCGAGCCCGATCAGGCTCATCGAGATGACCAGCTCCTGCCAGGTCGGGAAGTACCCGGTCGGGTGGATGAGCTGCATCCCGGTCACCGCGACGTTGAAGCGGTGCATGACGAAGCCGATGACCGCGCACAGCGAGGTCGCGAAGAGGGCACGGGTCGACATCCGCCGCGCGGTACGAAGGACGATGAGCACCGGGACGATGACGAAGAGCAGGTTCTCGAGCCAGAACAGGAGCGCCGGCAGCCCGGCGGCGAAGGCCAGGGGCAGGGCGCCGCGCAGCGCCAGGTCCTCGATCCGGAAGACGAAGTAGACGACCAGGATGAGCGCCATCACCCGAGCCAGGTTGGGCAGGAGGTCCATCCGCGGCGGGTGGCCGAGGAAGCGCCAGCTGAGGAAGCCCTCGAAGCAGATCATGGCGAGGCCGGCGGCCAGGCAGCTGATGAAGAAGTGGACCGGCAGGATCGGCGAGTACCACAGCGGGTGGAGCTTGTGCGGCACGATGGTGAACAGCGTCCCCAGGGTCGACTGGTGGAGGGTCGACAGCAGGACGCCGACGATCACCAGCGGCGCCAGGACCTTGTGCAGCACAGCCTCGACGCGGCGCCATCCGAGACGCTCCCATACCACCTGCGAGAACTCGAGGAGCAGGACGGTGGTGTAGAGCATGACGCACCAGGCGATCTCGAACAGCGCCGAGTGGACGTTGTGGTCGACGATGCAGCGCCAGATGTTCCACGGCCGGCCGATCTCGAGGATCAACCCGGTGATGAACAGCAGGTAGCCGATGAGCGCGGTCAGGATCGACATCCGGAGCAGCGGTCGGTAGCGCTCGAGACCGAAGACGTAGACCGCCGCGGCCATGATGAAGCCGCCGGCGGCGAGGCCGATCCCGGCCAGGATGTCGAAGCCGACCCAGATTCCCCACGGCGTCTGGTCGGAGAGGTTGGTCACCGAGCCGAGGCCGAAGGCGAAGCGGACCGTCACGATGACCGCGGCGGTGGCGAGCAGCAGGGCGAGCAGCACCCGCCAGGGGGTGAGCAGCGAGACGAGGCGCCTAACCATCGTCGGCTCCGGGTCCGGCGTGGGTCGAAGGCGCCCGGTCCGGCCCCTCGTCGGCGGCCACCTGGTCGCGGCGACGGTACAGCCAGTACGAGGCGCCGAGGAAGCCGGCGCCGAGCAGCACCACGTTGGGCACGTGGAGGAGCAGCCGCCAGGTCAGGTCGGGCAGCGGGAAGTCGGCGACGGTGGTATCGAAGTCGAGCTCCTCGAAGGGCACCGGCGACAGGAAGAGCACCGAGGTCCCGCCGACCTCGGTGAGACCGTAGACGTGGTCGTGGTAGCGCTCCGGGTGGGCGGCGAGCCGGGCCCTGGCCACCGCGACCAGGGTGTCGCGGTCGCCGAAGACCGTGGCCTCGGTGGGGCATGCCTCGGCGCACGCCGTCGGCAGGCCCCGCTCGAGCCGAGGCGCGCACAGGATGCACTTGCGGATCCGTGGCGTCGCCGAGTGCCACTCGAACATCGGCACCCGGAACGGGCAGCCGATCATGCAGTAGCGGCAGCCCAGGCAGATGCTCTTGTCGTAGACCACCGGGCCGTCGTCGCTCTTGGTCAGCGCTCCCACCGGGCAGACCGAGACGCACGATGGCTCGAGGCAGTGCCGGCACAGATCGCGGACGAAGCGCCCGTCGCCACGCTCGAGGACCACCGTCCAGGTGTCGGCGGTGAGCTTCGGCTCGACCGGCGCCGGCAGCTGGTTGGCGGTCTTGCACGCCTGCGAGCAGGCGCCGCAGCCGATGCAGCGGGTGATGTCGACGAGCAGCGCCTTGGGCGCGGCGGTCACGGCGCGGCCTCCGCCGCCGGACCGGCGGCGCCCAGGATCTCGCGGGTGAAGGCAGCCCATCCGGCCGAGCCGGCACGCTGCAAGGACCCCGCCACCGGGGCCTCGAGGACGCCGCTCGCGAACAGCCGGTCGACCCGCCGGATCTCCCGCGCCATCCACCGCTCGGCGTCGCGGCCGATGACCAGCCCGGCGAGCTCGGCCGCCAGACGATCGCCGGGGACCACCCGGTAGGCCCAGCCCTCCTTGTACGGCCGCCAGCGCAGCCGCGCGGCGTCGCGGCCGAGCTCGGAGTTGACCGCGACGACCCGGCCGCTGATCGGCGACGGGACCGCCAGCTCCTGGTCGCCGCCGCGGATCGAGAGGGCCGGCCGGCCGGCGGTCACCCGGTCGCCGACCCCGGGCAGCCCGACGGCGGTGAGCCCGCCGACCAGGGTCAGCAGCAGATCGTCGACCCCGACGGTGACCGTGCCGTCGCCGTCGAGCCGCGCCCAGCTGTGACCGGGGTGGAAGAACAGCGTGCGCGGGACGACGAGCTCGACGGCCGGCGCCGGGCGACCGCCCGCGCCGGTCGAGCTCCGCCGCTCGATCGGCCGGATGACCCAGACGTCGAGGGCGATCGCCGCCAGCAGCATCGCGATGAAGATCAGGGTCACCAACGGAAACCCGCTTCTCGCTGCCGCCCCCCAGACCGGTCGGCCGGATGAGGAGGGCCGGCTCTCGCGCGCCTGATACTAAGCTAGGTCGTTCCGAAGCGGCCGTCAATCACCCCGGGTCCGCTACGGCTCGACCGCCCCAGTCCTGACCGCGCCGGTCCGGCCGACGAGCAGCTGGGCCGGGGTCAGCAGCCCGCCCGAGATGAGCAGCTTGACCCCCTCCTCGACGGTGATCTCGAGGACCTCGAGCTCGCGCTGCGGCAGCGCGACGAGAAAGCCGGTGGTCGGGTTGGGGGTGGTCGGGACGAAGACCAGCGCCGACGGCTCGTCGGCGAACACCGTCGGGTGGGCGAACTCGCGGGTCACGAAGCCCACCGACTTCATCCCGTCCCGCGGAAAGTCGACCAGCACGACCTTGCGGAACTCGGTCGAGCCGCGGATCTGGATCGCCTCGGTGATCTGGCGCGCTCCCTGGTAGACCGGGCTGAGCAGCGGGATGCCGTCGATCCGGCGCTCGAAGGCGGCGAGCAGCCGGCCGCCGAAGATGTTGGTGGCGAGGATGCCGAGGATGAACAGCCCGACGATGAACAGGGCGAAGCCGAGGCCCGGGATCTCCTTGCCGAACAGGCGCTCGGAGATCGGCCGGAACCAGCGGTCGAGCAGCCCGAACATGAAGCGGGCGAAGAACAGGGTGACGACCATCGGGAAGACGACGAGGAAGCCGACCGCGAAGCGCCGCCGGACCCAGCGCCCGATCTTCCTTCCGGGCAGGCCGGAGTCGGGCTCGGGCTGGGCGAGGCGACGGAAGAAGCCGCTGCGCTGCGGGTCTGCGACGGTCGTCATGGCGCCCATTGTACCGTCGGCTGGGCGCCGGTCGTCGGCCTGGGGCGGAGCGGCTCAGGCCGGGTCGATGCCGTGGTCGATGGCAAACCGGGGCCGTAACCCGGTCTCGGCCGAGCTCTCGGCGGGGGACAGCGGCGCCGCCGCGAGGCCGACGCCGAGGCGCCCGGCCACCGCATCGGCCACCGCGGTCTCGATCGTGGCGAGCTCGACCTCCCGGCCGAGCTCGGCGGCAAGCGTCGTGATGCGCGGCCGCAACGCCGTGTCGTCGGTGAGGCCCAGGGCGCCGGCCTGCAGCCGACCGTCCCAGTTGAGGAGGATGGCGCCGTGCTGGAGGACGCTGCCGGCGTGGGCGCGCATGGCCGAGCCAATCAGCTTTCGGCCGCGGACGACGACCTCGCCCTCGGCGGGGCTCTCGAAGCAGGGCGCCGGGCTGGTCGGCTCGGGCAGCCGCAGGTTGACCTCGCCGCCGGTCAGCTCGGCGTCGACGCCGAGAGACCGGCAGGCATCGACCAGGGCCGAGCAGATGAGGCGGTAGGCGTCCTGGAGGCGGGAAGGGATCGGTGGTCGGCCGAGCGGCGCGACCAACGAGTAGGTCAGCTCGAGATGGTGGAGGAGGGCCCGGCCGCCGGTCGGTCGTCGCGCCACCTCGATGCCCCTGGCCCGGCAGAAGTCGAGGTCGACCACCTCGAGGCCCTGGTGCTTGCCCAGGGTCAGACAGGGCGGCGCCCAGCCGTACAGCCGCACGGTCGGCGGAGACAGCCCTGCCGCCACCGCCTCGAGGATCGCCATGTCGCGCGCCATGTTGAGGGCGCCCGGGAGGGCCCCGTCGAGGATCAGCCGCCACTGCATCGGAAGGGGGAATGTAGCACGCTGCCGCTGGCGCTGCTGTAGCAGCGATGGCGCTCCCGGGGGCGCGTACGGCTTCTTAGAAGCACCGGCCTTCCGGGCCTGGACGGCCGCACGGCCCGGCGCCGCGTCGCCGGCGCGGTCGCTCGAGGGGGACGAGGAGGGCTGCGACCGTGCCGGCGACGCGAGCGGCGGCCTGCGTCGTGGCCGGAGCGAATGATCAGGGGCGCGCCTCCCGGGGGTGCCCGGCTGGACATTGTGCGGGGGGCGTAGCGGACGTGAGCGCGTTACTGAGCACAATGTCGAGCCCGGCACGCCCGGTGTGCAGCGGTGCTCAGCGAGAACCCCGGTAGTCGCTCGGACTCGGGCACCGACGCGGACGCGGCCCTCGGGTCAGGTTGCCTCGCGCTCCGCCGGGCTGAAGCCCTCGCCGAGCACCTCCTGGGCCGACGAGATGGCGACGAAGGCGTCGGGGTCGACCTCGGCGACCCGGAGCTTGAGCCGCCCGACCTCGTGCGCCGCCACCACAACGTAGAGCATCGGTCGCGGCAGCCCGGTGTAGCCGCCCCGTGCTTCGAGGATCGTCACCCCGCGGTGGAGGTGGGTGAAGACCGCGTCGCGGACGCCGACCGGGTCGTGGGTGATGATGATCGCCTGGCGCGAGGCCGCAAATCCGGCCTGGACCGTGTCGAGCACCCGCGCCGAGACGAAGGCCAGGGCGAGCGCGACCATCACCGCCTCGGCGCCGAACTGGAAGGCGGCGGCGGCGAAGATCGCGATGTTGAGGATGAGCAGGGTCTGGCCGATCCCGAGCCCGAGGAAGCGGTGGGCGATCCGGGCGATGACGTCGGTGCCGCCGGTGGTGCCGCGGCCGCGGAAGACCAGACCCATCCCGAGGCCGTCGAGCAGCCCGCCATAGCAGATCACCAGCAGCCGGTCGGTGGTGGGCGGCGCGAGGTACGGCCCGGTCAGGTCGATCGTCGCCGACAGGATCGCCACCGAGATCCCGGTCCGGACCAGGAAGCGCAGCCCGCCCGCCCAGCGCCAGCCGATCGCCAGCAGCGGCAGGTTGAGCAGCAGGGTGACCAGCCCGACCGGCGTGCCGAAGGCGTAGTGGGCGAGGATCGCGACGCCGGTGACGCCCCCCGACACCACCTGGTTGGGGACGAAGAAGAGGTTGACGCCGATCCCGACGAGCACCGAGCCGACGACGATCTGCGCGTAGTCGGCGACCACCCGCCAGGGACCGCTCGAGGGCAGCTTCCAGACCATGGGGCACCTCCGACCGCGCACCGCGGCGCGGCCGATCAGCCGGCGATCATGGCAGGTTAAAACCGGGTGTCAAGGGCCGGGCGTCGACCCGCCGTGCCCGGGGGGCGCGACGGAGATCTGCTCGAGGAACCTGAGGGCGGACTTCGGGAAACCCGCCTGGACCTTCGGCTGAACGGTATAGGTGGTGACCGATGTGGCGCCGAACGGGATCTGCACCAGGTAGGTGGTCTCCTCGTCGTCGGTGTACCGGTAGCACGCCAGCGGCCGTCCGCCGATCTCGAGCTCGCCGCGGCGCCACCCGGAGGCGGTGAGTCTGGACTCGACGTTCCGGTAGTAGGTCTCGAGCTCGACCGGTGCAGCGAAGTCGTCAATCTCACGCTCGATACGGACGATCTGACGCGCCTCGGCGAGCTCCGGGTCGTCGCTGTGGCTCACGTAGATGAAGGCCCATGCCTCGAACTCAGCCTCCATCTCCGGCGTCGCCCGAAACCAGCCGTCGGGAGCGACCACCGAGATCCGGCCCAGCTCCACCACCTGACCGCCTACCGGCTGAGGGTCCGCTGCCCACGACCCCGCCGCGACCACGACACCGGTCACCACCAACGCCGCCGACATTGCCCGCATCGATCTCCTCGCTTTCCCGCTACTCGCGTCAGTCTCGGCTACACGACCAGCTCTCGCGGAGCGGGGGCTCCGCTCCCAGCGAGGCCGAGCTGAGCTGCACCGTCATGCTCCCGTTGGCCAGCTTGCCCGAAACGTAGCCCTCCGCCTCGAAGGCGCCGATCAGGGGCTCCATCGCCACCGACCCGGGGTTGGCGTTTTCGATCTCGCCCACCGTCTCCCGGCAGCGCGCCTTGAGGTTGCCCGAGCCGTCGACCCAGCCCTTCAGGACAACGCCGCCGACCCGCATCGAGACCTCGCCGTTGCGGATCCGCATGGTGAGCGGTCCGCTCTTGGTGCCGGCCCCGGCGTACTCGCCGTCGAACTGCGACGTCGTCCCTTCGGGCCGTTTCACCTCCTGGGAAGGTGGAAGATTCGACCCGGGGCCCGGGGCAGCGGCCGGGCTCTGGCCGCCGCTCGAGCCGCCTCGGTCGTGATCGGGGTCGTCGTCCTCGACCTCGAAGGGGTCCAGCTCCTCGTCATCGATGGCGAAGGGCTCCTCTTCGTCGAGGTCTTCGTCGTCGAAGACCCAGAGCTCCTCGTCATCGTCGTCCTCCCCGTCGTCGGCCGGCCACCCATCGTCCTCGGAATCGGCCTCGGCGAACGGGTCGACGTACTCCTCGTCGTCCTCCTCGTCGATGACCACTCGGTCGCGAGGGTCGTGCCGGGGGTCGATCGCTTCCGGTTCCGCGGGGGGCCTGCCTGCTCTTCCGGCCGTCTCGCTTCCCGGAGAGACGCTCCGCGGGCCTCCCGGGCCCCGCGCGCCTCCGCCCGGAGGCGTTGCGCCGGGCTCCCCCGATGGCCTCCGGCTCGGAGCGGGCGCCGCCTTCTCCGCGAGCTCGGCGAGGCGTTGCCTCTCGATGTCGGCCGGCTCCCCGACCACCGGCTTGCCGTCGATCCAGGCCGCCTGCTTCACGCCGTCCTCGTCGAAGTGGTACTTCACCCCTTTGTACCCGAAGAGCCGGGATGAGGCGTCCCGCTTGGTCATGACCCTGATGAGCCGATCCGTGCGGTCGAACCCGTAGCAGGTGTGGAAGTAACCGTAGTCGAGACCGAAGGTCGCCCGCTCCATCGCGGTCGCGGTCCGGTTGAACCTCTCACTGACCGCGCCGGATTGGAGGATGAAGTCGTCGGGTGTGCCCTTCCCGTTCCAGCCGTTGTCGCGGGCCCACTTTTTCTTCAGCCAGTCGTCCCGGTTGCCCTTGCCGTCCCAGCCCCGTTGGATGGCCCATTTGTCCTTCGCCCAGCCGTGGAGCTGGGTGAAGCTGATCAGCTCCTTGCGCCGCCCGTGCTCGTCGCTCGTCCCGAACACCGTGAAGCTGCCCGGGTCGGTCGGGTCGCCATGGCCGAACCAGGCGACGGCGCCGAGCCGCGGGTCGAGCAAGGCCTTCCGGAGATGGTCCGGAGTCGCCGGATCGACATCTTCCACCCTGTACCCCAACATCTGGAGCTCATGCCTCTTTTTCGCGACGAGAGGCTTCACCGCCTCATACGGGTCACCATAGACTCCCATGGAGACCGCGTTCTGGTCGAGGTCGCCGATGACCACGTAGGCGATCCTCTCGGGGGTCGCCGCGCGGGCAACGGGAGGGGCGGGCGGCAGCGTGGCGACGGCAGCAGCGACCAGCGGCAGCACAAGTCGAACCCTCATCACGACTTCCTCCACAGGAGGGGCCACCGCGGTCCCTCCGCCCGCAAAGTCAGCGGCCGCATCGGCGTCGTCCCGGCGGTCCGTGGCTCCGAGCCGACGACATCGGGATTGTAGCTCTGGTGAAGGCGCGAAAATACCGTGGGAGCGTCCCCCTCCGGGAACCTCTGAGTCGAGGGTGGTTTACACTTCGGTACGAGGAGGAACTCATCCGATGAAACGAATGGGCGAGCTGGTGCTTCTTTCGATGTGCTGGATCGGGCTGGCGGCCGGGGTCGTCACTGCGACCGAGACCGAGAACCTGGCATTGGCGGGCGGCCCGGCGGACCCTCCGATTCCCATCGAGATCGACGCCGTCGAGGCGAGCGGGACCCTGGCGACCGGCTATGTCAACAGCTCCGGGTGGTGCGGTGGACCGTACATCGACCTCACCGCCGGCGCCGAGGCGGTGCGGATCGTCAGCTTCGAGATGTACTTCAAGGGCACCGTGAACCGAGACGTCGACGTCTACTGGAAGGCCGGCACCTATGTCGGCTCGGAGACCAACCCCGGGGCCTGGACCCTGCTCGGCACGGTCAACGTGACCCCGGGAGGCGACGGCACGCTGACCGCGGTCAACCTCGGCGGGGTCGACATCCCGGCCGGTCAGACGTATGGCTTCAAGGTCTGGGACGGCGGCACCGGTGGGGCGTCGGGGCCGGGCCTCGACCTGCGAGCCGGCGGGACCGCCGTGTCGGACGGCAACCTGAGCCTGGCCTCCGACGCCTACACGTGCAGCGAGCCGTTCAACGGTCTCAGCACCGGTTTCGGGTGGCAGGGGACCGTCACCTACGGCGATGTCCCGGTCGAGCTGCTGAGCCTCGAGGTCGAGTAGCGACGGAGGTCACCGACCCGCGATCCTCCGCTCGGCGGCGCGGGCGTGGGCCTCGAGGCCCTCGAGGCGCGCCAGCGCGGCGGCGTCGCGGGCCAGATCGTCGGCGGCGTCCCCGGCTTCCATCCGCAGCCACGTCCGCACCCGGAGGAAGTCGAGAACGCTCAGGCCGCCCTTGAAGCGGGCGACGCCGCCGGTCGGCAGGGTGTGGTTGGGTCCCGCGCCGTAGTCGCCGAGGACCTCGGCCGCGGCGGCGCCCACGAACAGCCCGCCCCAGTGGCGGAGCCGACCGGCGATCGCGTCGACCTGGCTGGCGAGCACCTGGAGGTGCTCGGGGGCGAGGCGGTTGCACACGGTCACCGCCTGGTCGAGGTCCCGGGCCACTACCGTGAAGCCCCCGGCGAGCGCCGCCGCCGTGGCGGCGGTGGGCAGGTCGGCGAGCTGGCGTGAGAGCTCGGCATCGACCGCGTCGGCCAGAGCGGCCGAGGTCGTGACCAGAACCGGCAGGGCGTCGGGGTCGTGCTCGGCCTGGGCCAGCAGGTCGGCGGCCACGGTGGCCGGGTCGGCCTGGTCGTCGGCCAGGACGACGAGCTCGGAAGGGCCGGCGAGCAGGTCGATGCCGACGTCCCCGGCGACCAGCTTCTTGGCGGCGGTGACCCAGCGGTTGCCGGGGCCGACGACCACGTCGCAGGCGGGCACCGGGCCCGCGCCGTAGGCCAGCGCCGCGATCGCCTGGGCGCCGCCCACCGCGAGCACCGCGTCGGCCCCGGCGACCGCGGCGGCTGCCAGGATGACGGGGGCGGGTCGCGGAGAGGCCACCCAGACCTCGGCGACCCCGGCGGTCCGGGCGGTGACAGCGGTCATCAGCACCGACGACGGCAGCGGGTAGAGCCCGCCCGGGGCGTAGCAGCCGGCCCGCTCCACGGGGGCGACGTCGTGGCCGGCGACGCCGCCGGGCACCGGGACCTCGAGCCCGGTCAGCGACCGCCGCTGGGCGTCGGCGAAGGCGGCGATCCGGCGGGCGGTCCGCTCGAGCAGCGCGACCACCGGCGGGGCGACGGAGGCCCGGGCGGACTCGAGGGCCTCGCGGTCGAGCACGAGTGGCGCGCCGGGGGTGAGGTCTCCGAGCTCCTCGGCGAGCTCTCGCAGGGCGGGCTCGCCACCCCTCCGGACGCGGTCGACGATGGCCGCCGCGCGATCGAGGGTATCGCGGTCCACGGGCTCGCGGCGCGTGCTCGCGGCCTCGTCCGGGCTCAGGCGTCGGAGCTTCATGATGGCCCTCCGGGCGTCACCAGGCGCGAGCCGTCCCGACGCCGAGTCACCCGGCTGCGGCGGTCGAGCTCGTGCGCCACCGCCTCGAGGGGAACCCCGCGTGCGGCCAGGGTGGCGAAGGTGAAGTAGAGGACGTCGGCCGCCTCCCAGGCGACCTCGGCGGGGGTTCCGGCGGCGGCGAGCTCGGCGGCCTCCTCGACGAGCTTGGCGGCGAGCAGCGCGGGGTCCCGTGCCAGCTTCTCGGTGTAGGAGCCGGGTACCGGGTTGGTCAGCCGGTCGCGGAGGCGGCGCTCGAGGGCCGGCAGGCCGGCATCCGGGCCCCAGCAGGTGCGAGCCGGGCGGTGGCAGAAGCCGGGGCCGGTCTGGCGGACGGTGAAGCGGAGGGCATCGCGGTCGCAGTCGGTCTCGACCCGAAGCAGCTCCTGGATCGCGCCCGAGGTCTCACCTTTGCGCCACAGCCCGCCGCGGGAGCGCGACCAGTAGACGCCGCGGCGCTCGGCGACCGCGGCGGCGAGGCTGGTCTCGTTCGAGTAGACCAGGCCGAGGGCGACGCCGTGCTCGTCGCAGACCACGCTCGGCCACAGGCCGTCGGAGCGGTCGCTGACCAGGGGTGCGGCAAAGGCCTCGGAGAGGCCGAGACGGCCGGTGTACAGCGCCATCCCGACCTGGGCGTCGGCGCCGAGCCGGTCGAGGGCGGCGATCTCGGCCGCGGTGGTGATCCCGCCCGCCGCCGTCACTCGGGTCCCGCCCGCCGCCTCGACGACCCGCCGGCAGGCCTCGAGGTCGATGCCGCCAAGGCGTCCCTCGCGCTCGACGAAGGTCACCAGGAAGCCGCCGACCAGCTCCCGGAGCTCGGCCAGGCGGTTGAAGACGGTGGCGCCGGTGCGCTCGGTCCAGCCGCGCACCACGACCTCGCCGTCGACCCCGTCGAGGGCGGCGATGACCCGGTCCCGCGGCAGCTCGGCGAGCACGTCGGGGGTCGCCGCGGTGCCCAGGATGACCTTCTCGGCGCCGGCGTCAAGCCAGCCGAGGGCGTCCTCGACCGAGCGGATGCCCCCGCCCACCCGGCACGGGTGGCGGCGGGCGAGCTCCCGCATGATCGCGGCGTTCGAGCCGCGCCCGAGAGCGGCGTCGAGGTCGATGACCGCGAGCTCGCCGACCACCGCGAAGCGCTCCGCGGTCGCGAAGGGGTCGGCGGTCTCGACGGGCTCGCCGCGGCCGCCGACGAGCTGGACGGCGCGGCCCTCCATGAGGTCGATCGAGGGGACGATCATCGGCGGACCTCCACGCCGAGCGCGGCGAGCTCGGCCTTGAGCCTGGAGACGGACATCCGGTCGTCGTGGAAGATCGTGGCGGCGAGCACCGCGTCGGCGCCGGCAGCCAGGGCCTGAGCCATGTGGAGGGGCCGGGCCGCCCCGCCCGAAGCGATGATCGGCACCGCCACCGCCCGCCGCATGGCGGCGAGCAGCTCGAGGTCGTAGCCGGCGCCGGTTCCGTCGCGGTCCCAGGAGGTGAGCAGGATCTCGCCGGCGCCGCGGTCCACGGCCTCGGCGGCCCAGCCGATCGCGTCGCGGCCGGTGCGGTCGCGGCCTGAGCGCACCACCACCTCCCAGCCGTCGCCCGAGCGGGCGGCGTCGAGGGCGAGGATGGTGCACTGGCGGCCGAAACGGCGCGCGAGATCGTCGAGCAGCCCGGGTCGGGCGACCGCGGCGGTGTTGACCGCGACCTTGTCGGCGCCGGCGGCAAGCAGGGCCTCGGCGTCGTCGGGCTCGCGGACCCCTCCCCCGACGGTCAGGGGCAGGGGCAGCACGGCCCGCACGGCGGCGACGACCTCGAGGGCGTGGCCGCGACCCTCGGGGGTGGCGCTGACGTCGAGCACCACCAGCTCGTCGGCGCCCTGTCCTGCGTAGGCGGCGGCCAGCTCCACCGGGTCGCCGGCGTCGCGCAGGCCCTGGAAGCGGACTCCCTTGACGACCCGGCCGTCTCGGACGTCGAGGCAGGGGATCACTCTCGGGAGCAGCATCAGGCAACCTCCAGCCAGCGCTCGACAATGGCCTGGCCCCACGCCCCCGACAGCTCGGGGTGGAACTGGCAGGCGAGGACGGCGCCGCGCTCGAGGGCGGCCACGAAGGGGCCGCCGTGGTCGGCGGTCGCGCCGCGCCAGCCGTCGGGGACGGCGTCGAGCTTGAAGCTGTTGGCGAAGTACGCGGTGCCGTCGGTGAGCAGCCGGCATCCGGGGCCCGCCGCGACCCGGTTCCAGCCGAGCTGGGGCCGGCGGACGCCCTCGGGCAAGGCGGTGACGGTGGCCTCGATGACCCCGAGGCCGCGCGCTCCCGGGCTCTCGTCGCTGGCCTCGGCGAGCAGCTGGAGACCGAGGCAGATCGCCAGCGTCGGCCGCCCGGACGCGATCCGCTCGACCAGCGCGGCTCGCAGGCCGAGGGCGTCGAGACGGCCGGCGACCTCGCCGAAGGCGCCCACCCCCGGCAGCACGAGCCGCTCGCCGTGTGCGATGTCGTCGGCCGAGGCCGAGATCCGGGCCTCGCGCCCGGCGCGGCGCAGGGCGGCGGCGACCGAGGCGAGGTTGGCGGCGCCGGTACGGACCACGACGACCGCGCTCACGGCGTGCCTCCGAGGCTGCCCTTGGTCGAGGGGACGCCGCCACCGACCGACGCAAGGGCCTCGCGCAGGGCGAGCGCCGTCGCCTTGAAGGCTGCCTCGGCCCGGTGGTGGTCGTTGGCGCCGCGCAGCACATCGACGTGCAGGGCGCAGCGCGCCGCCATGGCCAGGGAGATCAGGACGTGGGTGAGACTCTCGCAGGCGAGACCGCCCAGCGCCTCGCGGCTCAGGCCGAGGTGGATCTCGGGCCAGGGCCTGCCGGAAAGGTCGACGACGGCTCGCGCCAGGGCTTCGTCGAGGGGAGCGTGGGCCGAGCCGAAGCGCCGGATGCCGGCCCGCTCGCCGAGGGTGCGGTCGATGGCCTCGCCGAGGGCGAGGGCGCAGTCCTCGGCGGTGTGGTGGTCGTCGACCTCCAGGTCGCCCCGGCACTCCAGCGTCAGGTCCCAGCCGGCGTGGAAGGCGAGAGCGCCGAGCATGTGGTCCAAAAACCCGATCCTGGTGGCGACGCGGACCTCGCCCGAGCCGTCGAGCTCGAGCTGGCCGGTGATCCGGGTCTCGCGGGTCTGGCGGTCGATGGTCGCCGAGCGGGTCATGGCAGGACCTCCAGCAGCTGGTCGAGGGTGTCGAGGATGCGGGCCGCCCCGGCCGCCGCGAGGGCCGGCTGGGCGACCGCGGGGTCGTCGCCGGGAGCGACGATGCCGATCGGAAGGACCGAGGCGCCGCGGGCGGCGCGAAGGTCGTCGGGGGTGTCGCCGACCATCCAGGCGTGGCGGAGGCCGAGCCGCTCGAGGGCGAGGTGCACCGGGGCAGGGTCGGGCTTCGAGGGGGCATCGTCGAGCACCACGACGGTGGAGAAGATCTCGGCGATACCGTGCTCGGCGAGGAAGCGCTCGGCGTCGCCGCGGGGGCGTCCGGTGACGATGGCGAGCGGGAGCTCGGCGGCGAGCCTCCGGAGGAGGTCCGGCTCGACGAGCAGGCGCTCGTGGCTCCGCAGCCCCGGCGCATCGACGGTGCCCTGGTAGATCGCCTCGAAGCGCCTGGTGACCTCGTCGAGGGAGGCCTCGATCCCGGCCTCGGCGAGCAGCCGGCGGGTGAGCTCCCAGTCGTTGTTCGCGTCGCCGCCCGCCTTGGCGGCGTTGACCGTCTCGATCGCGATCTCGACGCCGAAGGTCGCGGCGGTCTCGACCACCGCCCGCCGGTAGGAGACCGACTCGTCGGCAATGACCCCGTCGAGGTCGAGGAGCACGGCCTCGGGTCGCAGCACGGTCCGGAAGCCGTCGGCGAGGCGGGCGAAGGCGCCGTCGTCCCCGGGCAGGGTCGTCCGCAGCCAGCCGTCGAGCTCGACCCGGCCGGGGAAGCCGCGGATGGCGATCCCCAGGGCGGCCATGGCGGTGCGCACCCAGGGCGCGTCGTCGAAGCGGGCGAGCACGAAGCTCGCCTGCGAGGGCAGCGGCTCGGCGCCGAGCCCGGCGAGCAGGCCGGCGAGCTCGGCGCGCTCCCGGCGGACCCTCTCGATCCGGCCGCACTCCGGCTCGGCGCCATCGGCGACGAGGCCCGCGAGCAGCTCGAGGGTCGGCCGGGCCACCGGGAAGGGCAGCCCCACCCGCACCATCCAGTCGACGACCCGGGGATCGCCGACCGCGTAGCCGGCGCGCAGCGCGGCGCCTCCCCACGCCTTGGAGAAGGTCCGCACCAGCACGACGTTGGGGTGAGCCAGGGCGAGCTCGGTGAGGTCGAGCCCGGGGTCGGCGAACTCGCGGTAGGCCTGGTCGAGGATGACCAGGGTCCTCGGAAGGCCCTCGACCAGGGCGGCGAGCTCGTCGCGGGTGACCGCCGCGCCGGTCGGGTTGTTGGGCGAGACGACGAGGAGCAGGGCCGCGTCGTCCCCGGCGGCGGCGAGCACCCGGTCCACCGGGAAGGGGCCGCTCCACCAGGGCACGGTGGCGATGTCGGCGCCGGCGAGGATCGCGTAACGCCGGGGCATGCCGTAGGTCGGTTGCGTCATCACCGCCCGCCGGCCCGGGCAGCACACCGAGCGCACGGCCCGCTCCAGGGCGTCGTCGGCCCCACAGGTGACGATGACCCGGTCGGGGGCGACCCCGAGCCGCTCGGCGAGACGGGCGACCAGCCGGTCTGTCCAGGGGTAGCAGTGGGCGTCGGCCAGGTCCGGTGTCGGCCCGGAGAGGGGCAGCGGCTCGGTCGACTCGTTGAAGTCGAGGACCAGGTCGGTGGCAAAGGGCGGCCGCCTCACCGAGTAGCGCGACAGCTGCGCCAGGGCCGGCACCGGCTCCACGAGGAAGGGAGGCTCGCTCATGGGACGATCTGCGCCAGACGGGTGACGACCACGTCGGCGCCGCCGGCCGCCTTGAGCCTCGGGATGACGGCGGGGAGGTCGGATCGCGGCACCGCCGCCTTGACGGCGAAGCCGCCGCCTCCGGCGAGCTCGGCGACGGTGGGCCGGCGCATGCACGGCAGCACGGCGAGGACGGCTTCGAGGGTGTCCGGGGTGACGTTGACCTCGACCATGACCCGGCGCCGGGCCTCGAGCACCGACCGCACCAGCAGCACCAGCGCGTCGATGGCGACCCGCCGTTCCGGGTGGCGGAGGGCATCCGGGTTGGCGTACAACCGGGTCGACGACGTCATGAGCTCGTCGATCTCCACCAGGTTGTTGGCCTCGAGGGTCGAGCCGGTGGCGGTGTTGTCGATGATCAGGTCGGCGTCCTCGGGCGGGAAGACCTCGGTGGCCCCGTAGGAGCGGACGAAGCTCGCGGCGAGACCCCGCTCGGCGATCCAGCGCCGGCTCAGCCGCTCGTACTCCGAGGCCACCACCAGGGGCCCGCCGGGCAGGGCGCCGTCGGGAATCAGGGTCGCCGGCGCCGCGGCGACGACCCGCACCGGGTCGAGACCGGTGTCGACCAGCTCGACCAGGTCGCCGTCGAGCTCGGCCACCCAGTCGGCGCCGGCGAAGCCGACGTCGCGCGAGCCGGCGTGGAGCATCTCGACGATGCTCTGGGGCTTGAGCACCTTGACCTCGCAGGCCGGCAGGCTGACGTGCGGCCGGTACGAGCGCACGGTCTGGCGGAGGTCGACCCCGGCCTCGGCGAGGAGACGGACCACGCCGTCGTACATGCGCCCCTTGGGGATCGCGAGCTGCAGGATGTCGTCGTCGGGTCGTCGGGTCATCGCTCCTCCTGGTCTTGGTCGCCCGTCCGGACAAACAAAAACGCCGGCGGGGCCGGCGTCGTGGATTCGGTCGTTCGGGAACCTACACCATCACCGAGCCCCTCCGGGGATGTGGCCGTGATGATGGTGGTGGCGCATCGCGTCAAGCATCGGCAAAGGCTAAACCCACGGGCCGCATTCCGTCAAGCAACGGCTGCCAGGAGTTCTCAGCTTTCAGTTTTGAGTTTTCAGTTCCATCGCATCAGCATTGGAACGCTCCGGAGGGGCGTAAACAAATAAAAACTAAGAACTAAAAACCAAAAACTCCGGTTGGAGGCTCAGTCCTCCAAGCGCACCGACACGATCTTGCTCACTCCCGGCTCCTCCATGGTGACGCCGTAGAGGAGGTCCGAGTGCTGCATGGTGCGGCGGTTGTGGGTGATGAGGACGAACTGGGTGTTGTCGGTCATCGCCCGGACGAGCTCGGCGAGCCGCTCGACGTTGGCGTCGTCGAGGGGGGCGTCGACCTCGTCGAGGATGCAGAAGGGCGAGGGCTTGATCCGGAACAGCGCGATGAGCAGCGACAGCGCGGTCAGCGCCTTCTCGCCGCCCGAGAGCAGCTGGACAGACTGGTTGCGCTTGCCGGGCGGCTGGGCGGTGATGTCGATCCCCGACTCGAGCGGGTCGTCCTCGTCGACCAGGTCGAGGCGCGCGGTGCCGCCCCCGAAAAGGTTCGAGAAGGTCTCGGTGAAGACCGCGTTGACCTGCTGGAAGGTCTCGACGAAGCGCTCGGTGCAGGTGGCGTCGATCTCGCGGACCGTCTCGGCGAGGCTCTTGAGGGCGCTCACCAGATCGCCGCGCTGGGTGGCGAGGAAGGTCGAGCGCTCCTCGAGCTCGTCGACCTCCTTGATCGCCAGCAGGTTGACCGGCCCGATCCGCTCGAGCTTGCCGCGGACGTCCTCGACCAGCCGGGCGAGGGCCTCGGCGTCCTCGCCCTCGCCGGCCGGCGTCTCGAGAAGCTTCTCCGGCGCCATGCCGAGCTCGGCCACCGTCGCGTCGCGCAGCCGCCGCCACTCGGCGTCGAGCCGCGTCGTCTCCATCTCGACGGCGTGCAGCGTGTCGCGCCGCTCCTCGTGCTCGGCGCGGCGCTGCCGGACCTCGCCGTCGAGCTTCTCGACCCGGGCGGCCCGGCTGCCGACCTCCTCGCCGAGCCGCCGCGCCTGCTCGCGGGCGGCGGCGAGCTGGCCCTGCTCCTCGGCGAGCCGGGTCCGGGTCCGGACGATCTCGTCCTCGGTTCCGGCGAGCTCCCCGGCGAGCCGCTCGACCTCGCCGCCGAGCGCCGCGAGCCGCGCCTCGAGGCTCCGCCGCTCCTCGGCGATCCGCTCGGCCTCGACCGTGGCGGCGGCGAGCCGTTCGGCGGCGAGCCGGGCCTCGGCCTGCCAGCGGTCGAGCCGGCGCAGGGTCTCCGACGCCCCCTCGCGGCGCGCCTCGAGGGCGGTCACCGCCGACTCGACGGCCTGCTCGAGGGCGAGGCTCCGGCTCTCGAGCTCGGCGACCTCGGCCTCGGCGCGGGCCTGCCGCTCGGCGAGCTCGGTGCGGCGCCGGGCGCCCTTCTCGAGCTCGGCGATCAGGGCCTGGTGCTCGCCGGCGACCCGCTTGAGGTCGGCGGCGTGCGCCTGCTCGACGGCGGTGGCGCGCGCCCGCTCCTGCTCGGCGGCGATCAGCTCGGCGTCGAGGACGTCGAGCTCGAGCTCGAGCTCGCCAAGCCGCCCGGCGACCTCGGTGTGGCGGCGCCCGGTGCTGGCGGCGCGGTCGGCCATCGCCGAGACCTCGTCGGTGAGCCGCCGGCGCTGCTCGCGCAGCTCGAGGGCGCCGGCGTGGCGGTTGCCGGCGGTCGGCGGCTCGACCACCCGCCCGCGCCGGATCACCCCGGCGGGGTCGGCGACGATCGCGGTGGGGTCGGCGTCGGCGATCGCCGCGGCGCGCGCCGCGTCGGGCGAGCGGTAGGCCCGGGGCAGGGTCCGTCGCAGCCAGGGCAGGGCCTCGGGCCGCGGCCCGGCCAGGGTCAGGAGGTCGTCGGCGCCGGCCGGCGCCGGTGTCGGCTCGGCGGGGGGGACCTCGCCGGCGAGCACCAGCCGCAGGCGCCCCTCGAGCTCGGCGGCGTCGGCGAGGTGGCCCTCGTCGAGGGCGGCGAGCGAGACCACCGGCAGCTCGAGCCAGTCCTGCCAGATCCGGTCGAGCAGGGGCGCCAGACCGGGCGCCGGGTCGAGGTAGTCGCTGACCTGGCCCTTGACCGCCTCGGCCGGGAGGAAGCTCGCGAGCTGCTCGCGGTCGATCGAGTGGCGGGCGAGCTCGCGCTCGACCCCCTGGAGCCGGTGGCGCAGCTCCCACAGCTCGTGGCCGAGGCTCTCGGCCTCGTGCTTGGCGGAGGTGGCGGCCTCGGCCATGGCCGACCGCTCGCCGACCAGCGCGGCGCGCCGCCCCTCGATCGCCTCGACCGCGGCGACCGCGGCGGAGCTCGCCTCGGCGGACTGGCGGGCCCGCTGCTCGAGCTCGGTGCGGCGGGCGGCGAGCCGGTCGCGCTCCTGCTCGAGCTGGCCGAGGGAGTAGGCGAGCCGGTCCTGCTCGCGGTGCAGCTCGCCGAGCCGGTTCCGGCCGTCGGTCAGACCCGAGATCGCTCGGAGCAGGGCCTGGCGGTCGTCGGTCGCCCTGGTCTCGGCCTCGGCGAGGGCGGTCGCGGCGGCGCGGTGCGCCGTCTCGGCCTGCTCGACCGAGGCGCGGACCGCCTCGAGCTCGGCCCGCCGGCCCGCCGCCTGGCTCGCCGCCTCGTCGGCCCGCCCGTCGAGGGCGGCGCGACCGGACTCGAGGGCGCCGCGGTCGTTGCGGGTCCGCTCGAGCGACGCCCTGAGGCTGTCGAGCAGGTCGGCCGAGCGCTCGAGGAAGGCCTCGAGGCGCTCGCGCGAGGCGGTGAGCTCGGCGACCTCGGCCTGGGCCGCGTCGACCGCCGCGTGGCAGGTCTCGAGCTCGCGGCGGGCCTGGCTGAGGTCGGCGTCGGCGCCGCCCAGGGCGGCGGCCGCGGCGGCGACCTCGTTCTGGGCCTCGCCGCGCCGCTTGACGATCGCGCGGCGCTGCTCGTCGAGGGTGTGGGCCTCGAGGGTGTGGAGGCGGCGCAGCGCGTCCTTGAGCTCGTTCTGGAGGGTCTCGTAGCGGCGCGCCGCGCTCGCCTGGCGCTTGACCTGGCGGAGGCTCCGGTCGACCTCGGCGATGACGTCCTCGAGCCGCTGCAGGTTGTGCCGGGTGTGCTCGAGCTTGAGCTCGGCCTCGTGCTTGCGCTTCTTGTAGCGGGTGATCCCGGCCGCCTCCTCGATCAGGATGCGCCGGTCGGTGGGGCGGGCCGACAGCACCTGGCCGACCCGGCCCTGCTCGATGATCGAGTAGTCGCGGGTGCCCAGACCGACGGTCATGAGCTCGTCGACGACGTCCTTGAGCCGGGCCACCTTGCCGTTGAGGCGGTACTCCGACGGGCCCGAGCGGAAGACCCGGCGGCGGATCTCGAGCCTCCCGCCGGCCTCGGGCCAGTGGCCGTCGTCGGACTCGAGCTCGAGGATGACCTCGGCGGCGCCGGCGGCGGGCCGGCCGGCGGCGCCGTTGAACACCACGTCGCCCATGCTCTTGAGCCGCATCAGGGTCGGGCTCTGCTCGCCGAGCACCCAGAGAATCGCGTCGACGATGTTCGACTTGCCGCACCCGTTGGGCCCGATGATCGCCGACACCCTCCCCGGAAAGCCGAGCTTGACCTCGTCGGGGAACGACTTGAAGCCGGTCAGCTTCAGGGAGCGGAGACGGACGCGTGCCATCGGGGCGACACGGTAGCAGAATCCGGGCGGGAATGGGTGGCCGGGGTCACCGAGGCTCCTGACCCGCGTCCGCGTCCGAGTCCGCGCCCGAGTCCGAGTCCGCGCCCGAGTCCGCGCCCGAGTCCGCGCCCGATGTCAGAGGCAGCGGCAGCGGCAGCGACAGGAGCAGCAGCCAGCGGCGGCGGGAGCGACGGCGACAGCTTTCGGCGACCGGCCCCGGAGATCGCGGCCCCATGCGGACGATTGACAGACCTGGTCTGGTCTGGTCAGAATTGAATCGGAGGCAATCATGCCGATCACCAACATCTCGGAGGCGAAGGCGCAGCTGTCGGCGCTGATCGAGCGGGTGCTCGCGGGGGAGGAGGTCATCATCGGCAAGGCCGGTAAGCCGGTCGCTCGACTGGTCAAGTACGAGCGGCCGGTCGGTCCGCGCGAGCCCGGCGCCCTCAGGGGGAGGATCACGATCGCCGACGACTTCGACGAGCTGCCCGACGAGCTTCGGGAGGCGTTCGGGATGGCCGAGCCGTGAACCTGCTGCTCGACACCCACGCCCTGCTGTGGTGGCTGGCCGACGATCCGCAGCTGTCGCCAAAGGCGAGGTCGGTCATCGCCGACCCGGACAACACCGTGTTCCTGAGCGCGGTCGTCGTGTGGGAGATCCGGCTCAAGCAGGCCATCGGCAAGCTCAAGGTGCCGAGGAGCTTCGGCGAGGTCCTGGCCGGGCAGCCGTTCTCCGAGTTGCCGGTCACCGTCGCACACGCGAACGCCCTCGTCGGGCTGCCCGCCGTCCATCGCGATCCCTTCGACCGGATGCTCGTCGCCCAGGCGACGGTGGAGCGGCTGACCATCGTCACCCGTGACGACGACATCCCGCGCTACGGTATCGCCACCGTCACCGCGTGAGGCCGACCCTGGGGGGGCTCTCGCCGGCGCCGGGGAGAGGTTGATCCCGGAGCCGTGGCGGCCGATTGGGGCAGCGGCAGCGACAGCGACATCGGCAGCGACAGCGACAGGGGGCAGGGGCAGCGACAGCGGCAGGGGGCAGGGACAGCGGCGGGGGGCAGGGACAGCGGCAGCGACCCGCGGTCGGCTGCCGGCGCCGGAGGCGGTAGCTCGTCTCAGATGCGGTTTGACGCCGCTGATCGCCGCCGCTGACGCTGTCGCTGATTGCTGCAGCTGCCGCTGCCGCTGTCGCTGCATCGGGCACGGACGCGGACGCGGACGCGGACGCGGACGCGGGCGCCCTGCTACCCTGTGCCGATGACCATGACCCCGGAGTCGATCCGCGCCACCGCCGAGGCGTTCCGCGAGCGGCATCGGCCGGGGCGGGTGCGCGGTCTGTTGGTCGCCGGCTCGGGGCTGAGCCTCGAGGTCCCGGGGTGGGAGAGGGGCGGGGTCGTCGGCCTCGCCGAGGTCTTCGATTTCCCGCTCCACGAGCTGCCCGGCCACAGCCAGACGCTGACCCTGTGGCGGCGCGGCGGCGAGTCGCTGCTGGTGATGAACGGCCGCTTCCACCTCTACCAGGGCTACACCCCGGCCGAGGTCGTGGCGCCGGTCCGGCTGGCCGGGCTGCTCGGGGCGGAGGTCCTCATCGCCACCAACGCCTCGGGGGCCCTCGACCCGGCGATGGCGCCGGGGTCGCTGGTCGTGGTCGCGGATCACATCAACCTCCAGGGCTCGAATCCGCTGGTCGGCGAGTGGGGGCGCGACTTCGGGCCGCCGTTTCCCGACATGTCCGCGGCCTACGACCCCGAGCTGCGCCGGCGGGCGCTCGAGGCGGCCGCTGCGGCGGGCTTCGCCGCCCGCGAGGGGGTCTACTGCGCGATGCTCGGCCCCTCCTTCGAGACCCCGGCCGAGATCCGGATGCTCATCGGGATGGGGGGCGCGGTGGTCGGGATGTCGACCGTCCCCGAGGTCATCGCCGCCCGCCAGATGGGCATGCGGGTGCTGGTGCTGTCCCTCGCCGCCAACCCGGCGGCCGGGCTGGTCGACCGCGAGCTGACCCACGAGGAGGTCCTGGACGAAGGCCGCCGGGCTGCGGTGAAGCTCCGCAGCATGCTCGGTGATCTGATTGACCAACTGCTCTGAGCTTTCGTTTTTTCGACCTGTTTTCGGCGCGGGTCGATCGAGGAGGCAATGCCCATGACGAAAACAGGCCGAAGAAAATGAAGAGCTTAGACAGCCTGTTTCTCGAAGCGCTCGCTGTCGGGCCGATCCAGGCCAACTGCGTGCTCGTCGGCGAACGTGAGGCGGGGGTGCTCGCGATCGTCGACCCGGGCGAGGAGGCGGCGCGGATCGTCGAGAGGGTCGAGGGCTCGGGCCTGAGGCCGGTGATGGTGCTCCACACCCACGGCCACCTCGACCACGCCGGCGGGACCGCGGATCTGATGCGGCGGCTGCCGGCCGGGATCCCGATCGGGCTGCACCGCGACGAGCTCCCGCTCTACCAGGGCGTCGCCATGCAGGGGCGGATGTTCGGGCTCGAGGTCGAGCGGCCGCCCGAGCCGACCCTGTGGCTCGAGCACGGGCAGCGGCTCGCCCTCGGCGGGCTCGCCCTCGAGGTCCGCCACACCCCCGGCCACTCGCCGGGCGGCGTCTGCTTCGTCGTCCACGGCGCGCCGGCGCCGCTCGTCATCGCCGGCGACGTGCTCTTCTCGGGTTCGATCGGCCGGACCGACCTCATGGGCGGCTCGTTCCCGGTGCTCGAGGCCTCGATCCGCGAGCAGCTCTACACCCTGCCCGACGAGACCCGGGTGATCTGCGGCCATGGCCCGGACACCACCATCGGCCGGGAGCGCTCGAGCAACCCGTTTGTCGCGGGGTAGAGCCCGAGCCCGAGTCCGCGTCCGAGACGGGCATGGACGCGGACTCGGACTCGGGAACGAAACGGACGCGGACGCGGACGCGGGCGCGGGAACGAAGCGGGCGGGCCGACCGGCCCGCCCGTGGTGTGTCGAAGCTCGGCCGCGCCTACATCTCCCACGAATCGAGCATCTTCATGTAGTTGGCCCGGGCGAAGGCCTTGGGGTTCTCGACCTTGGCCAGGCTGAGGCTGCCCTGCATCTGGGCGAGCGAGGCGTACTCGTGGTCGGTGAGCCAGAAGGTCATCGCCTCGAGGGTCCGGCCGATGTGCTCGGGTCCGTGGATGAGCAGCGCCGAGACCATCTGCACCGCGTGGGCGCCGCACATCACCGCCTTGATGACGTCGACCGCCGAGTGGGCGCCGCCGGTCGCGGCGAGCGAGATCTTGGTCTGGGCCGAGAGCACGGCGAGCCAGCGCAGCCGCAGCCGCAGCTCGTCCGAGGTCGACAGCCGGAGGTTGGGCGCGACCTCGAGGCTCTCGATGTCGACGTCGGGTTGGTAGAAGCGGTTGAACAGCACGACGCCGTCGGCGCCGACCCCCTCGAGCCGCTTGACGAGGTTGGGCAGCGACGAGAAGAAGGGCGACAGCTTGGCCGCGACCGGGATCGACACCGACCCCTTGACCGCGGCGACGATGTCGACCGTCCGCTGCTCGATCTCGGCGCCGCTCTCGTCGATGTCGAAGGGCAACAGGTAGGTGTTGAGCTCGATGGCGTCGGCGCCGGCCGCCTCCATCTTCTTCGCGTACTCGGTCCAGCCGCCCGCCGAGGCGCCGTTGAGCGAGGCGATGACCGGGATCTTGACCGCGGACTTGGCGGCTTCGAGGTGGGCGAGGTACTGGCCGGGGCCGATGTGGTAGCCCTCGGGGTTCGGCAGGTAGGACCCGGCCTCGGCGAATCCGGCGCCGGCCGACTCGATCTCGAGGGCGGCGCGGGCGGCGGCCATGATCTCCTCCTCGAACAGCGACGGCAGGACGATCGCGGAGGCGCCGCCGTCGGCGAGGGCGCGGATGGAGTCGAGGCTGGTCCCGAGCGGGCAGGCGCCGACGACGATCGGGTTGACGAGCTCGAGTCCCAGGTAGTGCGTTGTGAGGTCCATGGTGCGTCCTTTCCTCGGGTGCTCAGTTGGCGTCCGTGTCACCGTCGGAGCTGAAGGTCAGCGCGGCGAGCTGCTGGTAGACGTTGAACCGTGCGGTGACCGCGCGCTGGGCGTCCCCCATGAGCTTCTTGGCGCGCTCGGGGTCGATTTTCTGCAGCATGCGGAACCGGGTCTCGGCGTTGGCGAACTGCTCGAAGCTGGCCTTGGGCGCCTTCGAGTCGAGCTTGAGCGGGTTCTCGCCCATCGCCGCGCGCCGCGGGTCGAAGCGGTAGAGCGGCCAGAAGCCGCTGTCGACCGCCGCCTTCTGCTGGTCGAGGCCGTTGGCCAGGTTGTAGCCGTGGGCGATGCAGTGCGAGTAGGCGATGATGATCGAGGCGCCCGGGTAGGACTCGGCCTCGAGGAAGGCGCTGACCGTCTGGCTGTCCTTGGCGCCGAAGGCGACCTGGGCGACATAGACGTGGCCGTAGGCCATGGCCATCAGGCCGAGGTCCTTCTTGGTGATCGCCTTGCCGCCCATCGCGAACTTGGCGGTGGCCGCCATCGGGGTCGCCTTCGAGGCCTGGCCGCCGGTGTTCGAGTAGACGCCGGTGTCGAGCACCAGGAGGTTGACGTCGCGGCCGGTGGCGAGGACGTGGTCGAGACCGCCATAGCCGATGTCGTAGGCCCAGCCGTCGCCGCCGACCCCCCACACGCTCTTGCGGACGAGGTAGTCGGCCATGTGGGCGAGCTCGCCGGCGGCGGGCTTGGAGATGCCCTTGAGCTTGTCGCGGAGCGCCCGGACCCGCTCGCGCTGGGCGGCGATCCCGGTCTCGGAGCTCTGGTCGGCGCCGATCAGCTCGCCGACCAGGGTGTCGCCGAGATCGGAGCTGAGGTCCTTGAGCAGCCGGACGGCGCGCTCGCGGGTCTGGTCGACGGCGAGCCGGAAGCCGAGGGTGAACTCGGCGGTGTCCTCGAACAGCGAATTGTTCCAGGCCGGGCCGCGGCCGGCGGCGTCGACCGCGTAGGGGGTGGTCGGCAGGTTGCCGCCGTAGATCGACGAGCAGCCGGTGGCGTTGCCGATCAGCGCGCGGTCGCCGAAGAGCTGGGTCAGCAGCTTGACGTAGGGGGTCTCGCCGCAGCCCTCGCAGGCGCCCGAGTACTCGAACAGCGGCTGCAGGAACTGCGAGCCCTTGACGTCGAGCTTGAGGGCCGTCCGGTCGACCTCGGGCAGGCCGAGGAAGAAGTCGTAGTTGACCCGCTCGGGCTCGCGAAGCGCCATCTGCGGCGCCATGTCGAGGGCCTTGTGCTTGGGGTTCGACTTGTCCTTGGCCGGGCAGACGCGGACGCAGATCTGGCAGCCCGTGCAGTCCTCCGGCGCGACCTGGATGGTGTACTTCTGGCCCTCGAAGTCCTTCGCCTTGTAGTCGACCGACTTGAAGGTGGCGGGGGCGCCGGCGAGCGCCGCGGGGGCGTAGACCTTGGCCCGGATCGCGGCGTGCGGGCAGACCAGCGCGCACTTGTTGCACTGGATGCACAGCTCCTCGTCCCACACCGGGATGTCGATCGCGATGTTGCGCTTCTCCCAGCGCGTGGTCGCGGTCGGCCAGGTGCCGTCCGGCGGGAACGCCGAGACCGGGAGCAGATCGCCCTTGCCGGCGATCATCATCGCGGTGACCCGCTTGACCAGCTTGGGGGCGGCCTCGGAGACGATCGGCGGCCGGCGCACGGTGGCGGTGATCGCCTCCGGGACCTTGACCTCGAAGAGGTTGGCGAGGGTGCTGTCGACCGCGTTGTAGTTGAGCTTGACGATCTCGTCGCCCTTGGCGCCATAGGTCTTCTTGATCGCCTGCTTGATCTTTTCGATCGCCTCCTCGCGGGGCAGGATGCCCGAGATCGCGAAGAAGCAGGTCTGCATGATGGTGTTGGTGCGGCGGCCCATCCCGGTGTCGCGGGCGACGCTGGTCGCGTCGATGCAGTAGACCTTGAGCTTCTTGGCCTTGATGTCCTGCTGGACCTCGAGGGGGAGCTGGTCCCAGATCTCGTCGGGCCCGAAGGGCGAGTTGACGAGGAAGGTCGCGCCGGGCTGGGCGTAGGCCAGCATGTCGAGCTTCTCGATGAACACCCACTGGTGGCAGGCGACGAACTTGGCCTTTCGGATGAGGTAGGACGAACGGATCGGCTTGGGTCCGAAGCGGAGGTGCGAGATGGTCACCGCGCCGGCCTTCTTCGAGTCGTAGACGAAGTAGCCCTGGGCGAAGTTGTCGGTCTCCTCGCCGATGATCTTGATCGAGTTCTTGTTCGCCCCGACCGTGCCGTCGGCGCCGAGCCCGAAGAAGACGCCGCGGAAGACCTTGTCCGAGGCGCTGTCGAACTCGTCATCGACGGGCAGCGACAGATGGGTCACGTCGTCGACGATCCCGACCGTGAAGTGGTTGCGCGGCGCCTCGGCGGCGAGGTTGTCGAACACCGCCTTGACCATGCCGTCGTTGAACTCCTTCGACGACAGGCCGTAGCGGCCGCCGACCACGAGTGGGTCGGTGGCGAAGGGGCTGATGCCCAGCGATCGCGCCTCGGCGAGGGCGTGGACGACGTCCATGTGGAGCGGCTCGGCGATGGCGCCGGGCTCCTTGGTCCGGTCGAGCACCGCGATTCTCTTGGTCGTCTTCGGCAGGGCCTGCATGAGGTGACTCACCGAGAACGGCCGGTAGAGCCGGACCTTGACGACGCCGACCTTCTCGCCCCGCTCGGTGAGGTGCTCGACCATCTCGTGCACCGCCTCGGCGCCCGAGCCCATCAGCACGATGACGCGCTCGGCGTCGGGGGCGCCGACGTAGTCGAACAGCGAGTAGGCGCGGCCGGTCCGCTTTCCGAAGGCCTGCATCGCGTCGGCGACGTGCTGCGGACAGGCGGTGTAGAAGCCGTTGATCGCCTCGCGCGCCTGGAAGAAGGTGTCGGGGTTTTGCGAGGTGCCGCGGACCACCGGGTGGTCGGGCGACAGCGCCCGCTCGCGGTGGGCACGGACGAGGTCGTCGTCGATCAGGGCGCGCAGGTCGTCGTCCTCGAGGAGCTCGATCTTCGACACCTCGTGGGAGGTCCGGAAGCCGTCGAAGAAGTGGACGAAAGGCACCCGCGACGCCAGGGTGGCCATCTGCGAAACGCACGCCATGTCGTGGGCCTCCTGGACCGAGCCCGAGCACAGCAGGCCCCAGCCGGTGGCGCGCACGGCGTTGATGTCCGAGTGGTCGCCGAAGATCGACAGCGCGTGCGTCGCGACGGTCCGCGCCGAGACGTGGAACACCGTCGAGGTGAGCTCGCCGGCGATCTTGTACATGCTCGGGATCATCAGCAGCAGGCCCTGGGACGCGGTGAAGGTGGTGGTCAGCGCGCCCGCCTGGAGCGAGCCGTGGACCGCCGCCGAGGCGCCGCCCTCGGACTGCATCTCGATGACGTCCGGGACGGTGCCCCAGATGTTGGTCCGGCCCCGCGCGGACCACTCGTCCGCGAACTCGCCCATGTTGGACGAGGGGGTGATGGGGTAGATGGCGCACACGTCGTTGATGCGGTGTGCGACCGAGGCCGTCGCCTCGTTCCCGTCGATCATGGTCGTTCGTGGCTTGGCCATTGGTACCTCCGCGGTGGACAGACCGGTGGGTCGTCTCGGTCCGGCTCGCCCGGGCGCCCGCCGCACCGTCGCGGTCAGGGCGGACGCAGAGCGCCTGTGAGGATAGCCCTCCGATGAAGGTATGGCAAGGGCTGGCTCGGGGATCGCCGCCGCTCAGGCGTTCTTTCCGGACCGGCCCTTCTTGTGCTCGGCGGCGCGCGTCTGGGCGTGCTTGATCTGGACGTCGACGGTGGTGACCTTGTCCCGGTCGGCCTCCTGCCGGCGCCGCCGGTTCCGCGCCTCCTCGCGCCGCCTCTCGAACCTCTCGTGGCGGCGCTTGCCGAGGTAGACGTTGAGGAAGTTGTCGCGTGGCAGAAAGCCGATGACCGGAGGGCGTCGCCGGCCGATGTAGTCGAGCACCCGGTTGATGCCCTTGTTGTTGGGGTCGTAGCTGAGGCCGGTGAGCAGCGCGTCCACAGCCCGGGCCCGGCTGCGCGCCAGGAGGTGGATCTTGCCCTGGTTCTCGTAGTGCTCGGGGTTCGACGGCTGGACCTTGAGCGAGAGCTCGCAGTACTTGATGCCGTCCGAGTACTGCTTGCGCAGCGCCGCGATGCACAGCCCGTAGTACGAGAAGACCGCGGCCGCGACCCGCTTGTCGTCGTCGGTGCCGCTCGACAGCTGGGGAAGGTGGGCCTCGAAGACCTTCACCGCGTCGTCGTACTGCTCGACCCGGGTGAGCAGCGCGGCCTCGGTGACCAGCCGTTCGAGCTCCTCCCGCGGTAGCCTGTCCTGATCGGTCATGGTCCGATTATACAAAACGCGACCGTCGTGCAACCTCGGGTCACCCGACCTCCGACGAAGGGGCGGGTCGGCCGAGGCCGGGCCGGCTGCGGGCGACCTCGAGGAGCTCGGCGTGGACCCCGGGCGAGCCGCTGAGCACGTCTCCGGAGGCGAGGAAGCTCCCGCCCCCGGCGAGGTCGCTGACCACCCCGCCGGCCTCCTCGACGAGCAGCGACCCGGCGGCGACGTCCCAGGGCGACAGCTTGAGCTCGAAGAAGCCGTCGAAGATGCCGCACGCGGTGTAGGCGAGGTCGAGGGCGGCGGCCCCGGGCCGGCGGATCGCCTTGCAGCGCAGGAAGACCTCGCGGAACATCCCGAGGTACGGGTCGAGCAGCTCGTGGGCGCGGAAGGGAAAGCCGGTCGCCACGAGCGCGCCGGCCAGGCCTGGGCGCCGGCTCACCCGGCAGGGGCGGCCGTTCCAGGTCGCGCCGAGACCGCGCCCGGCGCGGAAGAGGTCGTTCTTGACCGGGTCGAGGACGACCGCGGACTCGACCCGCCCGTCGACCGCCACGCCGATCGACACCGCGAACTGGGCGAGGCCGTGGACGAAGTTCGTCGTGCCGTCGAGCGGGTCGACGATCCAGGTCGGCCGGCCGTCGCCCCGGCGGGTCCAGCCCGACTCCTCGGCGAGCACCGCGTGGCCGGGGAAGCGGCGGCCGATCTCGCCCAGGATCGCGGCCTCGGCGGCCCGGTCGGCGGCGGTCACGAGGTCGTTGCGCGCCTTCTCGGTGACCTGGTCGGGCTCGAGCGAACGCCAGTAGGGCATCAACGCCTCGGCGCCGGCGCGGGCGACCGCCTCGACCTGGTCGAGAAAGTCGGCGGGTCGGTGAAATGGCATCGTCGTCTCCGTGGTTGATCAGCACGAGGGGGAGAGGCGGTGGATCATCGGGGCGACAGCGGTTGCGGCGCCTTCGACGCGCGGTGCGAGCTCATGCTCGAGGTGACCCTGCAGACGCTGCGGTCGGACCCCGATCTCAAGCTGTGCGAGGGCCTGCGGCTCATCGAGGCCACCCGGGTCGCGATCGCCCGGCTCGCCCCGATCGCGGCCGAGCACTTCGAGCGCGAGGTGCTGCCCCAGCTTCGGTCGGCGCTGATGACGCGGTTCGGCGTCGCGGAGCTCCCTGCCGGCCCGGTCAACTGACGCCGGGACAACCTACCCGCCCGCCACATCGGCCCACTCGGGCAGCTCGTGGAGCACCTCGGGGGGCAGGTTCGGCTCGAGCTCGACCGTCAGCTCGTCGTCCTCGGCGAGGGCGAAGCCCTCGATCCGCACGTCCTGCTGGCGGCCGATCCCCGGTCTCAGGTCCTCGAGGGGGATGGTGACCCGCTGGGCGAGCCGCTCGACCCCGCCGGCGCCCCGGACCCGCACCAGCACGGTCAGCCTGGACAGCGGCTCGGTGCCCTGGTTGGCGACGTTGAGGTCGACGAGCAGGGTCGGGTTGCCGGCGGCGTCGTGCAGGGTGGTCGTGCCGACCGGGTAGATCTCGTGGTTGTAGCGCAGCCGTGCGAGCTTCTGCTCGGGTGTCTCCTCCGGCCCGCAGCCGGTCAGAACGACGGCGCCGATCAGGGCAACGAGAACGACGAGGGCGCGACCGCGCATGGTGGACCTCCTGGGGTCATGGTCGGTGGGCAGTGTAACAGGCCGGACGGGGGTGTCCTCCAGGAACACCGAGCACACGAAGAACCACGAGGTCGCCGCCGGTGTGCCCGGTGTTTCAGCTCGCGGGCGAGCCTCCGCAGAACCACCCCGTCACCTTGCGGACGTAGTCCCGGGTCTCGCGGTAGGGGGGGACGCCGTCGTGCCGCTCGACGGTCGCCGGGCCGGCGTTGTAGGCGGCGAGGGCCAGGGTCAGCGATCCGAAGCGGTCGAGCAGGGCCCGGAGGTGCTCGGCGCCGGCGCGGAGGTTGTCGGCCGGGTCGAAGACGTCGACGACGGCGCGGTCCGACGCGGTCGCCGGCATGAGCTGGGTGAGCCCGGCGGCGCCGGCCCGCGACACCGCCTGCGGGTCGAAGCCGGACTCGGCGCGGACCACCGCGACGAGCAGCCACGGGTGGATGCCGGCGGTGCGGGCCGCGGTGTCGATCAGGGCGCCGTAGGGGACGCCCTCGGGGAGGGCTTCGCCGTCCCACCGCCACGGGCAGCCGGCGGTGTCGGGGATCGGCTGGGGGTCGTCCTCGACCTCGTCGGCGATGACCCGGTCGACCCGGGTCGCCGGAACCCGCATCGCCCCGCCGCCGCGCAGCTCGATGACGATCGCATCGCCCTCGAGGTAGGCGTCCTCGACCTTGAGCACCCGGCCGTCGGTGAAGGCGACGATTTTCGCCTCCACTCCCGCCGAAGAGGCCAGGGCGATCATCACGGCGAGGGCCACCCGCATCGACTTCTTCCTTTCCTTCTCTCGGCCGCTGTTCTCGCGTGCGAAGACAGCGGCCGAGAACCGGAGTGGCGGAGCGTTGATCGATCCCATTCACCTTCCCCTATGCCCTGGGGTGCTTTTCGTCATACAGCTTCCTGAGCCGCTCGCGGGCCACGTGGGTGTAGATCTCGGTGGTGGTCAGCGACGAGTGGCCCAGCATCATCTGTACGGCCCTCAGATCGGCGCCGTTCTCCACCAGGTGGGTGGCGAAGGAGTGGCGGACGACGTGGGGGCTGAGCCGGCCGCGGATGCCGGCCTTGAGGGCGTGACCGCGGAGGATCTTCCAGAAGCCCTGGCGGGTGAGGGCGCCGCCCCGGTGGTTGAGGAAGAGCTCCGGCCGGCGATCGCGGTCGAGCAGCGAGCGACCGCCCTCGCTCCAGCGCTCGATCCACGAGATCGCCGCGAGCCCGAGGGGCACCAGGCGCTCCTTGCGGCCCTTGCCGACGATCCGTACGAAGCCCGGGTCGAGCCGGACCCGGTCGACGGTGAGGCCGACCAGCTCGGAGACCCGCAGCCCGGTGGCGTAGAGGGTCTCGATCATCGCGCGGTCGCGCAGCCCGAGGGTCGTCGAGGTGTCGGGGGCGGCGAGCAGGGCGTCGATCTGGTCGCCGCTCAGGGTGTGGGGCACGGTCCGCCACAGCGACGGCGAGCGGAGGTCGGCGGTCGGGTCGGCGGCCAGCGCCTCCGATGCGACGAGGAAGCGGAAGAGGCCGCGGATCGCCGACAGGGCCCGCGCCGCCGACCGCGCCGACAGCCCGCTGTCGCGCCGGGCCCCGAGGTAGGCGCGGAGGTGGTGACGGTCGACCGCCGACGCCTCGAGCCCCCGACCGGCGGCCCAGGCGGCGAACTGGCGCAGATCGCGGCCGTACGCGTCGATCGACCGCGGGCTCAGGTTGCGCTCGATCGCCAGGTGGGCGAGGTAGTCGTGGATGTGGTCGTCGAGGGTCACCGGCATCGGAAACATCGTACTATTCGCACTGCCACCGCCACCGCCACTGACGTTGCACCGTCTCGTCGGGAGCGGGAGCGGGAGCGGGAGTGGGGGGTCGAGGGCGGTGCGGGGCCGCGGCAAGCTCAGTGACCGTGGGCATGTCCTCCCTGTTGACCGTTGGACTATGATGGGGGCACTTCGGAGAACCCCGCGAAATGGGGGCCGTCATGGTACGGGTCGTCATCGGAACCGTGATCGTCTTGGTGCTGGCGTCGCCGGCGGGCGCGCAGATGATGACCGGCTACAGCGTCAACTCAGAAACCGGGCTCGTCACGATGTTCACGTGTGACGAGCACGGTGATCCGGACTGCTTCAGGTACCGCACGGAGCTCGGGGTGATCGACCACAACTTCTACACGGGTTTCTCGGCCGCGGTGACACTGGCGCCGACGGGTGAACTGGTGGTCGGGAACCCCGTCTGGGGGGAAATCAGGCTTGACTGGATCGACCTTCAAACGCTGGGCGTCGTGAAGAGCCTGTCGGTCATCGCGGATATCCAGGTGGTTTGGGACATTGCGTTCGGGCCGGACGGAACCCTGTGGATGGCCGCCCTTCCCGATCCCGGGTATGGCTGCTCCCTGTACACCCTTGATCAGGCCACAGGTGTTGCGACGGAGGTCGTGAATCACACCGAGCACGACTTCCATTCGATGACGTTCGTCGGCAATCGTCTGTTCATGATGGGTGGAACGTACCTGACCGAGTACGATGTCGCGACCGGCGAGATCCGTGAGATCGCGAACTACTATTACCCGGGGCCCTACCCGTGGCCGACGCTCTTCGTCACCTCGCTGGCGTCGTTCGACGGTCGTTTGTGGTCGTTGGCCTTCTCGCCACCCTACCCTCCGGGGCCCTTCGCATTCTTGGAGCTCGGTACGCACGACATGGAAACGGGGGACCATGAGTGGCTCGTCATGGACTTCGCTTTTGTTAATGGTAACGGTGAGCCATATTGGACCCTCGACCTCGTGGATACCCCCGAGCAACAACCCGCTGCGGTTCCGGGGCTCGGAAGGGCCGGGTTGGTTGCCCTCGTGTTGATGGTCGGGCTCGGCGGGGCTGTGCTCGCGCGCCGGTTCGCTTAGCAGATCCAGGTTTCTCCAGGCAACTCGCCGGCAACCAGCAGCGGCATTCGGTCGAATCAGCATCTGCGCGCGGGACGCGCGCACCACCGAGAGACCCGTTGCCTCCGGAGAGGCCGTTTCGGATGGTGGTGCGGGCGCCCCGCTCGCAGGGGTGACACTTCCGGGGGTCGGAGACGCTGCCGCCACCGCCTCTGCCACCGTCTCCGCCACGGCCACCGTTTCTGCCGCTGCCGCTGCCGCTGCCATCGGGCACGGACGCGGACGCGGACGGGGGCGCGGGAGGAAAGGAATGCCCCAACGCCGGCGGGCCTTTTCCGTATACTGGGTCGAGCGTCCGCTCGCCGCGCCTCTGGAGGCCTCGTGAACCCTGTCACCGACACCGTGCTCGAGCGCGTCGAGCGTCTGCACTCCTCGATCGTCCGGGTGATCCGCGGCAAGGGCGAGATCGTCGATGCGCTCATCGCGGCGCTGCTGGCCCGCGGCCACGTCCTGCTCGAGGACGTGCCCGGGGTCGGCAAGACGACGCTGGCCCAGGCCCTCGCGCGGTCCCTCCGCCTCGAGTTCCACCGGATCCAGTTCACCTCGGACACCCTGCCGTCCGACATCATCGGCATCTCGGTCTTTCGCCAGGGCCCGGGGACCTTCGAGTTCGTGCCCGGGCCGCTCTTCGCCAACGTCGTGCTCGCCGACGAGATCAACCGCGCCGCCCCGCGGACCCAGTCGGCGCTGCTCGAGGCGATGAGCGAGCATGCCGTGACCGTCGAGAAGACCCGCCACCGGCTCGCCGAGCCCTTCCTCGTCGTGGCCACCCAGAACCCGATCGAGTCGACGGGAACCTACCCGCTGCCCGAGTCCCAGCTCGACCGCTTCCTGATGCGGCTCTCGATGGGCTACCCGGCGCCCGACGAGGAGCTCGAGCTGCTCAGGGCGGGCGGCGCCGAGCCCGAGCTCGCCCGGCTCGAGCCGGTGCTCTCGGCGGCCGAGGTGGTCGAGCTCCAGACGATGGTCGGCGAGGTCCACATCGACGACCGGGTGCTCGGCTATCTCATGGAGGTCATCACCGGCACCCGCCGCCACCGGGCGCTGACCCTCGGCGTCTCGACCCGCGGCAGCCTGGCGTGGCAGCGCTCGGCCCAGGCCCTGGCGCTGGTCCGCGGCCGGACCTTCGTCGTCCCCGACGACCTCCAGCACACCGCCGAGTGGGTGCTCGCCCACCGGGTGCTGCTCGCCGACCCGCTGGTCGGCGATGGCTGGGAGCGCAGCCGCCGGGAGCGCGCGGTGATCCGCTCGATCGTCGAGGCCGTGCCCGTGCCCCGATGAGCTTCGCCGACGCCTTCCCCGGCTTCAGGCTCCGCCTGACCAGGTGGGGCGCCCTCTACATCGCCGGCTGCATCGTGCTCGGGCTCGCCGCGGTCAACACCGGCAACAACGCCCTCATGGCGATGCTGTCGATGGCCCTCGGCTCCTACGTGGTGTCGGGCGCCTGGTCGCGCCAGGTCCTCGCCTCGGTCGAGGTCGAGGTCGCCCTGCCGCGCGAGGTCTTCGCGGGCCGTGCCGCCTACGCCGAGGTCGTGGTGCGCAACCGGTCGCGGGTCTTCCCGGCCTATGGGCTCGTCGTCCGGGCGGCGGACGGGACGGCGCTGGTCGGCGAGGCCCTCGTCGAGCGCGGCGCGAGCCGCCGCCGGGCGGTCGAGCTGCGCTACCCGGACCGAGGCTGGACGCGGGTCGGGCCGTGGCGGCTCGAGGTCGTCCTGCCCCTCGGCTTCTTCCTCAAGTCGAAGGAGCTGCTCGCCGAGCAGCGGGTGCTCGTCCTGCCGCGGCTGCTCGACGCCGAGCCCGCTCTGACCCTCGGCCACGGCGGCGGCGCCCGCTCGGCCGAGCTGCTGGTCGACCGCGGCCGCGAGGGCGAGGTCAGCCAGCTGCGCGACTACCGCGACGGCGACGACCGGCGGCAGCTCCACTGGAAGCAGACCGCGCGCCAGCAGCGCCCGATCGTCGTCGACCGCCAGCGCGCCGCCGAGGGCCCGGTCTACCTGGTCCTCGACCCGCGGTCGGCGAGCCCCGACGACCCCGAGGTCCGGGATCGTTTCGAGACCGCGGTCAGCGAGGTCGCGACGGTGGTCGTGAAGAGGCTGCAGCGGGGAGCGGCGGTCGGGTTGGTGGTCGGGCCGACGGTGGTCCCGCCGGTCCGCGACGCCCGCCAGTCGGGCCGGCTGCTGCGCCTCCTCGCCGAGGTCGAGCTCTCGCCGGCCGAGGCTGCCGCCCCGGCGGTTGTCGCCGGCCAGCCGGTGGCGACCTTCGGCGCCGGAGGGCCACGGTGAGCGGAATCGGGGCGCTGCGCCGCCAGCTCGGCTGGCTGCTGCTCTGGGCGCTCGTGCCCCTGCCCTTCCTCTACATCGTGCTGCCCCCCTTCTGGCTCGTCGCCGCCGCCGCCGGGGCCTGGCTGGCGTTCCGGCCCGAGCGGGTGCTGCGGCCGTCGGCGGCGGTGCTCAACCTCGCGGCGGTGCTCATCCTCGCCGCGGTCGTCGCGACCGGCGGCCTCGAGGTCGGCCCGCTGCGCCCCCTCGGCCACCTGCTGCTGCTGCTCACCGCGGTACGCGTGCTGATGGTCGACGACCTGAAGAGCTTCCTCCAGTCGGTCGCGCTCGTCGCCGTGGTCTGGGTGGTGGCGGTGGCGTCGTCGACCCACCCGGCGATCGCGCCCTACTTCGTCGCCTCGGCGGCTCTCGGCTGGGGCTTCGGGATGCGTCTCCAGCTCGCCGGGCTCGGTCTCGAGGACGGCCGCCGGCGGGGCGCGCTGCCCCGCGGCCGTCACCTCGCGGCCGCGGTCGTCGCAGCGCTGCTCGTCGCCGCGCCGGTCTTTGTCGTCATGCCGCGGCTCGGCTCGCCCTTGGTGGCGGGCCGCAGCTTCGCCCGCTCGACCGGGTTCTCGGCCGACGTCGACCTCGGCAAGATGGGCCGGCTGACCCCGTCGCAGGAGGTCGCCCTCGTGGTCCGCTCGCCCGACGGGCGGAGGATCCGCGAGGAGTGGACCCGGCTGCGCGGGACCGCCTTCGACCAGGTGATGGCCGGCTCGTTCGTCCCGCGGCAGACCGACCTGCGCCAGCTCGACCCGGTCCGGGGCATCGTCTGGCTCGGCCGCGAGCGGCCCGATCTCGACCGCCTCGTCGAGCTCGAGATCGACCTGCTGCGTCTCCGTCGGTACCTCATGCTGCCTCCCGGGACGGTCGCGATCCAGGCGCCGGCCCCGGTGGCGGCGGACCCCTATGGCGGCCTGCTCGTCCGACACCGCAGGAACGAGGCGATGAGCTACCGGGTGTGGGTCGGCGAGGAGCCGCCGAGCCTCGCGGCGCCGCCGGGCCCGCGGGACCTGCTGCTGCCCCGCGACCACCCCGGCGTCCGGGCCCTCGCGTTGGAGGTCGCCGGTGGTCTCGGCTCGGCGCGGGCGCGCGCCGACGCGGTCGAGCAGCACCTCCGGACGGGCTACGGCTACACCCTCGAGCCCGGGGTCAAGATCCACGACGTCGACCCGGTCGCCTGGTTCCTGCTCGAGGCCAAGCAGGGCCACTGCGAGTTCTTCGCCGGCGCCATGGTCGTCATGATGCGCCACCTCGAGGTACCGGCGCGGCTGGTGGCCGGATACTCCGGCGGCGACCGCGCCCCGGAGGGCGACGAGCTGGTGGTGCGCGAGTCGAACGCCCACGCCTGGGTCGAGGTCTGGCTCGGCCCCGACCGGGGCTGGGTCGCCTACGACCCGACCCCGTCATCCGGGGTGCCCGGTCTCGGCGGCGTCGGCGGGATCGAGCGGCTGCGCTGGACCTGGCAGCGGCTCGAGCTGGTGTGGGACCAGCGGCTGCTGAGCTTCGGGCTCGGCGAGCAGATCGACCTGGTCGACGGCGCCCTCGAGGCGCTGCGGCGGGCGGTCGAGCTGGCCCGGCGCCGGTCGGTCGCGGTCCCGGCGGCGGCGCTCGGCGCGCTCGGGGTCGCGGCCCTGTTCCTTGGCGGCCGGTGGCGCCGCCGGGTCCGCCCGTGGCGCAGCGGCCGACGGCGCGATCGCGGACCGGCGAGCCGCGCGGTCGCCCGCCTCGCGCGGGCCCTCGTGCCGGTCGGCGGGATCGTCCCGCCGTCGGCGACGGTGCGCTCGATCGGGCGTCAGGCGGCGGCCCACTGGCCGGGCTCGGCCCTCGCCGTCGGCGAGCTCGTCGAGCGCGCCGAGGACGAGCTCTACGGGGGCGACACGCGTCCCTGCCACCCGGCCGAGATCCGGCGGCTCTGGAGGGCCATCCGACGGGGGATGGCGTGAACCTCGGACCGTCGTGGAAACGTACTTCCTGCTAGGTTTGTTGTCCTCCACGAGGAGCGGCTCTATGATGGACCCGATGCACCGTCTCAAGCTCGAGCTGATGGCCGTCGCGCTGGCGACGCTCGCGCTGGCTTCGCCGGCCGCGGCGCGAGAGATCGTCCACCTGCGGGTCGACGACACCATCCAGCCGGCCTCGCAGGCCTTCATCGAGCGCGCCCTCGACGACGCCGCGCTGCGGGGGGCGTCGCTGGTGCTGCTCGAGCTCGACACGCCGGGCGGGCTGCTCGACTCGACCCGCGGGATCACCTCGGCGATCACCGAGTCCGAGGTCCCGGTGGTGGTCTTCGTGACCCCGGCGGGGGCTCAGGCGACCTCGGCGGGCTTCTTCATCCTGATCTCGGCCGATGTCGCGGCGATGGCCCCGGGGACCAACACCGGGGCGGCCTCCCCGGTCCAGGGGCAGGGCGAGGACGTCGGTGAGACGATGAAGGCCAAGGTCTTCTCCGACGCCTCGGCGATGGCGAGATCGCTCGCCGAGGCGCGCGACCGCAACGTCGAGCTCGCGGTCGAAGCGGTGGTCGACGCGCGGTCGTTCACCGCCGAGGAGGCGGTCGAGGCCGACCTCGCCGATCTCGTCGCCAAGAACACGGAGGCCCTGCTGGAGGCCCTCGACGGCCGGGAGATCACCCGGGTCGACGGCCGCCGCGAGGTCCTCGACCTCGCCGATCCGATGCTCGTCGAGGTCGAGCGGAGCACCGCCGAGCAGGTGCTGTCCTTCCTCGCCAACCCCAACGTCGCCTATCTGCTGCTCGCCCTGGGGATGCTCGGGATCTATGTCGAGGTCACCCACCCGGGCGGCATCTTCCCCGGCGCGGTCGGGGCCATCTCGATGCTGCTCGCGCTGTACTCGCTGTCGGTGCTGCCCTTGAGCTGGGCCGGGGTGGCGCTCATCGCGATCTCGCTGCTGCTCTTTCTTCTCGAGATCAAGATCACGAGCTTCGGACTGCTGACGGTGGGCGGCGTGATCTGCTTCGTGCTCGGCTCGCTGATGCTGTTCGACGGTCCGATCCCGGACATGCGGGTCAGCCTCGGCGTCGTGCTGCCGACCGCGGTGGTCGTCGCCGCGGCGACGGTCTTCCTGCTCGGCCGGGTGATCCGCGCCCACAGCCGCCGGGTGATGACCGGGAGCGAGGGGCTGGTCGGCGAGACCGGCGTCGCCTTGAGCGATCTCGACCCGGTCGGCAAGGTTCTGGTCCACGGCGAGTACTGGGACGCGCACTCGACCGCCGGGCGGATCGGCAAGGGCGCGAAGGTCCGGGTCGAGACGGTCGGCGAGCGGCGGATCGACGTTTCACCGGCGGAGCCCACCGCGGCTCCGGTCGAAGGGAGTTGACGATGGGTTTCCTCGGTTCCGGTCTCGGTCTCGCGATCTTCTTCGGCCTCTTCGTGATCTTCAAGTGGATCAACATCCTCAACGAGTACGAGCGCGGCGTCATCTTCCGCCTCGGCCGGGTGCTGCCCGAGGCCAAGGGCCCGGGCTTCGTCTTCGTCTTCTGGCCGATCGACCGGATCGTCAAGATCAGCCTGCGGACGGTGGTCCACGACATCCCGCCGCAGGACGTCATCACCCGCGACAACGTGTCGGTCAAGGTCAACGCGGTCGTCTACTTCCGGGTGATGAACCCGGTCAAGTCGGTGATCGAGGTCGAGAACTACGTCTACGCCACCTCGCAGCTCGCCCAGACGACCTTGCGGGCGGTCCTCGGCGAGGTCGAGCTCGACGATCTGCTGAGCAAGCGCGAGGAGGTCAACATCCGGCTCCAGGAGATCATCGACCAGCACTCGGACCCGTGGGGGGTCAAGGTGTCGATGGTCGAGGTCAAGCACGTCGATCTGCCGCCCGACATGCAGCGCGCCATCGCCAAGCAGGCCGAGGCCGAGCGCGAGAAGCGGGCCAAGATCATCCACGCGAGTGGCGAGCTGGAGGCTTCGAGAAAGCTGGCGGAGGCCGCCGACGTGATGTCGGCAAACCCGACGACCATCCAGCTCCGCTATCTCCAGACGCTGACCGAGATTTCGACCGAGAACGCCTCGACCATCGTCTTCCCGGTGCCGCTCAACATGCTCGAGGCGCTGTTCGACACCGACCGGAAGAAGGGCTGAGACCCTCCCGGATGATGACGACAGCGACGACGGGGACGAGCTGACGGATGAGCCGGAGCTACTACGTCATCGAGCTGAGCGCGCGCTGGCTGACGGTGCTGCTGGTCGCGCTGGCGGTGCTCATGGTGCTCGCCTTCGGTCTTGGCTATGGCGCGGCACGATCGACCGACGCGAGCGTCGCGACCCCGGGCGGTGCGTCGCCGACGCCGACCATCCTCACCCAGGTCATCCCCGACCCGACGGTCGTCGAGCCCCGGCCGTCGCCGACCCCGCCGATCGCGACCGCGACTCCGCCGCCGATGCCGCCGACCGCGGCGCCGCCGCCGCCGACGCCGACCGAGCCGCCGCCGACCCCGACGGCGCGGCCGAAGCCCTCGCCGACGGCGGCCGCGGGCCTCTGGGTCCAGGTGCTGGCGTCGTCGAGCCGGCCGTCGATCGACGAGGCCCGGGCGAAGCTCGTCCGGCTTGGCTTCGACCACGAGCACCACCAGCTGGTGACCGGCGACGTCGCCGACGGGAATGCTCTGGTCAAGCTCCGCGTTGGCCCGTTCCCCGACCGGATGTCCGCCGACCGGGTGGTCGAACGGATGCGCGCCGCGGGCTTCCCGGGCGCCTGGGTCGTGGCGCCGTAGCGGGGAGCGAGGACGCACCATGAGCTTTGGAGGACGGGTCCCGGCGCCGATCCTGCCCGACTGGATCAGGGCGCGGAAGGTGCAGCTCGGCGACCTCCACGAGGTCAAGAAGAGAATGCGCGCCGGCGGTCTGCACACCGTCTGCGAGGAGGCCCGCTGTCCGAACCGCTCCGAGTGCTTCTCGCGCGGCACCGCGACCTTCCTGATCAACGGCAGGATCTGCACCCGCAACTGCTCGTACTGCTCGATCGCCCACGGCCGGCCGCGGCCGGTCGACCCCGACGAGCCGCGCCAGCTCGCCGAGACCGCGTGGCGGATGGGGCTCGAGCACGTGGTCATCACCGCGGTCGACCGCGACGACCTGCCGGACGGCGGCGCCACCGGTTTCGTCGAGGCGATCCGGGCCCTGCGCGAGCTCGAGCCGGCGCCCACCGTCGAGGTCCTGACCCCCGACTTCCGCGGCGACCTTGCCCAGGTCGACCGGATCATCGCCGCCGCCCCCGAGGTCTACAACCACAACGTCGAGACGGTGCCGCGACTCTATCGCGAGGTCCGCCGCTCGGGTCGCTACGAGTGGGCGATGAAGGTGCTGCGCCGGGTCGCCGACACCGCGCCGGGGATGATCCGCAAGTCGGGGATCATGGTCGGTCTCGGCGAGAGCCGCGACGAGGTCGCCGGGGTGCTCGCCGATCTCGCCGCGGCGGGCTGCCAGGTCGTGACCATCGGCCAGTACCTCCAGCCGACCGGCAAGCAGACCAGGGTCGAGCGCTTCTGGACCCCCGACGAGTTCGCCGAGCTCGAGACCCTCGGCCGGGCCCTCGGCCTCGAGGTCTTCGCCGGGCCCTTCGTGCGGTCGAGCTACCGCGCCGAGGAGGCCTACCTTCGCGTCACCGGCTCTTGAGGGCTTGAGATCGCGTCGCTGCCGCTGCTCCTGCCGCTGCCCCTGACGCAGCCCCTGCCCCTGACGCTGCCGCTGCCCCTGCCGCTGCCGCTGATCGCTGCGGTCATCACGCCGGGAAGCTCCCGGCTGCTTAGAAGACCCGGGCATCCGGGCCTCCGTGGGCCCCGGGTCGGCCCTGGAGGGCAGGCACGGATGCCTGCCCCGACCACCATTGCAGGAGCCTTTGTAGGGGCGGGCTTCCAGCCTGCCCCTCAGAGCCTAGGAATCGACAGCTCGATCCCCGAGGGGTCGAGCTGCCCTTCGCTATACTGCCCGCCATGCACGACGGGTTCTTCATCACCTTCGAGGGCGGGGAGGGGACCGGCAAGACGACCCAGATCCGCCGGCTCGCCGCGCACCTCGAAGGGCTCGGCCGGGCCGTCGTCGTGACCCGAGAGCCCGGGGGAACGCCGGTGGCCGAGGCGGCGCGGGCGGTGCTCCTCGATCCGGCTCTCGCTCCCGACGGCCTGACCGAGCTGTTCCTGCTCGAGGCGGCGCGGCGCGACCACGTCGAGCGGGTCATCCGGCCGGCGCTCGAGGGCGGCGGGGTCGTGCTCTCGGACCGCTTCGCCGACTCCTCGACCGTCTACCAGGGAATCGTCCGCGGTCTCGGCGAGGAGCTGGTCATCCGGCTCAACCGGCTCGCGACCGGCGATCTCGAGCCCGACCTCACCCTGGTGCTCGACCTCGACCC
>JALOLD010000078.1 GCA_025456145.1 Thermoanaerobaculales bacterium | reverse complement strand
GATTAATCCGGGCGCGCCCTCGGTTGCTCGGGCGGGCGGTCGCGCCCCGGGGAGGGATCGGATGCTCAAGAACCCATGGTTGACCCTGGTCATCGGGCTCATGGTCGGCCTCGGCCTCGGCTATGCGCTCGCCGAACGCCAGCCGATCCCGCCCGGCAAGGCGCTGCGTCTCGGCGCACCCTCCCAGGCCCAGGGGATGGCGGGTCTCCCCGAGGGCCACCCGCCGGTCGACCAGGCCGCTGCCGGCAACGAGGTTCGGGTCTTCGAGCAGCAGATCGCCGAGATCCGCGGTCTGCTCGCCCAGAGCCCCGATGACGCCGGCCTCATCCTACTTCGAGCTCGCGAGGGCGACCTCGAGCGCCGAGCACTGGAACGAGGCGCGAGCCTGGTATGACAAGGCGATGGCCTCGGGGCGCGGCGACGACCCCAACGTCATGACCGACCTGGCGGTGGTCTACCGCAGCCTCGGTCAGCCCGAGCGCTCGCTCGAGCTGGTCGACCGGGCGATCGCGGTCGACCCCGACCACTGGCAGGCCTGGTTCAACAAGGTGATCATCCTCCACTTCGACCTCCACGAGCACGACGCCGCCCGCGACGCCCTCGGCCGGCTCAAGGCGATCGCCGCCGAGAACCCGCAGGTTCCGGACCTCACCCGGATCGAGCAGGAGGTCATGGGGTCGTGAGTCTGGGGCGAGCGCGGAACGGAAGCGGCGCTCCCGAGGTTCACTCCCGGACGGGCGCCGGCTCGGCCTGGAAGGTGCCGGTCGCGTAGAACCGCTCGAGCAGCGCGTCCTTCTCGTAGAAGCGGTCGCGCAGCCACTGGGCCAGCTCGGCCTCGAGCTCGGGGAGCTCGTCGACGGGGAAGCGCCGGACGTGGACGTGGATCTCCTTGACCCGGCCGGTGATGTGCTGCCACAACGAGGGAACGCCGTCGATGTAGCCGATGGTCAGGTCGTAGATCGCGTGCAGGTGGTCGCCGAGGCCCTCGACCGAGGCGACGAACCCCTTGGTGCGCGGGATGAGCACGTGGCGGGTCGGCTCGAGGCCGCGCTCGGCGGCCCAGACGGCGCTGGCGAGGACCTTGCGCTGGGTGGTGCGGGTGCCCTCGACGAAGCTGACCAGCCACATCGGGATCCGCTCGTGGACCAGGGTGTCGAAGGTCCGGGCGATCCTCTCCCGGTCGGCGGTCCAGTCGCGCTCCAAGAAGGGGCAGTTGAGGAACTGCATCCCCCAACCGACCCCGGGCACCCACTTGAGGGCACGCTTGACGAAGAACTTGAGGTCGCCGAGCCGGCCCTTGCTCCGGGCGACCGACATGATGGTGGTGATGTCGGGCATCTGCTGGTGGTTGGACACGACGAGCGCGTTCTCGTCATCCGGCAGGTCCTCGCCGGAGACGATGATCCGTTGGCCGTTGAACCGCTCGGCGAAGACCACGCAGCCGCCCCACCAGGTTTCGGCCAGCCAGCGGTTGAAGCGGCGGAAGGCCCTCGGCGAGAGCGGCTTGACGACCAGGCTGAGAGTCTGGACGAGGTTGACCGCGATGAGGACGGCGAACCAGACGCCGACCGGCGGCGCGACCCTCAGGTTGCGCCACCAGCGGCAGATCGGGGTCTCCCGGGGGATCAGCGGCGGCAGAGGCATTCGAGCTCCTTCTCGATCAGCTCGCGGCAGCGCGCGAGATCGGTCTCGTCGGTTCCCAGGTTACCGATCGCGACCCGCAGCGCGATCCCCGGGTCGAGCCGGGTGTGCGACAGGTAGACCTCCCCCGAGGCGTTGACCCGTTCCATGAGCTCCATGTTGAGCCGGTCGACGGCGGCCGGCCCGTCGCCGTCCCGGCCGCGGGCGCGGAAGCAGACCACCGAGAACGGCGCTGGGGCGAGCCGCTCGAGCCGCGGGTGGCGGTCGACCCAGTCGGCGAAGCCGCCGGCCAGGGCGATGTGCGAGCGCAGCCGCCGGCGCAGGCCCTCGGCGCCGAAGCAGCGAATGACCCACCACAGCTTGAGCGCGCGAAAGCGCCGGCCGAGCTGGACGCCGTAGTCCATCAGGTCGATCACCTGTCCGCTGACCGGGGTCGTCAGGTACTCGGGGACGAGCGAGAAGGCGCGGCGGAAGACCTCGGGGTGACGGGTGTAGAGGGCCGAGGCGTCGATCGGGGTGAAGAGCCACTTGTGGGGGTTGAAGACCAGGCTGTCGGCGCGACCGGCGCCGTCGAGGATGAAGCGGTGCTCGGGGCACAGCGCCGCCGAGCCGGCATAGGCGGCGTCGACGTGGAGCCACAGCCCTTCGACCTCGCAGATCCCGGCGATCGCGGCCACCGGGTCGACCGAGGTTGTCGAGGTGGTGCCGACCGTCGCTACCACGGCGAGCGGCCGGCAGCCGGCGGCGCGGTCGGCGGCGATCGCCGACGCGAGCGCCCCGACATCCATCCGGTAGTCGCCGTCGTGGGGGATGGCTCGGAACCCGTCGAGGCCGAGACCGAGGGTCAGGCAGGCCTTGGCGATCGACGAGTGGGCCTGATCCGAGGCGTAGACCCGAAAGGGCCGGGGATCGGGCCGAGCGGTCATCCCGGTGCGCCGGATCTCGGGGTCGGCCGCCTCGCGGGCGGCGGCGAGGGCGATCAGCGAGGAGATCGACGCGGTGTCGCAGAGGAAGCCGAGCATCGTCCCCGGCAGGCCGATCCCGTCGCGCAGCCACTCGAGCACCCGGAGCTCGAGCTCGGTGGCGGACGGGCAGGTCCGCCAGAGCATCCCGTTGACGTTGAGGGCGGTCGACATCAGGTCGCCGAGGATGCCGGGCCCCGAGCCGGTGATGCCGAAGTAGGCCATGAAGCCGGGGTGGTTCCAGTGGGTGACGCCGGGCAGGACGACCTCGACGAAGTCGCGCCACACCGCCTCGGGGTCCTCGGCGGCCTCGGGCATCGCCGCCGGCAGCCGGGCCGCCACCTCGCCCGGAGCGACCCGCGCGAGCACCGGCAGCGATCGGGCGCCGCCCGACAGGTAGTCGGCAATCCACTCGACCATCCGGTGGCCCTCGCGGCGGAACAGGTCGGGGTCCCAGTGTCCGGTGTCGCTCATCACGTCCTCCGGCAGACAAGGGTACATCGGTGGCCCCGCCAGGGACAGACTGGCCGGCCGGCGGAATTTCGCTGACCCGGCTTCGGGTTGTGCCGCGGCGATGGACCGGGTCCCCATGCGACCGCTGCTGATCGCCCTCCTCGCCGGCGCCGCCCTCGGCTGCGCCCGGGTCGAGATCCCCGAGGTCCCCCCCGGCGCCCCGGTCTCCTACGCCCAGCACCTCGAGCCGGTGGTCGTCGCCCGGTGCATCGCCTGTCACACCCGGGACGAGCCGGAGGCCGAGCTGGTGCTCGAGATCGGCGTCGGCTACGGCGAGATGGTCGGCCGGGCCTCGACCCAGGTCCCGGCCCTCGCCATCGTCGCACCGGGCGACCCCGGCGGGTCGTACCTGTGGCGCAAGCTCACCCACGACGTCGAGATCGGCCGCGGCATGCCCCGCACCGTCGTCGGGTCGATCAGGCTGCCCGAGAACGAGCTCGAGCTCTACCGGCGGTGGATCGAGGGCGGCGCCCTGCCGTAGACCGGGGCGCGTGGAGGGCGCGTCGCGGCCCCTCTCGGCTACACTCTCCCCATGAGGGTCATCGTGGTGGGCGGCGGGCTGGTCGGCTCGACCCTGGCGGCTCGGCTCGCCTCGGACGGCCACGACGTGGTCCTCGTCGAGCAGTCGCGCGATCTCGTCGCCGAGCTCAACGAAAGGATCGACGTCCAGGTGATCTGCGGCAACGGGGCGACCGTTCCGGTCCTCGAGGAGGCCGGCATCACCGCCTGTGACATGCTCCTCGCGACCACCGACTCGGACGAGGTCAACATGGTCGTGGCCCTCGTGGGCTCCCAGATCTACCGCGTTCCCAAGGTCATCGCCCGGCTGCGCCACCCGGGGCACGAGGTCGGCTTTCGCCAGATCGCCGGCGCGGATGTCGAGCGGGTGGCGATCAACCCCGAGCTCGCCGCGGTCGAGAAGATAATGTCGCTGATGCCGGTTCCGGGGGCGGTCGACGTGGTGTCCTTCTTCGCCGACCGGCTGCTCATCGCCGGCTTCGTCATCCGTCAGGCGAGCGAGTTCAACGGGCTGCTCCTGTCGCACCTGCGGCTGCTCTTCCCGGCGACGCCGGTGCTCGTGGTGGCGCTGCGCCGCGACGGCGAGTGGCGGGTCCCGCACGGCGACGACGAGATCCGCGCCGGGGACCTGGTCTACTTCGCGATCGACCCCGCCGAGCTCGACAACGTGCTGGCCCTGCTCGGGCACCGCCGGGGCGGCGAGCGCCGGGTGATGATCGCCGGCGCGACCCGGGTCGGCATCGAGCTGGCGCGGCGGCTCGAGTCGGACGGGGCGAGCGTGACCCTCGTCGAGCCGGGTCGCGAGCGGGCCGAGGAGGCGGCGGGGGTCCTCGGCGACACCATGGTGATCCACGGCAGCGCGACCGACCGGTCGCTGCTCGAGGAGGAGGGGGCCGACCGGGTCGACGGCTTCGTCGCCTGCGCCGACGACCACGAGGCCAACGTGGTCGCCTGCCTGCTCGCCCGCAAGCTCGGCGCCGCCCACACCTTTGCCCTGGTCGACAACCCGGCGCTGGTGAGCCTCATCGCCGATCTCGGGATCGACGCGGTGATCTCTCCCCGGCTGCTCTCGGTCGGGCTGGCCCTCCACTTCGCCCGCACCGGCCACGTCACCAAGGTGGCGGCGCTGCTCGACGACGCGGTTGAGGCCTTCGAGGTCGAGGCGCCGGCGACCAGCCGGCTGACCCGGGCCCCCCTCGCCGGGGCGGGGCTTCCCCGGGGCATCCTGGTGGCGGCGGTCGAGCGCGGCGAGCGCATCCTGGTGCCGGGCGGCGCCGACCGGATCGAGCCGGGCGAGAAGGTGCTGCTGGTGGCGACCTCGGAGATGGCGTCGCGGATCGACGACATCCTCGAGCGGTGACGGGACCGGGATGAACGGCCGGTTCGTCCTCTACCTGCTCGGCTGGCTGCTCCTCATGGAGGCCGCCTTCATCTGCCTGCCGTTGTTCGCGGCGGCGATCTTCGGCGAACCGGCACGACCCTACCTCGCGACGATCGGCCTCGCGGTGCTGGCCGGCGTCGCCTTGATCAGGCTCGCTCGGCCGGCGAGCCGCGACATCCGGCCGCGCGAGGGGTTCCTGGTCGTCGGCGGGGCCTGGGTCGTCGTCTCGCTGCTCGGTACGGTTCCCTATCTGGCGACGCCGGGCGCTCTCGGAGTCATCGACGCGCTCTTCGAGTCGGTGTCGGGCTTCACGACGACCGGCTCGACCGTGATCCCCGACACCACGGTGCTGCCGCGGTCGCTGCTGCTGTGGCGCGCGATGACCCAGTGGCTCGGCGGGATGGGGATCATCCTCTTCACCATCGCCATCCTCCCGCTGCTCGGCATCGGCGGGATGCAGCTGTTCAAGGCCGAGGTCCCCGGCCCGGTCAAGGACAAGGTCCAGCCGAGGCTCGCCAACACCGCGCGCTCGTTGTGGGGCGTCTATGTCGCCCTGACCGCGCTCGAGTGGGTGTGCCTGAGGATCGCCGGTCTCGACACCTTCGAGGCGCTGTGCCACGCCTTCACGACCCTCGCGACCGGCGGTTTCTCGACCCGCAACGCCTCGGTCGGCGAGTTCGATTCGCCGGCCGTCGAGTGGATCGTCACCGTCTTCATGCTCGCCGCGGGGATCAACTTCGTGCTCCACTACAAGGTGGTCGCCGGTCGCGGTCGCGAGGTGCTGCGCGACGCCGAGCTGCGCTACTTCCTCGGGGTCGCGGCCGGGTTCACCGCCTACCTCGCCCTGACCGCCCACCAGCCCGGCGACCAGGTCGTCGAGACGGTCCGCATCGCCGCCTTCCAGACCGTGTCGCTGCTCACCACGACCGGGTACGTGACCACCGACTTCGAGCTATGGCCGGGGTCGGCGCTGCTCGCCGTGCTGGTGCTGCTGACCCTCGGTGGGATGTCGGGCTCGACCGGCGGCGGCGTCAAGAGCCTGCGCACCCTGCTCGCACTGCGCTCGCTGCGCGCCACCATCCACCGGCTGATCCACCCGCACGCGGTGCGGCTGGTCAAGTACGGCGGTGTCGTCGTCCAGGACTCGGTGCTGTCGGGGATCTGGGCCTTTCTCACCGCCTACCTCCTGATCGCGGTGATCGGCGCCGCGGCGGTGGCGGCGGCGGGCTACGACGTGGTCACCGCGGTCACCGCGTCGCTGACCGCGATCGGCAACGTCGGTCCCGGCCTCGGCGAGGTCGGCGCCTACGACAACTTCGCCCACATCCCGGGTCTGGTGAAGCTCGTCCTCGCCGCGCTGATGCTCTTCGGGCGGCTCGAGATCTTCACCCTGCTCGCGCTGCTCTCGCGCGAGTTCTGGCGACGGTAGCGAGCGTCAGGGCGGCGGTCCCGACGGCCGGGCGGCGAGCCGTTCGAGGCCGTCGCGCGCGAAGCCGATCGACCGGTCGATGGCGAGCGCCCGGCGGTAGCTCGCGGTCGCCCGGCCGGTCTCGCCGAGCCGCTCGAGGTTGAGGCCGAGGTTGGCCCAGTCGACCGCCGAGCCGGGGTCGAGGGCGAGCGCCGCCTCGAAGCTCGCGGCGGCCTCGCGGTGCCGCCCGAGCTTGAACAGACAGACGCCGATCAGGTTGTGGTGGGCGAGCTCGGGCGTCTCGAGCCCGACCGCGAGACCGAGGTCGGCGAGGGCCTCGGCCCAGCGCTCGAGCCGCGACAGGCAGAAGCCGCGGAAGAACCGCACCCGGCCGAGGTCGTCGGCCGGCGGCCCGAGCTCGAGGGCGCGGTCGAGGTGGCCGAGGGCCCGCTCGGGATGGCCGTCGTTGACCTCGCACACCCCGAGGTTGAAGGCGACCGCGGCGGACGGTCCGTCGATCCCGGCGAGGTGGCGCCGGGCCTCGGCCCACTCCTCGAGCCGGATGTGGCTGAGCGCCATCTCGAGCCGGAGGTCGTCGGGGGCGACCACCGCGGCGCCGAGCTCGAGGGCCTCGGCGAACCGGTCGAGGGCCTCGATGTCGTCGCGCCAGGCGACCTGGACGCGGGCCCGGTGGTAGGCGACGAGGCCCGGGTCGGCGCCCTGCGCCGCGGCCTCGAGCAACGCCTGGTCGGCTGCCGGAAGCTGGGTCGCGGCGAGCCGGCAGAGCGCTTCCTGGACGAGGGCGTCGGCCCGCGGCGGACCGGCGACGGAGAGCTCGACCGCGGTCCGGGCGACCGCGGCGGCGGCGGCCGGCGATCCGGCGTCGACCAGGGCGGCGCTGGTCCGGAGGGCGAGCTCGCGGCCCTCGTTGGGGCGCCGGTTGGCGACCACCGACCGCGCCGACCCGGCCACGGTGTCGGCGATGCAGCCGGCGCACAGCCGCTCGTCGGGGCGCCACTCGGGCTCGGAGCGGTCCTCGACGCCGGCGCGCGACAGCCCGCGCCGCCACTGCCGGGCGCAGCCGAAGACCCGGCCTTCGGCGACCAGCTCGTGGGGCCGGCACGGGGCGAGCAGCGGCAGCGGGCCCTCGAGGCGGTCGAGCACCGAGTCGAAAACATGGGCGTCGGTGAGGATCTCGACCACGCCCCCGGCGGTCGCGGGCGATCCCAGATAGAGGCGCAGCCCGTGCGCCGCGGCGGCCGCGACGGTGGGTTGGTCGGGCTCGTCCCACAGCAGGAGGCTCGGCCGGGCGAGCCGCGCCGCCGCCGCGGCCGCCGCCGCGAGGGTCGGGCGGGGGTCGCCCCCCGCCGCGACCTCGAGGATCGGCAGCGGCACCAGCCGCGCCCCGGTGCGCTCGCGGTAGGCCTCGGTCTGGAAGCGCTCGGCGGTCCCGAGCAGCCGCTCGAGCTGCGGCGCGCCGGCGAGGCCGCCGTCGACCACCTGGTGGAAGTGGACGACGGCGACCGGCTCACGCTCGAGGTGGCGGACGACCGAGCCGAGGAGCAGGCCGTCGCGGTCGCCGCCGGTCGCGACGACGTGGCAGCTCCAGGCGCAGCCGGGCAGGGCGAGGTCGAGCCGCTCGGCGAGCCGCCGGTCGGGCGTGTCGCGGTCGAGATAGAGCCAGGCCACCGGGGCGGGCTCGCCGGGAGCGAACAGGGTCACGAGACGATCCGCCGGCCGCCGTCGACCGAGGCCGCCCGCCAGGCCCCCCGGACCTCCTCGAGGTCGCGGCGCGACATCCACTCGGTCTCGAACTCGTCGCCCGGGGCGAGGTAGGGCGGCAGGTCGTCGCGGAGAGGGCGCAGGCCGTGCGCCTCGGGGTTTCTCGTCATTGCCGACCCGAAGTAGAGCTGGAGCTGCTGGGCGTTCGAGTTGCCGCGGATCGCGACGCCGCAGCTGCGGACGAAGTCGAGGGTCGCCAGCGCGTCGCCGAGGCGCTCGCCGGGCAGGCCGTACAGGCTGAACAGCTCGACGTCGAGACCGGCGGCGAGGGCGGTTCGCGCGGCCCGGCCGACCGACTCGGGGTCGATCGCCTTGCCCGAGCGCTCGAGGACCCGCGGCACCGCGCTCTCGAGCCCGAGCGCGACGGTGTGGACCCCCGCCGCGGCGAGCAGCCCGAGCAGCTCGGGGGTCAGCATGTCGGCGCGGGTCTCGATCCACATCCGGACCTCGAGCTCGCGGCGGGCGATGCCTTCGAGGAGCGCGTGGACGCGCTGCTCGTCGTAGGAGAAGTTGGGGTCGGCAAACCACAGGCGGCCGGCGCCCCGCCGCGCGACGACCTCGATCTCGTCGAGGATCCGGTCGACCGAGTGGGCGCGGATCGCCGGTCCGAAGGCGGCCGGGGTGACGCAGAAGGAACAGTGGTGCGGGCAGCCGCGCGAGCCGAGCATCACGGCCTCGTCCCAGTCGGCGGGGTCGAGGACGCCGTCGAGCCAGGGCGACGGGTACGCGTCGAGGTCGTCCGGCGCCGGCGGTGCGGCGGCCCGCTCCCAGACGCCGTCGTCGAGCCGGGTGCTCGTCCCGGGGACCGCGGTGGTCAGGGGGCCGCCCTCGATCGCCTCGACCACCGCCCGGATCACCAGCTCGCCCTCGCCGTGGGCGACGAGGTCGACCTCGGGCAGCGCGGCCAGGGCCGCGGGGGGCAGGAAGGTCGCCTGAGGCCCGCCGATCAACACCCGGCAACCGGGCGCCTCGTCGCGGGCCATCCGGGCGATCGCGCGGATCTGGTAGAGGTTGCGCTGGTAGGCGGTGAAGCCGACCAGCCGGGGCCGGCGCTCGGCGAAGAAGCGGCGCAACCCGGCCGGGCTGAAGGGCCGCCCCGAGCTCAGCGACAGCAGGTCGACCCGGTGGCCGAGCCGGCCGAGCACCGCCGCGAGGTTGGCCAGCGAGATCGGGGTGACCGGGTCGGAGTGGGGGTGCAGGTCGACGAGGACGACGCGCATCGCATCCCATTGTCGCAGAGTCGCCGCCGGTCGGGGGACCGCCGGTCAGCCCTTGACGACCCAGCCCTTGCCCATGAGCAGCTCGCGCAGCCGCTCGCGGTGGTCGCCCTGGATCTCGACCCGGTCGTCGACCGCCTTGCCGCCGGTGGCGCAGAACCGCTTGAGCTCGCCGGCGAGCTCCTTGAGAAAGGCCGCGTTGCGCGGCAGGCCCTCGACGACGGTGACGGTCTTGCCGCGGCGGCCCGCCTTCTCGATCCGCAGCCGGGCGACGACCCGCTCGGGGACCGGCTGGTCGGCGGCGGACGAGCATCGGCAGTCCGCCGCCGGCCACCCGCAGATCGGACAGACCCGGCCCCGCCCGGTCGACCAGACGGTGCCTCGAGAGGTCACGGGCTGGTCTGTGACCAGGCGGTGGTGCCGCCGTCCTCGAAGCCGTCCCAGAACAGCGCGTTGGCGGCGTCGGCGCAGGCATCGAGGAAGGCCTGGAGGGTCGCCTGGCGATCGGTCGCGGTGGGCAGCGCCTCCCACGGGAAGCCCCACAGCGTCGCGTAGCTCATGCCGCTTTGCCGGCTGACCGCCGCTCCGCCCTGGTTGCCGGTGAAGGCGATCTCACCGCCGGCGCCGGCGGTCATCGTGTCGCTGTAGTTGGTGAACGGGTAGGCGAGCGAGAACGGACCGTGGCCGCCGAACACCGGGCCGGCCCCGGTGACCGTCGTCTGGCCGGTGTCGCTGGACGCCGAGCCGAGCCCGAGGTGGCTCTCCATGAACGGCGTCAGGCCGCGGTCGTAGTAGTAGTCCTGGCCGCTCAGTAGCAGACAGGTCGGGGCGCCGTCGAGCCAGCTGCCGAGCGCCGCCTCGGCCGCGCCGCCCGGCCCGGCGGCGCCGCCGAACTCGTCGCCGGTGAACCAGATCACCGTGTCGTAGGCCGCGAGCTCGGCGGCCGACGGCTCGACATCGCTGTTGCCGGTGTCCCAGACGTCGTGCTGCACGCCGAGCGCGTCGAGGGCGGCGGTGTAGGTGGCGCGGACATCGGGCGAGTTGTCGTCGTCGTCGACCAGTAGGACCGGCGGGATCGACCGGGTGGTGAAGCTCGAGACCGCCGACCAGGGTCCGTCGCCGCAGAAGTTGGTGCTCTGGACCCGCCAGTGGTACTCGGTCTCGGGTGCGAGGGGAAGGCCCAGGGTGTGGCTCAGCTCCTCGCTGATGAGCGTGCTGTAGACGAGGTTGGTCATCGCCGGGTCGGTTGCGACCTCAACCAGGTAGTAGAAGCCCTGGACGGCGGCCGTCCAGCTCAGGGTCGGGACGACCGCGACGCCGGTCGCGCCGTTGGCCGGCGCCGTCGGGACGACCGCGCCCGGAACCTGGTCGTAGGCGTGCATCGTCACCGCGGCGCGCTGCTCGATCCCGCTCGGGCTCGAGGTACCGACGATGTCCCAGAGGTAGGTACCGGCGGTCAGCGGGGGCGCGACTGTGACCGTCATCTCGGTCACGCCGGGGGGGACGACCGGATTCGTCGCAAAGGTCGCGGACGCGCCCGCCGGCAGGCCGTCGGTGGTCAGGGTGACCGGCTCGGAGAAGCCCTGGAAGGGCGTCACCGTGACGAAGGAGTTGCCGACGGTCTCCGGAATGCAGTAGTAGGGCTCGTCGGGCGCGACCTGGATGCGGTAGTCGAGGCTGAAGTTGACCGCGGCGAGGGCGTCGATCCGGCCCCATCCGTAGACGTTGTTCGGCACGTCGGTGGGCCCGCTGCCACCGCAGCCCTGGCTCGAGGTCCGCGGCACCGCGGTCTGCTCGATGATCTCCTCGACCAGGTCGACCTGGCCGGCGAGTCCGGGGGTCGCCGAGAGGAGCAGCGCGACGAGGCCGGCGACGTGCGGCCCGGCCATGCTGGTCCCGTCCCACCCGCCCTGATAGCCGCCGTCGCGGGTCGAGGAGCGGATGTCGACGCCGGGCGCCGAGATGTCGGGTTTGAGCCGGTTCGAGCCGTCGATGGTCACCGGGCCGCGGCTCGAGAACGAGGCGATGCCGTCCGACGAGTCGGTGGCGCCGACCGAGAAGCTCTCGGCGTAGATCGCCGCCGGGTCGGCGACGGTGCTGCAGCTCGAGCCGTCGTTGCCCGCCGAGTGGACGGTGACGATGCCGGCGGCGCGCACGGCCTGGACGACCGCGAGGAGGACATTGGGGTCGGTGCAGCCCTCGCTCGGCGGGCAGCCCCACGAGTTGTTGATGACATCGGGGGCCATCGCCGGGTCGGGGTTGCCGCCCGAGAGATCGGTGGGGGCGATGAAGAACTGGTAGCACTCGGCATAGGTCGCCGGGGTACCGACGCCCTGGTTCATGTTGCGGCAGCCGATCCACGTCGCGGTGGGCGCCATCCCGACCTGGTTGCCGAGGCCGTCGTCGCCGACCATTGTCCCCATCGTGTGGGTGCCGTGGCCGTGGTCGTCGCACGGCTCGGGCGAGTCGGGGCCGCAGCTGCCGCCCCCCGAGTGGATGGCGTCGTGCCAGTTGTAGTCGTGGCTGCCGCCCGGACCGCCGCGGTACTGGTTGACCAGCGCGGGGTGGTCCCACAGGTAGCCGGTGTCCTGGCCGGCTACGACGGCGCCGCTGCCGGTGATCCCCAGGGCCCAGACGTCGTCGGCGTTGACGTGGGCGATGTTCCACTCGACCGTGTCGGGCGAGCCGCCGTCGCCGCGGGGGACGACCGGCAGCGTGTCGACCGCGACCGCGGGGTTGGCGTAGACGTGCGCGACGTCCGCGCGCTCGGCCATCGCCTGGACGGTGTCGAGCCCGGCCCGTACCCAGATCATGTTGGCGACCCAGTAGGAGCGGTGCTCGACGCCCCGCGCCGCGAGCGCCTCGAGGACCGGCCGCTGGGTCCGGGTGGCGGTGTCGGTCAACGCGCGGTGGACAAACGCCCCCTTGGCGGCCTTGGTCGGCAGCTCGGCGGCGGCGGTGAGATCGGCCTGCTCGTCGAGGAGGACCAGGAACTCGAAGGTCGTCTCGCGCTGGTTCGAGAGGACCCAGGGGTCGACCTTGTCCCGCCAGCCCTCACCGGCGATCGAGACTGCGGCGGCCGAAAAGACGACCATCAGCGATGCGAAGTGGCGCCTGAGCATGGAACCTCCCGACCGGGCGAGGATATCATCGGTCCGGGATCCACTTCGTGATCTCGGGGAGGCTCGCCATGGGAAGATGCCGTTCTCTCGGCTGTCGTCGGCTGCGGACCTTTGGGTGGTCGCTCGTCCTCACCCTGGCCGTCGCCGTCGCGGCCGTCGCGAGCGAGCCGGCCGAGGAGCTGCGCGCCGCCGAGACCGCGTTCGCCGCGACCATGGCGAGCCGCGATCTCGAGGCCTTCACCGCCTTTCTCGACGACGAGACGGTGTTCTTCAGCGGCTCCACCGAGCTGCGCGGCAAAAGCGCGGTGGCCGAGGCGTGGGCGAAGTTCTTCGAGGGGGAGGTCGCGCCCTTCTCGTGGGAGCCCGAGATCGCCTCGGTGCTCGACTCGGGGCAGCTCGGTCTGACCTCGGGGCCGGTGTTCGACCCGCAGGGCGAGCGGGTCGGGACCTTCATCTCGACCTGGCGGCGGTCGGCCGACGGCAGCTGGAAGATCGTCTTCGACCGGGGCTGCCCATGACCCCGATGACATCTCCGACGGGCGATCGGCCAACGCCCGGGCGGGCCGAAACGTACACAGGGCAACAGATGCCGGCGAGGAGGTGGCGCGCGTGAAACAGCTCTGGACCCTGATCGCGGTGTTGATCGTCGTGTCCGCCGCAGCGCCCGCGGAGTGCGCGGACGGTGGAGTGGTTCTCGAGATCGCGGTCGCCAACCAGGGCGCGTCGGTGCCGTCGGGCGCCGACTGGGGCTGGTGGACCCCCGCCAAGTACCCCGAGGGATGGGCGCCCGACGAGAGCTCGAGCGCCACCCTCGCCGACCTGCGGATGCTCGTGCTCGGCGACGGTTACACGGTCAT
>JALOLD010000030.1 GCA_025456145.1 Thermoanaerobaculales bacterium | reverse complement strand
CTGCCGCTGCCGCTGCCGCTGCCGCTGCCGCTGCCGCTGCCGCTGCCGCTGCCGCTGCCGCTGCATCGGACGCGGACGCGGACGCGGACGCGGACTCGGGTGCTGCCGCTACAGCAGAACGCCGAACGAGTGCTCGAGCTGGCGGGCGATCTGGTCGCGGGTCGCCTCGTTGAGGCCCTCGGCGTCGATGAAGGCGATGACGAAGCCCTCGGCATCCCCGACGTCGGCGCGGAAGCCGGCGACCCTCTTGTTGGCGAACTCGAGGGTCACCGAGCGCAGCGAGCCCATCTCGGGCTTCATGACGTCGGCCTGGCTCATGACATAGGTCAGCTCGGCGCCGACCCCCTCGAAGCCGTCGGCCGGGACGTTGCCGCTCGAGCCGATGACGAAGCCCTGGGGATCGACGGCGAACGCGGCCGACGACCGCACCTTGTACAGGCTCCAGGCGAGGAGCTCGTCCCAACGGGAGAAGTCGTTGAGGGGCTCGTCGGCCACCGGCAGGTCGGGCGATTCGGAAGGACCTGCGGCCCCGGCCGCCGCCGCCAGCCGCAGATAGGGTGCGGCGCCGGCGGGCTCGGGGCCCGTCTCGAGGCCGGAGAGCCGCCTCGACAGGGCGCGGGCGATGTCCAGATCAGACGAGACGGCGGTGCTCATGGTCATCCTCGATTCCGGTCATCCGGTTGATCCGGGCCTCGATCTCGTCGGAGAGCAGCGTGAAACGGCGCGCCTCGGGCCGGGTCTGCCCCCCGAGGAAGCTCAACGGGATGCCGATCTCGCTCGCCTCGATGAACACGTCGGAGCGTGGGATCACGGTGTCGAACACGCCGCCGAAGCCCGACCACACGGTGCTCATGACGTTGAGCGAGGGGTCGTTGTCGAGCCGGACCATGGTCGGCAGGATGCCGAGCAGCTGGAGCGACGGGTTCTCGTGCCGGTTGACGTGGTCGATCACCCGGAGGACCTGGCCCATGGTGCGCAGCGCGACCGGCTCGGCCTGCAGCGGCAGCAGGGCGAAGTGGGCAACGGCGAGGGCGGCGCGGGTCACCGGACCGAGCCCGGAGGGCGTGTCGAGCAGGACGAAGTCGACGCCCTCCTCGATCGCGCCGAGGGTCTGCTCGAGGTGGTCGCTGCGATGGAGCTTGAGCTCGTACTCGGGCGTGTCCACCGGGTCGATCCGACCGCGCGGCAGGATTCCGAGGTTTGGCAGCGCGGTCCGGATCACCACCTCGGCCGGCGGCGTGCCCGCGATCATCACCTCGGCGAGGCCGCCCCACTCGCTGTCCTCCTTGGCGAGGAACAGCCCGATCGCACCCTGGGGGTCGAGATCGACGAGGATGGTGCCGCGGCCGCGCTCGGCGAGCGCCACCGCAAGGTTGAGGGCGGTGGTGGTCTTCCCGGTGCCGCCCTTGGAGCTGGTCAACACGATACGGTGGGTCATCTTCACTTCCTCGTGGCGCCGACGCGGTCGGGGGCGGGGCCCTCACCGTCGGTGGCTTGGCAAAGAGGATCGACACTCGGCATCTGACGGCTCAGCTCCTCCTCGTGGTCATTCCGGCAGCACCTCGGCGAGGGCGTCGGCGAGCTGTTGGGTCTTGTGTCGGATCACGCCGAGCTGGGCGCGCTCGGGAGCGACAACCACCAGGACGGCGCCCGCGACCGGGCGGCAGAACAGCTGGAAACGGTCGTACTCGATGAAGAAGCCGTCGAACCGTGAGCAGCCCTGGGCTTCGCCGAGCGACCTGACGATCTCGATCAGCCCGGTGAAACCATCGCCGAGGAGGGTCATGTCGAGGCTGGCGTCGGAGTTCGCGGAAGCCAGAGGCGCACCGTCGGGCGTCAAGAGGATGGCGGCCAGCACGCCGGACGACTCGGCAAAGGCGGCGAGCAGCCGTTGCGGGGCCAGCTCGTGCTCGCGCAGCTCGATGGCGCGGCGCTGCTCGTCGAGGCGGCGCGCCGCCTCGACGAGCGCGTTGGGCAGGCTCACCTCGATCGTCACGGTCGGCGTCATCTTGTCGGTGGTGAAGATGAAGGTGCCCTCGACCCACGAGATCAGCTCGACGAGGGCGTCGATCCCGCTCCTCGCGCCATCCTGGGTGTGGTAGACGTTGCCCCGCTCGAAGTAGATCTGTGCCGCCCGGTGCTCGGGGCCGCCCTCCACCCACAGCTCGCCGGTCCGGCCGGTGGTATGGAGGAACTGCAGAACGTCGGACAGCGTCGTGAACGCCAGCGAGCCTCTGAGATCTTCCACCGGTACCCCTGCTACTTCCGCCCTCCGAGCCAGAATACCGCAGTTCGGTCCTCGGGGCGGCATCCGGTCGGCCCGGCGCCGGTCCGGGCAGGACACCAACGTCCGCGATCCGCCCGAGCCCGCGCGGCCAGTCGGAGCGCCCGGTCCGACCGGTGCAGGCGGCTCCCGGGCGTGTCCGAGATTGAAACAGGAGCTGTTTCGTTGTGACGCCGTGATGAACCGCGCGGCGATCGAGACTGGGTCGCGGTGCCGCTCCATTCCGCGACTCGAAGCCGGTCGAGGGCCTCTTTGATGAGTCGATCTGACGGATTCCACGTATCTTGAGCGGATCTTGTGTACAATGGAGGTTGACTCCGATGACCCGGGAGACGCGGTCGGGTCGGGCGCGTGAACCGGGCACGGAACCTGCAAGTGGTTTCGATCGCGAGGAGGGCTCCTGTTGCGACGTGATGCTCGAGGCCGTACCGACGATCGCCACTCGAGGCGGTGTCCGGCCGGCCTGCGATCGATCGCGCGCGACCAGCGCCACCCGGGGAGGATGACGGACGGCCGCCGAGAGGCAGCCGCCACCCTCGCGAGATCCGACGCCGAGGAGCGGCGGGTTGCAATCCGACCATCGGCCCAACGGGGGGTGGCTCGATGCTGAGGGGCTCACTGACCGATCTCGCGATCGTCGATCTCATCCAGATCCCGCTCGGCAGCCGGAAGACCGGCGAGCTGCTCATCGCCACCGAGGAGCAGGACGCCCGGCTCTACTACGTCGACGGCACGCTGGTCCACCTCGTCTCCGGGGATGTCGAGGGTGTGCGGGTGCTCGACCTGATCATCGGCTGGCACGACGGCGAGTTCGAGTTCAGGGCCGACGTCCTGACCGACCGGACCACCTTCGAGGGCGACATCGTGCCCAAGCTGCTCGCCGCGGTCGACCACCTCAACGAGGCCAGAGAGGTCGAGAAGGCGGCCGGCGATGCGGCGGATCGCGTCCGCCGGCTGCTCCGCGACTTCCTCGCCGAGAACGACTTCGCCATCCACGCCTGCCTGATGCACGGCAACGGCACGATGGACGTGTGCGGGGCCGAGCGGGTCGAGACGCCGGCCTGGCTCGAGAAGATCCGGACCACCGTGCTCGAGGTGGTCGAGACCTATCCCCGGCGCCAGCTCAACCGGATGCTCTTCGAGGACCAGGAGGGCACCCTGGTCGTCACCTGCTACCCGGAGGATCAATCGGCTCTGCTCGTCGCCGCCAAGCAGGGGGCGACGCTCGGGGCGGTCTCGATCGGGGTCGACCGGCTCGCGAGAAGGATCGGGCATGTCAGACGATCGTGAAGAAACGCGTGAGAGCCAGCTCGCCGTCGGGACGCCGCCGGCGATCTCGGAAGGGGGGAGCGCACAATGTCGCAGCTGACGGATCTGCTCAACGAGCTCGTCAACGTGGAGGGCATCAACTCGGCCGTCGTCGTCGGACGGGACGGGTTCGTCATCGAGGGTGTCGCCTCGGGGACGAGCCTCGACGCCGACGCGGTCGGGGCCGTGATCTCGACCGGGATCGGCTCCTCCGAGGTGATGGGCCGAGAGCTCCAGGTCGGCGCCATGACCCAGGGAATGGTCGAGTTCGAGGAGGGCCTCATCGTCATGGCCCTGCTCGGCGTGGACGCCATCCTCGCGGTGGTCGCCGATCTCAACGCGAACCTCGGTAACGTCCGCTTCCAGATCAAGAAGCGGCTCAAGACGATCGAGAAGGCGTTGTGAGGCGGCTGGGTCGCGGCGCCGCCAGCAGCCCTCCGAAACGCGCCGCAACCCAGAGATTATTGATACAAGTTCCCGTTCTCATCAAACCCGGCGGGCGCCGGGGCCGGTGCGGGGTGCGCCCCGCAGGACCGGGACCGGATGAACCCGCAATGCAGGAAAGGAGGCGCGCATGAGTCGCGAGCTGCAGACGCTCCACAACGTGGCCTACTTCGTCGGCGCCCTGGCCCACGGCGCCGAGCAGAACCTGGGCCGCGGCAGCCTCTCGATCTGCTCGATGGCGGGCAAGAAGTTCGGCCAGGAGGCGGTCGAGGGAGTCCGTACGACCACCGACCCCGAGGAGGCGGTCGCGATCCTCCGCGAGGCCCTCGCCAAGCAGGGCATCGTCTGGGACTTCGAGCCCTTCGCCGGGGAGCGCGGGTCGGCGACCGAGACCGAAGGTCACACCCACCGGATGCGTCTCGTCTTCCACACCTGCATGGTCCGCAACGCGCTGTTCCGGTACGGCCACGAGCAGAAGCAGTCCCTGTGCTACATGGCGCACGGCGTGTTCGCCGGCGCGATGGAGAACATCATGCCCGGCGCCAAGGTCGAGCTCGACATCATCCACGCGGGGCCCAACGGGTGCCTCAAGGAAATGGTGTGGGAGGTGGAGCCATGAAGGCGCGAGTTTCCACCGACTGGCTGTCCGGCTGCTCGGGCTGCCACGTCGCGATGGTCGACCTCCACGAGAAGCTCCTCGGTCTGGTCGAGGAGGTCGACTTCGTCAGGGTGCCGGTGCTGATGGACGAGAAGGGCTACCCCAAGGCCGACGTCGGCGTCGTCGAGGGGGCGGTGCGCTCGGACCACGATCGGCAGGCCCTCGAGAAGATGCGCGCCTCGGTCGACAAGCTCATCGCCTTCGGCAGCTGCGCGGTCTATGGCGGTCCGTCGGGGCTCGGCTGGCTGCACGAGCGCGATGAGGTCTTTGCCGCGGTCTACGACGGCGGCCCGACCAACGCCGGCGGCGAGCGACCGGATGCCGATGCGCCGACGCTCGAGGACAGCGTCGTCCCGATCGACGAGGTCGTCGAGGTCGACGCCTACCTGCCCGGCTGCCCGCCTCACCCCTACTTCATCGCCGCCGGTCTCCGAGCGGTGCTCGGGGCGTCGGACCTCAAGCTGACCTCGATGAGCGTCTGCGCCGACTGCGACCGGAAGATGCAGAAGAACCCGGGCGCCGCGCTGTGCCGGGGAGCGGTCACCGCCGACAAGGACAGCCTGTGCTTTCTCAGCCAGGGGGTGGTCTGCCTCGGCTCGGTGTCGCTCAACCGGTGCCAGGCACCGTGCCCCAAGTCGGGGGTCGCCTGCTTCGGCTGCGCCGGTCCGTCGGTCGACCTCATCACCGAGCCGCACCTCGACCTGCGCAACATGGTCGGACGGCGGCTCAACCTGCTCACCGGGATTCCGGTCGAGGAGGTGGCGCGCTACTTCGAGGAGGACGCCAAGACGCTCTACGCCTATGCCGTCGCGTCGCCGGTGATCCACGGCAAGCCCACGGTCGAGATGCGCCAGTGGGCCGGGCCGAAGGCCGCCCGGGGAGGTGAGTGATGGCCCATCGAGTCGTCGTCAACCCGGTCACCCGAATCGAGGGTCACGCCAAGATCATCCTCGAGATCGACGACGGGGGTCAGCTCGCGTCGGGTCACATGCAGGTCCTCGAGATCCGCGGCTTCGAGAAGCTCCTCCAGGGAATGGAGCTCGCCAAGATGCCGCAGATGACCGCACGGCTGTGCGGCGTCTGCCCGGCGGCCCACCACCTGGTGGCGACGGCGGCGATCGAGCAGGGCCTCGGGGTCACGCCGCCGCGCGACGCCAAGCTGCTGCGCGAGCTGCTCTACGCCGGCCACGTCCTCCACTCGCACGCCCTGTCGAACTTCGTGCTCACCGGCCCTGACATCCTCCTCGGCATCGGCGCCGAGGCCGCCACGCGGAACGTGTTCTCGCTGCTCGCCATCGACCCCGAGCTGTCGAAGACCCTGCTCAGGATTCGCAGCGTCGGTCAGCGCACGGTCGAGCTCGTCGGCGGTCGCGGCGTCCACCCGGTGACCGCGGTGCCCGGCGGGATGGCGGCACGACCCGGGGCCGACAAGCTCGAGCTGATCGCCGGCTGGGGGGCCGAGGCGGCGAGCTCCCTGGAGAAGGTGATCGAGGTCCTCAAGCCCAAGCTCGCCGAGCTCGAGCCCCTCCGCCAGGCGGCCCACCTGCCCTACCACTCGCTGGCGCTGTCCAACGGCGGGACCGTCGACCTGCTCGAGGGCGAGTGGGTGGTCGTCGACCCGGCGGGCGCCGAGGAGCGCCGCTTCGCCGGCCCCGACTACGGCCACAACCTCGTCGAGCACGTGATGCCGGGCTCGTACATGAAGAGCGTCCAGCTCAAGAACCCCGGGCCGAAGAACTTCTTCGTCGGCCCGCTCGCCCGGCTCAACGTCAACTCCAAGATGCGCACCCCCAAGGCGCAGGCCTACCTCGACGCCTTCCGCGCGGCCGGCACGCCCCGGCTGTCCGCGGTCGACTTCATCGAGGCGCGGCTCATCGACATGCTCGGCTGCGCCGAGCGGATGGCCGCCATCGCCGGCGGCGAGCTCGGCGACGGCCCGGTCAAGGCCGCGGTACCGGCGATCGGCGCCGGCCGCTTCGTCGGCGTCATCGAGGCGCCGCGCGGCATCCTGGTCCACGACTACACGACCGACGACGGCGGCCGCATCGCCGATGTCAACCTCATCGTCGCGACCCAGAACAACTACGACGCCATCGATTGCGCGGTCGCGTCGCTGGCCCGCCACTACCTGCCCCAGAACAACGACGAGCAGCTCCTCAACGGCGTCGAGTTCGCCATGCGGTGCTTCGACCCGTGCCTCGCCTGCGCGACCCACACCGCCGGTCGGATGCCGCTAACGGTCGAGCTGCGGCGGGGTGGCGAGCTGCTCCGGTCGGTGCGGCGCGGAGGTGCGTCATGATCCAGATCACGGTCGACGACAAGGCCTGCGTCTCGTGCTCGCTGTGCGCCGAGATCTGCCCGACCGACGTGTTCATCTGGGACGAGGCAAAGGGTCTGCCCCGGGTCGACAAGCCCGCCGAGTGCTTCGGTTGTCTGAGCTGCTCGGAGATCTGTCCGCCCCACTGCATCACCCACGAAGGGGTCGTTCTGTCCGAGAGCCACTACCACGACCCCTACGCCCTCCGGCTGGCGAGCCGTCTCGCGGCCGATGTCGGCGGACGCTTCAACGTGCCCGGGGACCCCGCCTCGCAGACCCGGGCCGCGACCGATCTCGGGGTCCGCCTGCGCTCGGTCGCCGAGGTCTTCAAACGGACCCTCGGAGGCTCGCTGCCGGCGGTCGGGACGATGGCCGGGCGGACCCTGGCCCGGCACCTGCCCCGCTATCGCGAGCCGCGCGGTCTCGACGAGGCGCTGGCGCTGGCGGTCAAGCAGTTCGCGCCGGCCTGGGAGCTGACGACCGACCGTAAGGGCGAGGACCTGACCGTCGACATCGGCCGCTGCTTCGTGCGCGAGACCTGCGAGCGCGAGGGCATCGAGCTCGGCGGCGAGATGTGCGTGCTCTTCTACAACTACCTCGCCGGCTATCTCGGCCAGATGGGCCGGGTCCGGCTGCGCCTGATGGAGGCCGAACGCGGCCCGACCTGTCGCTACAAGGTCAAGATCTACGAGAAGTGAGCCGGCCGGCGGAGATCGCGATCGTCGGCATCGGCAACACCCTCGCCGGCGACGACGGCGTCGGCGTGGTCGTCGCCGAGCGCCTCCGGCGCCGCTGGGAGGGCCGATCGGACGTCCTGGTGGAGGTCCTTCCCGGGGACCTCTTCTCGGTGGCCGACCTGCTGCCGCTGGCCGAGAGCTTTGTCTTTCTCGACGCCATCGCCGGCTCGCCGCCCGGCGAGATCCGGGTGCTCGCCTCGGCCGAGCGCGCCTTCGCGGCATCCCTCCACCAGACCGACATCGGCTCGGTCATGCAGAGCCTCAAGCAGCTCGAGCTCGCCGATCCCTTTCCACCGTGGGAGGTCTGGGGCATCGCCATCGACCCCCCCGGGGAGCTCGGCGAGGGGCTGAGCCCTCCGGTCGCCGCCGCCGCCGACGAGCTCGAGCGGCGGGTCGTGGCGCACGTCGAGGGCCGGCTCGCAGGGTAGGGAGTCGATCCGGCCGCTGCCTCGGGATCGGGCCCGGACGCGGACGCGGGCACCGGCGCGGGCACAGACGCGGGAGCTAGCGGATCAGAATGGCGATGACGAGGCCGACGGCGAGCAGGGCGTTGGTGGCCAGGTTCCAGACGACGTTGGCGGCCAGGGCCGGGATCGGCACCGGCTGCTCGGTGTCGCCGGCCGCCCACTGGAGCGGCCTGAACAGCAGGAGCGAGGGCAGCGCCCCGATCAGGGCGGGCGCCGGCAGCCACCCGGCGACGACCGCGGCGGCGATCGAAAGCGGCGTCGCGATGGCGGCGGCGGCGTAGACCAGCGCGGCGCGGCGCCGGCCGAGGAGGATGACCAGATTCCTGCGGCCGCCGTGCCGGTCTGCCTGCTCGTCGGGGAACTCGTTGAGGAACAGAAGGTTGAAGGTCATGAAGAAGGCCGGGACCCCGGCCGCGACGGCGGCCCGGCTCCAGCTGCCGTCCTGGACCAGCGCGGTGCCGACGACCGGGCCGGCGCCGAGACCGAAGCCAGCGGCGACCTCGCCCACCCCGAGACGGGCGAGGACATCGGTGTAGGCGAGGACGCAGACCCCGCCGAGGACCATCAGCGGAACCAGGGCGACGCCGATCCGCGGCATGAACCAGAGCCCGACCGCGAGACCGACGGCGGCGCAGGCGAGGCCGAAGACGAGGGCGGTCCGGCTCGACATCCCGCCTCCGGGCAGGGTACCGCTGCCGCCGGAGAAGGGGGTCCTCTCGGTCTCGAGGTCGATGCCGGTGCGCATGTCCGACCACTCGTTGAGGGTGTTCACCGCCATGTGGAGGGCGACCAGCCCGAGCAGGGCGGCCAGGGTGTGGAGCCAAGAGAAGTGGCCGTCCCAGGCGGCGGCGGCGGCGCCGCTCGCGACGAGGGTCGGGGGCAGCAGCAGGAACGGCGTGCGGGCGACACCGGCGAAGTGCTTGAGTCCAGCCATCGGGTCTCCCTGGGTTCAGGGTCGATTCCATCCTACACCGGGCTGGGGCGAGGGCCGGGCAACGCCGACCCCGCGCCGTGTGGTACCCTGCGCGGATGCGAATCGGTCGCGTTCCGATTTCCGCCCTCGCGCTGATCCTGGTCTTCCAGGGCGCGGTGGCGGTGCTGCCCCACGACCACGGCTGGTCGAAGGCGGCGGCGGGCGACGCGATCCTCACGCCGTCGGCCGAGGATGGCCACCGCGCTTGCCTCGCCTGCACGTCGCACGCACCGGCAGCGGTCGCGGCGGCGGCCACGACCGCGCTCGACTCGGCCCGGGTCGAGGTCGTCGCCGGTGGTGCCGACGGCGGTGATGCCGTCCTCTCCGAGAGCAGTGCGTTCGACCCTCGTGGGCCGCCGCAGGTGGTGTGATCAGGTCGGTTTCCTGACCCGATGCCCACCAGGTCGAGCCCGGCTCGGCCGCGACCCGCGAGGAGCCTTCATGCCGAGTACAAGCAGACCGTGCGTGGTGGCGTTGGCGATCGCCGTCATCCTCCTGTCCGGGGCCCTTGGCCACACCGAGGAAGCCGTCGACCTCACCGGTATCGTGCTCGACACCGCCGGCGACCCGGTGGTCGATGCCGAGGTCTCGCTGCCCGAGCTGCGCCGCGTGACCGTGACCGACGACCTCGGGCGGTTCGAGTTCACCGGGATCGCACCGGGCGCCTACCTGCTCGCCGTCGCCAGCTCGCGGGCCGGGGGCGCTGTGCAGCGGGTCAGCGCGGGGGTCGGGATCGGCGAGCCCGTCACCATCACCCTCGACAAGCTGGTCCACGCCCAGGCGATCACCGTCACCGCCGCCGGGGTGGCCCGCGGTCTCGGCGAGGTCGCGCAGCCGGTCGACGTCCTCGGCGGCGAGGACCTGCTGCTGCGCAAGCAGTCGAGCCTCGGCGAGACCCTGGCCCAGCAGCCGGGGGTCACCGCGACGACCTACGGCCAGGGCTCGAGCCGGCCGGTGATCCGCGGGCTCGGCGAGGACCGGATCCGGATCCTCGAGAACGGCCTCGACACCGGCGACGTGTCGTCGATCGGTCCCGACCACGCCGTTTCCATGGACCCCCTGGCCGCCGAGCAGATCGAGGTCGTGCGCGGCCCCGCGGCGGTGCTCTGGGGGGCCAACGCGATCGGCGGGGTGGTCAACGTCCTCGACGGCCGGGTGCCGGACCGACCGGCCACGGCGCCGCTGACCGGGATGGTCGAGCTCGAGGCGGCGAGCAACGCCGACAAGCTCGCCGGCGCCGTCAAGCTCGACGGCGGGACCGGGCACTTCGCCTGGCACCTCGATGTCTACGCCCGCGACCAGGACGACTACACGAGCCCGGCCGAGCGACCGGTGGAGGAGCACGACCACGAACCCGAGCCGCTCAAGGACGAGCACGAGGAGGAGGTCGAGACCGGAACCGTGGAGAACTCCTGGGCCGAGGCCCAGGGCGCGACCATCGGCGGCTCGTATGTCACCGACCGCGGCTTTATCGGCATCGCCTTCGGCGGGTACGACACCGAGTTCGGCATCCCCGGCCACCACCACCACCACGAGGAGGAGCCCGAACCGCTCAAGGAGGAGCCCGGCCACGAGGAGGAGGAGGAGGGGGTCTATTCCGATCTCGAGCAGCGCCGGGTCGACCTCCACGGCCAGCTCGACGACCCCTTCCGCGGGTTCTCCTCGGTCCGGCTGTCAGCCGGGTGGCGCGATTACCGGCACGACGAGATCGAGGGCGACGAGCTCGGCACCCGGTTCACCAACGAGTGGACCGAGGCCCGGCTCGACCTCGTCAACCAGGAGCTCCTCGGGTTTGCCGGCACTCTCGGTCTGCAGGCCACCAACCGCGACTTCTCAGCGGCGGGCGAAGAGGCCTTCGTGATGCCGACCGAGACGACCAAGCTCGGCGCCTACCTCTTCGAGCAGGCCGAGCTCGGGCCGGTAGCGCTGCAGCTCGGCTTCCGGGTCGACGACCAGGACACCCGGTCATCGGATCCCGACCTCCCGGATCGCGATTTCCAGACCTGGACCGGCTCGGTGGGAGTGGTGTGGGACTTCCTCGAGCACTGGGGCCTCTCGGCGGCGCTCAACCGGCCGGAGCGGGCGCCGACCGCGGAGGAGCTCTACTCCGACGGTCCGCACGTCGCGACCAACGCCTACGAGATCGGCGACCCGACCCTCGATCCGGAGGTCGGCGCCGGGTTGGACCTCTCGCTCCGCGCGGAGTACGAGCGCTTCGAGGCGACGCTGTCGGTCTTCGCGACGCGCTACGACGACTTCATCTATCTCGCGGAGACCGGCGAGGAGATCGACGAGCTCGAGGTCCTGCAGTTCTCCCAGGCCGACGCCGAGTTCACCGGCTTCGAGCTGCACGGCCACTACGAGATCCTCCACCGCGGCGACGACCACCTCCACCTCGGCTTCTCCTACGACCAGGTCGAGGCCGAGTTCCGGGAGTCGGGCGACCCGCTGCCGCGGATTCCCCCGCGCCGGGGTCGCCTCGCCCTGATCTACCTGGGCCAGAGGATCGACGCGCGGATCGAGGGCTGGTGGGTTGACGAGCAGGACCGGGTCGCCGAGCACGAGACCCCGACCCCCGGCTACGAGATGCTCAACGCGAGCGTCGGCTACCGGCTCTTTGCCGGTCGGACGGTGCACGAGCTCATCCTGCGCGGCCGCAACCTCACCGACGAGGCGGCCTACAACCACGTGTCCTTCCTGAAGTTCGCGGCGCCCCTGCCGGGACGCGACATCGCCCTGATCTACCGGCTGCTGCTGTGAGAGGCCCGGTGGGCCGGACCGGGCGGCTCAGGCGCCGTCGCGGTCGGGCTTCCGCGGCTCGACCTGGACCATGACGTCGGCGACGTTGGGGCCGCGCTCGGTGAGCTCGCGCTTGACCCGGCGCGCGATCTCGAAGCCGTCGGCGACGCTCAGCTCGGGGTCGACCTCGACGTGGAGGTCGACCGCGATCTCCGAGCCGACATAGCGGGTGCGCAGGGCGTGCGCCGACTCGACGCCGTCGACCGCGAGGGCGAGCCGCTCGAGCTCCCGGCGGTGGGCGCGGGGGGCGCCGGCGTCGACCAGCTGGTCGATGGTCGGCCGGATGATCCGGAAGGCCGCGTGGAGGACGAACAGCGCGACCACCACCGCGGCGATCCGGTCGACGACCATCAGCCGGTGGTCGAGGATGGCGACCGCGACGGCGGCGGCGACCGGAACCGACGACAGGGCGTCGGAGCGGTGGTGCCAGGCGTTGGCGAGCAGGGCGGTCGACCGGGTCTCGCGGGCGACCGCCCTGGTCCACTGGTAGAGCGCCTCCTTGACCACGATCGAGAGCAGCGCCGCGATCAGGGCGATCACCGAGGGCGGTGCGGCGGGTCGTCCGAACGAGGCGACGGCGTCCCAGCCGATGCTCACCGCCGCGGCCGCGACCATGATGCCGATGAAGGCGGTGACCAGGGTCTCGAACTTGCCGTGGCCGTGCGGGTGGCTCTCGTCGGCCGGCGCCGACCAGTAGCGGACGCCGAAGATCAGCGCGATGTCGGTGACGATGTCGGTCAGGCTGTGGACGGCGTCGGCGATGACCGCCTGGCTGTGGCCCGCGATCCCCGCCGCGAGCTTGACGGCGGTGAGGCCGAGGTTGACCACGAGGCCGACCCAGCCGGCGAAGCTGATCCGACGCAGGGACGGGGACATGGCCGTTTCCATGACGACGGTATCATAACAAACTCATCTCATTAATACCTAATCTCAAAAACCGACGAGACCGCCCCCGGTCTCAGCCGTCGACCGCCGGCTCGACCGGATCGCCGACCCGGACAACCCCTCGGTCGAGGTGGACCAGGTTCTGGCCGAACAGCACCTTGCCGCCGGCCGAGCGGTAGGAGGCCAGGGTCGCGAGGGGCTCGGCCGATCGAGCCCCGGTGCGCTGGTCGGTGGTGACGACGACGCACCGGGCGCACGGCTTGACCGCGGCGAAGCGGAGACCGCCGATCGAGAGCTCACCCCACCCGTCCTCGGCGTGGGGTGCGCAGCCCTCGACGACGATGTTGGCCCGGAAGCGATCGGCGGGAACCGGCGCGCCGAGGCGCCGGTGGAGCTCGTCGAGCGAGCCCTGGGAGAAGAGCAGGAACGGGAAGCCGTCGGCAAAGCCGACCCGGGCGGGCTCCGGGGAGTACCCCGGGTCGACCCGCCGGTCGTCGTCCTCGGGCTGGCGGACGAGCTCGCACGGCCGACCGAGGAGCGAGCCGAACCACTCGGCGGCGGCGGGGCCCTCGCTCACCGCCGAGCAGGCGTCGTTCCACACCCGGACCGTTCGCGGCGGGAACTCTGGCGGCTCGAGCGGCACCTCGAGGGGTGGCCGGCCTTCGGTCTCGAGCACCAGCCGGCCGGGCTCGATCCTCGTCGCCACCCGGGCGAGGGCGGGGTGGTCGCGCTGGCTCAGGAACACGCCGTCGGACCCGACGACCATCCACCGCCGGTCGTGCTCGAAGCCGGTGGCGACGACCTCGGCCCGCTCGAGGTCGATCCCCCGGCAGGACTTGACCGGGTAGACGTGGAGCGAGCGGACCCGGATCACTCGACCGCGCCAGGGGGATCGGCGACCGGCTCGGGATCGGGGATGATCCGGTCGAACACGTAGCCTCCCCCCTGTGCCCCCCAGACCTGGCCACCGTCGGCGGCGAAGCCGCGGTCCCAGCTGACCATGCCGTCGGCGGTGATGACGACCTCGGAGCTCGCCCAGCTGGCGCCCTGCAGCTCGCTCGGGCACAGCGAGGCGAGGGTCGAGCCGATGAACGCGTCGCCGCGCCGCCGCAGCAGGATCGAGCACCCCTGCCGCTCCTCGAGGTCGGACGGGTCGAGATCGGCGAGCGGCTCGTCGACCAGCCAGGCGCCGACCACCGCCGGTGGGTCGGGCAGGGTGAAGACCCGGCTCTCGAGCAGGCCCGGGACGAGCTCGACGAGCTGGTACACCCGCTGGCGGTAGGGCTGGTCGGGGTAGTCGGCGACCGCCTGCTCGACGTACAGCCATCGCCCGTCGGTCCGCGCCGGCCAGATCGGCGCCATGTGGAGGCTGACGGCGAGATAGTCCGGGCTCTCGGCAGCCTGGGCCGCGCTCGAGAACGTTCCGGTCATCCAGGTCGTCAGCAGCTCGAGATCGGCCGAGACCGCGTCATCGGCCCGGGCGGCCGCGGCGGTTGCCAGACCGACCCAGATCACCAGGACACGCCACCCGCTCCCGGGACGCCTGACCAGGGTCATCTCACTCGACCGTGAAGCGCATCAGCTCGACCGGCACCATCGTGCAGTTGCTGGTGGTGTCGAAGTTGGGGAGGCCGGGCGAGTTGCAGCGTCCCGACAGATCGAGGTTGTTCCGGTCGGTGTCGACGCCGTCCGGGTAGCGCGAGATGCTGTAGTAGTCGATCGCCGGGTCGTCCTCGAGCCCGGCCCCCGAGCCCTCGGTGTAGGGCGCCCCGCTGTCTCCCTCGTAGCTGACCGCGTCGACCAGCGACCCGAGCGCGCCGCGCAGGCCGACCGCGTCGGGCGCCCCGTTCTGGATCAAATCGGTGTCGGGGTCGATGTCGAGGTCGCAGTTGGGCACCAGGGCGGCGTTGCCGCACACCACATAGTAGCCGCCCGCAGCGAGGGCGAAGCTGGGCAGATCGACGGTCTGGTAGATCGCGGCGCCGCCCCCGGTGCCGTTGACCAGCTCGAGCGAGTAGTCGTCGATGTCGATCGTGCCGCCGGTCGGGTTGTGGATCTCGATGAACTCCTCGCCGTCGGTTCCGACCTGGTCGTAGTCGATCTCGTTGATCACCAGATCGGCGCCGCAGGCCGGCAGGTCGAGCCCGACGATCGCCTCGAGATCGCCGGCGCCGTAGTCGATGTCGAGCTCGACAAAGACCCGTCCGTCCTCGGCGAGCCAGAGCCCGGGCCCGATGGTGCCCGAGGCGTTGAAGTCGGTGACCGCGGCGTCGCCGCCGCCGCCGTCGAGGTCGAGATCGTCGCCGACCGACAGCACGGCGACCGCGGTGGAGGCGAGCTGGAGCGCGTCGCAGGCGAAGAACAACGTCTCGCCGCCGGAGTAGCTCCAGATGAAGGCGGCCTGACCGAGGTTGTTGAGGCTCAGGGCGTTGACCGTCGCCGACGAGGTCAGGGGAATGCCGTCGATCACGTCGCCCTCGCGGATCGCGATCGTCCCGTTGGCGGCGATGTACTCGTCGGTGGCGGTCGAGCCGTCGGTGTCGCCCGAGAACACGTAGGCGCCGGCGTTGTTGACGCTGACGTGGTCGAAGGCGTCCCAGTTGTCGCCGCCTCCGGTCGGCAGCGACTCGCGCGCGACGACCGCGCCGTCCAGATAGACGACCTCGTCGTTGGTGGTCGAGCCGGTGGCCAGGATCAGGGTGTGGATGTGGTGCGCGCCGTCGTCCGAGATCTGGTAGTCGAAGTCGATCCCGCTCGAGCCTGAGGCGATCGGGAAGCCGCCCACCATGTCCCCCGAGGCGAGCACCGGGGCGATGGTGGCGGGGGTCGAGTCGCTCGCGGCGTAGAGCACCCGGCCCTCGGTCGAGGTGCCGCCGCTGTAGCTCACCCCGGCCACCCAGTACGAGGCGCCGCCGGGCAGCATGTGCGGCCGGCTGTTGAAGATGTTGGTGGTCGGAGGCGGGAAGCCGGGCGCCGCACTGCCCTCGGTCAGCAGGAGGCCGTTGTGGGTCCACACGCTGTCGTTGCCGTCGACCGACGGGCTGTAGATGAAGCCGCCGCTGCTGCTGACGCCCATCGTGCTCTCGGCGCCGGTCAGCACGCTCGGCAGACCGTTGCTGCTCAACCAGACGATCCCGCTGTCGTACCAGACGAAGTTCTCGCCGGCCGAGCCGGTGAAGCCGACCGCGCCGGTGCCGTCGGTGAAGGGCGAGTTGAGGCTGGTCACCGCGCCCGGCGCGCCGCCGGGGGTGTCGCCCTCCTGGACGACCAGGGTCGCCGCGACCAGCGCCCGTCCCTTGGCCGGGGGCGCCGGCGCAGGCGCCGAGACGACGTCCGTGGGCCGTTCGAGACCCGCCGCCTCGAGCTCGGCAATCGTCGACCCGGCGAGCTCGGCGCCCTGGGCGGCGAACGCCAGAGGAGCGATCAGGAGCGCCGCGGCGGCGCCGATGACGGTTTCGATTCGTGCGACCATGACGGAAACCTCCCGCTTCACCGGTTCGAGCGTCCTCGGGCGACGGTTGGCGAGCCCACGCTGGCTGGTGAGCGAGTGTCCCACACCAGACCCCTCCCCGACAACCTCGGTTGCCGCGCTCAGGCCGGGAGGTCGCCGGCGCCGCTGAACCAGCCGGGTCCGGCGGCGAGGAGGTTGCCCGCCGCCTCGGCCGCCACCGGTCGGGAGAACCAGTAGCCCTGACCGTGCGGGCAGGCCATCTGGCGCAGCCGCTCGGCCTGCTCGGCGGTCTCGACCCCCTCGGCGACGACGCCGATGCCGAGGTTGCTGGCGAGGCCGAGAATCGTCTCGACGATGGCCCGCGAGTCGGTGCCCTGACCGAGCCGGCTGACGAACGAACGGTCGATCTTGAGCTGGTCGTAGTGGAAGCGCTGGAGATAGCTGAGCGACGAGTAACCGGTGCCGAAGTCGTCGATCGACAGCTGGATGCCCAGGCCGCGGAGCTGGCGGAGGTTCTCGAGCGCGACGTCGACATGCTCGAGGACGACGTTCTCGGTGACCTCGAGGCGGAGGCTCGAGGGGGCCAGCCCGGCGTCCTCGAGCACCCCCGCCAGCCGATCGACGATGCCCCGCTTCACGAACAGCTTGCCGGAGACGTTGACGCTGATGAACAGCGGCGGGTCGCTCGGGTAGAGGTCCTGCCAGCGGCGGGTCTGGCGGCAGCTCTCCTCGAGCACCCACCAGCCGAGGGGGACGATCAGCCCGGTCTCCTCGGCGATCGCGATGAAGGAGTTGGGCGAGACGATGCCGCGCTCGGGGTGGAGCCAGCGCACCAGACCCTCGAACCCAACGATCCGACCGCTCGCGAGGTCGACGATCGGCTGGTAGTGCATCGCGAAGTCGTTGTTCTGGACCCCGAGCCGGAGCTCGGTCTCGAGCTTGAGCAACGCCACGGCGCTCTGGTGCATGTCCCGGTCGAAGACCTCGTACCGCGCCTTGCCCGCGGCCTTGGCGCGGTACATCGCGATGTCGGCGTCGCGCATGATCTCGTCCGGGCTGCGGTAGCCGGTCGCGCTGTGGGCGATCCCGATCGACGCGGTGACGAAGACCTCGTTGCCGTCGATCGAGAAGGTCATCCCGAGCAGCTCCTGGATCCGCTCGGCGACGTGGATCGCGCCGGGAACCTCGCTGACCCGGTTGAGCAGGATCGCGAACTCGTCGCCACCGATCCGCGACAGGGTGTCGCCGGGTCGCAGGTAGTGCTCGAGGCGCCGGGCGATACCGCGCAGCAGCTTGTCGCCGAGCGGGTGGCCGAGGCTGTCGTTGACGTTTTTGAACCGGTCGAGGTCGAAGAAGAGGACCGCGAAGTGGCTCGCGGGCGAGCGCTCGACCTCGGCCAGGGCGCAGGCGAGTCGATCCATGAACAGCACCCGGTTGGCCAGCCCGGTGAGGTCGTCGTGGAGGGCGTCGTGCTGGAGCTTCTCCTCGGCCCTCTTCCGTGCAGTGACGTCGGACTGCGACCCGGCCATCCGGGACGGCTTGCCGTCGGGCCCGCGCACCGCGAGGCCGCGGGTCAGCACCCACAACCAGCTGCCGTCGGCGGCCCGGATCCGGTGCTCGAGACGGAAGTGCTCGCTGTCACCGTCGAGGTGGGCGCACAGCTTGCGCCGGAAGGTCGGCTCGTCGTCGGGGTGGATGCGGTCGAACCACTCGCGCGGGCTCGGTCCGATCTCGTGCTCGGCGCACCCGAGCATCCTCTTCCAACGGGGAGAGAAGTAGATGGTGTCGGCGCGCAGGTCCCAGTCGAAGAGGCCGTCGTTGGCGCCCTCGACGGCGAGGGCGAACCGCTCCTCGCTGGATCGCAGGGCGTCGTCGGCGGCCTGACGGGCGATCGCGTAGCGGATCGACCGGACGAGCAGCCGGGTGTCGGTCTCGCGCTTGACGAGATAGTCCTGGGCGCCCTCGCGGACGGCGGTGGCGGCGAGCTCGTCGTCGTCGAGGCTGGTGAGGACGATGATCGGGACCCTCGGCGCCGCCTGCTGGACGCTGAGAAAGGTGTCGAGGCCGAAGCTGTCGGGCAGCGAGAAGTCGAGCAGCACGACGTCGAACCGATCGTGGGTGAGGCGTGCGATCCCCTTGGCGAGGCGGTTCTCGTGAGCGACGACGAAGCGGCCGTCGACCGACTTGTCGAGCAGCAGCTGGATGAGCTCGGCGTCGTCCGGGCTGTCCTCGACGAGCAGAACCCGGATGCGGGGACGGTGGCTCATCGCGCCGCTCCGGTCGCGGGTCCTCCCGGCACGGTGCCGTGGGGGACGCTCCACGATCCCGATCGACCTCGTTCAGCCGCTCGCCTCATCATCCCCTCCGGTTCGCTTCGGCAGCGTGAAGAAAAACGTCGAGCCGCGGTGCGGTTGGCTCTCGACCCAGATCCGGCCGCCGTGCCGCTCGACGATCCGCTTGCAGATCGCGAGACCGATCCCGGTGCCGGGGTACTCGTCCTGGGCGTGGAGCCGCTGGAACATGACGAAGATCCGTTCGGTCGATGCCGGATCGATGCCGATCCCGTTGTCCCGGACCGACAGCGTCCACCGGTCGTCGTCGTCGATCGCGCCGATGTGGACCCGCGGCGGACGGTCGCCGACGAACTTGATCGCGTTGGCCACCAGGTTGCGCAGCAGCTGGCCGAGCTGGGCGCCGTCGGCGACGACCGTCGGCAGGGCGTCGTGGGTGATCGTCGCGCCGGCCGCCTCGATGCTCTCGGCGAGCTCGTCGCGGACCTCGCCGAGGACCTCGCCGACGTCAACCGGAGCGAAGTCGCGGCCACGGGTGTCGACCCGGGCATAGCCGAGCACCGCGTCGACCATCCCCTGCATCCGCTCGGCGCCGCGGACCGCCCGGTCGAGGTAGTCGCGCGCGTCGCCCGCGACCTCGTCGCCGAGCTCGCGCTCGAGCAGCTCGAGGTAGCTCGAAATCATGCCGAGCGGCTGCTGGAGGTCGTGCGACACGACATAGGCGAACTGCTCGAGCTCGGCGTTCGACCGGGCCAGCGCCTGAGACCGCCGGGCGAGCTCGCTCTGCGCGGCGTGGAACTCCTCGGTCTCCTCGACGATGCTCTGGATCTGCTGGGCGCCGGCCCGGCCGTCGCCGACCACCCACGACGAGATCCGGACCCAGATCCGGCTCCGGTCGGCGCGCCAGAGCTGTGCGTCGAGGTTTCCGGCGGTCCGCGAGGCCTCGATCTGGGACCGCCAGCTCGAGGCCACCGCCGGCTGGGCGAAGAACTCGGTGAACGATCTCCGGGTCAGGTCCTCGGGGCTGCCGAGCCCGAGCATCGCGGCGAAGGCGGGGTTCGCCTCGAGGATCTCGCCCGACGCGGTCGAGACCACGACGCCGACCGGCAGGCCCTCGATGAGCCGCCGGTAGGGAGCGTCCTTGGCCGTCGCGAGGGCCCGGCGCCGGGCCCGGAACAGCGCGGCGCGGACCACGGTCGGCAGCTCGACGAAGCCCTCGCTCGACTTGGGAACATAGCCGTCGACCTGGAGCTTGAGGGCCTCGTTCCAGAGCTCGGCGCCGGCTGCGGCGGTGAACAGGATGATCGGGCAGTCGGGCCGCAGGTCCCGGACGAGCTCGACCACATGCAGCCCGTCGCTCCATTCGAGGTCGGCCTCGGTGATCAGCAGACCGAACTGTCCGGCGGCGATTGCGGCGGAGAACTCGGTGGCGGTCCCTACCGGCTCGATGTCGACCCGTTCGAACTCGGACGCGAGAACGAGGGCCGCGAGCTCGCGGTCGCTCTCGCGGTCGTCGACGAGTAGGATCCGTGGAAGGCTGCTCATGTCCCCCGTGCCCGGCCAGCCCGTCGGCCGAATCCGGAACGTGCCACCTGCCCCCCTACGGTGTGATGTGCTCCGCGATTCTCATCACGGGCGTTGACCGGCGGAGTATAGCACGCGGTCGGCATGATAAAGCCGGGCCGCGGAGGTGATCCGGCCGGCGTCAACCGTGGTCCCGCAGGTCCATCGCGGCGCGCAGGGTCCGGGCGAGCTCGGCGAGCCGGTACGGCTTGACGGCGACGCCGGCGAAGCCGTGCTCGCGGTAGTTGGCCATCACCGGGTCGGTCGAGTAGCCGCTCGAGACGATGGCCCTGACGTCGGGGTCGACGGCGAGCAGACGGGAGATCGTCTCGCGGCCGCCCACCCCCTCCGGCACCGTCAGGTCGAGGACGACCGCGTCGTAGGATCGACCCTCGCTCATCGCCGTGGTGTAGAGCTCGATCGCCTCGGCGCCGTCGGCGGCGGTGTCGACCGAGTAGCCGATGGTCTCGAGGAGCTCGGCCGCGGCCGAGCGGACCGACTCGTCGTCGTCCATGATGAGCAGCCGGCCGCTGCCCTGCAGCACCTCGTCCGATCTCGGCTCGGGCGCGCCCCCCTCCCGGTCGGTCGCCGGGAGGTAGACGGTGAACCTCGAGCCCTCGTCGGGGTCCGAGCGGACGACGATCGCTCCGCCATGGCTGCGGACGATCGAGAAGGCGGTCGCGAGACCGAGACCGCTGCCCCCCTTCTTGGTGGTGTAGAACGGGTCGAAGATCTTCTCCAGCCGCGACTCGGGGATCCCCGGGCCGGTGTCGGCGACCTCGATCCGGATGTACCGTCCGGCCTCGAGGGCCGGTACGTCGCCGGTGGTGAGGTGGGAGTTGTCGGTGGTCACGGTGACGGTTCCGCCGAGGGGCATCGCCTGGACCGCGTTGAGCACCAGGTTCTGAACCACCTGGACGACCTGACCCTCGTCGACCTCGGCCGGCCAGAGCTCCGGGCTCGACCTGAGGTCGAGGGCGCAGTTGCCGCCCCGGGTCGAGAAGGTCGCCGCCTCCTCGACCAGCGCCCGAACCGACGCGATCCGACGGATCGGCCGTCCGCCCTTGGAGAACGTCAGCAGCTGCTGGGTCAACGAGGTCGCCCGCAGGCACACCTCCTCGGCCTCGGTGAGGCGGCGCAGGCGCTCCTCGGGGTTGGCGACCGAGCGCTTGGCGAGGCTGATGTTGCTCAGCATCGCCATCAGCATGTTGTTGAAGTCGTGGGCGATGCCGCCGGCGAGCACGCCGAGGCTCTCGAGCTTCTGGTGCTGCTGGAGCTCGAGCTCGAGCCGCCGACGGTCGTCCTCGGCGCGCTTGCGGTCGGTGATGTCGATCGCGATCCCCTCGACGAGCTCGCCGGCGCCCTCGGTGTCGCCGACCCGGCCCGCGTTGATCAGGACCGACACGGCCTCTCCGCTCCGCGTCTGCATCTTGAGCTCCCGGTTGCGGACCTCCGGCCGATCGCCGAGCTCGGCGAGGAGGGCGACGGCCTCGTCGGACCGGACGGTCAGCTCGGCGATCGACCTGCCGACCAGCTCGTCGGCGCCGCGCCAGCCGAGCACTGCTGCGAGGGCCTGGTTGGTCCGGACGATTCGTCCCCCGAGATCGCACTGGAAGATCCCCGCCGGGCTGCGCTCGAAGAGCAGCCGGTAGCGCTCCATGCTCGACCGGTAGGCCTCGTCGGCGCGGCGCCGCTCGCGGTTCTCGCGCTGCTTGAGGACGAAGCGGCTCCACCCGATCACGGCGATCGCGAGGACCAGGCCGAGGCCGACGAGCAGCGAGCTGCGCCACAGCCGGTGGTGCCGGATCTCGAGGTCCTTGATCAGGTTGTCCTTGCGGAGCAGCTCGATCTCGCGCTCCATCTCGCGCGCCTCGAAGGCCGCTTGGAACTCGGCGAACTCGCGGCGGATGTCCGATGACAGGAGCTCGTTCTCGAGGTCGCGGGCCCGGCCCTGCGCCTCGAAGGCGGACGCGGCGTCGCCGCGTGCGACCTGTGCCTCGACCAAGGCGTCGAGCGCGACGATCTCACGCCCTTTCATCCCCAGCGTGCCCGCGAGGTCGACGGCCTCCTGCGCCGCCGTCACCGCCTCGTCGGTGCGACCGAGCGCCGCCAGCACCTCGGCCCTGATCGCGAGGCAGCTGACGACCTCGGGCTCGAGGTCGAGGCGGCGGTGGATCTCGAGGGCCCGGTCGACGTGGCCGAGGGCCTCGCGGTCGCGACCCGCGCCGTGGAGGGCGGCGGCGAGGCTGCGATGCGACAGCGCGACGCGGGCCTCGCCTCCCTCGGCCTGGCGGAGCTCGAGCGCCTGGGTGTGGAGCTCGATCGCCTCGTCGGAGGAGCCCTGCAGGTGCTTGATGTCGGCGATGTTGGCGAGCATGTCGGCGACGCCGTCGGTCTCGCCGAGCTCCGACTTGATGACCCGCGCCCGGTGGAAGAACTCGAGGGCGGCGTCGTGGTCGCCGAGGTACATGTGGGCGATGCCGATGTTGTTGAGCAGGATCGCGACGGCCCGTCGGTCGCCGGCCGCCTCGCGCTCTACCAAGGCGCGTGAGCTCGTCTCGAGCGCGGCCTCGAACCGCCCCTGCTGGAGCTCGATCGTGGCCAGGATGTTGTGGTAGACCCATGCGCGGTCGGGGTCGGCGGCGATCTCGGGCAGGGCGAGCGCGCTCCGGCACGCAGCGGCGGCGTCGTCGTACTCGCCGAGGAAGAAGTGGGAGCGGGCGAGGTCGACGAGCGCCGAGGCCTCGAGCCCGGCGAGGCCGAGCCGGCGTGCCAGCTCGACGGATCGGCGGAGCTCGACCGTCGCCTCGTTGAAGCGCTCCTCGAGCCGCAGTGCACGACCGACGCCGAGCCTCACCTCGGCCTCGGCCCGGGGACGATCGGCGCCCTCGAGATCGGCGAGAACGAGCCGCCCGAGCTCGAGGTAGGCGGCGGGCCCGTCCTCGGGGGTCAGCCGCTCGAGCCGGGTGAGACGCGCCTCGGCCTCGCTCTGGTCGGAGGGCTGGGCGGCGAGGGGAGCGGTCAGGGCGCCGGCGATCGCGGCGGCGGCTACGACACGGCGCCAGCCGGGACGAGAGCCTTGCCGACCGCACGCCAATCCGGTCACCTGGAGAACCACCCTGGCCATGCCGCGCCCTCCCGTTCCCGGTCTGGTCGAGTGTAGCGTACGCGGTGGGTCGTGACATCGGCCGGCCGCCCGGCCGCCGGCCGTGCGGTGTAGACTGTGGCCGAGACCGGGAGGTTCCATGGCGATCGACCCGAAGCTGCTCGAGATTCTCGTCTGTCCGGTGGACAAGACGCCGCTCGAGGTCGTCGAGCTGCCGCCGGCGGTCCGCGCCCGGCTGGTCGACCGCTACCGCGAGCAGTTCAAGGACGAGGTGCCGGTGGTCGAGATCGGCCTCGCCTCGCCCGCCGGGAGGGTCTACCCGGTGGTCTCCGGCATCCCGGTGATGCTGGTCGACGAGGCCTTGAGCCGTGCCGAGATCGAGGGCTGAGCCGGCGCCGGACTCGTCGATGAACGGTCGGCCCCGACCGCCGAGAGGACCCGGCCCGGCGGCCGCCGAGGTGACGGTGTGAGCGAGCGGGTGTTCAGCCCGTCCGCGCTGATCGCCGAGGTCAACTCGCTGCTCGAGCAGGGCTTCTCGGGGGTCGTTGTCGAGGGCGAGGTGACCAACGCCAGCACCTCGGGGCGGGGCCATCTCTACTTCACCCTGAAGGACGAGCAGGCGCAGCTCGACTGCGTGATGTGGGCGTCGCGCGCCGGGCGCCTGCGCTACGACGTCGAGGACGGGCTCGCGGTCCGGGCCCTCGGGTCGCTGACCGTCTACCGCCAGCGCGGCCGCTTCCAGCTCGTGGTCGACGAGCTCGAGCCGCAGGGCATCGGCGCCCTCCAGCTCGCCTTCGAGCAGCTCAAGGCGAGGCTCGACGGCGAGGGCCTCTTCGCCGCCGATCGCAAACGGCCGCTGCCGGCGCTGCCCAACCGGGTCGGGATCGTGACCTCGCCGACCGGGGCCGCGCTCCAGGACATGCTCAACGTGCTGCGCCGGGTGCCCAACCTCGAGGTCGTGCTCGCGCCGACCGCGGTGCAGGGCGACGGCGCGGCGGCCTCGATCGCCGAGGCGCTCACCCGGCTCGGGGCGAGCGGTCTGGTCAACGTGGTCATCGTCGGTCGCGGCGGCGGCAGCCTCGAGGACCTGTGGGCCTTCAACACCGAGCCGGTGGCGCGGGCGATCGCCGGCTGCGCCGTGCCGGTGATCTCGGGGGTCGGTCATGAGGTCGACTTCACGATCGCCGACTTCGTCGCCGACCTCCGCGCGACAACGCCGACCCAGGCGGCAGAGCTCGTCGCCAGCCGGGTCGAGCAGCAGATCCGACGGCTCGACGCGGCACGCGTCGGTCTGGCCCGCGATCTGCGGCGGGTCCTCGCCCTGGCGCGGGCCCGGCTCGACGGGCTCGAGGGCTCGCGCGGTCTCGCCCGGGTGCCCCAGCGGGTGCAGCAGCTGCGACGCCGCGTCGAGCGCGCGGAACGTCTCGGACCGGCGCTCCGCACCCTCGCCGACCGGGTCCGCTCGCGTCTCGGTCGGGCCGAGGCGGTGCTCGGCCGGCTGCCCGCCCGGGTCGCCGCCGGCGGCCATCGGCGGCTGCTGGCCAGCCGTCGGCAGCAGATGGCGCAGCTCATCCGCGGCCGTCTCGGGAGGGCCGCGACCGAGCTCGCGGCCAAGCAGCGCAGCCTCGACAACCTGAGCCCGAGACGGGTCCTCGAGCGCGGCTACTCGATCACCACCCTCGAGGGCTCGACGAAGCCGCTGCGCGACCCCGAGGAGACCCGGGCCGGACAGGTCCTCCTCACCCGGCTCGCCCGCGGCGAGCTGCGCTCGCTGGTCGCCGACCGCCCGACCAAGCGCCGCGCTACAGCGACGCCAAACGATCGCCAACCCACGCTCTTCGGCGAGGCCGAGAGCACCCCTGGAGAGAGCCATGGCACCGAGTGAGAACGAAACCGGCGGCGAGCGCTTCGAGGACCAGCTCGAGCGTCTCGAGGAAATCGTCGCCAGCCTCGAGGACGAGACCGTCGGGCTCGAGGAGGCCCTCGACCTGTTCGAGGATGGGATGAAGCTCGCCAGGAGCTGCCGCGCCCGGCTCGAGGAGGTCGAGCAGCGGGTCCAGCAGCTGCTCGCCACCGAGGACGACGACGTCGCCCGGACCGCCCCGCTCGCCACCGACGACGGGACCGAGGACGAGCCCGAACGGTGACCGACCGCCTGCTGGCCCGCGAGCGAGAGGTCGTCGAGCGCACGCTCGCGCGGCTGCTGCCGACCGACGCCTGGCCGGAGCGGCTCCACCGGGCGATGGCGCACGCGGTCTTCGCCGGCGGCAAACGTCTCCGGCCGGTGCTCGCCCGGATCGCCTGTCGGGCGGCCGGCGGCGACGCCGACCGGGTGACCGAGGCGGCGTGCGGGCTCGAGCTGATCCACACCTACTCGCTGATCCACGACGACCTGCCGGCCTTCGACGACGACGTGCTCCGGCGCGGCCGGCCGACCGTCCACGTCGCCTTCGACGAGGCGACGGCGATTCTCGCCGGAGACGCCCTCCTCGCCGAGGGCCTGCTGCTGCTCGCCCGGTACCCCGAGGGCGAGGAATGGGCGGGACGGCGGGCGGCGGCGGTCGAGCTGGTGGCCGACGCGGTGTCGGCGCGGGGCATGGTCGGCGGCCAGATGGAGGACCTCGAGGCGACCGGGCAGGTCGCGGGGGCCGCCTCCGATCCGCACACCCGGCTCGAGCGGATCCACCGCGCCAAGACGGGTCGGCTGCTCGGCGCGTCGGTCGAGCTCGGCGCGGTGCTCGCCGGGACGGCCGGCGACCGGCGAGCCGAGCTCGCCGCCTTCGGCGCCGATCTCGGGCTCGCCTTCCAGATCGCCGACGACATCCTCGACGCGACCGCTTCGGCCTCCGAGCTCGGCAAGTCGCCGGGAAAGGACGCCGACGCCGGCAAGCTCACCTATGTCACGCTCTATGGTCTCGACCGGGCGCGGGCCCGGCTCGCCGAGCTCGAGGGCCGGCTCGTAGCCTCCGCCGCCCGGATCGAGGGAGCGGGCGGCGAGCTCGCGGCGGTGGCGAGGTTCGTCGCCCGGCGAACCAGCTGAGCCTCGCGGCCGGACGGTCGCCGGGAGGCGGCCGGGCTACACTCGGGGCGTGACTCCGACTCCGCCTCGACAACGGTGGTCCGGTCGCGAGGAAGGCCCGGCGGTCGCCGCGGATGGCTGAGCGGCGCCGTCTCGACAGCGAGCTCGTCGAGCGGGGGCTCGCACCGTCGCGGGCCCGCGCCCAGGCGCTGATCCTCGCCGGCAAGGTCATGGTGGACGGGCGACCGGCCGCCAAGGCCGGTGCGCCGGTCGCCGGGTCCTCGCTGATCGAGCTCGCCGAGCCCGACCACCCCTTCGCGTCGCGCGGCGCCCTCAAGCTCGCGGCGGCCCTCGACGCCTTCTCGATCGACCCGGCCGGGCTCGACTGCCTCGACGTCGGCGCCTCGACCGGCGGCTTCACCGATCTGCTGCTGACCCGCGGCGCGCGCCGCGTGATCGCCCTCGACGTGGGCCGTGGCCAGCTCGACTGGCGGCTGCGGACCGACCCGCGGGTCACGGTCCTCGAGGGGGTCAACGCGCGCCGCCTCGGCACCGACGACCTGCCCTTTCCGGTCGCGCTGGCCACCGTCGACGTCAGCTTCATCTCGCTACGGCTGGTGGTCCCGGCCCTCGTGCCCCACCTCCTCCCGGGTGCCCACCTCGTGTGTCTCGTCAAGCCCCAGTTCGAGGCCGGCCGCGACCAGGTCGGCAAGGGCGGGATCGTCCGCGACGAGGCGGTCCGACGCCGGGTCGTCGACGACACGGTCGCCGCCCTCGTCGGCCTCGGCTTCGCGCTGATCGGGGTCGTCCCGTCGCCGATCCGCGGCCAGAAGGGCAATCTCGAGGAGCTCGCCGTGTTCAGGCGGCGGTGACCGCCGGGGACGTTCTGCACCCTCTTTTTCCCTCCCCCTCTCGGCGACGGCGGTGGTCGTGGGCAGAGCGTCGGAGAGAGAGGGAGAGGGAAAGAACAGAGCCGACAACGCGTTAGAGTGGCGTGATGGAGGTTGCATGGACTCAGAGATGACCGTGACATTCCCGGGCGGCAGGAAGGTGACCGCCCACTTCAACGGCTTCGAGATCCGGACCGACCAGTGCCTCGACTCGGGCGGCGACGCCACCGCCCCCGAACCCTTTGACTACTTCCTCGCCTCGCTCGCCACCTGCGCCGGCTACTACGTGCTGAAGTTCTGTGACAGCCGCGGGATCCCGACCGACGGCATCCGATTGACCGAGAGCTGGACGCGCGACGGCGGCAACCGGCTCGAGCGGGTCAGCATCGGCATCCAGGTGCCGCCGGAGTTTCCCGCCAAGTACCGCAAGGCGCTGGTCCGCGCCGCCAACGCCTGCTCGGTCAAGAAGACCATCCTCGACCCGCCCGAGATTGTCACTGGGATAGTCGACAGTTGACAGTCAACAGTCGACAGCACATCGCAACCCATTTCGATCGGGCGAACCCCCGAAGCCTGTCGATTCTCGACTGTCGACTGTGGACTGTTGGCTGTGGACTGTCGACTCTCGTCTCTCGACTACAGCTTGTCGGCTCTCGTGGAGATCGGGCCGCGGTAGTTGTGGACGAGGCGGACCTGGGCGACCTCCGGGCCGAAGCCCTTGTAGGTCTCCTTGATCCGGGTCAGCGCGTTGGACCGCCAGTCGACGTAGGGGTTGTCGATCTGGACCGGGTCGAGACAGCCGGCCAGCGCGACCTTCGACGAGGCGCAGAAGCGCGACATCAGGGTCTTGGCGAGGTGGCGGTCGCCGTTCTGCAGCTCGTCGACCAGGACGATCGAGCGCTCGATGTCGAGGCCGCGCAGCATCGACGTCGAAACCATGGTCAGCCGGTCGGTCGACTGGAGCTCGTCGAGGAAGTCGTGCTCGTTGGCCAGCGACAGCGACCGCACCGCCTGGAAGAACGGCTCGAGCCACGGGCTGAGCTTGCTCTCGTAGTCGCCCGGCAGGTAGCCGAGCTCGTACTGGCTCGAGGCGTGCTCGGGCCGCAGCAGCAGCATGCCGTGGTCGTAGCCGTACTCGGGGGTCAGGGGCTGCGAGGTCGGCGCGACCCGCCATGTGGTCGGCTGGCCGATGAGCATATAAAGCCCGGTGGCGACCATCATCCGGGTCTTGCCCGAGCCGGCCGGTCCGTCGAGGACGACGAGCTGGACCTCGGGGTCGAGGAGGAACTCCATCGCCAGGATCTGCTGTGCGTCGCGCGGCGTGAAGCCGAGGATCGGCCGCGGGCGGTACTCGCTGCGCTTGCGGTCCCAGTACTGGGCGAAGCGGAGGTCCTCGACCCGCCCCGCGTCGGCGTTGACCCGGCCGAGGATGGTCTGCTCGCCGCACTCGACCACGACCCCCATGTTCCAGAGGAACTCGACGGGCTCGGCGGTCTGCACCGCCTGGAGCGGCAGCCACCGCTCGCCCGGCGCGCCGCTCGTCAGGAAGAGCTCGAGGGTGCTCTCGTCGATCGAGCCGGTGACCAGCCCGCGGTAGATCTCGTCGACGTTGTCGAGGCTGACCTTGCCGTAGCGGAGGTTCTCGGCGGCGATCCCGAGGGCGTCGCACTTGAGCAGCAGGTTCGAGTCCTCGGAGACCACCACCACCTGGAAGTGGGGCCGGCCGTTCGACCTCGCGACCTCGGCGATCCGCCGGGCGCTGGCAAGGATGTGGTTGTCGCCGGACTCCGAGGGGTAGGGGTCGGCGGTGGCGCCGTCCGGCTCCCAGGTCAGCACCCCGCCGGTCGGGGTGCGTCTGAAGGCCTCGGCGTCGACCTGGTGCTGGAGCAGCCGGTCGACCCCGTGGTGGATGAGGTCGTGCCGCCGGTACTCGAGCATCTTCCGGGTGACGTTGCGCGCCGCGTGCCGCACCCCGTCCGACTTCGCGCGCGAGGTCTGGAGCCGGCCGAGCTCCTCGATCACCTGGTGGAGCAGCACGACCACGTTGCCGTCCATGAGCAGACGGTCGAGAACGTCCGGGTTCTCGATGAGGGCGGAGGTGTCGGGGATGTAGACCGTGCCGGAAAGATCGTCAGCCGTGATGTGCATTCCGGCGGTCAGTGTACCACCCCGGAATGGGAACCGTTGCGACGGCGGGGGGACCGAGGGCTCGGCGCCGGCTGGCAGAGATCGGGCTCGCACCGGGTCATCCTGCCACCCTCGTGTGAACCGACGGTGAAGGTGTAGGATGCCGGGATGCCGTCGCCCGATCCCGTGCTCGTGGCCAACGGACCGATCCGATGGACCCGCGAGCTCGCCGCGCTCGCCGCCGCCGCCGAGCCGCTGCTCGCCGCGGACGGGGGCGCCAACGCCCTCGGCCGGATCGGTCTGCGGCCGGTTGCGGTCATCGGCGATCTCGACTCGATCACCCCCGGCATCCGTGCCTTGGTCGGCGAGGAGTGCCTGGTCGAGCGGCCGGACCAGGACCGGACCGATCTCGACAAGGCTCTCGAGTACGCCTTTTCGGATCTCGGCGTCGAGCGGCTGACGGTGCTCGGCGCGACCGGCGGCCGGCTCGATCACGCCCTCGCCAACCTCGGGATGCTCGCCGTACGGGCGCTGGCCGACCGGCTGGTCTTCCTCGCGGCCGATCACCGGGTGGTGGCGGTGACCGGCGAAGCCGCGCTCGACGCGGTGGTCGGCGAGACCTGGTCGTTCCTCACCTTCGACCCGGCGGTGCGGGTCAGCCTCGCCGGCGTCCGCTGGCCGGTGACCGACTGCCCGGTCTCACTGGCCGGCACGCCGTCGATCTCGAACCGGGCGACCGCCGACCGGGTGGTGATCCGCGCCGACGGCGGCGCGGTGGTGGCCCTGCGGTGGCTTCTTTCGCAGCCGTGAGATCCGCCCTCGGCCGATCGCGACGACGCCCGGCCGGGGCCGGGCGGTTGCGCGAGCTGCTTTGGCTGGGGTGCAGGGACTCGAACCCCAATTCTACGGTCCAGAGCCGTATGTCCTGCCATTGGACGACACCCCAGCAGGACCCTTCACGGGGAGCGGCATTATAGCAATGGCGCGGCGGGCGTCAACTCGGGCGTGCGGCCCTCCCGGGTCCCTGCCCCCGATCTCCGCGACGAGAGCCGTCGCGCGGGTCGGGGAGGTGGGTCACGCCTCCCGGATCCAGCGCCAGAGATCCTTGAGCTTCGGTTTCGATCCGTGCATCAGGATCCCGACCCGGTAGACCTTGCCGACCACCCAGGCCGCGGCGACGATGGTGGCGGTCATGAGAACCACCGATCCGAGGAGCTGGACCGCCGGCACCTGGGTCAGGGTCATCCGCAGGAACATCAGCATCGGCGTGAAGAACGGGAAGAGCGACAGCGCGACCGAGAGCGGCGCGTCGGGTTGGTTGAGGATGTACATCATCAGGACCAGCGGCACGATCAGGAACATCGTGATCACGCCCTGGAAGTTCTGGGCCTCCTGCTCGGTGTCGAAGGCGGCGCCGATGCCGGCGTAGAGGGTGCCGTAGAGCAGGAAGCCGAGCACGAAGTAGACGACGAAGAAGACGATCTGGACCGCGGGCACCGCCGGCAGCTCGAGCGAGCCCATGCCGAGGGCCGAGGCCGCACCCGGCGCCGAGATCGCGACCATGAGCGCCGACCACAGCAGGAACTGGGTCAAACCGACCGCGCCGATGCCGAGGATCTTGCCGAGCATCAGCTCGAACGGCTTGACCGTCGAGATGATGACCTCGACGATGTGCGAGGCCTTCTCCTCGAGCACGCCGCGCATCACGTAGATGCCATACATCAGCACCGTCATGTAGATGATCATCATGAAGACGTACGAGACGAGGAAGCCCTGGCCCTGGTCGTGGGTCTCCTGGCCCTTGGCGCCGAGCTTGAGCGTCTTGAGATCGACCCGGCGGGTCAGCTCGCCGACCGCCTCGGGGTCCAAACCGGCCGTGGTCAGGCGGTCGGCGACCATCACGTTGTTGACCGACCGCTCGAGCACGCTGAGCATCTGGAAGGTCGAGACGTTGGGCGAGACGTACTCGGCCTGGCCCTCGTCGGGCAGCGTCGCGGGCAGCACGAGCAGGCCGTCGTAGGCGCCGTCCTGGACCCCCTGCTTGGCCCGCTCGCGCGCCGCTTCGGGGTCGCCGTCGGTCGCCAGCTCCACGAGCTCGAGCTCGAGGATGGGATCGTTCGCGATCTCGCCGATCGTCTCGGCCTGCTCGCCGGGCACGACCTCGCTCTGCTCGAGCGCCGCGGCGGCGATCGAGCTCTGCCGGCCGATCAGATCGTCGAGCTCGAGGCGGATCGGCTCGGCGAACCGCCCCGTGAAGTCGAGCACCCCGACGGTGAAGGCGCCGCCCCCCCGGGCCGCCAGCCAGGCCGGGATGATCATCACCGCGCCGAGAAAGACCGGGACGAGCAGCGTCGAGATCCAGAAGGCCTTGGTCTTGACCCGCTCGAGGTACTCGCGGCGCATGATCGCCAGGATTCGGTCAAGCATGGGTGCGGTCCTCCTCGACGGCGCGGATGAAGATGTTCTCGAGCCCGGGGACGAAGCGGGTGAAGCTCTCGAGCCCGCCGTGCGCGGCCAGCGCCTGCACGAGCCGCCGCGGCTCGGCCTCGGGCTCGAGCTCGACCAGCTTCTCGGCGCCGAGGGGACGGACTCCGGTCACCCCCTCGAGCGCGGCGAGCTCCGTCTCGTCGAGCTCGCTCGCCACCCGCCAGACGTTGCCGCCGTACTGCGACCTGATCGTCTCGAGGTCGCCGTACAGGATGGCCCGGGCGCGGTTGATCAGGCAGATGTGGGTGCACAGCTCGTCGACCTGGGGCAGGACGTGGGTGGACAGGACGATGGTGACCCCCTCGGCCGACATCGCGATGAGCAGGTCCTTGAGCGACCGGGTGTTGATCGGGTCGAGACCCGAGAACGGCTCGTCGAGGATCAGCAGCTGCGGCCGGTGGAGGATGGTGCCGATGAACTGGACCTTCTGCTGCATCCCCTTCGACAGGTCCTCGATCTTGTGGGTCGCCCAGGCCGACAGCTCGAACCGGTCGAGCCAGGCGGCAGCCCGCCTTTTCGCCTCGGCCGCGTTGAGACCGCGGATCGTCCCCAGATAGACGAGGTGCTCGAGCACCTTCATCTTCTTGTACAGGCCGCGCTCCTCGGGGAGATAGCCGATGAGCCGCCGGCGGTCGTCGTCGACCGGGACGCCGTCGAGCAGGATCCTGCCCGTATCGGCCATGATGATCCGCATCACCATCCGGATGGTCGTCGACTTGCCGGCGCCGTTGGGCCCGAGCAGACCGAAGACCGAGCCCCGCGGCACGGTGAAGCTCAGGTCGTCGACCGCCTGGACGTCGCCATAGCGCTTGCTGACGTTGACGATCTCGAGAATCGGGTCGGTCATGTTCCCCCCTGCGAGTCCGGGGAATCATACGCGGTCGCGGCGGACGGGTTCCAGCGCTCCCCGACGATGCGTCGCCCTTGCATCGAGCCCACCCGTGTGGCACAATGCGCCTCCCTGGGCTGCGCCGGTAGCTCAATTGGATAGAGCATCTGACTACGGATCAGAAGGTTGGGGGTTCGATTCCCTTCCGGCGCGCCATCTCTCCCTGACGGTCGAGCATCGGGTCGGTCATCGGGGGCAGCAGCGATAACTTCCGCCGCGCCATCTCTCCCCACGATCGAGCCGGTGCGGATGTGCGAGGAGGCCGACGACCTCGTCCCGGGTGCACACCGAACCTCCGCCCCCTTCACGTGAGCTTCACCGATGCGCTATACATGGAGTGCAATGCCGGGGGGGGACGACGGGGGCAGCAGGCGGATCGTGACCAGCCCGACCACACCGTCGGCGGCCGACGGCGCGAAGCTGGTCCGGCACGAGCTGTCGATCCAGAAAAGCCGGGCGGTCTTCTACAACGGGGCGTGGCTCGTCGGGCTGGTGGCGAAGCTGCTCGGGCTGCTCGACTTCTCGTGGGCCGCGGCGGTCGGGTTCCTGGTCCTCGCCAATCTCAACATCGTCGTCTTCGCGGTGCTCTACTCGCGCGGTGTCGCCCGGTTCGCCGGGGTGCCCCTGCGGGTGTACTGGATGGGCTTCGACCTGGCGATCATCAGCTGGGCGATCGCCCTGTCGGGGGGATCGCGAAGCCCGCTCTACCCCTGGTACCTCACCAACGCGGCGTCCGCCGCCTTTTTCTCCGGTCGAAGAGGGTTGCTGGCGGTGATGGCCGCCGACACGGCGGCCTACCTCGGGCTCGTCGCGATCCTCGAGGGCCCCGAGCTCACCACGCTGACCTGGGTCTTCGGCAAAATGCTGATCCTGTTCGGCGCCGCGGGCTACGCCCTTTTCGCGATCTCCCAGCTCCAGGACAAGCGCCGGGTCATCAGCGAGCTGCGTGCCGTCGAGACGCGCCGGGCCGGCGAGCTCGAGAGCGCGATCGGGACGATCACCTCGAGCGCGAGCCGCCTCGCCGGCGCCGCCGACGCCCTGTCGATGGTGAGCCGGTCGATGAGCGCCAACGCCGAGGACACCGCCCTCCAGGCGGGAAGCGTGTCGATGGCGGTCGGCCGGGTGAGCGACCACGTGCAGACGGTCGCGGCGGCGGTCGAGGAGCTGAGCTATGGGGTGCGCGAGATCGCGGTGCTCGCTCGCGACGCCGCCCAGGCGGCGAGCGACGCGGTCGAGGTCGCCGACGATGCCGGGGCGACGATCGGCCGGCTCGCCGAGAGCGGCGCCGAGATCACCGGGATCATCGGGACGATCACCTCGATCGCCGATCAGACGAGGCTGCTCGCGCTCAACGCGACCATCGAGGCGGCCCGGGCGGGTGAGGCGGGCCGCGGCTTCGCGGTGGTCGCCGACGAGGTCAAGGCGCTCGCCGCGCAGACCGCGGTCGCGACCGAGGAGATCGGTCCGAAGATCACCGCGATCCGGGCCCACGCCGACGCGGTGGTCGGGGCGATCAACCGGATCGGCGGGTTCATCGCCCGGGTCAACGAGCTCCAGGCGACGATCGCCGGCGCGGTCGAGCAGCAGACCGCGACCACGGCCGAGATCTCGAGCAGCATCGCCGACGCCGCCCGGGGCGGGAGCGAGATCGCCGAGAGCATCGGCGCGGTCGCGACCGCCGCCGGCGAGACCTCATCGGGCGCCGCGGCGGTCGAGCAGGCGGCGCGGGATCTGACCCGAATGGCCGAGGAGCTCAGGTCGAGCCAGAGCCCCGGCCGGCCGGTCTGACGGCGTTGCCGCCGCTCGCCTTGGCCTCGTACAGCGCCTGATCGGCCCGGTGGAGGAGGTCCAGCGGCGACTCGTCGTCCGGCTGCAGGCTCGCGACGCCGAAGGACGCGGTGATCGTCAGCGGCAGGCCGTCGAGATCGAGCGGCTCCCGGTCGGTGGATTCCCGGAACCGCTCGGCGAGCGCCACCGCGTCGTCGAGATCGGCAAACGGCGTGAAGACGACGAACTCGTCGCCGCCGAGGCGGCCGAAGAGGTCCTCCGCACGGACTGCGCCGGCGACCAGCCCGGTGAGGTGGAGGATCGCCCGGTCGCCGGCGGCATGGCCGAAGCTGTCGTTGAACGCCTTGAGCTCGTCGAGGTCGAAGGCGACGCACGAGAAGGCCTCGTTGCGTCGGCGTGCCGAGGCCAGACGGTTGGACGCCACGAGCAGCACCGAGCGGCGGTTGAGGATTCCGGTCAAGGGGTCGGTGTCGGCGAGCTTGCGGATGGTCTCCTGGGTCCGCTCGGCACACAGCAGGAAGAAGCCGACGGTCAGCAGCACCGGCGAGATGAGCAGGATGTGGGTGCCGAGCAGGTAGCCGGGACCGGTGGGCAGCCCCTGATAGCCGAACTCGCCCCGTACCGCGGCGTTGGCGACCCGCGACAGCGAGACGAGGATCATGGCCATGAAGGCGAGGCTCATCGCCAGAATGTGCGGCGCGGGTCGGCGCCGCCACTCGGCGGTGCACTGGAGGGTCGACACCGTCCATGGAGCGATCGTCACCGCGGCGAGGATCAGCACCCGCCACGAAGAGTCGCCGCGGGCGATCTCGGTGGCGTACAACGCGGCGGTGCAGACCAGCACGCCGACGAGGACCACCGTGAACGGGAACCGGCGCTCGAGCAGACCGGCGATCGCCAGCCCGAAGCCGCCGTAGCCGAGCGCGAAGAACAGGTTGCCGACGATCAGCGACCACAAGAGGGGGATCGCATCGCGGCTCGCGAAGAGCGCGTAGGCGATCCCGAAGACCAGGCACGACAGGCCCCAGATCCTCAGCTGCTCGGTGTTCGCCTCCCCTCGGACCAGGCTCGCGGCGATCATCCACAGCCCCATCACCGTGGTGATGGCGCCGATGGAGATCAGCGACGAGACGATGTCGACGGTCATCCCAGCTCCCGGCTCGAGTGTCTCAAAACAGCCCGATTGGCGGGCGAAACGACGCTCGTTGGCGTTTGAAGCATGATTCGTGCCCGAATTTCCGAACGATCCGGCGTCCATGGATGATCCCTTATCGAACAGACCGGGGCCCGGGTGCGACGCGAGTGTCACCGGAGTGGGCAGCTCACCGGGACCGGCGGTGTGGACGCTGCCGCTCGTTCTCGGCTACCGTAGACGGGGATGCCGAGCCGACGAACCTGGACCCTCTTCGCCATCGCCCTGGGCCTGCGGCTGCTGGTCTGGGGCTGGGACGCCGGGGTCCCCGGGTCGTCGCTCCACCCCGACGAACGCCAGGTCGGTTATGTCACCGAGCGGCTCGACAGCTGGTTCGACGACCCCGGGTTCTTCGCCTACGGCTCGCTCCACTTCCAGGCGATCCGGGCCATCGCGTCGGTGCTCCGCCTCGAGAGCGGCTCGAGCGGTCTGATCAGCGCCGGCAGAGCCCTGTCGCTGCTGTCTTCGATGCTGGTGCTCGCCCTCGGCTGGCTGCTCGCCGACCGAGCCTGGGGACGGCGCACCGCCGACCTCTTTCTGCTCCTCGCCGCCTGGGTGCCGCTCGACCTCCAGCAGTCCCACTTCGCCACGGTCGAGGCGCATCACACGGCCTGGATCGTGCTCGCGTTGGCCGCCAGCTTCTGGCTGGCCACTGCGGGCGGCGGACCGGCCGCGGCGGTCGCAGGGGCCGCAGTCGGCGCCTCGCTCGCCGTCAAGGTCGCCTCGCTCGCCCTCGGCCTGCCGCTCGCGATCGCCCTGCTCCTCGCCGCGCGGACGCGCGGTCCGGTCGAGCTCGGGCGGCTCGCGGCGCTGGCGTTTGCCTCGGGCGCGACGGTCTTCTGGATCTGCCAGCCCTGGGCCTTCGCCGAAGGCCGGCCGCCGGCGGTCCTCATCGCCTCGACGGCCGCCGCCGCCGCCGCGCTCGGCGCCGCCGCCGGCCGTTCGCGCGGCCTCCGCTCGGCATTGATCATCCTCGGGTGCCTCTCGTTGGTCATCGGACTGGTCCAGGCGGCCGGTCTGGTCGGGCTCGCCGGCGACGGCGCCTTCGGTCGCGTGATCGGCGCCGGGGTGGTCGACCCGGGACCCAACCCGGCCTATCTCGCCGGGGTCGACGAGCAGGTGCGGATGGTCATGGGCGAGGCCGATCTGCCGTATGTCCGGGTGTTCGTCTCGACCCTGCCTGTGCTCTACCCGCTGCGCGAGCTCTCGCTGTGGGGCTGGGGTCCCCTGCTGGTGCTGGCGGTCTTCGCGGCGGTCGCGGCCGGAGTCGTCCGGCTGGCCCGGCGGTGGCGCAGGCTCGTCGCCGGCCCGTGGGCGGCGTCATCGATCCTG
>JALOLD010000077.1 GCA_025456145.1 Thermoanaerobaculales bacterium | reverse complement strand
GGACACCACGGGCGGCTTCGACCAGGGCGGATGGGTCTTCAAGGTCTGGGACGAAGGCGTGAACGACGTTCTCGGCGGGCTCTTCTCGGGCGACTACGATCTGCTGCTCGGTCGCCGGACGTACGACATCTTCGCCGCCTACTGGCCCTACGTGGCAGATGACGATGCGGGGATGGGCGAGGCCTTCACCCGGGCCAACAAGTATGTTCTGACGCGTGGCGACCACCCCCTCGAGTGGGCCAACAGCCACCGCCTCAAGGGGATCGAGGACGTTTCAGCGCTCAAGCGGACCGACGGGCCCGACCTGATCATCCAGGGGTCGGGAACGATCTATCCGGGGCTGCTGGCGGCCGGGCTGATCGACCGGCTCACCCTGCTCACCTACCCGGTCACTCTGGGGACGGGCAAGGGCATCTTCGGCGCCGGCACACCTGCCGCGATGATGAAGATGATCGACCACCGGGTCAGCGACAAAGGCACGATCGTCGCGACCTATGTGCCCGACGGCGCCCTGCCGCCCTATCCGTCGTCTGCCCCGGCCGAGAGCACGAGCGAGCGCGAAGCGCAGCGGCAGCGCCGCATGGCGGACGGAAGCTGGTGACGTGAACCAGGCATCCGGTGCCGGTGGTTCATGACGTGACGACGTCACCACCAACCATGAAAACGGCTCGCCATTTTCGAAGCAGGCTTTACCACCTTTGGAACTTGCCGATTGGGGACATTCTGAGGTCCCAAAGCCTGGCGCTTGATTGAGCCTCCGGCCCCAGATGCCGGAGGGCATTCCGCCGCGCTCCTTGAATCGGCGCCATCTCTGAGATAGAATCTCATTCCCTTGAATCACAGACCGACCGACCCATCCGGGACCCGGGGACCGCTCGTTGTGCGCGGGCTCCCGCCACCGGCTTCACATGGAGGTGTCTGATGTTCCGACGCATGTCGATCCTGACGGTCCTGCTCGCAACCGGAGCGACGGTCGGGTTTGCCCAGACCGAGCAGGAGACTCCCCTGCCCTACGTGTACGGGATCTACTTCGAGTGCGATGTCGCTCGCCAGGAGATCGCCGACGAGATCATGGAGCTGGTGATGGCTCCGGCCTTTGACGCCGCCGTCGACAGCGGGACCGTCACCTCGTGGGGGTGGCTGTCCCACCACACCGGCGCCAAGTGGCGCCGCCTGCTCTACCACTCGGCGTCGGACCTGGACGCGCTGTTCGCCGCGCTCGCCTCGGTCAACGAGTCGATCGACGAGCGTCACCCCGAGCTGGGGCGGTTGTTCTCCGAGATCTGCGGCACCCACGAGGACTACGTCTGGCGCAGCGTGACCGGATCGAGGGGCGGCAACGTCGGCACCGATCGCGGCGACGCCGGCTTCTCGGTCTACATGGAGTGCGACATGACCCGTGAGGCCCGCGCCGACGAGATCGTCAAGGAGGTGTTCGCGCCGATCTTCGACCGCCACGTGACCGCCGGCGAGCTGATGTCCTGGGGTTGGATGGAGCACGTGATCGGCGGCGTCTATCGGAGGATCTGGACGATGTCGGCGGCCGATCACTCCGCCCTCCTCAAGGCTCGCACCGCCATCATCGGGGAGATGACCGAGGCCGACCAGGAGGCCTCCCAGGAGTTCGACTCGATCTGCGGCAGCCACCAGGACTACATGTGGGACATCGTTCACGAGAAGCCCTGAGCCGGATCGGTGCACCACACACGTCGCGTTCGCGCGGTGACTCAGTACCGGCCCCAAGGGTGCCACGTTCCGCATGGTTGCACTGTGAATGCCAAAGCACCGGCGCCTCAGGGCCGGACCCATCCGTGATGGTGTCGAGTGGCGACGATCGTGGCGCCCCGGGCTTCGGCCCTTCGACCGGGTGCGGTGGCGGTGAACGAGGAGGTCGGGATGCACTCGGACACGAAGACGTACAACGCGGCGCTTCCTCCCGCCGAGCGAAAGGTCTGTGACCTCCTCGCGAAGGAGATCGACCGCGCGCTGCCCGACGCGGAGAACAGGGTCTGGCACGCCCACCCGGTCTGGTTCCTCGACGGAAACCCGATCGCCGGCTACAGCAGGCTGAAGGGCGGCATCCGCCTCCTCTTCTGGAGCGGGCAATCGTTTGCGGAGGAGGGGCTCCGGAAAGAAGGGAGCTTCAAGGCCGCCGAGGCGCGGTATGCGTCCGCCGAGGAGGTTGACACGGAGAAGCTGCGGCGCTGGCTCGCGGAGGCTCGGGACGTCCAGTGGGACTACAAGAACATCGTCCGCCGGAAGGGCCGCCTCGTGAGGCTGACCGCCGTGCCGGGCGCGCGGGCGGGGACGGAGAAGCTCGAGACCGCGCCCGCGCCGAAGCCGAAGAAGAAGTCCCCTCCGTCGCCGCCGAGCGCGAAGCCCGAAGAGGGCGCCGACTGGAGGGAGCGGACGCTCGCCCGCGTCCGCACGCTCGTCCTCGAGGCGGCGCCGGAGGCGGTCGAGGAGGTGAAGTGGCGGAAGCCCTCGAACCCGGAGGGCATCCCGGTCTGGTCGCTCGACGGGATCCTCTGCACCGGCGAGACGTACAGGAGCGCCGTGAAGCTGACGTTCGCGAGGGGTGCGGCGCTGCCCGACCCGAAGGGGCTCTTCAACGCGGGGCTCGACGGCGGGACGCGCCGGGCGATCGACATTCGTGAGGGCGACGCCCTCGACGAGAAGGCGTTCAAAGCGCTCGTCCGCGCCGCCGCGGCCCTGAACGCCGCGACGAGACGCCGCTGAAGAGGCGCGCAGGCCTGTACCCTGCGCGGAGACCCGAGGAGGCATGATGACCGGTCACCGCATCTTCGCGACAAGCGTCGCGAGCGTCTACCCTCTCTACGTTCAAAAGGCGGAACGCAAGGGCCGCACGAAGGCTGAGGTCGACCGGGTCATCTGCTGGCTGACCGGGTACTCCGAGAAGGAGCTGCAGCGGCAGCTCGCGAGGAAGGCCGACTTCGAGACCTTCTTCGCCGAGGCGCCCGCCCTCCACCCGAACAGCGCGCTCATCAAGGGCGTCGTCTGCGGCATTCGCGTCGAGGAGGTCGAGGACCCGTTGATGAAAAAGATCCGTTGGCTCGACAAGCTGATCGACGAGCTCGCCCGGGGCAAGGCGATGGACAAGATCCTGCGCTCCTAGCCCGTCCCCGTCCGGAAACGTGCTAGGTTTTGACCATGGTATTGCACATCGTCGACCATCCGTTGCTGCACGACCTCATGACCCGGCTTCGCGACCGCGAGACCTCGTCCGATGACTTCCGGGCTTTGACGTACCGGGCCTCGACCTTTCTGATCGCCGAGGCGACTCGCGATCTGCCGACCCGCGAGGTGCCCGTGGCGACGCCGCTCGAGGCGACGACCGGCCGACGGATCGCCACGAGGGTGGTGGCGGTGCCAGTGCTGCGGGCCGGCATCGGCATGCTCCAGGCCTTCGTGGATCTGGTCCCCGGCACCGAGGTCGGCTACTTCGGGCTGGAGCGCGACGAGGAGACCGCGGTGGCGCGCCGCTACTACGAGAAGGTCCCGAAGGAGCTCGGCGGCGCCGTCGTCTTCCTGCTCGACCCGATGCTCGCCACCGGCGGCTCGGCGGCCATGGCGGTCGAGGGCCTGCTCGCCCGGGGGGCGAAGGATGTTCGCCTGGTGGCCATCGTCGCGGCGCCGGAGGGTGTCGACCTGCTCCTGAAGCGCACCAACGGGACGAGCATCTTCGTGGCGGCCCTCGACCGCGGCCTCAACGAGAGGAAGTACATCCTGCCCGGCCTGGGCGATTTCGGCGACCGCCTGTACGGCACCTGAGTGACCCATCGGCGCCCACCAGAAGGTCCGCGTCGAGTCGGCAGGCCGAGAGTGACACTCGGGGGTGACCACGGCGCGATCGTCGGCCTTCCCCGGGAGGCCGCACCTACACCTGTGCCGTGAGAAACGAGTCAACAGAGTCGGACGCGGCTATCGGATGCTCGGCTCGACCCGATACCTGGCTGGTTGCCTTCGGCGCATCCCACCCGCCCGGCGACCGCAACTTTGTTAACCTCGTTTCTCCTCGCGCCGCGGGTATTGGCGCCGCGGATATTGGCGCTCTTCGCTACATCACCGGGAGGTCACCGACCTCGGGACGCCGCGCCAGCTCGTCGTCGATCGCTGCCAGGAGGCTCTCGAGCACCAGACACCACGAGTCGGCGGCATGCCGTTCGAGCTCGCGCTCATACACCTCGCGCAGCCTCTTCGACGCCTCGAACACCGACTCGTCGTCGTCGCCGCTCAGGTCGTGGCTGACCTCGAATCTCGAGTCGTCCGAGTCGGCGATGGCGTTCAGGCGCTCCGCGCACAGGGTGAACATCTTGGTCACCCCCCGACCAGCGGCGCCGAACTCTCCTTGGTGTGCGTTCGCCAGTGCCAAGGCGCACGCTGCCATCTCGACGAGCTCATCTCGACTCGCGTCAATCAGCAACAGCTCGCGGTTCACCACGCGATCTCCCAGACCTTCAGGTTCCGGGATCATACATTCGACAGCTCTTGATCGCTCCGTCTGGATGTGCGATCCCGGCGCCACTTCCGTTCGTGATCGTCGACCGTTCCGCCGAGCGGTGCGCACCGACGGGCGGGCCCGACGGCGGGCGACCGTCCGTCGCCATCGAACGGCACGACCAGAGGGCGGTGGAGCTCGGCAGGCAGCCCGACGAGCATCCCGTCGCGGTCAGCTGGCAGCGCTGGAATGGGCCGGTTTCGTGGACTGCGGCTCAGTCTCGGTCTAGAATCGTCCACGCCAGCAGCCCATCGATGAAATCAGGGGTCCGCGACCCGGACGGCGTCGTGGATCCGAACCAGCGGCCGGGAGGATCTTCGAGTGAGGTATCCGAACCTAGGCGTCGTTGCTCTGGTGTTTGTCGCCTCCTGGGTGGCGCCCACGGCCCGGGGCGACGAGCCCGCGGCCTTCGAGCCCGGCGCGATCGGGGCCCCGGTGGTGAGCCGGGTGAATTGGCCGCCCTCGGCCGTCGAGACCGCGACGGTCCACACCCCGGCGGGCACCCGGGCCGTCGTCGCCTCGACCGGTCGGCCGGGGTTGCCGGATGTGGTGGCGTGGTTCGCCGAGGACGACGGTCGGCTGCTCGCGGCGATCGAGATCGGATCGACCCCCGGATCGTCCCCCGGCGACGGGCTCGGCCTCATCGCCACCGGCCCGACGCCGGGCCGCGCCGCCGCAATCGTCCACGCCCGCCAGGGCGCCATGGGCCGCGCCCTCGAGCGAGGCATCGGGCGGGTGGTCCTCTCTGCTGAGGGCTCGGCGGAGCTCGTCGAGCTGGCGCCCCTGCTGTCCACGGCCGACGGCGGGCTGGTCGCGCTGTCCGCGGAGCAGCCGTCGTCGCTGTGGCGGCATGACAGCTACCGGCTCGAGATCGAGGACGGCAACGGCAGACGGCGCTACCGAGGCACGCTGACCGTCGCCGGTCGGGTGGCGCCGGTGGAGATCCGGGTGGCGCCGACCTCGCCCAACCTCCCCACCGATGTCATCGTCAGCAACCCCACCGACCCGGCGGCGGGGGTCGACACGGTGCTCGAGCTGGCGCCGATCCCGCCCCTGCGGTGGGCGAGCCCGCCCGATCGACCCGACGGGCGGGTGGTGCGCCACGTCCCCGCCGGAGCGACCATCAACGCCGGCCGGGTGAGCTCCCCCAAGCCGGGCACCGAGGTCATCGGCTATGTCGAGACCGTGGTCACGGCGCCCGGCCGCGACGCGAGCCGCGGCCGCCTGCTGCTCACCGGCCCCTCGGCCCTCGGACCGACCGTGGCAACCGGCGACCGCCCGATGATCGACGCCTACACCAGCCTCGACCCGGCATCGCTGATCGCCGAGATCGACGGCTCGACCGTGCCCCTCGAGCCCGGCGACGGACCCGAGGTGGGTCGAGCCTCCGGGACGACCGGCGCCGTGTTGAAGCCGCTGCGGCTGGCCCTGCCGGCGGCCGGCTTCATCATCGGAACGCTCGGCATACGCGAACGGGCCGAGCCGGACGGCGCCGAGCAGGAGCAGATCGTCACCGTGGTCCCGGTCAAGCTCTACGCCATACCGGTGGAGACCGCCAACGGCGCGCCACCCGGATCGTCGCGCCGCCTGATGCCCGACACCGGAGACGTGCTGGTATCCGGGGTCGCGGTCACCGGTGAGCGGCTGCGTGAGATCCTCGATGCCCAAAAGGCCGCCGGCGGCGGAGCGGCGCCGGCGTCAGCGCCCGCCGAGACCCCAGTGGACGGGCCGTGCGAGTGCGGCGACTGCGAGCTGCTCCGGGTCGTCGCGTCGCACGGCGAGTTCCACGACACCGACGACGACATTCCGGTGGGAGCGGCATTGAGGCTGTCGGTCGAGGCACGCGCCGACTGTCGCCCCGGCTGCCCCTTGACCGTCGATGGGACGTGGCACCTGACCTTCCTACCCTATACGTCCTCCGAGGAGAACGTCATCCTCGACCGGCGGGAGCTCGCACCGCAGCCCGGCGCGACGACGTTCCCGCCCGTCGAGATCGTCGAGCGGGGGGCCACGGCGGACTTCCGGCCGGACACCCCCGGGACCCTGGTCGCCCACTTCCGCGGCCGCTGCCGGTGCGGCGATGCCGAGTGCCCGGGCCCTGCCACCATGACCAGCCGCGAGCTGACCGTCGGCTTCCCCCCGCCCGACCCGCGACGGCTGGCCCGGATCGTCGACAACGTGCGCGCGGCGCTGCCCGACATCCCCACCAACGAACGCGGTCGCGCCGATCCCGCCGACGTGGCCGCCTGGCTGACGGCGACCACCGGCTGGCGCCCAGGCACCCGCTACCACCAGGTCTTTGAGCTTCCGGAGGGGGCGGTGGCCGTTCGGTCGGCCCACGTCGTCTCGAGCACCTGGATCAACCTCGCCTGGGCGTACGCCGGTGACGACCCCCTAAGGCCGGGCGACTCCTACCGAAGCAGCGAGCGGATCTTCGGCGTGCGGTACCCGACCCAGATCACCGTCTCCGGCGCCGAGGGGAACATCTGGATCGAGTATGAGGCCCCCTTCATCGACCGGGTCCACCTCAAGGTCGAGTACGTCGACCGGGATGGCGAGCGCCACGAGGTGCGCAGGCGGTGCGAGGAAACGACCAGCGAGGGCAAGGCGGTGGATCCATGCCAGGGGCCCTCGCCGGGGGAGCCCCGGGTGATCTTCATGAACATCGACCCGTCCAGGTTCTCCGATGAGGTCGACACCGCGATGTTCCACCTGTTCCGGGAGATCGCCGGCCGCTTCGGGGGCATCGCCACCACCTCGTCGATGGGCCAGGCGTGGGACGAGGATGGCCGTCCGTCGTTCTTCCTCCTCGAGCGGCTGTGGAACGTCCAGGTCTGTGCGAAGGTGATCGCCGGCTATCTCGAGGAGCTGGCCGCGGCACTCGGGGCCGAGATCGAGGTCAGCGGCCAGCTCATCATCGTCCGCGGCGCCGACTTCGGCGAGGAGGGTCTGGTTCCTCCCCACCTGGGCGGCCGCTCTCGTCCGGAGCGGCGAAGACCGCCGTGAGGGCGGCATCCATCGGTGCCAGTGACACCGGGAGAGTGATCGCGGACTGACCCTCGCCAGGAGCACTGTGAGCCCCGATACCTCGCACGGATCGCTCGGGCGGACAGACGGATGGGCGCGATGGGCGACTCGTTCACACTTTCACACGCGTCGAGCACAAGCGTCACCGACAGGCGTCGGGTCCGCGGATCCGTGATCGTCGGCCCGTGACCACCGAACCCGTTCCGACCTCGATCGGACTCGACGGTGAGCGAAGCAGGAGGGCTCTGCGATGGTCGGAGGCGGGTGGCTCGGCCGGTCCAGCCCGAGCCGAGCCCGCGACTGAGCCGTCGGGCTGATCTCGTCATCGGCGTCTGTCATCTGATCCGGTAGGCCGGGCGGCGGCCCTTCTCGGCCGGGGTGCTCTCGCCGCGACGTGGATTTTGACACCAGGTCTCGTTTCCACTATGTTGACGACAGAGACTCAAACGGAAGGGAGGCGTGTCATGCACAAGGCCATCCTGTTGACATGCGTCGTCATCGCTGCCTCGGCGGGGGCCCAGATCGACGCACAGGAGCATTCGTCGACCCTCGTCTTCCCGGTCGTCGCTCGAACCACGGGTGTCGGAACCAGCCGCTGGGTCAGCGACCTCACGGTCAACAACCTGATCGACCAGGGGGTGACCGTCGGTATCCAGTTCTTCCCGGAAAACCAGGCCAACACCCTGGACCCGTCGTTCCCGGACCGCATTCAGCTCGGACCGAGAGAGACGGCGGTCATCGAAGACATCCTGATGACCGAGTTCGGGTACTCCACGAACATCAAGGGAATGCTCGTGGTCACGGTCGATCCGGACCTCGTGCAGGGAAACCCACAGGGATCCAATATCGCCGGTGTCACCCGGACCTATAACGCGGCCGACCCCGCCGGCACCTATGGCCAGACGGTGTCGTCATCCGAAGCCTATGCCTCGACGACGACACCGCTGGTCGCCACCGGCGCTCGGTTCGACGGCTCGTTCCGGTCGAATCTTGGCGTGGGCAACATCGGGTTCTTCGAGGAGGTTCGCTTCAACTACCGGGTCCGGGGAACATCCGGCGCGATGCTCGCCGAGGGGAGCCAGTCCATTCCGCCCCTGTCGGTCCGCCAATGGTCACTGCAACAGCTCGGCGTGACCCAGGTCGAAGGTGGATTGACGATCGAGGTGTGGCTCGACGAAGGGAGCGTCAATCAGGATCCGTGTGCGAGCGGCGCCAATGCGATCATCGCCTACATCTCGAAGGTCGACAACGGCACCGGGGACGCCGAGTTCATCCACGCCCTGTCGACCGAAGGGCTCCCCTGCGACGATTGACTCAGACCGGCGCCGCGACCGCACTCCAGATGGTGACCTGATGCGTGGTCCTTCGGGGCGAGGAAGCGGTGCCGGGCTCGTGGGACTCGGGAAGCTCGCTCCGGTCAGGGTCGCCCTCGTCGACCTTCGGAGTCACCAGAGCCTCATCTCCGAATAGTCCAGCCCTTCCAGCCGTTGCACCCTGCGGCCGGGACCGCCGGCCGCCGAAGGAGGCACCCGATGCAACGCCTGATCGACTGGATCGCGAGCTGGCTGCCGTGGGCCGACACGATCGTCCTCGGCCAGACCGTCCTCGCCTGGTTCACCGCCGCCCTGGTGGCCGCGGTGGTCTATCTCGGTCTGCTCCTGATCCGCAACCGCGTCAGCACCAAGCTGAGGATGGTGACCGGCAGGACCTCGACGTATGTCGACGACACGCTGATCGACCTCCTGCGGGGCACCTCGAAGCTGTACCTGACGATCATCGCGGTGTGGGCCGGCACCACCGTGCTGGACACCTCGGAGAAGCTCGGGACGGCGGCGACGACGGTGGTGGTGCTGGCGTCGATCGTCCAGCTCGCCATGTGGGGAAACCGCGCGGTCTCGATCTGGATCGAGCGCCGCTCCGACGAGCTGACGGCGACGGAGCCGGGCACCGTCACCACTCTCCAGGGGCTGTCGTACGTGATCCGGGTCGCCGTCTGGTCGGCTGCCCTGCTGCTCGCCCTGGACAACCTCGGCGTCGACATCACCGCGCTGATCGCCGGCCTCGGCGTCGGCGGGATCGCGGTCGCGCTCGCGCTGCAGAACGTCCTCGGGGATCTGTTCGCGTCGCTCTCGATCTCGCTCGACAAGCCGTTCGTCATCGGCGACTTCATCGTCGTCGACGACATGCTCGGCTCGGTCGAGCGGGTCGGGTTGAAGACGACTCGGGTGCGCAGCCTGTCCGGCGAGCAGCTGATCATCTCGAACTCCGACCTGCTGTCGAGCCGGATCCGCAACTACAAGCGGATGGAGGAGCGGCGGGTCCCGTTCACCATCGGGGTGACCTACCAGACCCCGGTCGCCACGCTCGAGGCGATCCCCCGGATGGTCCGGGAGATCATCGAGGGGACCGAGAACACGAGGTTCGACCGCGCGCACTTCAAGGGGTTCGGCGACTCGGCCTACCTCTTCGAGATCGTCTACTACGTGCTGTCGGCGGACTACGTGACCTACATGGACACGCAGCAGACGATCAACCTCGCGATCTGCCGCGCCTTCGAGGCTGACGGGATCGAGTTCGCCTACCCGACCCGGACCCTGCACCTGGCGTCGCCGGTCGCGCTGGAGCGTGCCCAGGGCTGACCGGCTTGGGAACGGCGGGAGCTCCGGAGCAGGCGCCAGGTCCAGCGACACCAAGAATGCACTCGAATGCGAAAACCGTTCGGCGGACCCGGCCGTGGTCGATTGTGGGTCGCTCGTCGTGCACGACCCGAGCGCATCTCGCTCACCGAAGCGCTGGTCGGCCGCGCGGACGGCGACCGATCGTCACGGATCCGATCGGGCTGGCGCCGATTCGGTGGTCGGGGAGCCCCGCTCGAACCGGACCGCCCGCACGTCGTCGGTCCTCTCGCCGGTGGTCAGTCCGGCCGAGATGCTCCCGACCAGATCGCCGAGCAACGGCTTGGGGATCCCGCCGCGCAGGCACTCCCGGCGCGCATCGTCGGCGGGCCGTGGGCTGCAGGTGAACAGCTTGAGCTTCTTGCCGTCCGGCGACACGACACTCCATGACACCGTGCCCTGGAGATCACTGACCAGGGTCACCTCGTACTCGGTGACACCGGCGGCGAGGACCTGGAAGGTGACGTCGTTGGCCCTGACGTCGCCGTCGGTCGTCTCGACGAACAGGAAGGTGTCCGGACCCATGATGTCCGTGCGCACCACCCAGGGCACCTCGCCTCGGAGCTCGCCATGCGGGTCCCTCCAGGAAAGGGCGCCGCCGTCGTCGGCCGACACGATCACCGGAAGCTCCTGGGGCGGACGATCGCAGCCGATCGACGCCAGCGCCGAGATCGCCAGACATGAGAAAACGACAACCGTGCGCATTGCGTCCATGTCCGCCTCCTTCACACCCATTTCGACGGCTCGCCGTTGGCAGGGCGTGGCATTCGACCTAGGTGGATGTTGGGGAGTCGAAGGGGACCTTCGGCGCCTGCAAGCGCGACGTGGTGGGTCACCGGCGGATCACCAGGGTGCCGGACAGCCGGTCGTGCGGTAAACGGCGGTTCGGGTCGCGCCAGAGATCCAGCAGCGCGGTGAGTAGGGACGCGGGCACCTGCGCATAGCCGACGAACCGCTCGAAGCTCTCGAGCCGGCCCGGCGTCCGTCCGTCGAGCCGCACCACCTTCAGGCCGAGCCAGCGCTTACCGAGCGTGGCACCCCCCCCGGCGTGCGGTCAGCAGGGTGAAGTACAGGGCTCCGAGACCGTACATCGCGGCCAGCCGTACCCCCGGCGGCATAAGACGACCGAGCTCCAGCAGAACCACATCGTCCGCGAGGTTACGGGGGCTCGAGCCACCACCCTGGATCGTGATGACGATGTCGCGGTCCCCGAGCGCGTCCAGCGCACGATCCAGGTCGTCCTCCGCGTAGGCCACCGCCGTCTCGGGCGGCACGCCCGGCATGTCGTGCTCGACGAGAAGCGGCACCAGGTCGCGCACGGCAGCCCGCGCCGCATCGGCTGTCGTCGTCCGCTGCATCAGGAGGTCGGTCAGGGCCGCGAGCGCCGCCGGATCACGTAAGGCCAGCACCAGCCACGCCACCGCCGCGGCGGCCACCACGCTCGGAACAAAGAGGATCGCGGCATCGATCGCGAATGCCGCGAGGCGGCGGCCCGGCGACGCCAGCTCGGCCCCGATCAGCTCGGGCGCCAGCCGCAGCCGTGCCTCCGTCACCCATCGCGTCGCCATGTCGACAGGCTACCACCTTCGGGGCAGCCTCCCGACCGACGTGCGATCGATCTTCACGAGAAGCGCTCGGGTGCCGCGATGGGTACCACGTCCCGACCTCCAACCAAGGCGGCACGTCGGGTGTCACAACGGAGTCGAGAACGGTGCCGGACTTCCAAAGCCCAGGAAGACCACTCCCGCCGGGGTTTCCCCGGTCAACGTCCTGGGCTTCTGAGACACCCCTTTTCGGGGGGCGGACGGAATTGGACCGGGTCTCGGCCGCGTTGCAGCCTGCGAGTCGTCTCGGATGCCGCGTCGCGCGAACCCGGAAGCGGCTGCTCTCTCGGCAAACCGGCCACCATCGACCAGAGAACGGGAGTGAGACCATGAGCATGACGGACATCCTCAATCAGGTAGGCGGTCTGCAATCGATGGCCAAGGAGCTCGGCATCTCCGAGAGCCAGGCTCAGCTCGGGGCCTCGGCCCTGCTGCCGGCAATCCTCGGCGGATTCAAGAAGCAGGCGGCGGCCCAGCCCACGGGTCTCGAAGGTCTCGGCGGGTTGCTCGGGCAGCTCGGCGGCGGCGGTCTGCTCGACGAGCTGCTGGCGCCGAAACCCGCCGACGCGAGCCGCGGCAACGCCGTCCTCGGTCAGATCTTCGGCTCCAAGGACGTGAGCCGGACTGTCGCCAACCACGCCTCGGGTTCGACCGGGCTCGACCCGGCCCTGCTCAAAAAGATGCTGCCCCTGCTGGCGATGGCGGTGGCTGGGCTGATGGCGAAGGGCGGGTCCGCCAGAACCCCCTCCGCGAGCTCTCCGGGCGGGGGCCTGGGCGACCTGCTCGGCGGGCTCGCCGGCTCTCTCGGCGGCGGTCAACGGTCGGGTGGGGGCGGTCTTCTCGGCAGCCTCGCCTCGATGCTCGACGCCGACGGCGACGGCAACCCGCTCGACGACATCCTCGGCACGATGGGGCGCTGACCGGACGCCAGTCGTCCACGTCGGTGACGGTGCCGGCAGAAACGACGTCACCGGATCGACACCACGTATCACAATCTCATATTCTGCCGCTCCTCAGGCGAGAACATCACAAGATGATCCGTGGTACCGGACGAGAGACCGAGGTCGCTTCTCGGACGGCTCTGGCGGTTCCACGCCAACTTCTGCCCGGGCTGGAAGGCGTATATGAGCTCGCTGCCCGACGGGGAGAAGCGCGCGTCAATCGATCGGTACGCCCTCCCGGCCGACAGGTTCGCCTGACAGGCACGATGTCCGGTGCCGCTTTTCAACCGCCGGTGCTCGCCGGGTTCGACGACCTCGCCCAGGTCGCCTTCGAGGTCGAGAGAGGCCGCGGCGATCCCATGACGGTGGGTCCACTGTCAAAACCTCAAAACCTCGGTCCGACGCCATCGTTGAGATGATGAAATCGAGAGCGCCGTTCCGGACATGACGGACAGCTCGGGTCGGGGAAGCCCGGGCCCCGGCGCGACGTTGCAACGTGAGATGTCGGGTTCCTCGCGCGCGTCTGCACGGCCACGGGTCGTCATCGTCGGCGGCGGCTTCGGCGGCATCAACGCCGCGCGGGAGCTCGCGT
>JALOLD010000121.1 GCA_025456145.1 Thermoanaerobaculales bacterium | reverse complement strand
GATCAACCCCCAGACGGTGCTCTTCCTCGGCTACTCCGACACCTCGCTCGGCGACGACCAGGTCGACCTCACCCGGCTCAACCGCACCCTCTTCCTCAAAATCGGCTACGCCTGGCTGCTGTGAGACTGCGGCGCCGACGACGGCGCCGACCGCGCGCCACCCCGCCCCGCCGAGGCACGCCGGTCGATGGCATGATGGGGACCACCTCTTCGCCGCTTGCGTTTCGGCGAACGGCACAAAACGGTAAAACGGTTCCATTCACGCGGTTACGGTATTACCGGTCTGGTACCGGAGTACTGCCGCCGACGAGTGGTCCAATAACGCATTAGCGTGACCGGCACGTTTACGTTTACGTAGGCGCCCTCGCCCTGGCGATGGCTGGACCGCGCGGCGGGTGCTCTTCGACGTCCCGGGGTATCGAAGCACGTCGTGCCAGCCACCTTCCGGCACCTTCCGAGGCACCTTCCGTCACCTTCACGGCGCCTTGGTGTAGCCTCCATGCATGGCCCCGATGTCGAAGGCGCTCCTCGCCCGCGCGGCAGCCCCGTGGCTGGCCGCGGCGGCGATGCTCGTGGTGTGTCTTCCGGCGTTGCGGGTCGGATGGGTGGCGGACGACTACTTCCACCGGGCGATCCTGCACGGCAAGGGCGCCTTCGCTGCGATGGACGATCCTCTCCGGGACCTCTTCGTGTTCGTGCCCGACGACGCCCGGGCCGACATCCTCCGCGATGTCGGTGTCGTGCCGTGGTGGGGCCACCCGGATCTCAGCCTCGGCTTCCTCCGGCCGGTGACCGCCGCGACCCACCTCCTGGACCATCGGCTGTGGCCCGATCAAGCGGCCCTTCATCACGCACAGTCGTTGCTCTGGTTCGCGGCCGCCGTGGTCCTGGTCGGGTTCACCTACCGGCGGATCCAGGGACCGACGGCCATCGCCGGGCTCGCGGTGCTCCTGTTCGCGCTCGAGGATGCCCATGCCATGCCGATCGGCTGGATCGCGAACCGCAACGCCACCGTCGCCCTGGTCTTCGGACTGCTGGCGCTGTGCGCCCACGTCGAGTGGCGGCGCCGCGGTCAGCCGGTCTGGCTCGGCGCGGCGCTGGCGTCGTTCGCGATCGGGCTGCTGGCCGGCGAGGTCGCGGTCGGGCTTCTCGCGTACCTGATCTCCTGGCAGCTGACCATGGACGAGAGCGGCTGGCCGGAGCGCCTCGCCGCCCTGATCCCCTACGCTGCGCTGCTGGCCGGCTGGCGCTTCGTCTACAACGCGCTGGGGTACGGCTGCAGAGGCTCCGACCTGTACCTTGACCCGGCAGCCGAGCCGCTCGCCTTCGCCGGCGCTCTCGTCGAGCGCCTGCCGGTGATGCTCGGAGGTCTGTGGACGCAGGTGAGCATCGATCTCTGGGCGGTTCTCGACCGGTCCGAGCAGGTCGTCCTGGTTGCCGTCTCGGTCGTCCTGTGTGCCGCGTTGACGTTTCTCCTCGCCGGGCTGGTCCGGAGCACCAAGGAGGCGCGATTCTGGGCGCTCGGGTCCGTGCTCTCCCTGGTTCCGGTGGCGGCGGCGTTCCCCATGAACCGACTCCTGCTGGCGCCGGGCATCGGCGCGTTCGCGCTGCTGTCGATGCTCGCCGCCGAGACCGGGCTTCTCGGCGTGCCGCCACGCGATCGTCGGCCCTGGGTCCGGCGAACCGCGAAGGCGCTGCTCGTGCTGCACCTTCCGGTGGCCGCCTTGCTGCTGCTCGGGTCGATCCTCTTCCTCCCGGTCTTCAACTCCATGTTCACCGCCGGGGCGCGTTGGGCTCCGCGAGACCCCGAGCTGGCGTCCCAGAACCTGATCTTCGTCAACGGCCACGACTTCCCGTCGGTCTACACCTATCTGATCCGGCTCACCGACGACGGCGCCCCGGTTCCCCAGCGCATCGCGATCCTGGGTCCCATGTCATCCGACGTCACGGTCACGCGTGAGGGCGAGCGCACCCTGGTCCTCGACGCCGACGACGGCTGGCTCCGGATGCCCATCGACCGGCTCATGCGCCGGGCGGACGCCTGCTTCGTCCGCGGTCAGCGGATTCGGACCGCCCTTTTCGAGGCCGAGATCAGGCGGGTGTCGGAGGATGGCCGACCGTTGACGGTTGCCTTCCGATTCCGCCAACCCCTGAGCAGCTCCAGCCACCGATGGGTCGCGTGGCGCGACGGTCGTCTGGAGGGCTTCCCGCTGCCCGCCATCGGCGAAACCTCACGGCTCCCCATCGTCCCGCCGATTTTGCTCGAGTGATCACAGCCGGCGCCCGGGCCGCGGCTCGAACGCGGGTGATCGGCGAGGTCCCACCCCGGCTCGTATACTCTCGGCCGATGTCGGCCTTGATCACCGCGCGCGAGCTCGGCCACTCCTTCGGGCCGCGAACCCTGTTCGCCGGGCTGAGCCTGAGCTTCGCCGAGGGCGACCGGGTGGGCGTCATCGGCCCCAACGGCGCCGGCAAGACGACGCTGCTGCGGATCCTCGCTGGCAGGCTCGAGGCCGACGAGGGCGAGCTCCACCGCCGTCGCGGGCTGCGGCTGGCAACGGTCGACCAGGACGACACCTTCGACGCCGGCGCCACGGTCTTGGAGGTGGCCGAGCGCAGCGCGGCGGCCGACCCACGGCCGACCGAGGACGACACCGAGCGCCGGGTCCGGGTGTCGATCGCCCTCGACCAGCTCGGGTTTCGGGCGCCCGGGCAGCGGGTCGCGGAGCTCTCCGGCGGCTGGCGCAAGCGGCTGGCGATCGCCGCCGCCCTGGCCGCCGACCCGGAGGTGCTGCTGCTCGACGAGCCCACCAACCACCTCGACCTGGACGGGATCCTGTGGCTCGAGGAGATGCTCCTGTCGAGCCGGCTGCTGGCGTACGTGGTGATCAGCCACGACCGGGCCTTCCTCGACCGGGTCGCCAACCGGGTGGTCGAGGTGGCGCCCCAGTACCCGGGCGGCGCCTTCGCCTGCACGGGCAGCTACTCGACCTTTCTCGAGAAGCGGGCCGAGTACCTGCGGGGCCGGGCGCAGTACCGGGACAGCCTCGCCAACCGGGTGCGGCGCGAGCTCGAGTGGCTGCGCCGCGGGCCCAAGGCCAGGACCACCAAGGCGCAGGCGCGGATCGACGAGGCCGACCGGCTGGTGGCGGAGCTCGACCGGGTGCGCGAGGAGCTCGAGACCTCGACGGCGGGAATCGAGATGGCCGCCTCGGGCCGGCGGACCAAGCGGCTGGTGGTGGCCTCCGGGGTCGACAAGAGCCTCGGCGGGCGCCGGCTGCTCGACGGCCTCGACCTGGTGCTGCAGCCGGGCCAGCGGCTCGGGGTCGTCGGCGCCAACGGCAGCGGCAAGAGCACGCTGCTCAAGCTGATCGAGGGCGAGCTCGAGCCCGACTCCGGGGTCATCCGCCGCGCCGACGCGCTCCGGATCGTCCACTTCGACCAGGCGCGCGAGCACCTCGACCAGTCGCTGCCGCTGCGGCGGGCGTTCGCGCCCGACGGCGACACGGTCCTCTACCGCGACCGCGAGGTGCACGTGGTGACCTGGGCGCGGCGCTTCCAGTTCCGCGACGACCAGCTCGACCAGCCGGTGGGCGAGCTGTCGGGCGGCGAGCAGGCGCGGGTCCACATCGCGCGGCTCATGCTGCGGCCCGCCGACCTGCTGCTGCTCGACGAGCCGACCAACGACCTCGACATCCCGACCCTCGAGGTCCTCGAGGAGAGCCTGCTCGACTTCCCGGGGGCGCTGGTGCTGGTGTCGCACGACCGCTACCTGCTCGACCGGGTTTGTACGGTGCTGCTCGGGCTCGACGGCGGCGGCGCCGCGACCCGGTACGCCGACGTCGACCAGTGGCTCGCCGATCGGGATCGCCCCGAGCAGCCGGCGCGGCCGAAGCGGACCGGCCGGCCCCGCGACAAGCCGAAGCGCGCGGGCCTGAGCTACCTCGAGAAGCGGGAGTACGAGGGCATGGAGGAGACCATCCTGGCCGCCGAGGGCGAGCTCGCGGCGGCACAGGCGCGCCTCGCCGACCCCGCGGTGGCCTCCGACGCCGAGGCCGCCCACGAGGCCTTCCTCGCCCACGAGCAGGCGAAGGCGAAGGTCTCAGGCCTCTACCGCAGGTGGGCCGAGCTCGAAGAGAAGGGCTCGTAGGAGCGAACGCCCGAGCCGTGGACAGGGGGTTCAATGACCGCCTGACCCGGGGTGCAGGCAAGGTCTTTCATTGCCAGCTCGAGGTGCGACCCCGAGTCACGCCATGAACCCGAGCAGGACGAGCGGGAGCCTCGAGCCTTCCGACACCGCGGTGTGGGTGAACACGGAAACGGTGCCGGTCACGCTATTACGGTCTGTTACCGGAGCACTGCCGCCGAGGAGCGGTACAACAACGCAATAGCGTGACTGGCACCTTTCCTTTCCGCTATTACGGTCTGTTACCGGAGCACTGCCGCCGAGCAGCGGTACAACAACGCAATAGCGTGACTGGCACCTTTCCGTGACCGGCACCGTTTTGGCACCGTTTTCCGCTTTGGCACGGTTTTCTTGGCACCGTGAGTGCTGCGTGTTCGAGGCATGACGGGAGTGGTACCGTCAAGGTGGGTGAAAGGCAAGCCCCATCCGTCGGTTTG
>JALOLD010000076.1 GCA_025456145.1 Thermoanaerobaculales bacterium | reverse complement strand
CCGCTGCCGCTGCCGCTGCCGCTGCCGCTGCCGCTGCCGCTGCCGCTGCCGCTGCCGCTGCCGCTGCCGCTGCCGCTGCCGCTGCCGCTGACATCGGACTCGGACGCGGACGCGGACGCGGACGCGGACTCGGACGCGGACTCGGACGCGGACTCGGACTCGGACGCGGACGCGGGAACGGGCAAGGGAGGGGGAGAGCGCGCCGGCATCCGGTAGGATGCTGGCGATGGCTCGAGAGCGATTCTGGATCCACGGCCTGACCGCCGGCGCGGCGGCGGGCGTGCTGGCCGGCGTGCTGGTGATGCGCCTCAACCCGGAGATCGGCCAGCCGATCGTCGGCGTCCTGATCGGTACGCTGCTCTGGGCGAGCTGGGGCGCGGTGGTCGCCGGGGGGCCGATCGTCATCCTCCAGCTGCTGCTGCGACGGGTCGTCCGATGGCGCTGGCCGGCGCCCGGGCTGATCGCCGTCGTGTATCTCGTCGCCGCGGTCCTCGCGGCGGTCAACGCCGACCTCGACCTCCACCTGCTGTCGGCGACCGCACGGCGGGTCGTCCAGCAGGACGCGGTCGCCTGGTTCCTCGCCGCAATCCTCGCGCTGCTCGCCGGAGCGATCATCCGCCGGCTCGAGGCGGGGTCGCGATGGCGGATCGCCTTCGCCGTCGTGATGGTCATCCTGCCGGCCGGCCGCCTGGTCGTGCGTCCGACGACCGCGGCGCAGCCGCTGGCGATCGCGGCCGAGGCGATCGGGTCGACCAACCGGCCTCTCCTGGTCGTCGGCGTCGAGGGTCTCGACGTGCCGACCCTGCTGACCTTCGCCGGCGCCGGCCGCACGCCGGCCCTCGAGCGGGCGACGAGCGGCGGCGCCTGGGGCACCCTCCAGCCCTACGAGCCATTCCTCCGTCATTCCTACTGGACCTCGGTCGCGACCGGCGCCTTCCCCGGCGCCCACGGGGTCAAGGCCCACTGGGGTTGGGACCTTCCATGGCTCGGCGGGACCCTCCGGCTGATGCCGTGGACACCCCAGGGCTCGCGGCTGATCCTGCCGTGGTGGCTGGCGAGACGGGTCCAGCCGCCGCCGTCGACGGTGCCGGCGCTCTGGCAGCGGATCCGGCTCGCCGGGATCGGAACCGAGGTCCTCGGATGGCCCGGGGTGTGGCCGTCCGCCGCCCAGGTCGACGACCTCGACCCGGCGCTCGAGCCGGCCCAGCTGCCCTCCGACCTGCGCTGGGCGCTCGAGGTCGCCCTCGAGGACTTCGGCGCCGAGGCCTCCCGGGTGTGGCCGGCCGTCCAGCGCGACCAGCTGCGGGTCGACCGCGCCATCGAGGCCCTCGCCGCTGGCGACACCAACGTGTGGCTCCACCTCGGAGGGCTGGCGACCGCCCGTCAGGAGCTCGAGCCGCTCAAGCCGAGCCACACCGGCGAGCGCGAGGTGGTCGAGCTGATGGTCGAGGTCCTCGACCATCAGCTCGGACGGCTGCTCGCCGCGGCGCCCCCCGACTCCCTGATCGTCCTGGTCTCCCCCTATGGCCTGTCGCCGCCGAGCTCGCTGGAGAGGCTGCGCCGGCTGATCGGGATCGGCGACACCTGGCGGACCTCGGGGGACCGGTGCTGGGACGGCGTGCTCGTCGTCATGGGCCGCGACGTGGTCGCCGGACGGGTCTTCCAGGATGTCCGGCTGCCCGACATCGTGCCGACCATGTGCTATCTCCTCGGGCTACCGCTCGCGCAGTACATGGAAGGCGCGGTGGTCATCGACGCGGTCGACCGGGGCTATCTGGCGTCCCACCCGCTGGTCGTCGATCCGTAGCCCGGCCGGCATCCGGCGGCTTGGCTTTCGGGGCGTCTTTGGATATCGTGTGCGACGATCGCGGGATGACACCGGGAGGAAGCGATGGCGCAACGCACGGTCGTGGTGATGCCGGGGGACGGGATCGGCCAGGTCGTCCTGCCCGAGGCGGTGCGGGTGCTCGAGGCGGCGGGCTTCGAGGCCGACTGGGTTTCGGCCGACATCGGCTGGGAGCTCTGGAGATCCGAGGGCAACCCGCTGCCCCAGCGGACGATCGACCTGATCGCCGAGCACAAGGTCGCGCTCTTCGGGGCGATCACCTCGAAGCCCAAGGAGGCCGCCGCGGCCGAGCTCGACCCGGCCCTCCGCGATCGGGGCCACGTCTACTACTCGCCGATCGTCGGGCTGCGCCAGCGCTTCGATCTCGACGTCTCGATCCGGCCCTGCGTCACCTTCCCCGGCAACCCGCTCAACTTCATCCGGCGCACCGGCGACGGCGGCTTCGAGGAGCCTCGGGTCAACGCCGTCATCTTCCGGCAGAACACCGAGGGTCTGTACGCCGGGGTCGAGTGGACCAACCCGCCCGACAACGTCTGGCAGGCGCTGGACAGCCATCCGCGCTTCGCCGCCTTCCGCGGCGTGCCGCGCGAGGACCTGGCCGTGTCGACCCGGATCTTCACCCGCGCCAAGTGCCGGCGGATCTGCGAGGAGGCCTTCGCCTACGCCGCCCGACACGGCTTCTCCTCGGTGACCGTCTGCGAGAAGCCGAACGTGATCCGCGAGACCTCGGGGATGATGCTCGCCGAGGGGCGGCGGGTGAAGCAGCGCTACCCGGACATCCAGCTCTGGGATACCAACATCGACGCCCAGATGATGTGGCTGACCAAGAACCCCGAGGACTACGGCGTGGTGGTCGCCGGCAACATGTTCGGCGACATCATCTCCGACGGCTTCGCCGGTCTGGTCGGCGGGCTCGGCTTCGCCGCCTCGGCCAACATCGGCGCGGATGTCGGGGTCTTCGAGCCGACCCACGGCTCGGCCCCCAAGTACGCCGAGCTCGACCCGTCGATCGTCAACCCGATCGCGATGATCCTGTCGGCGGTGATGATGCTCGACTGGCTCGGCGAGGGCGAGATCGCCGGCCGGGTCCGGGGAGCGGTCGCCGACGTCGTCGCCGAGGGCGCGGTGCGGACCTACGACATGCTCAAGCTGCGCGGCGGACCGCAGGCCATCGCCCAGGGCGCCGCGACCACGACCGAGATGACCGACGCCATCATCGCGAAGCTCACATGATCGACCCGCGTCCGTGCCCGCGTCCGCGTCCGCGTCCGAGCGACGCTGATCTCGGGGTGCGACAGAGAACACGGGAGGGCTCCGGCGATGTCTGACCTCCACTCCGCCTCCGCCGGTCCCCTCGGCGACGAGGTCCGCTCGGACTGCCGGGTCGCGTACGAGCCCGGCGAGGGACCGCTCGCGGTCGAGGTCGTCTCCAAGGTCGACTACCTCTACGGCCAGTCGATCGCGGCCGCGCTTCGCCGGGTCGCCGGCGGGCTCGGCGTCGGGACCGGGCGGCTTTCGATCGTCGACCGCGGCGCCGTCGAGTGGGTGATCCTGGCCCGCGCCGAGGCCTGCCTGCGCCTCGCCGGCGCGGTCGGCCCCGCGGTCCTCCCCGAGGCCCACCCGTCCTGCGGCGTCCCGCGATCGCGCGAGCGGTTGCGCCGCAGCCGGCTCTACGTTCCGGGCAACCAGCCCAAGCTGATGCTGTCGGCCGGGCTCTACGGCGCCGACGCGATCATCCTCGACCTCGAGGACTCGGTGCCGCCGGCCGAGAAGGCGTCGGCCCTCCTGCTCGTCCGCAACGCGCTGATCGCCCTCGACTGGGGCGCGTCGGAGCGGATGGTCCGGGTCAACCAGGGCGAGCTCGGGCTCGAGGAGCTGCGCCGGATCGGTCCGCACAACCCGCACACGGTGCTCCTGCCCAAGGTCGAGCACCCCGACGCCGTGCACCGGGCGGCGGCGGTCCTCGCCGAGCTCGGGCTCGCGGACCGCCCCTTCCTGATGCCGATCCTCGAGTCGCCGCTCGGGATCCACCGGGCCTTCGAGATCGCCGCCGCCGACCCGACCGTCGTCGCCCTCACCCTCGGTCTCGAGGACCTGTCGGCCGAGCTCGGCGCGCCGCGCACCGAGGAGGGGGTGGAGAGCCTGCTCGCCCGTCAGACCACGGTCTACGCCGCCCGGGCGGCCGGCGTCCAGCCGATCGCCTCGGTCTACTCCGGCATCGCCGACGAGACCGGGCTCGAGGCCTATGTCCGGCGCGAGCGCGGCCTCGGCTTTGTCGGCGTCGGCTGCATCCACCCGCGGCAGATCGCGGTCGTCCATCGCGCGATGACCCCGTCCGAGCGCGAGGTCGAGCGGGCGATCGCGATCGTCCGCGCCGCGCGGGACGCCGAGGCGCGGGGTCTCGGCGCGGTCGCGGTGGGCTCGAAGATGGTCGACCCGCCGGTCGTCAGACAGGCCTTCCGGACGGTCGAGCTCGCGGTCGCCGGCGGAGCCCTGGCGGCGGGCTGGGACGATGCGGAATCCTGAACCGCCTATGATTAAGAACTGAGGAATGAGCATCGAGGATTGAGAATCGGACATGAAGCTGGTTGAGAACGCCGCGGGCCGCCTGGTGCCGACCGAGGTCAACGGACGAGACGCGGTGCCGTTTGCCGGGGTCGGCGGCCACCGGCCGGCGGGTCGGCGGGCGGCGCCGCGGGTCGCGACCTGTCTCGACTACCCGGACGACGGCGACAAGCGGGTCGGCTCGATCGCCGAGGCCCTCGAGGCGGTCGGGCTCGCCGACGGGATGGTCGTCTCGTCGCACCACCACCTGCGCAACGGCGACGCCGTCGCCAACCTGGTCTTCGACGCCGCCGCCGCGCTCGGCCGGCGCGACCTGATGTGGTTCCCGTCGGCGTCGTTCCCGGTCCACGCCAACCAGATCCGCCACCTCGAGGCCGGCGTGATCCACCACATCGAGGGCTCGATGAACGGGCCGCTCGGCGACTACTGCTCGACCGGCCGGATGCGCGGGCTCGGGGTGCTGCGCTCGCACGGCGGCCGCTGGCAGGCCATCCAGGACGGCGAGGTCGGGATCGACGTCGCGGTGATCGCGGCGCCCACCGCCGATGCCTTCGGCAACGCGACCGGCGATCGCGGCCCGGCCGGCTGCGGCCTGCTCGGCTTCGCCCTCGCCGACTCGATCTACGCCGAGAAGGTCATCGTCGTCACCGACAACCTCGTGCCCTTCCCGTGCCTGCCCTGGCAGATCCAGGGCAACCACGTCGACGTCGTGGTCGAGGTCGACTCGATCGGCGACCCGACGAAGATCGTCTCCGGGACGACCCGGGTCACCAACAGCCCGGACCGGCTCCGGATCGCCGAGCTCGCCGCCCGGTTCTGCGCCGCGGCCGGGATCATGCGGCCGGGCTTCTCGTTCCAGGCCGGCGCCGGCGGCACCACGCTGGCCTTCGCGATCTACCTCCGCGATCTCATGCGGGCGGCCGGGGTCACCGCGCGGTTCGCCCGCGGCGGCTCCAACAGGTACATGGTCGAGATGCTCTCCGAGGGCCTCGTCGAGCACATCCTCGACGGCCAGACCTTCGACCTCGACGGGGTGGCCTCGATCCGCTCCGACCCGCGGCACGTCAACACCTCGCCCTTCACCTCCTACAACTTCCACGGCAAGGGCAACTTCGCCTCGATGGTCGATGTCGCGGTGCTCGGCGCCACCGAGGTCGATCTCGAGTTCAACGGCAACGTCGTCACCCACTCCGACGGCCGGCTGCTGCACGGCATCGGCGGCTGGCAGAACTGCCTAGCGGCGCGCTGCGCGATGCTCCTCGTGCCGTCCTTCCGCGACCGCATCCCGGTCATCGTCGAGGAGGTCACGACCCTGTGCGGGCCGGGCGAGCTGATCGATGTCGTGGTCACCGAGCGCGGCATCGCGGTCAACCCGCGACGCCAGGACCTGCTCGACGCGGTGGCGGGGTCCGGGCTGCCGATCCGGCCGATCGAGGACCTCAAGGCCGAGCTCGACCGGATCTGCGGTTCGCCCCAGCCGGTCCCGAGATCCGACCAGCCGGTCGCGGTCGTCAAGTGGGTCGACGGCACGGTCCTCGACACGGTCTGGAAGGTCGGTTGATCCGGCGCGATCGGACCGTCACAACCACGAAGGCACCAAGGCACGAAGGAACCACCAAGGGAGCAGGGGCCCGGCAGTCGTCGGGCCGGTCGGGTACCTGGCCTCGTCCTCTCTTCGTGTCTTCGTGCCTTGGTGGTTGTGACGTCCGCGGGCCCGGGAGCGAACCTCGATCCCGTGCCTGCCTTGTGCGTCAGGACGAGATGGTGTATTCTCCCCCGGCTTCGGCGTACCAAGCCGCCGAGCGGAGGTCTGTCATGAAAGCTGGAATCCACCCCGAGTACAAAGAGGTCGAGGTCCGCTGCGCCTGCGGCAACACCTTCACCACCCGCTCGACCAGGGACGAGCTGCGGCTCGAGATCTGCAACGAGTGCCACCCCTTCTTCACCGGCAAGCAGAAGCTCATCGACACCGCCGGGATGGTCGAGAGGTTCGAGCGCCGCTACGGCAAGAAGTAGCCGCTCCCGGCCGCCCGTCGGCGGCCAGGCAGGGCCCGCGCGGACCGCCTCCGCGCGGTTTTCTTTTGCGCTCGACGGTGGGCCGAGGAGGCCGTGATGCTCGAACGACTCGAAGAGATCGCCGCCCGCCACGCCGCGCTGGTCGCCGAGCAGGCCGACCCCAACGTCGCGGTCGACCCGCGGCGCTCGCGCGACATCGCGATCAAGCTCGCCGAGATCCACGACGTGGTCGCGGCGTACGCCGACTACAAGAAGGTCGACGCCCAGCTCGCGGGGGCGCGCGAGATCCTCGCCGAGACCGACGACGCCGAGCTCCGCGAGCTGGCCCGGGCCGAGGTCGAGGAGCTCGAGGCCCGACACGACGAGCTCGAGGAGAGGCTCAAGGTCCTCCTCCTGCCGGCCGACCCCAACGACCAGCGCAACGTGATCCTCGAGATCCGGGCCGGCACCGGCGGCGAGGAGGCGGCGCTGTTCGCCGGCGAGCTGCTCAGGATGTACGGCCGCTACGCCGAGGACCAGGGGTGGCGGATGTCGATCACCGACTCCTCCGAGTCCGGGCTCGGCGGGGTCAAGGAGGCGGTCGCCATGATCGAGGGGCGCAACGTCTTCTCGCGGCTCAAGTACGAGTCCGGGGTGCACCGCGTCCAGCGGGTCCCGGCGACCGAGTCGTCGGGACGGATCCACACCTCGGCGGCGACCGTCGCGGTCATGCCCGAGGCCGAGGAGATCGAGATCACGGTCGACGAGAAGGACCTCCGCGTCGACCGCTTCTGCTCCTCGGGGCCGGGCGGGCAGAGCGTCAACACGACCTACTCGGCGGTCCGCATCACCCACCTCCCGACCGGGCTCGTCGTCTCGTGCCAGGACGAGAAGTCGCAGATCCAGAACCGGGCCAAGGCGCTGCGGGTGCTCAAGGCGCGGCTGTACGAGATCGAGCAGGCCGAGCGCGACGCCGAGCGCGCCTCCCAGCGGCGCAGCCAGATCGGCTCGGGCGACAGGTCGGAGAAGATCCGCACCTACAACTTCCCCCAGGGCCGGGTCACCGACCACCGGATCGGGTTCACCGTCCACCGGCTCGAGGCGGTGCTCGACGGCAACCTCGACCTGCTCATCGACCCCGCCGAGGAGTACTTCCAGGCCGAGCGCCTCAAAAAAGAGCTCGACTGAAGAAGGGCCGGGTCTCCGTGAACGGCGACATCCGTCACAACCACGAAGGCACAAAGGCACGAAGGAGTCACCAAGAGGATGGGTGCGACATCGGCCCATGGCCGATGTCGCACACGACGTTTGTGCCGTCTTTGAGTCTTCGTGTCTTCGTGGTTGCGACGACAAGCCGATGACCACGCAGGATGCGATTGCAGTTGGAGAACGGGCGCTGCCGCAGCGGCGGGGGATTCCGGAGCCGCGGCGCGAGGCGAGGTGGTTGCTGGCGAGGGCGTGGGGCGTGACCGAGACCGAGCTTCTCGTCCACCCCGAGCGCGAGATCCCCGCCGCGGTCGAGGCGCGGTACCGGGAGTGGCTCGAGCGCCGGGCCGCCGGCGAGCCGGCCGAGCACCTGACCGGGAGCTGCCGCTTCCTCGGTCGCGACTTCGCGGTCTCGCCGGCGGTGCTCGTGCCGCGACCCGAGACCGAGCTCCTCGTCGAGGTCGCCCTCGAGCTGCCGCTCCCGCCGACCGCGAGGGTCCTCGACGTCGGCACGGGGTCGGGGTGCATCGCGGTCACCCTCGCCGCCGAGCGTCCGGGCTGGCGGATCGCGGCGGTGGACGCCTCGCCGGCGGCGCTCGAGATCGCCCGCACCAACGCCTCCAGCCACCGGGTCGAGATCGCCTTCCACGAGGGCGACCTCGCCACCGGCTTCGAGCCGCCGTGGGACCTCGTCGTCGCCAACCTGCCGTACATCCCGACCGCGGCGCTCGAGGACCTGCCGATCGAGGTCGGCTTCGACCCGACCGACGCCCTCGACGGCGGCGCCGACGGCCTCGACCTCGTCCGCCGGCTCGTCGCCGACCTGCCCCGGCTGCTGCGTTCGTGCGGCGGTGCGGTGCTCGAGCTCGGCGAGGGCCAGGCCGACCGGGTCGCCGAGATCGCCGCGGCGGCCGGTCTCGGCGTCGCCCGCAGGGTCCGCGACGCCGGGGGCTGCGAGCGGGTGATCGCTCTGCAGCCTCGCTAGGGAGCGCTCTCTCCGACAGTCGCAGCCCGGGGTGACAATCCGGGTTCCCTGGCGCGTCTCCTTTAGCATGGAGGCGATGTCCCGTCCCTTTCAACCGACGTGGATCGGGGACGCCGCGGTCCCGGACGATGCGGCGGGCGTCGGCGAAGAGCGGTGGCGAGCGGTGTTTGCCGCGCTCGCCGGGGGGACGGTGCGCGCCCTCGACGAGCTCTACGACCTCGCCGGGGCCGATGTCTACCGCCTCGCACTGTGGCGCACCGACTCGGCCGAGGACGCCGAGGACGTCGTGCAGGACGTCTTCGTCAAGGTCGCCGAGCGGTGCCGCGAGCTCGGCTCGGTGCGCCGGCCGCGCGCGTGGCTGCTGACCGTGGCCCACCGGTGTGCCATCGATCTCGTGCGACGCCGCGAACGGCGGCGGGCCGAGCCGGTGGACGCCACGCCGTTTCTCGAAGCGACCGACAGTGACCCGGATCGGGAGCTCGAGGCCGGGCGGGTGTCGCGCGCGGTCGGTCGGCTGCCGGCGAAGCAGCGCGAGGTGATCCTGCTGCGCCACTTCGCCGGCTGCACCTTCTCGGAGATCGGCCGGATCACCGGCGTGCCGATCTTCACCGCGGCGAGCCGTCACCGGCTCGCCATCGCCCGGTTGCGCCGACTTCTGGAGGGCGAATGAACCGACGATCTCATCCCCCGTTTGCCGAGCTCGCGCCGCCGCTGCCCCCGAACGAGCTTCGTACGAGGACGCTCGCCGCCGCACGCGCCGCGCTCGGGCGCGCCGGGGCGCCCGACATCTGGACCAGGTTGTGGCGGAGCCCGCTGGCGCAGATCGCCTGGGCCGCGTCGGTCGCCGCGATCGCCTTCGGCCACCTGACGCTCGCCGACCCGCCCGCGCCGGCGCGCCCGGCCCTGCCGGCGGCGGCGGTCGCGGCGGCGGCCGACGAGCTCGGCGAGATCGCCGACCTTCCCCGGCTCGCGGATGATCTGCCGCGCTTCGAGATCGCGCGATGGGAGCCGCGCGCCGAAACCGACCACCACCCCGAGGAGGCGTCATGAGCTCCGATCCCACCCCAGCCCGGACCATCGTCACCATCGCGCTCACGATCGTCGTCGTCTTCGGCGGCCTGCTCGGGGCGAGGGCCCTCGTTCGCTGGGCCCAAGCCGCCGCGCCCGAGACCCCGCGTGCGACGGTCGATGTTGCAGCCGCCCGCCACGGGTCGACGCTCGAGGTGCCGTGCTGGTCGTGCCCCACGGCCAAGAGCTGGCCGATCAGCTTCCAGACCGACCTCGACCTCATCGCGCCGCTCGGCGACGGCGGCGCCAACGCGGCCGAGTTCTTCGCCGCGTTTCAGAATCACCTCGGATCGCGGGCCGGCGAGGGAGAGGCGCTCCAGGGCCGGCGGGTCAACCGCGTCGACGACCTCGGCATGGTCGTGGCGCCGGACGACGAGCTCCTCCTCGAGGCCGAGCCCTGGGTCGACCAGGCGACGATGCGTTTCTACCCTGATTACTTCCCGATGGAGGGCTGGAGCACGCCCTACCCGAACCTGCTCATGATGCTCACCCTGGCCCGTTCGTGGACAGCCCGCGGGGTCGATGCCGAAGACCCCGCCGACGGCCTCGAGGACTGCCGCCGCGCCATCCGGCTCGGGCGCCTGCTGCGCCAGGACGACGCGGTCATCATCGTCGACCTCGTCGGGCTGGCCTGTATTCACATCGGCAGCCGGGGGATCTATCGGATCGCGCAGCGCGAGGGCGACACCGAGCTCGCGCTGCTCGCCTCGGTGGTGATCGGCGAGGTCGCGCCGCAGCGGCTGATGACCGCGGAGAAGATCACCGCCTTCGACCTCGAGCCCTTCATCCTCCACGACAGCGACGGACGAATCACCCTGGAGCTGCCGGACGCCCAGCTCGACGCCGCGATGAAAATGGCGGAGGGCCTCACCGAGCGCCGCTTCTTCGGCGAGGTCATCCTCACCGGGAGCGTCGTCCTCAAGCTGGGTACGCCGCAACAGAAGATTCGGGTGCGAGAGCAGCTTGAGCGGATCGCCGCCGGGGACGACCCGATCCTCGCCGACCTCGCGCAGTGGGTGTTTGACCACCCCACGACCGACGAGCAGATCTCCGAGCTCTACCCGCGCCCGATCGAGCGGTGAGGGGCCTGGCATCGCCGACCTTCCGGTCAGCCTTTACCCGACGGCGAAGGCGGACCAGCGTCGCCCATCGGCATGGCACGTCCCCCCGGGGGCGCGCGTGCGCGCTCGGGGCAGGGAAGGGAGATGCCGGCTCGGGTTCCGGGTCGGTGTTGACAGCCGGCGAGACGGGTTTCACAATCTCCCTCTTCCCCGCGACTTCGGGGTGGAGGCAGCGATGAACGAGCGCGCCACGATCTCACTGGACGGCGACCGGCGGCCGGTCGCGGTCATCGCCTTCGGCGGCAACGCCCTGCTCCGGCCCCAGGACCACGGCACCCAGGAGGAGCAGTTCACCCTCGCCTGGAAGGCGACCCGCTGGCTGGTCGAGATCCTGCGCCGCGGCTACGAGCTGGCGATCGTCCACGGCAACGGACCCCAGGTCGGCAACATCATGATCCAGGTCGAGGAGGCGATCACCAAGATCCCGCCCCAGTCCCTCGACGTGGCGGTCGCCCAGACCCAGGGCTCGATGGGCTACATGCTGGCTAACCAGCTGCGCAACCGGCTCAACGAGGAGCAGCTCGACAAGGACATCGCGGCGGTGCTTTCGCAGGTCGTGGTCGACCGCCACGACCCGGCCTTCGACAGCCCCGCCAAGCCGGTCGGCCCCTACTACACCGCCTACCGCGCCAACCTGCTGATGCAGGAGGCCGGGTGGGACATGGTCGAGGAGCCGGGGCGGGGCTGGCGCAAGGTCGTCGCTTCGCCCAAGCCCAAGCAGATCCTCAACAGCCGGCTGCTCAAGCGGCTGATCGACGACGGCGCGGTGGTCATCGCCGGCGGCGGCGGCGGGATCCCGGTGTACGAGGACGTCGGCGGCTACTTCCGCGGCGTCGAGGCGGTCATCGACAAGGACTACGTCGCGGCGATCCTCGCCACCGATCTCGACGCCGACCTCTTCATCGTGCTGACCAACGTGCCGATGATCGCCGAGCACTACGGCCGGCCCAACCAGCGCTGGCTGCGCACCCTGCCGGTGACCCGGGCCCGCGAGATGCTCTCCTCGAACCAGTTCCCGCCCGGCTCGATGGGCCCCAAGGTCGCCGCGGCGATCGACTTCGTGTCGGCCACCGGCAAGGAGGTGCTGATCACCGACGCCGACAGCCTCAAGCAGGCGCTCGAGCGCAAGGCCGGCACCTTCATCATCGCCGACGGCGAGCCGGAGTACGCGCCGTCCCAGTGAGCGCGCCCGATCGGGCCCGAGCCGGCCGGGGTATTCTCTGACCATGGCGGGGGCGAGCCTCTGGCTCTATCGGGCGCTGCTGGCGGGGCTGCTGCCGCTCGCCCTACCGGCCCTCGCGCTGCGCGACCGGGCGGTCGGCAAGCGCCGTCCACCCCTCGCCCATCGCCTCGCCCGCGACCTCCCCGGGCTCGCCCGCGGCGGTATCTGGCTGCACGCGGTGTCGGTGGGCGAGGTCGAGATCGCCCGGCGGCTGGTCCGCGAGCTCGCCGGCCGGGCCTCCGGGCTGCCGCTGCTCGTCACCGCGACCACCGCGACCGGTCTCGCCCTCGCCCGGCGGAGCTTCGAGGGGACGGTCTCGGTGGCGGTCTGCCCCCTCGACCTGCCCGGCCCGGTCGGCCGGCTCCTCGACGCCGCCCGGCCGCGGCTGCTGGTCGTCGTCGAGACCGAGCTGTGGCCCGAGATGCTCCACCAGACCGCCGGGCGGGGCATCCCGGCCGCGCTGGTCAACGCCCGGCTCTCCGAGCGCTCCTTCGGCCGCTACCGGCGGGTGCGACCGCTCCTCGAGCCGCTGCTCAAGCCGCTCCGGCTGGTGCTCGCCCGCTCCAACGCCGATGCCGAGCGCTTCGCGGCGCTCGGCGTCCCGGCGGCGGCGATCCGGGTCGCCGGCAACGTCAAGTACGACCTCGAGCCCAACCCCGAGCCGCTGCCCTGGGCGGCGGCGCTCAAGGCCGCGGCCGGCGACCGGCCGGTGGTCGTCGCCGGCTCGACCATGGCCGGCGAGGAGGAGGTGGTGCTCGACGCCGCCGCCGGCGCGGCCCGCGCCGGCCGGCCCTTCTACCTCGTCCTCGCGCCGCGCCACCCCGAGCGCTTCGACGCGGTCGCCGAGCTCATCGCCCGCCGGGGGCTGCCGATGAGCCGGCGCTCGGCGGGCGACGGGCCGGCCGCCGGGACCTCGGTCTTCCTGCTCGACACGATCGGCGAGCTCGCCCGGGCCTACCGCTTCGCCGAGGCCGCCTTCGTCGGCGGCTCGCTGGCCCCGACCGGCGGCCACAACCCCCTCGAGCCGGCGCTGTGGGGGGTGCCGGTGCTCAGCGGGCCCCACGTCCACAACTTCGCCGAGGTCTACGACGAGATGACCGCGGCCGGGGCGGCGGTCCTGGTCGGCGACGCCGACGAGCTGGTCGAGGGTCTCGTGGGGTGGCTCGGCAACCCGCGCGCCGCGAGGGTCGCGGGGGCTGCCGGCCGGTCGGTCGTCGAGGCCAACCGCGGGGCGACCGCACGTACCGTGTCGGCGCTGCTCGAGCTCGTCCCCGGTGCGGCGCAATGAGCTCGCGCCGGCCCTGGAGGTGGCTGGCCCTGCCCCTCGCCCCGCTCTACCGGGGCGCGGTGGCGGCGCGGCTCGCCGCCTACCGGCGCGGCCTGCTCGAGAGGGCGCGGCTCGAGGCGCCGGTGGTCTCGGTCGGCAACCTGACCTTCGGCGGCACCGGCAAGACCCCGACCGTC
>JALOLD010000075.1 GCA_025456145.1 Thermoanaerobaculales bacterium | reverse complement strand
GGAAGGACATCTCGATGAGCTCGGCCGGCCCGGCGGTCATCGACCCGTCGCCAGGCTCTGCGGCCGCCGCGCTCGCGATCGGCATCGCGACCAGCCACGACGCGATCAGGCCTGCGACTCGCCCGGCGTACCTCATGTCGGCTCCCTCCGGTGATCGGGATCAATGGTAGCAATCCCGGCGGCTCTCGTGGCCTTCCGGGGCACCGCCCGAGGCGCTCGGCGCCCGTGCTCACACACGGGCGGATCGAGGAGCGTCGATGACCTCGCGACGAAACCTCATGAATCGTCCGGGCTAGGGGACCACCGCCGTCCAGGCGCCGCTGGTGCCGTCCTCGAAGCCGTCGGCGAAGATCCGGCCGCCGGAGGCGATGAAGAGCCCGGAGCCCCACTCGACCTGGTTGTTGTCCGCCGGCGTGAGGGCGGCGACGAAGGCGATGTCGCCGGCGTCGTTGATGGCGGGGGTGCCGCCGAAGACCACCGACGAGTCGTGCTGGTCGATGCGGCCGTCGCCGAGGTCGGTGGGAACCACGTCGTGCTCGGTGGCGACCCGGACGAGGCCCGAGCCGTCGCCCACGAAGATGGTCATGAGCCCGGCGCCGTCGAAGGCCCGGAACACGACCTGGCCGCGGTTGTTCGCGCGGGGCGGGAAGAAGTCGATAGCCGAGACCTCCGGCCAGGCGGTGGTGGCGATGGTCGTGGTCGTGACGCCGTCGGTGAGGAAGACCCCCGACCCGCCGCCGACCAGGGTCGCGATGAAGGCGACCCGGTCGTCGTCGGTGAGGGACACCGAGTTGGTGAAGCCCGCGAAGGGCGAGGCCGGGTCGGCGGTCACGTCCTCCACCAGGACCGTGCAGCTCCCCGCGGCGTCGCAGACGACGATCTGGTCGGCGTCGTGGTTCGCCTCGAGGCTGACCTTGCCGGCGATCAGGCGCTGGTCGTTGAAGGACGGCGAGTACAGGTACCAGTAGGGGCTGGTCGGCTCGAGCCCGACCTCGAGGGCGTGGTAGGGCGGGTTGGTCTCGCCGTCGGAGGACACCCACGCGTGGTCCCCCGAGAAGCTGGCGCGGAAGGCGACCTGGCCCGAGGCGTTGACCTCGGCGCCGGTCCAGGCGTCGGTGCCGATGGGCCGGTTGGTGAGCAGCCCGGAGCTGCCGGTCGAGACATCGTAGAAGTAGAGGCCGTCGGGGCTCGCGAAGGTGAGCTGGAAGACGGCCAGGCCGGCGCGGTTGAGGGAGCAGTCCGAGATGATGGGTCCCGAGGCGTCGCTCCACACCACCGAGCCGGCGCCGCCGCCGCCCAGCCAGAGGCCGACCGTGTCGACGCTGCCGGCGACGATACCGAGGCTGATCGCCACCCGGGCGTCGTCGGCGAGGGACGGCGAGCGCGAGTTGAAGGACGAGTTGGGTGGCAGGTTGAAGCCGTCGACGATGTTGCTGCGCACCTGGAGCTGGAGGCTGCCCTCATAGCTCGGCAGCTGTGCCGCCGCCGCGCCTGCGAGAGCGAGCGTCAAGGGGACGACGACGGCGATCTGGAGTCGGGACATCGGACATCTCCTCTCGGGCTCCGGGCCGGTCCGCCATGATGCCACGGCCGGCCGAATCAGGGCTCGGCGCCGCTCCAGCGCACGAGCCCGCCCGACTCGAAACCGTCGCCGAACAGGCGCAGCTCCGGGCAGCCGACCATCTCGATCTCGTGGAGGCTCGGCCACAGCTTGCCGGTGACGAAGAGCCGCTCGGTCGCGTCGTCCCAGGCGATCCCGTTGAGCGGGCCGGGCGACGGGTTTGGCCCGAGACCCGTCAGGTCGACCCAGGCGAGGACCCGGCCGGTGTCGGGGTCGATGCGGGCGATGCGATCGTAAAGCAGGCGGTTGGCGAAGACCTCGCCGCGGATCCACTCGAGCTCGTTGAGCAGGTGGATCGGCTCGCCGTCGTCGACCACCGGCAGCGACCCCAGGACGTCGTGGGTCGCCGGGTCGAGAAAGCGCAGGCTTGACGTGCCGTCGCTGAGGATCAGCACCCGCCCGTCGTGGGTCAGGCCCCAACCCTCGCCGGTGTAGCTGAAGCTGCCCTGCGGGATGAAGGTCGTCGCGTCCCAGACGAAGGCGATGTGCTCCCGCCAGGTCAGCTGGAGCAGCCGGTCCTGCCAGAGCGCGAGGCCCTCGCCGAAGTACTGCGACGGCAGGGCGATCTGCTGGTGCACCGTGCCGGTCGCCAGCTCGACCCGGCGCAGCGTCGACGAGCCGTACAGCCCGGTGCTCTCGAGCAGCCAGCCCTCGGACCAGAGCAGGCCCTGGGTGTAGGCCGTCGGGTCGTGGGGGTAGGTCGCGACGACCGAGTAGCCGCACACCGGCGCCTGGCCGAGGGCGGGCGCCGCCGCGGCCACCACGAGCAGCGCGAGCCATCCGGCGCGCGGCGCGCGGGACGATCGGGAGAAGCTCGATCCCATCGCCGTCGAGTGTAGCGCCGCCGGGTCGACCGCGGCGTGGCGGCGATCACTCGTCGACGATGCTCTCGCGCAGGGCGCTCAGGCTCGGCACCGGCAACGACAGGCAGCACCGGTTGCCCGGGTTGAACATCAGCCGGTAGGAGAAGCCGCGGTTGCCCTGACGCTCCATCGCCCGCCAGCCGCGCAGCAGGTAGGGGCATCGGTCGTTGAAGCACACCCGGAGGTACTCCTCGTCCCACTCGGTGAACGGGGTCTGCGGAACCGCCCACTTGCGGAGCCGGTCGCCGCAGAACGGGCAGGCCAGGGTGTCGCCGACCGCCGCCTTGCGCCGGGCCAGCTCGTCGGGGTCGCAGACGAACCATGGCTCGAGCTCGGGCGGCCGGCGGACCGGGCGCCCGGGGGGGCCGCCGGTCCTTTCGGCCCACACCGCGACCACCGGGTCGCTGGGAAGCCCGAGAGCCGCGTAGCGGTCGTCGACCGGACGCGGCCGGCCGTGCACCTCGCAGCTCGCCGTCGGGCCGAGGATCGGGCAGGAGCCGAAGTAGCCCTCGACCAGGGCGAGCCGCTGGTCGGTGGTCGCCTCGCGCCAGATCCGGACCACCTTCTCGGGGAAGAACCGGTTCGAGAACAGCACCAGGAGCAGACCACCCGGTCGCAGCACCCGCGCCGCCTCGGCCACCACCTCGGCCGGTCGGGTCAGGTAGTCGATCGACACGGTGTTGAGGACGACGTCGAAGGTCTGATCGGCGAAGGGCAGCGCCGGCTCGGCGTTGAGGTCGTGGACCACCACCTCGTCGAGCGCCGGGTTGGCCTCGAGCTCGCGCCGGTTGAGCCCGAGCCCGACCACCCGGGCCGGCGCGGTCGACGGGCCGAGGTGAGAGTCCCAGCTCGCCATCAGGTCGAGGATGACCGGCCGTTCCTCGGTGATCAGCCCGCCGATGATCGAGGCGACCACGCCGAGGGCCTCGGCGTCGAGATGGGGGACCATTCGGTCGGTGCCGTAGAACAGACGATCATCGCTCTCGTCGTCGCGCGAGAACGCCGACGGCGGCAGGCCGAGGAGGCGGTCACGTGCAGCGATGGTCATCTCTTCTCCCCTCCGTCGCCCTAACACGGAGGCGACGGAGCTCTCTTCCAACCCCGCGGCTCGGCCGGCGGCCGGGGGTCGTGGGGAGGCGGGTTGAAACCGGCGCCGCCCCGGCGGCACACTGAGGACGGGAGGAACGACCACCATGACCGCACCCACCGACCGGACCCGCCGCCCCGCCTGCGCCGTCCTCGCGACCGTGCTGATGACCGCCGGGATGCTCACCGCCGCCGCCCCGACCGCTGCCTGGTCGGCTGATGCCGAGGACAGTCCCCGCGGCGGCGCCACCGAGACCGCGATCCTGGCCGGCGGCTGCTTCTGGGGCATGGAGGACCTGCTGCGCGAGCTCGACGGCGTGCTCGACACCGAGGTCGGCTACGCCGCGGTCGAGGGCGACCGGCGGGCGACCCCGGCCGAGGCGGTGCGGATCGTCTTCGACCCCGCCCGGATCAGCTACGAGGCGCTGCTTCGCTTCTACTTCAGGATGCACGACCCGACGACCCCCAACCGGCAGGGTAACGACCGCGGCGCGGAGTACCGGTCGGCGATCTTCGTGCTCGGCGACGCGCAGCGGGCGACCGCCGAGCGGGTTCGCGCCGAGGTTGACGCCTCAGGCTTTTGGCCCAAGCCGGTGGTCACCGAGATCAGCCCCGCGGGCGCCTTCGAGGAGGCCGCCGAGCACCACCAGGACTATCTCGAGAAGAACCCCGGCGGCTACACCTGCCACTGGGTGCGCGGCGAAAAGGGAGCGCGCTGAGGACCCCAGGACGCGCCGCCGCGGCCGGCCGTCAGCCTCACGCCCGCCCGGCCGGGCCGGCCGTCCGGGTCCGCGGGTGGGCCGCCCGGCTCAGCCCGGCAGCTTCTCCCAGTCGGCCTTGGGGGCGTCCTGGGCGAGGGCGAGACCGCCGTTGGCGCCGGCGTAGACCGGGTCCTTGACGACCTTGACCTTGCCGCCGCCGTACTCGTCCATCGCCTGCTCGAGATAGCGGCCGAGGCCGGGCATCCGCGAGGTGCCGCCGGCCAGGATGACGTTGTTCCGCACCCGCTCCTGGTACTCCGACTCGACCCCGGCGATCAGATCGAGCATCGCCTCGGCGACCGGCGGGCCCAGGCTCTCGCAGGCCTCGCGGATCTCGGCCGTGATGTCGATCTCGGCGGGCTTGCCCTTGATCGGGATCGAGACCGTGATCTTCTTCGGCGGCTCGCCGATGAAGCTGTGCTTCTCCTTCCACTCGCGGACGGTGTGGATCGACACGCTGATCCCGGGGTGGCGCTCGCCGAGCAGGGTGTGGAGCTGCTCGTCGACCCAGTCGCCGGCGTTGACCAGCGTGCGCTGGTCCTCCTCGGTCGGGTAGCGCCCCTTCATGACGCAGAAGTCCGTCGTGCCGGCGCCGATGTCGACGACCATCGAGTGGAGCAGCGCGTCGAGCCCATAGGCGACGGCAAACGGCTCGGAGGTGATGATGAGGCCGTCGACGAGGCCGCGCATCGCGTGGCGGACGTGCTGCTTGTTGACCCGGAGGGCCTCGGCCGGCACCCCGACCACCGCCCTCACCTTGCCGCCCTTGCGACGGACCTCCGCCGCCCCGCCGAGCTCGAGCAGGTGACCGAGTAGCTCGCGGATCGCCTGCTGATCCTTGTCGGAGCCTTCCTTGAGGAGCCCCCGCTCGAGGGGCCGGTGGACCTCGAGCATGGTCCGGTTGTCGACCGCCTCGGCGCCGAACAGCACCTCCTTGCCGAGGATCTTGCGGGCCACCGCGTCGACCGGCCAGCCGACATAGCTGTCGACGACGCAGCGCGTGCCCTCCGAGGTGCAGATCGCGCTCTGCGAGGTGCCGAGGTCGATACCGACGAGCAGGTGCTTGGCCGAGTCCGTCATGCGTCTTCTCCCTTGTTGCTTTCGCTGATCTCTCGCGCGTAGCCCCGGATGCCGGCGGACAGCGCCTCGGCGATGCTCTGCCGGTAGGGCTCGAGGCCGAGCAGCCGGGCCTCGCGGTCGTTCGAGATGCACGCCACCTCGGCGAGCACCGCCGGCATCTCGGTCGCGACCAGCACGACGAACGGCGCCCGCATCACCCCGCGGTCGACGACCTGGCTGTTCGACGTGCTCAGGGTGTCGAACAGGGAGGCGCCGACCCACTCGGCGAAGCGTCGGCTCTCGTCGAGCCGCACCCCCGAGTAGATGCCGTCGAGGAGCCGCCGGGTGTCGGCCACCGAGAACCCCGAGTCGCGGTTCTCCGCGGCCGCCAGCTCCTTCAGGAAGGGGTCGACGGTCGCGCCGGCGAAGTAGGTCTCGAAGCCCCGCGCCTCGCGGTCGGGCAGCCAGTTGACGTGGATCGACACGAAGAGGTCGGCCGCGGCCGTGTTGGCGATCTCGGTGCGCTCGCGGAGCTCGACCGTCTCATCGCCGTGCCGGGTCATGACGACCTCGAAATCGTCCTCGAGCAGCGCGCGCAGCCGGACCGCGATGTCCCAGGTGATGTCCTTCTCGAGCATCCCGTGCTGGGGTACGTGGGTGCCGCCGTCGCGACCGCCGTGGCCGGGGTCGACGACGACGGTCCTGACCTCGAGGGGGATCACGCCGCGCTCGATCGGCTGCGGCTGCCGGCCGCTGATCACCGCGCCGAGCCCGTCCGCCGGGTCGACCGTCCGCGAGGCCGGTGGTCGCGCCGGGGCGACGGCCGCGACCTCGAGGCCGCCGCCGTCCTCGGTCGCTCGCTGCGCGCGGGCGTCGGTCCGAAGCCCGAGGGTCAGCACGACCGCGGCGACGACGACGAGCGAGCCGCCGGCGAGCAGCGCCCGGCGGAGCCGGCGCAGGCGCTCGCTCCGGGCCTCGCGCTGACGGCGGATGGTGCCGCGCGGCTGGTTCGTGATCAGCTCGAGGTTGTCCTCGGCGAGCCCCTCGAAGAGCCGTTGTTTGAGCCGCTGCCGCGGGGTCACGGGCCACCCCCGGAGGGGAGTGATCCCCACCCCCGAGCCCCTCCGAGGAGGGTGGGCGGTCCCGACAACGGCATAAAGCCCATCGTAGCACGCATGGCGTCGACGCTCCGCGGGCCCATCCGCGCCGCCCGGCCGTCCACCGGATCGTGAGGTGACCGCTCGGTGAACGGCTGACGCCCACTTCGTCGACGTTCGTCGTAGAATGCCCAGATGCTCAGACCCGCAACCGTCTCGGGACCGCGCTTGGCCGGTGCGCTCGCCGTGCTCGGCGGGCCGGCGGCGGCCTCGGCGGAAGCTGCCCTCGGCCTGGCGGGTCCGGCGCCGGCGCCCGACGCTCCGGAGCTGTCGTGGTGGCTGATCGTGCTCGCGGTGGCCGTCGCGTCGATGCTCGCCTGGGGCGTGGTCCGGCTCCGGCTCGCTGCCGCGCGGCGGAGCGAGCGCGAGCTGCGAAGGGTCGTCGAGCTGCGGACCCGCGAGCTGGTCAGCCTCGGCAGCCTGACCGAGAAGATCAACCGCGCGGTGCGGCTCGAGGAGGTCCTCGAGCACGTCTGGGACTCCTTCCGAATGGTCGTCCCCTACAACCGGATCGGCTTCGCCGACTTCGACCGGGAGACCCGCCTGGTCCGCGCGGTGTGGGCGCGCAGCGACGCCTCCGAGATCAAGATCGACACCGGTTACAGCGCGCCGATCGACTCGACGAGCCTCGGCCGGATCCTCGAGACGGGGACGCCGCGGATCATCGACGATCTCGAGCGCTACCTCGAGGGCCGGCCGGCCTCGACCGCCACCGCGGCGGTGGTCGCCGAGGGCATGCGGTCGAGCCTGACCGTGCCCCTCAAGGCGATGGGCCGCGACGTCGGCTTTCTCTTCTTCTCGAGCCAGTCGACCCGTGCCTACTCCGGCGAGCACGTGCGGCTGCTCGAGAGCATCTCGGGCCAGCTCTCGCTCGCGATCGAGAAGAGCCGGCTGTATGACCGCCTGCTCGACGCGACGCGCCAGCTCGAGGAGGCCAACGCCAAGCTCGAGCAGCTCGCCTCGACCGACGGCCTCACCGGGGTCGCCAACCGGCGCATCTTCGACGAGCGGCTCGGCGTCGAGTGGCGACGGTGCGGCCGCAGCCGGCAGCCGCTGTCGCTGCTGATGATCGACATCGACCACTTCAAGCGCTTCAACGACCTGCACGGCCACCTCGCCGGCGACACCTGCCTGCGCGCCGTCGCCGAGATCCTGTCGTCGACGGTGGCCCGCGCCGCCGACCTCGTCGCACGCTACGGCGGCGAGGAGTTCTGCGCCATCCTGCCCGAGACCCCCCAGGAGCAGGCGGCCGGTTTCGCCGAGGAGCTGCGACGCCGGATCGAGAGACGCGAGATCGAGGGCGTGCCCGGCATCCCCGCGGTCACGGTCAGCATCGGCGTCGCCACCGAGATCCCGGGGGACCGACGGCGAGCCGAGGATCTCGTCCGCCGGGCCGATGCCAGCCTCTACATCGCCAAGAACGAAGGCCGCAACATGGTCCACTCCAACCCGCGGATCGAGGTTCCTGACGGGTTCTTCGACGGCGAGGCCTGAGGGTCGAGCCGGCGAAAAACCGGTCGGTCGGTGAAACCTTTGTCTGATTTCAACGTGATATCATAGTGACATCAGATAGGAGGTTCCCCATGGTTGCAGAGAAGGTCCACCGCCCGATCTCAGGATGGCTCCCACTCCTCGTCACCGTCGTGCTCCTCGTCGCCGGACCCTGGCTCGCCATCGCCGGCGGGGTCGAGCTCGACTCGCGCGGCGGGTTCCCGGCGCTCGCCCAGATGATCGGCGGGATCCTGCTGTTCGGGCTCGGCTTCCTTTCGTTGTTCGGCTTCCAGGCGATCGCGCCCAACCAGGCCCGCGTCTTTCTCCTGTTCGGCGCCTACAAGGGCTCGGCGCTGGAGTCCGGGTTCTTCTGGGTCAACCCCTTCTACTCCAAGAAGAAGATCTCGCTCCGGGTGCGCAACTTCGAGACCGGATCGACCCAGACGCCGGAGCAGAAGGACTCGCAGGGTAAGGTCCTGCAGAGAGCGAGCCGCACCTCGGGCCGGCCCTCCAAGGTCAACGACCGCGACGGCAACCCGATCGAGATCTCGGCGGTCGTGGTGTGGCGGGTGGTCAACACCGCCGAGGCGCTGTTCGAGGTCGACGACTACGAGGACTTCGTCGCGGTCCAGAGCGAGGCCGCGCTGCGCAACCTCGCGAGCCGCCACCCCTACGACAGCGAGGACCACGAGGTGTCGCTGCGCGGCAACCCGAACGAGGTCTGCGACCAGCTCGAGATCGACATCCAGGAGCGCCTCGACAAGGCCGGTGTCAAGGTCATCGAGGCGCGGATCAGCCACCTCGCCTACGCCCCCGAGATCGCCGCGGCGATGCTCCAGCGCCAGCAGGCCCAGGCGGTCGTCGCCGCGCGGACCAAGATCGTCGAGGGCGCGGTCGGGATGGTCCAGATGGCCCTCGACCACCTGGCCGCCGACAAGATCGTCGAGCTCGACGACGAGCGCCGCGCCGCGATGGTGTCGAACCTGCTGGTCGTGCTGTGCTCGGACCGCCACACCCAGCCCGTCGTCAACACCGGCTCGCTCTACACGTGACGAAGCGAGACACGTTCCTCCTGCGGGTCGATCCCGAGGTCCTCGACGCCGTCCGGCGCTGGGCCCGGGACGACCTGCGCTCGGTCAACGCCCAGATCGAGGTGATTCTCCGACGGGCGCTGGCGCGCGAGGGCAGGCTGGGGAAGCGCGACCGATCGCGGGACGCCTGAGCCCGATCAGGGACCCTCGGCCGGGTCCGGGTCGCTCTCGACGGGCCCGGCGCCCCGCGCCATCCGCGGCGCCTCGGCGACCGGATCGGGGGCGGTCAGCGAGCGCCTCGCCTGCTCGGTGACCTTGAGGTCCTCGAGCCGCTGCCCCATCGGCAGGAACCGGCGCTCGAACGACCCGACCGCGGCGTTGTAGGCGTCGACCGCGGTCTTCAGACCGCGTCCGGCCCGGGCCAGGTCGTCGCCGAACTTCGCCGCGCGGTCGTAGAGCTCGCGCGCCGTCTCGGCGATCTCGCGCGCGTTGTCGGCGAGGACCCGCTGCTGGTGGTAGATCGCCACCGTCCGCAATAGGGCGACCAGGGTCGTCGGGGTCGCGACGAGGACCCGCGAGCGCAACGCCTCGACCTGGAGGTCGGGGTCCTGGCCGAAGGCGGCGGCGAGAAACGGGTCGCCCGGGAGGAAGAGCACCACCAGGTCGACGTCGCCGGCGAGCTCGGCGGCATAGTCGCGCGCCGCGAGCGCCCTGATGTGCGCGCGGACCGCCTGGACGTGCTCGCGCAGCCCGGCCTCGCGGGCGTTCTCGTCGACCGCCTCGACCGCCTTGAGGTAACCGGCGAGCGGCACCTTCGAGTCGATCGCGATGAGCCGGCCCTCGGGAAGCCTGACGACCATGTCCGGCCGCTTGCCGTCGCCGACCGTCGTCTGCTCGACGAAGTCGCAGTGCTCGCTCATCCCGGCGAGCTCGGCAATGTTGCGCAGCGCGATCTCGCCCCACCGCCCGCGCACCTGGGTGCCGCGCAGCGCCGAGGCGAGGGTCGTCGTCTTGTCCTGGAGGCTGCTCGTCGCGCTGTGGAGCAGCGACAGGTGCTCCTTGAGCGCGTCGTAGGCGCCGCGCCTCTCCTTTTCGATCGCGCCGGTCTTGTCGTCGAGGCTCTTGAGGCTCTGCTTGAGCGGCTCGAGGAGCGTCTCGATCGCCTGCTTGCGCTTCTCGAGCTCGCCCGCCGCCTCCTCGCGGGTGGTCTGCCAGCGCTGCTCGGCGAGCTCGAGGAACCGCCGCGAGCTGCCCTCGAGGGCATCCGAGGCGAGGGCCTTGAAGGCGTCCTCGAGCTGCTTGCGCGAGGCCTCGACGAAGGCCTTCTGCGCCTCGAACTGCTCGCGCGCGGTGCGCACCTCGACCTCGGCCGCCGCGGTCTTGCGCTCGAGCTCCCGGCGCAGCTCGCCGAGCCGCGCGTGCTCGGCCTCGACCCCGGCGCGCCGCTCGGACTCGGCCGCCGCCCGCGCCTCGGCGACCGCGACCCTCCGGCCCAGCAGCGACGCCGCGACAAGCCAGCCCAGCCCGGCGCCGAGCGCCGCCGCCGCGAGCGCCAGCCCCACCAGTGCTGTCAGCGACATGGTCATGTCCAGAAGACCCCCGCGTGATTGTAGCCCGGGATGCCGGTCGCGGCGCGGTCCCTCGCCGAGAGCGCGGAACGGGCCGCCGGTCGACACGATCCGACGAAGCCCATATCCTGGCCAACGGAGACGAACCGTCGAGATGCCTGACCTCATGGGTCGCTACCTCGATCTGCTCGGCGTGACGCCGGGCGAGTCGACGCTCGGTCTGCTCCGGCGGATCGTCGCCGCCCAGCTGATCCGGGCGCCGTTCGAGAACATCTCCAAGCTCCACGCCTTCCGGGTTCGCGGCGCCGACCGGCTGCCGAGCCTCGAGGAGTACCTCGAGGGCATCAGGGGCAGCAACCTCGGCGGGACCTGCTACCCGAACAACATCCACCTCAACTCGCTGCTCGTCCACCTCGGCTTCGACGCCGCGCTGTGCGGCGCCGACATGAGCGGGCCGGACGCCCACGTGGTGACGATGGTGACGGTGGAGGGTCGACCCTACCTCGTCGACGTCGGCTACGGCGCGCCGTTCTTCGATCCCCTGCCCCTCGATCTCGAGACCGAGCTGACGGTCGACTTCGGGCGGTGCCGTTACGTGCTCCGCCCGGCTGACCGCGACGGGCTCTCACGGCTCGACATGCTTCGCGACGGGCGCCGGGTCCACGGTTACCTCGCCAAGCCGAAGCCGCGTTCCCTCGACCACTTCGAGGCGGTGATCCGCGACTCCTTCCGGCCCGAGGCGGCGTTCATGAACACCGTCGTCATCGAGCGTTTCGAGCCCGGTCGCTCGCTGCGGCTGCACGGCCTCAAGCTGACCGAGACCGCCGCTGCCGGCCCGGTCTCGAGCCTGGCGTTGAGCGGGGCCGACGAGCTGGTCGAGGTCGTCGAGCGCCGCTTCGGCGTTCCCGCCGCCATCACCCGGGCCGCGGTCGACGGTCTGAGCTTCGACGCCGACATCTACGGCTGAGCACCTCGGTGCGTCGTGCCTCTCCCCCTACTGGGCGGCGGTGTAGACCGCATCGCCGGTGATCGCGTCGACCGTGCTCGTGTAGGCGCGGTACGAGCCGCTCCCCGACAGCAGCTCGAACCCGACCGATCCGCCGCCGAGGCTCGTCACACCGAGGCCGGGCAGGCCGATCTGACGCTGAGCGTAGGGCGGGAGGCTCCAGGTCTGGCCGGCGATCGTCCGGCCGTCGCCGTCGACTACCTCGACCCGGAGGCTGATCGCGACCGGCGAGGTGTTGAGCGCACCGGCATTGGTCCGGCGGTCGGCGTTCTGGAAGGCGCCCGGGGCGACGGTACGCCCCTTGCTGCCGCGCCCGACTGCCGGGATGCCCTGTCCGTAGGATCCGCCGCCTTCGGGGTTCGGTGTCGAGGTGTAGGAGGTCGCGAAGAGGAACGGCAGCTGGGTGCCGCCGATCGCCTCGGCCCGGAGGTAGAGCCCGCCGGTCTGGCCGGTTCCGCCCAGCGCGGCGACGAGATCCTCGAGGATCAGCGTGCCGTCGCCCGGGATCTCGCCGAGGGCGACCGGCGAGGCGACCGCGACGGTGTTGTCGGCGCCCTGGGGCAGGAAGGCGCCGGCGAGCTCGACCGTCGCGCCCGACGCGCTGCGGAACCAGCCGTCGGTGGTCCAGTAGGTGCCGGCGAGCCCGGCGACCGCGGCGGCGGCCGGGAAGAAGGCCTCCTGCACCGTCGTGGTCGACCCCGTTTCGGCGAACAGCACGTCGTCGACGTACAGAACCCCGGGCCTCGTCTCGGCCGGGTCGGACGGGTTGGTGACGGTCGGGTACACGCGGGCGATCGCCGCGCCGGCCGGCGCGATGACGGAGGCCTCGATCCGGAGCCACGCATCATTCGAGAAGGGCGCGTGATGGGCCTCCTGGGCGATGAACCCGTGCCCGGCGTCGTACCACTGGATGAACAGCGGGGCATCCTCGGCGGGGTTGTCCTGGGACGGTGCAAAGGCCGAGAACGCAGCCTCGTACGATGTCCCTTCGACCACCGCGACCTCCTGGTAGACGCCGCCGGAGGCGCCGTTCCAGAACGAGAACCGGATCTCGACCGCGCCCGGCCCGCTGCCTCCCGCGAGGCTGCTCCCGACATCGTCGCGGTAGATCGCTTCGATGGTGGCGTTGGCCGGGGTCCAGCCGCTCGAGTCTTCGTCGAACGAGGGGTTGACCAGCAGGTTTTGGGCGGTCGCGGTCGACGCCGCAACCGCGACGATCATCCAACAGAGTGCACGAGCTCGTACCGTGTCGATCCGTCTCACCACCTGTCCCTCCATCTCGATCGATGGTCGTCATCCAGGCTCGCCTGGCGCCCGCCGGTAGTCGACCGGCGGGCCGTCGCGGCGGATGCTTGTCGGAAAACGCCGGTGACAGCGTCTCACGACCGCCCATGGGAACGCCAGCTCCCCGGGGCCGGGTCCGACCTCGACGGCTGGTCGCCGACTCACCGAGGATGTTCCGACCTCGACCCGGGAGGCCGGCTGTCAACCGCGAATGGCGACCAACGTCATATGCCGGGAGGTGACGCCGTGAGATCCAGCACGATCCTCGCCGTTGTGCTCGTGCTCGCCGCCCCAGCCGCCGACGCCGGATGGCGCCGCGACCGGACCGCGAAGTCCACCCTCGCCCGAGCGACCATCGTGCACGACGGCGTCGAGCGTGTCGTCGGCTGGTACGCGGGCGTGGCGGTCGGCGCCGGACCGGCCCCGCTGGTGCTCGTCCTGCACGGCGGCGGCGGGAGTGCCGATCGCGTCTGGGCCGGCGACGACGGCCGGGCCTGGCGGCGGCTCGCCGACGAGCACGGTCTCGTGCTGCTGGTGCCCGAGGGCCGTACCGACCCCGGCGACCCCGACGGCCACCACTGGAACGACTGCCGGACCGGCGTGCTCGAGCCGACCGCCGCGAGCGATGCCGACGACGTCGGCTTCCTCCGGGCCGCGGTCGCCTGGGCGGCGGGCCGCTGGCCGGTCGACCCCGCGCGGGTGTACGTCACCGGCGCCTCGAACGGCGGCATGATGAGCTTCCGCATGGCCATCGACGCCCCGGACCTGGTCGCGGCGGCGGCGCCGATCATCGCCAACCTCCCCGAGCCCCACGAGTGCCCGG
>JALOLD010000142.1 GCA_025456145.1 Thermoanaerobaculales bacterium | reverse complement strand
GACGAGGCGGCGGTGGCGGCGGTCCGGCAGTGGGCCTACACCCCGACGCTCGTCGACGGCGTGCCGACGAGCGTCGTGATGACGGTGACCGTCAACTTCCTCCTGCGCGACACGAAGAGCAGCTGAGGGACGACCGACAGGCGGCGCCCGGCACCCCGGGCGCCGCCCGTGCGGGTGTCTGACGGGGACGGCATCGCGCGATAAGATGTCTCGAGCGCCGCCATGTCGCCCCACACCCTTCACGATCGACGAAGCCTGGCGATGCACCAGCTCATCGCCGAGCGAATTCGCTCCAATCCCGGGCTGCTCGAGGGGCCGCGGGCACGGGTCGCCGAGTGGCAGCGTTCGCAGACCATGAACCCCAAGTACCCCAGGCTCTGGGCCCAGCTGCTGAACGGCCCTCTCGAGGAGCTCATCCACGTACTCCTGGATCCGGGAGAGGAAGCGACCGAGCTGCGGCACGTCTCGCCGTTCGCCGGGATCCTGGACACGGACACCCGTGACCGCATCTACCGCGAGGTCAAGGGTCAACTCGAGGCCGAAGGGCGCCTCGCGCCGGCCAGGTGACGCGAGAGCAGCTCGAGCACGTCATCCGCGCAGCCGCCGAGATCACCGGCGACCCGGAGATCGTCGTCGTCGGGAGCACGTCGATCCTAGGGCAGTTCCCGAATGCGCCGCTCGAGCTGCTGGGCTCCATCGAAGCGGACATCTACCCACGCAGTCACCCCGAACGGTTCGAGATGCTGGACGTCATCGGGGAGCTATCTCGGTTTCACGACACCTTCGGGTACTACGCCGATCCCGTCCAACACGACCTACCCAGGCTCCCCGCGGGCTGGGCGGAACGGCTGATACCGGTTCCGGTCGCGACTCGCAGCGGCGGGCGTATCATCGGATTCTGCCTCGAGGTCCACGATCTCGTGCTGTCGAAGTACGTCGCCTCGCGCGAGAAGGATCGAGCGTTCAATCGAGCGGCGATTCGCCACGGGCTCGTCGATCGCGAGCGGCTGCTCGAACGCCTTCGGGCGACCGAAGTCGATCCAGACTTCCGTCGCACGCTGAGGGAACGGATCGAGAGTGACTTTGGCCGCGCGCACGGTGCCCGGCAGAGCTGAACGAGTCGAGCTGGCCCGGCGAGCGCGGCCTTCGCCGGCTCACCGGCGCGTGTAGATGGACGTCCCTTCCTTGTAGGTCTCCAGGACCTGGAAGGACGACGAGGTCGGCGAGCTTGCCGGGCGCGAGGGTGCCCTTCTGCCCCTGCTCGTCGTACTGCTCGGCGGCCCAGATCGTCATGGCCTTCAGGCCCTCCAGGGGAGTGACCCGCTGGTCGGGGCCGATCGGCTCGCCTCCGCGCGAGATGCGGTTCACCGCCGACCACAGCATGAACATCTGGTCCAGCGGAGCGACGACGAAGTCGGTGTGGTTGGTCGGGTGGAGCCCGGCGTCGATCGCGTCGCGCATCGGGCTGATGTACATGGCCTGCTCCCGGCCGCGGTTCCGGATGTGCGTGTCGGCGAAGTAGTAGGTGTGCAGCGTGTAGAACGAGGGCCGGATCTTGTACCGGACGTACTTCGGGATCTGGTCCTTGCGCGTGAACTGCGCATGGATGGCCGTCACGTTGCGGTGCTTCGTCAGGTCGTCGGCGGCCGCGAACTCGTGCGCCGCGATGAGGGCGTCGATGGCCGCGTCGCCGTTGGCGTGGAAGAGCACCGGCACGCCGAGGCCGTACACCTTCTTGAGGCCCTGGTTGATGACCTCCTGCGGGGCGGCCAGCTCCCCCTTCCAGTTCTTCTCGCCGCCGGGGCCGCCGGTCAGGTACGGCGTGGTGAAGGCCGCGGTCCGGCCCTGTGGCGAGCCGTCGATCGTGATCTTGACGCCGCCGATCTTGAAGTGCCGGTCGTACTTCCCCCAGCCGGAGACCGGGAACTCGGCGAGGATGTTCTCGAGGTCGGTGACGAACGGGTAGGCGACGACGTCGATCACGTTGGCCCCGGCGTCGGTGGCGCGCCGGATGGTCCGGAGCGCCGCGAGGTGGGTGGCGCCCTCGTGGGCGGTGGTGATGCCGGCCTCCGCGTAGAGCCTCTGTCCGGCCCGCGTCCACTCGATCTCCTGGTCGGGGGTCATGGGCTCCTGCTGCTCCATGACCGGCAGGAAGGCCATCTCCATGATCAGGCCCCACGGCTCGTTCGTGCCCGGCTTTCGGACGATGACGCCGCCGGCGGGGGTCTTCGTCGCCGCGCTGATCCCGTACTTCTTCAGGGCGAGGCTGTTCATCACGGCCCCGTGCATCGACACGTGGTCGATGCGCACCGGGTTGTCCGGGAACGCGGCGTCCAGGTCGTCGCGGTTGAGGAGGCGCCCGTCCGGCATGACGCTGTCGTCTTGAGCTCGGCGACGATGCTCTCCACGTCCTTTCCCGGGCCGGAAGGCGGCGGGTAGAGCTTGCACTGGTTGGCCACCGCGAGCGAGTTGATGTAGTGCCCGTGGGCGTCGATGAAGCTCGGCAGCAGCGCCTTGCCGCCCAGGTCCACGACCTTCGTCACGGCGCCCCTGTGCGCCCTCTCCACCTCCGCCCTGGTCCCGAGGGCGAGGATCTTCCCGTCCTTGACGGCCAGCGCCTCGGCCGACGGCCGGGCGTCGTCCACGGTCACGATGTCGCCGTTCGTGAAGATGGCG
>JALOLD010000120.1 GCA_025456145.1 Thermoanaerobaculales bacterium | reverse complement strand
ACGCGCCGCCGGGCCTCGAGGAGAGCGTCGACGACCTCCGAGCTGAGCGGCCGGTGGGCCCGGTCGTCGCCGCCGAGGTGGTCGTTGAGCAGGAAAAGGTCGAGCACGAGCAGCCGGCGAGCGCCGCCGATCAGGGTCAGCACCTCGTCGAAGATCTCCTGCTCGCGGACCGGCCGGTCGAGACCGTCGCGGTAGCTCAGGTCGACGAGGAAGCTCAGGTCGTCGCCGGCGACCGCGACCGCCTCGCCCCGGAAGGCGAGGTCCTGGGGGAGCGGCTTGACGGTGTGCCACCAGGCGGTGGCGAGCCACGCCAACAGCACGACGACCGCTGCCAGCAGCGCCCGCCGCCGCCAGCTCGAGGCCCAGGCGAGCAGCCGGGCGGCGGGGCCGGTCGTCACCCGAGCTCCCGGAAGACCGGGGCGATCAGCGCCGGGTCGTCGGTCATCACCCCGGTCGCCCCCGCGGCGAGCAGGGCGCGGGCCTCGCCGGGGTCGTTGACGACCCAGTAGTCGGCGCGCAGGCCGAGCCGCCGGCAGCGCTCGAGAAACGCCCGGCGGTCGAGGCGGACGAGGCCCGACCGGACCGGCACCTGGGCCGCCTGCCCGCGGACGAGCCGGCGCGCGACGGCGAACGGCGCGAGGCGCAGCGCGGCGACCTCGGTGTGGGTGAGCGCGGTGCGGCCGGGCCAGCCGAGACGGCGGACCCGCCGCACGAGGTGGTCATGGAAGCTCGCGATGGTGACCCGGTCCTCGCCGCCGTGCGCGGCGATCAGCTCGAGCAGCGGCGCCACGGCGGTCGGGTCGTCGGGCTTGAGGTCGACGCTCAGCGGGGTCGACGGGAAGGCCTCGAGGACCTCGGCGAGGGTCGGCACCGAGGCGTCTCCGAGCCGCCAGCCGCGCAGCTCGGCGAGCCGGAGGTCGCGGATCGCGTCGGGCCGCCCGGCCAGCCGCGACCCGTCGGGGTCGTGGGCGACCACGAAGTGGCCGTCGGCGGTGCGGTGGATGTCGAGCTCGAGGGCGTTGGCGCCGTCGGCGAGGGCGATCTCGAAGGCCGGCAGCGTGTTCTCCGGGGCCCGCGCCGAGGCGCCGCGGTGGGCGTAGAGCCGCAGGGCCAAGGTGCGGGGTGTCATCTCAGACCATGGTCCCGGAGGATCAGCCCCCGGCGTCGGCGAGGGCGGCGAGGTCCTGGAGGACCGTCTCGCGGTCGGGGTCGTCCTCGGGCGCGAGCTCGAGGAAGGTCTCGAAGGCGGCGCGCGCCGCCTCGGCGTCGCCCAGGGCCGCGCAGCTGACGCCGAGGTTGAGATAGGCGTAGGCGGGTTTCGGCGAGATCTCGGCGAGGACCTCGTACATCGCCCGTGCCATCGGGTAGACCTTGTTGTCGAAGAAGGTGCTGGCGTGCTCCTCGACGGTGGTGAGGGCCGACGGGTCGAGGGCGACGAGCCGGCGGATCGCGCCGCCGATCCGCTGGTGGTGGCGGGTGATGACGATGCAGGTGTAGAGGGTCTTCACGGTCTCGAGGTCGTTCGGGTCGAGACGGACCAGGTGCTCCGCATAGCGCGAGGCCTCGGACCAGCTCTGCCGCTTCATCGCGAGGCCGAGCAGCACCTGGAGGGGCTCTTGGAAGTCCGGGTCGAGGGACGCCGCCTCGCGGATCTTGCTCTCGCCGGCCTTCTTGTTCTCGGGCTCGTCCTCTTCGAACAGCGCCACCCCCTCGTTGTAGAGCTGGATCGCCCGCCGCCGCTGGTCGGCCGAGACGAGCTCGGGGGTCGGCGTCGGCGTCGGTGGTCGCGGCCTCGGCGCCGAGCGAGCCGGGCTCATCACCGCCTCGAGGCTGGCGAGCACGAGCTGCTGGGCCTCGACCGCGACGGCGAGGTCCTCGTAGCCGGGCTTGCTGAGCAGGATCACCTGGCCGGGCCGGAGGAGCTCCATCGCGATGGCGAACCGGCCCTCGTCGTCGGTGACCTGCTCGTCGAGGAGCTCGCCGTCGGGCGAGGCGCGGAGCTCGACCCGGACCTCCTTGAGGCCTCGGCCGGAGCTGTTGGCCACGGTACCGGCGAGGGGCTCGAGCTGGGCCGTCGCGACCCGGGCGCCCGATGCGGCGACCAGGACCGACGTCGTGACGATGAGCGATCTGGCGACGCGACCGAGCATGTCACCTCCGAGGCGATCGACCAGCACGGTACCAGGGCCGTGCCGGGTCCGACAAGGCGACGGTCCGATCCGGAGGGTCGGCCGAGCGGGGTATCCTGATGCCTTTCCCGGCCGGGCGGCCGGCGTCTCCGGCCCTCCGCCGTGAGATCATCGTCGCGCCCTCCGGCCGAGGCCGGGAGGCGGCGACCGATCGCGGAGCAACCGACGTGAGAGCACCCAGACTGACGACCTCCTTCGCCGTCGCCCTCGTTGCGGTGGCGGCCGTTGCCGACGCGAGCGACCTCGCCGGTCGCGTGACCCTCGGCATCCGGACCGGCGACCCGGTGACAGTGGCCGCCTCCCTCGAGCGCGGGCCGCGGCTCGACGACGAGACGAGGCTGATCGTCGCCTGGACGGCGGCGCTCGAGGGCAGCGCGGTGGCGACGACCGCCGCGGCGGTCCGCCGGTCCGGCGCGACCCCGTGGCTGCGCGTCGAGCTCGAGACGCCGGCGCCGGTCCTCGACCACCTCGCCCGTCTCGAGACCGAGCTCGCCGGGCTCGCCGGGATCGCCGCGGCGGCCGGCGACGGGGCCTGGGTGCAGGCGGTGTGGCGTCCGGAAACGGGGACGCCGACCGCCGCCGACCGGGCCTACCTCTTCAAGCGGGCGGCGGTCGCCGTCACCGGCGCCGCGCCGGGGGTCGGCTTCACCGCCGGCCCGTTGCCTCCCGACCCGGGGGGGCTCGCGGCGCTCTACGCCGAGGAGGTCGCCGCCTACCTCGACGTCCTCGTGCTCGCCCCCGAAGACCTCCGGCCGGAGGTGACTGCCGCCCTCGCCGAGCTCGACCCGGGCAAGCCGCTGGTGGTTGACGGTGTCCCCGGGCCGCGCGAGGGCTCTCCCGTCGCGGCGATGGCCGCGGCCGCCGCCGCCGGCGCCTCGGTCGTGCTCGTCGAGGAGCCGCCGGCAGGATCGGTCGATCCGGCGCCCCTCGTCGTCGCCGCCCGCGAGCTCGCCGGGCAGCTGGTCCACGACCCCTACTCCGTCCCCTCGGGCGCCGAGGCCGCCTGGGTCTTCGTCCGCGAGGACCTCGGGCTGCGGGTGGTCGCGGTCGGCCCGTCGGACGGGTCGCGGTTGCGGCTGGTCTTCGCCGACCCGTTGCTGCGCGCGCCCGAGCTGGTCGACCCGGCGACCGGCGAGGCCCGGACGCTGACCGGGGTCCACCGCGGCGACGGGTACGTCGTCGTCGTCGACCCGGCCCCCGAGCTCGCGCTGCTCCGCCTCGAGCGGGCGCCGCTGCCCGAGGGCGAGGGCTTCGAGGAGGCGATCGACGTCGGCGGCGACCGCCAGATGCCGGTCGAGGAGATCCTGCGCCGGCTCCAGGCCTTCGAGGACGACCAGGACCGGCGTCTCGAGCACTACCGGGCGAAGCGGACGATGGACCTGCGCTTCCAGGGTCAGCAGGGGTCGATCGACGCGACCTATGCCGGTCGGGTCTTCGTCTCGGACGAGGGCCTCGACTGGGTGTGGTCGGAGTTCTACATCGGCGGCGTCAAGTGGCGCTCGAGAAAGCTGCCCAAGGTGCCGCTCATCCAGCCCGAAAAGGTCGGCTCGCTGCCGGTCGAGATCCGGCTCGAGAAGGACTACGACTACCGGTTGCGCGGCGCCGACGTCGTCGACGGCCGCGACTGCTGGGTCGTCGACTTCCAGCCGGTCGCGGTGCCGGCGGGGGAGAGCCGCTACCAGGGCACGGTCTGGGTCGACCGAGAGGTCTATGCCCGGGTCCGCACCCGCGCCGTCCAGGTCGGGCTGGCGGGCGACGTGCTGTCGAACGAGGAGACCTACTTCTTCAGCCCGGTCGACGCCGCCGGAGCGCCGGCCGCGTGGCGCCCCGACAGCTTCATCCTGCCGCTGCGGATCTCCGGCCAGCAGGTCTTCACGGTCTTCAACGCGACCCTGCCGGTCGAGATCGACAACCGGCTGAGCGAGCTTCTGATCAACGACGACGGCTTCGAGGACGAGCGCGCCGCCGCCCTCGCGTCGGAAGCGACGATGGTCCGCGACACCGCCGACGGCCTGCGCTACCTCGACAAGACGCCGTCGGGCGAACGGGTGGTCGAGGAGGAGTTCGACTCGAGCCGGCTCTTCATGGTCGGCGGGGTGTTCTGGGACGAGTCGGTCGACACCCCGATCCCGGCCATCGGGGTCGACTACATCGACCTCGATTTCAAGGACAGCGGCGCCCAGCTCAACGTCTTCTTCGCCGGGCTCCTGCTCGCCGCCAACATCTCGGACCCCGATTTTCTGGGCAGCCGGTGGAACGCCGGGGCGAGCGTCAACGGGCTCTTCTTCGAGGCCGACGACGAGCTCTACCGGGACGGCGAGGTGGTGCCCGAGGAGACGGTCAGCCGGCGGACCGGCTCGGTCAACGTCTTCGCCGGGCGGCCCTTCGCCGACTTCTTCTC
>JALOLD010000074.1 GCA_025456145.1 Thermoanaerobaculales bacterium | reverse complement strand
AGACCCCGGCGGGACCGGAGCGCCAGGCCATTCAGCGCCCGCGATGTTGCCTTCCGCTCGTGACACAGCGTCGGCTCCCACGAATAGGTGATTTCGGGGTTCAATGACACGGCCTGCATCTTCGCTGTCTACGCTTCGCAGTGACGGTTGCCCAAGCACCACGCAAGACTCGCTTCCGGGCGGTGGCCAGCCTTACCCGGGCGGGACTCGACCCGCAGGATCTGTTCGGAACGTTTCCGAGTGACTCATCTCACGTCATCTCTTCCCCTTTCCCCGAGCTTTGCTCGGCGCACACCACGTTCAGAATGCACCATTGTCCGCCGAGAAACCACGATGGGCGCCACGTTCGCGGCCACAGGATCGGCTCACGGCGGGAAAGCGTGGCTTCAGCGCTCGATCGGTTATTCCGGAAGCCGACAAGGGGCAAAGGGCTCACGAGCCGTGATCACACCGATCGTCATCCGTCACTTCTGCGATTGCATCAGCTCATTGCTCAAGAAGAGTGATTGAGAACCGAGCTGCACGGCGTGCTCATAGCAGGCCTTCGCCTGAACCGAATCGCCGATCGCGAACCAGGCGTCCCCCTGGAGCTCCCAGGAGTCAGCCGATTCGGGGAACGCCCTGCAGACGAACTTGAACACATCGAGCGCCTTCTGCGATCCGCCCCGGCTGAGAAGGTCTTTGCCGAGCTGCTGGTAGACCGCGTCGAAGAACATGTAGTTCGGGAGTTCGCGCTGGCCGTCTTTTACGCTCTGGTACCAGATCATGGCCGCCTCGACTCCTCCTTCGGCCAGCTTCTGCTCGATCTCCACGACCCCCAGTTTCGGGGCGTTTCTCTCGTGCTGGGCGAAGGCAAAGGGCTCGACCTCGAACAGCGCGGGCAGGTCGAGCTCATGTGCGCCCTTCGCGAGCTCCGCGCGGACGTCGAAGACGTGAACATCCTCGAAATTGTGGAAATTGTAGACGTATAGGACGCGACTCTTGAGGTCGCAGATATAGGAGTACATCGTGGGGAAAGACCACTCCTGGTGGGTGGCGGCGAGCACCGCCCTCATGGTGTCGAGCGAGACATCGCCGCGGCTGAGGATGACCTTCTGAGCGATCGTGAAGCGTGGGTCGTCCACCTCGCCGGGCACGATGTTCCACTGGGGGATGTTGGTCGAGATCTGGTAGTAGCCGTCGCGCCTGGTTATCCGGTCCGAACCCTGGAACCACTCGACGGTGATGGACTCCCCACTGGCGTCGGCGAAGACGAACTTGCCTCCTCCGAGCCAGACGCTGTATTCCTGGAAGAACTCGATGACGTCCGCAACGGTGGCGCAGCTGGCGAGAATGTAATCGCCGGTCTGCTTTTCAAACGTATCCTCGAAGAGCGGCTTGCCCGGGGCCTGCTTCCAGTCAACGGGAGGGAGCGCGTTTGCGTCGTAGAACAACCCGTGCTCATTGATGCCCCCCTGGATGAAGCGATTCTCGAACCCGAAGAGGACGCGGCCATATCTTCCCTCGGAGGCCGGCACGAACCAGACCTTTGAGCGCGGGTCGGTCCAGTCCTCGTTGTTCCCGATGAGGACCCTTCCGTCCCGGGCCATGGTCACGATCGTGCAGGGTGATGCCGCGGTCCAGGCGAAGCTCGACAGGACCAGAACGAAAACGGATGCGCGTCGCGTCGACTTCATCTTTCTCTCCCCCCCTCGATCCGAGGTCGAGGGGTGTCTCCTATCCCCGGCCATCCCGCGGCGAGACATCACGAGCGCCGCTGTCGTAGAGGCCGACGAGCTCCTTCGGCCTGCCGTCGTCGCCGAACACCACCTGCAGCTTGAAGTACGTCAGACCTTCGAGGACGAAGGTGTCCCCGGTCTCGGCGAAGAGCGGTCGTGGGTCGTTTGCGGCGACGTCGTCGCGGACGTAGTGCAAACGACCGTCGCGGACGAGAAGGTGCCGGGGTCCGTAGTCACCGGCCAGGAGGGCGAGGGTCGCCTCGTCCAATCGCACCGGGCTCCGGAGCGCTCGCAGGTACCCGGCCAGCCAGTCGACCTGCGCGCGATCGACCGGGTCCTCGTCGGCGGCCATCGCCTCCTCGAGGAGAGCCTGGGCCGAATCGTAGGCGCCGGCGAGGGCGAAGTGCCGGGCGAGATTGAAGAGCATCTTCCCCGACCCCGCGCGCTGCTCGAGGTTGAAGCGGTGGATCACCTCGGCCTCGGCGTGGAGGCCGTTGTCCCCCAGAACACCGGCCATCCCGACGAGCCGATCGGCATCGAGGAATCCGGGATCCGACGCGACCGCTTCGGGCAACCTGACGGCGAGAGCCTCCGGACCCTCGTCCTTCGCCACCCAGAAGAGCTCGTAGAAGGGGCTCCCGAGCTGCTGGTACTCGAGCTCGAGGCAACCCAGCGGCGACCGTCCGACCGCGGCGCGAGTGAGCTCGTCGCACAGCGCCAGACCGTTGAAGCTGTTCGTCAGGTAGACGATGCCCTTCCCGTCTTCGACGGAAGCGAGAACGTAGTTGCGGAAGATGCCGTAGTCGCCCCACTGCCACAAGGCCACGCCGCCATCGTCCCGCTGCAGCCCGAAACCGAGGCTCCAGCCGACGGACCCGTCGTCGCTCATGTCGACGATCCAGTCGAGCATCCTGCGGTGCGTCGCGGGCTCGAGACCCGTGCCGTTCACGACCGCCAGGACGAACCGGGCATAGTCGCCCGCCGTGGTGTAGAGGCTCGCCGCCGCTGTCGGCTCGCTCCGCTTCCGGATCTCGGCGCCCTCGCCGAAGACATCGTGACCACGCGCCATCCGGGGCTCGAGCTCGTCTCGCCACACCATCGAGCTCCGGTCCATCCCGAGCGGCCGCAGCACCCGATCCTCCGCCAGCCGGTCGAGAGGCTCTCCGGCGAGCTGCTCGACCGCTGACTGGAGATAGCTGTAGCCCTCGGCCGAGTACTTCCAGTCGCTGCCCGGTTCGAAGAAGATCGTGGTGACCGCACCGCCATCTCCGTGGGGAAGACCGGAGGAGTGGCTGAGGACGTGGCGGGCGGTGATCGTTTCGAACCATTCCCGTCGGAACCCCTCGGCGTCGAGACCGTGGCCGAGCGCCTGCTCCACCGTCTCGGGAGTCAGATACTCGACAATCGGTCGGTCGAGATCCAGCACCCCTTCGTCGACGAGCGTCATCACGAGGTAGGCGAAGAGCGGCTTGGTCAGCGAGGCCGCCTCGAAGACCGTGTCGGCGTCCACCGCCGCCTCTCCCGGACCGCCGGTGGTCCCGAAACCCCTCTCGAAGACAACTCCACCGTCGCTGATGAGCGCGATCTGGAGCCCCGGAACCCGGGCTCGCGTCATGAGGTCCGGGATCAGTCGCTCGAGCTCCCGCCCGACCGCCTCATCCTCCGACGAAGCGGCGTCTCCGGTCGATCCCGATGGCGGTGTCGAGCACCCTGGGCTGACCAGTCCTGCCAGCAGCAGCGCACCGAGCACACCCGCACACCGGCGCGCGCATCGTGCGGCATCGGCCATGGAGACACCCCCTGAGTCCACGTCGGTGAGATGCCATCCTTCGCCCGATGGTTGAGGACGACGAGTCCGAGTTCGCCTCCCCCGAGCCCGGCCGCGAGCTGTCGGTCGGGCTGACCGCGAGCTCCTGATCAGAAGAACCAGTAGAACGACAGCTGGAAGGTCTTCCAGGTGCGGGCGGGCTCGGGCAGCACGTCCTCGAGGCCGCGGCCCGGGATCACGATCGACACCAGGCTCTGGACGTAGAGGTTCCGGTTGACCATCCACTGCAGGGTCGGCGTGATCTCCTGGCCCAGGTACTCGTCGCCGTAGGTGGCGACCGCCCGCTGCCCGCCGAGGTTGTTCAGCGTGTCCGCGGTGAAGTAGTAGTAGTCGACGGACACGTCCAGACCCTGCAGCGGCTTGACGCTGACCTCGATACGGTGGGTGCGCAGGTTGCGGTTGGTCACGATCTTGATCATGTCCATGCCCTGCGCCCAGTCGCGCTGGACGCCGCCGGTCAGCGAGTCGAAGCGCTCGTAGGCCCCGGTCGTCGGGTCGTCGCCGGTGAACACCGCGTAGCGGTACAGGACCCCGGGCTTCCAGGAGGCATCGGTGAAGGTGTAGCCCACCCAGCCGCCGAAGGCGTCGGCGGACATGTCGAAGTCGTCGTGCCACTGGTGGGCCCACTCCGCCTCGAGCCAGAGCCCGGTCACGTTGAGCGCCGAGGTCCAGCGGATCCGGGGATTGACCGCCCGCAGGCCCTCGCGGTGCAGGAAGGTGCCGTCGGGCAGCGGGTAGCGGGCGTCGGAGCGCGGTGAGGTGAGCAGGGTCAGGGTCGCGTCGAGGTTGCGGTTGTTGTTGTACCGGAAGTTCAGACCCGCGTACTGGGAGCGGCTGTCCGATGCGGGGAGCTCGTTGGGGTCGGCGAACCAGGCCTGCAGCGTGAACTCCCCGATCTGGTAGCGCGCGTCCACCGTCATGTCGTAGGCGTTGCGCGGCGACAGGTTCGACGCCGCCCGGTCGCCGCCGTTGCTGGCGCCGAGCACGTGGCCGATGAGCAGGTTGCGGTTGAGCGAGAACTTCTGCCGGCCCACCGACAGGTTGAACGACCTGCCGGCGCCCTTCGTGGCGACCAGGAACCCCGCGTAGAGGTCCTCGACCTCGCCGTGGCCCCGGGTGCTGTCCGGGTTGAAGATGTCGCGGCCGAGGGTCGTCGAACCGATGTAGGACGCCGCGCCGTAGAGGTAGGCGTTCGAGCTGCCGACCCGGGTGATGCCGCCGATGCCGAGCTCGAGGCCGGCCTCGACCACGCCAGTGGTGCGGCTCTGGTCGGGCTGGCCGACGAAGGCGCCGGGGTTTCCGACCCAGGCGTCGCGATCGGCGTAGGCCCCGACGGCGGGGTTGAAGATCGCCTTGAGCAGAGAGCGGTCGTCCTGCCACAGCATCGGCAGGTCGCCGAGCTCGCCGCTGGCGAAGGCCCAGGTCGCCGCCGGCGGCGACGCCTCCTCCGGAACGCGGAGCGTGACCAGGAGTGCGACGGCGATCTGACGGCCGCCGCTGACCGAGTACAGACGCTCCTCGACGGCCTGCACGAGCTCGAGGTCCCGGACCCTGCCGACCGCGGCCCGGGCCACGAACTGGTTGTAGGCCGCGCCGGGCCGGATCGCGTAGGCGTCGGCGACGCGCCGCCGCAGGCTCTCGTTGGCCTCAGCGTCCGGCGTCGGGTTCTGCAGGTAGACGTACACCAGCTCGATGGTCTGGCCGTCGGCGAAGGCCGGCGGGATGCGCTGGTGGGCGTTCGGATCGGAGGTGGGCGGCGCCTGCTCCGCCGGCGCCTCGGCGTGCACCGCGACCGGGCACCCGATCAGCAGCCAGGTCGCTACCAGCAGCGCGACCCCGACGGCGGCCGGGCCTCTCGTGCCCGACACGGCCTTCACGATACGCGTGGCCAACTCTCGATCTCCAGTCTCCGACGGTGCAGGTCAGTCGACCGGGTGCCGGTGGCAACTGCAGCCGACCTTCGAGTCATGCCGTCGCCGCCGCAGCCCCGTCACCCGTCGCGGCCGCTCTCGATGGCGTGGGCCGTGTTGTGGCAGTCCCGGCAGCGCGCGGGGCTGTCCATCTCGTGCTGCGGGTGGGTGCCGCGGTGGCAGAAATCGCAGCCCTTGGCCTCGGCCCCGTGCCGGTCCTGGTGGCACAGCACGCACTTGACGCCCATGTGGAGCGACCGACTGGCCCGCAGGGTGTCGGCCACGTCGTCGTGGCACGCGCCGCAGTAGCTGTCGGGCATGGCGACGGTGTGCACCACCCGGGTCGCGTCGTGGCCGGCGTGGCAGCCGGCGCAGCTCGCCGCGGTCATGACCTCGGAGTGGCTGTCGTGGCACTCGAGGCAGGCCGGCACCACCACCCCCTCGACGTCGGGCGGGTGCTCGGGGTGGCAGGTCGTGCAGTCGAACTCCCGGTGCGGCCCGCCCATCGCGGCCATGGACGCGGCGGCGTCGTCGTGGCACTCGTTGCACTCCCGGTTGGCCTCGATGTCGAGGGGCCGCACCGCGAGCGGGTCGGGAACGACCCTCACGTCGCCGCCGAAAAAGCGCGCATCCCGCGTGCCGTTGTGGTCGCGGACCTGGATCGAGTCGTCCTGCCAGGAGTCGCCGCGGTCGATGACCGTGAAGCTGGTGCCGCGCAGGTCGAACTGGGCCTTGCGCCCCTCGACGCGGACGTTGGTCAGCGGGAAGGACTCGCCCGCCCGCGGGAAGCCGCCTCCCATGGTCATGTTGAAGCCGAGCAGCCAGTCGTCGACGCGCTGCCCGCTGTCCAGGTCAAAGACGTAGTAGGTCAGCGAGCCGCCGACGACCTCGGGGCCCGCCCCGGCCGGCGTCGGCCGCGCCTCGAACTCGATCCAGAACTGGACGCGCTCCTGGACGCCGTCGCGGTCGTAGTCGAAGACGATGGCGTCTGAGAAGGCGAGCTCGCCGGACACCGACGGGCCGGCCGCCGGCGGCGAGCCGTCCTGGGCGGGCAGGATGCCGACCGTCCCCGCTGCGAGCACGAGGGCAGCGGTCACCGTGATTCCAGCGGTCTTGATGCTCATCGCGCGCTCCTCTCGGGACCCCGTGCCTCCGGCTCGGACTCGATCACCCGTCGCGCGCTCGCGACGCGGTCGCGGACCCGCTCGTAGGTGGCCATGCAGGCCTCCACGTAGCTGCCGGCCGCAGCCGCGGCGTCGCGCACCTCGCCCGCCCCGACGGGGTCGCCGACGTCGTTCTCGATCCAGTCGGCGAGACGCTCCATGTGAAGCCCGGGCAGGGAGCGCTGCTGGGGCATCAGCACGAACTCCAGCTCGGCGAAGCTCCGCACGAAGCCCGGGATCACGCCGCTGGGCGGTCTGAACTGCCCGACCGGGAAGCGCCGGTCGTGGGGCACGAGGGCCAGGAGTCGGCGAGCGGTCTCGAGACCCATCGCCTTCGGATCGCTCATGACGAGCTCTCCTTTCCGAGTCGGCCGGCCGCGTCCAGGGTGGCGGCGACCTCGGGCAGGTCGAGGCCTTCGAGGGTCGCGCGGGTCGGCCACCCACTCGCCACGTCCCACCCCTCGAGCCGGTAGAACGACGTCTTGAAGTCCTCGAACTTCTGCCGGTCCATGGAGCGGCCCATGAGGTCCCGGTACACCCATGTGCCGTCGGCGTCCCGGCACGGCCACATGAAGAAGGGGAAGAGCTCGCCCTTCTCGTACTTCGTCTCGTAGATGAAGGGTGCGAACTTGACCATGTCGCGGTGCCGGCCCTGGAGCGTCCAAATGGCGTTGTCCAGGTTCCAGATCCGGCGCCCGAGCTCGATGCCGTCCTCGAAGCTCAGCTTGTCGCCGGTCACGGCGTTCCAGAACACGTGCTCTCCGGCGTCCTCCGACGCCGTGGCCCCCCGGTTGTCGGGGGTGTTGGTGTTGTAGAAGTCGGGCCAGCGCAGGTCGCAGTACAGCGCCGACTCCTTGTAGAAGCGCGTGTAGTGGCGGTGCCAGCGGACGAGCTGTGCGACGTTTTCGGAGTACATGTTCTCGTCGCTGTAGTCGAGGACCTCGGGACGGTTCTTCGCGTAGGGCGACAGCTTCTCGGAGATGATCGAGACCAGCTCCTCGGCCCCGATGCGCATCGGCTTGGCGAAGGCGAAGGCGGCCGTGATGTTCGTGAAGATGATGTTGAAGCAGTGCTCGCAGATGTCGCGGTCGCCGAGGATGCTGCCGTAGCCCCACTCCACCTCGGCGCGCGGATCGTAGCCGTGCTCGGGCTGGCCCCAGTAAGAGAAGGCCATGTCGCCGGTCCTCAGGTCCTCCTCGCGCCCCCACTTGTGGGCGGCCTGCACCCACCCGTCGGCGAGGTCGGCGCCGATGTCCTCACGGCAGGACAGCGCGTGGACCAGCTTTTCCGCGAACTCCAGGGTGCCGTACTTCTCCCAGGGCAGATCCGAGTGGATGGTCTTGCCGGGCCCGAGCAGGCCCTCCTCGACGAGGTGCTCCAGCCAGTGCAGGCCGGTCAGGGCGAAGTAGGTGTTGAGGCCGGAGCGCTGGGCCGCGTCGGCGGCGCGGAGGTTGATCTCCACCAGCTCCTCGGCCGACCTCGCGACCCGGCGCGAGGGCGCGAAGTACCAGCTCGTCACCTGGCACTTGGTCTCGTGCCCGTAGCCGACCGAGTAGCGCGCGCGGCAGCCGCTGACGCACCCCTGGCAGGCCTGGGGGCGGTACTGGTCGGTGGGCGGCGAGACCATCGCCATCAGCCGGGGCTGCTTGCCGATCTTGGACCAAGCCTCGAAGTCCGGCTGCTCGATGTTGCTGGTGTACTTCTCCTTGACGATGGCGCGCGCCCGCAGGAGGGCGGTGGCGTCGGCGACCGGGATCTCCCCGGTTCCGATCACGCTGATCGCCTTGAGGTTCTTCGAGCCCCACACCCCCCCGAAGCCGGCCACCGCGGCGACGTTGCCCGCGTCGTGCACCAGGCACCCGCCGCAGGTCTGGTTCTCGCCGGCGGGGCCGATAGTCATGATCGCCGGCCGCTGGGTCGTGCGGCCCTGGTCGGTGGCGGGGTCGAGCGCCTCCTCGGCGGTCTCGTTGAGGTTCCACCAGCCGGTCCTGACGTCTCGGGGCACGCCGATCTTCTGCCAGATCCTCTCCTGGGCGGTCCGGGTATCCGTCCCCCAGAGGTCGGCGGCGTCGTGGAAGACGACCTTGCGGTTGCGGACGTCGACCCAGACCGGGCGCGGGGCCTTGCCCTCGATGACGATGGCGTCGTAGCCGGCGTGCCGGATCATGGTCCCGAATCGGCCGCCGATGTTCGACCGCGTGTACCAGTGGACGGGGTAGGTGTTCAGACCCACGCCGACGACCTCGCAGCGGCCGGCGGAGGGGGCGAGGGTCCCGTTCAACGGCGAGCTGGTGACGACGACGACGTTGGCCGGGTCGCGCCCGTCGGTGATCGTCTTGTTCCTGCAGAAGTCCCAGAACAGGGCCGAGCCGAGCCCGTGGCCGCCGCCCCAGGAGCGGTAGTCCGCGGTGTCGACCTCGATCGCCCGCTGCGCGCTGAGGTCGAGCCGGAGGATCTTGCCCGCGTAGCCGTACAGTGTCATGAGTCTGCCTCCTCCGCCGCGGTCACTCGGCGGTCATGCCGAGGCGCTTCCAGACCCAGTCGCGCAGGTTGACCTGGTACGCGGCGTCGGTCAGGGTCTGGCTCGGCATCTCGCGGGTGAAGGCGATCGCCTTCACGGGGCACACCCGGACGCAGGCCTGGATGCCGTCCGGGCCGCCCTTCTCGTCGAGGAAGGGCGTGTCCACGCACAGGTCGCACTTCTGGGACTTCCGGCGGTCCTTGTCCCACTGCAGCCGGGCGGGGGTGAAGGGGCAGGCCTGGATGCACATCCTGCAGCCGATGCACATCTCCGGGTCGACCCGGCGCACGTTGCCGTTGGCCTCGTCGACGTGGTTGGCGCCGGTCGGGCAGACCTCGACACAGGGCGCGTTCTGGCACTGTCGGCACTGGGCGATGAACAGGTCGTCCGGCCAGTTTCCGAACGAGTCCTGCATGATCTGGATTCGCGACTCGGTGTACGAGGCCGAGCCCGAGTGGGCCAGCGAGCAGGCCATCATGCACGACCCGCACCCCTGGCACTTCTTGGTGTCGACCACCAGGAAGCCCTCGGCGTTGGGGATGACGAAGCGGCCGTCGGCCAGCAGCACGCCCGAGCTCGCCGCCGCGACGCACCCCGTCGCGGCCATCGAGGCGACGAAGCGCCTTCGGCTGATACCGTTGGGATCGTCGGTGTTCCTCGGTGCCATGTCGCCCCCCTCCGGCCGCCGCTCCATCCGGTCGCACCGGTCGCAGCTGCCGCGAAAACACTATAGTACTTTCACGGTACCAATGCTACCATCCGACGATATGGAGATGGCGTTCGACGACCGGGAGGTCACCGAGAGGTCCGACAGGCTGCTCGCCGTGGACGGCCGCCTCGACCGCCCCGACCTCCTCGTCGTCGGCGGCACCGGCCGGAACTGCGGCAAGACCGAGCTCGCGTGCCGGCTCGTCGCCCGCCACGCCCGGTCGACGCCCGTGGTCGGGCTCAAGGTCACCACGGTCGATCGGGGCGACGGCCCCTGCCCCCACGGCGGGGACGGCTGCGGAGCCTGCTCGTCCCTCGACGCACCCTGGGTCGTCAGCCGGGAGCTCGACCGGGGTTCGCCCAAGGACACCAGCCGCCTGCTGGCGAGCGGCGCCTGCCGGGTCTACTGGCTGCGGGTGCTGCGCTCGGAGCTGGCCGACGGCGCCGCCGACCTGCTGAACCGCCTGCCGTCGGGATGGCTCGGCGTCGGCGAGTCGAGCAGCCTGGTCTCGGTGGTCGAGCCCGGTCTGTTTCTCCTGGTCCGCGCGGCCGGGAGCACCGGCGCCAAGCCCTCGGCCCGGGCGGCGGCCCACCTGGCGGACGGTGTGGTCGTGTCGGACGGCTGCTCCTTCGACCTCGAGCTCGAGCGGATCTCGGTGGTCGACGGGCAGTGGGCGCTCCGGCGCGAGGCCTGCGCGATCGTGATCGACGGCGGCGCCGAGGGCCGTTGGGGTACCGACGTCGACGCCGCCCTGCGGCGCACGCTGGCTTCGCTCGCACCCCAGTTCGACCGGGTCCTGGTCCGGCCCGGAACGGTCGGTCGGCACGCTTCACCGGAACCGGCGGCCGCTCGGCCCGACCACCCAGAGGCGTGGGTCCTGGTCACGCCACCGGTCGCCGGGGGGATCCCGCCGGGCCTGGTCAACGCCATGTTCCGCCGGCGCTCGGGCGTCCACGCGGTGGTCGCCACGATCCACCCGGCGGGGCTCGACGTGAGCCTCGCGCTCTGCCGCCGGGAGCTGCTCCGGGAGGTCATCGCCGCCCTCGGCCGGACCCCCGGCGCCGCCGCCGACCTCGGCGATCGGTTCTCGGTCAGGGAGCTGCGACCTGAGGTGCGGGACCCGGGAGCCGTTATCGGACGGCTCCCCGTGGCGGCGCGGCGGGCCGCGGCGGCGGCTCCGGCCTGCTTGCGAGCAGCGGAGACCCCGTGACCGCGGACCCCGCGGTGTTCTCCGTCGTCGGCGAGAACGGCTCCGGCAAGACCACCGTCATCGAGGGGCTGGTCGCCGAGCTGACCGGTCTCGGCCTGCGCGTGGGGACCATCAAGCACGACGTCCACGGCTTCCAGATGGACCGCGAGGGCAAGGACAGCTTCCGCCACAAGGCGGCCGGGGCCTCGGTGAGCCTGATCTCCTCGCCGTGGCAGGTCGGCATGGTGCGCGACACCGGCCGCGACCTCACCGTTGCCGAGCTGGTGGAGCGCTTCATGGACGGCGTCGACCTGGTGCTCACCGAGGACTACCACCTCGAGCGCTGGCCGAAGGTCGAGGTCCACCGCAGCGCTACCGGCAAGGGGCTGCGGTGCGCCGGGGACAAAACCGTCATCGCCCTGGTCTCCGACGAGGTCCTGCCGGTCGACGTGCCGATCTTCGGCTTCGACCAGCTTCCTGAGGTCACCCGCCTCATCCTGGACCACATGGGCGGCGCGCGAGGCGCCGCCGGGGTCTGACCGCGAGGTTTGCAGGACCCGCGGGCAGAATCGGCTCTCAGTCCTGCCCGGCCCGGCTCCTCGCCCCCTCGAGGATTCTCACGGCCTCCGCCGAGGTGCGCGCCCCGAGGCGCCGCAGCAGCCGGGCGCGGTGCATCTCGACGGTGCGGGGGCTGAGCTCGAGACGCTTGGCGATGTCGGCCGTCTTCAGGCCCTCGAGGATCAGGTTCGCCACCTGGGCCTCCCGCGGGCTGAGGGAGTCGAGCAGCTCGCGGGCCTCGCGCCGGACGGCCGCCGCGGTCTGCCGGCGCCGATCCTCGTCGAGGGCCCGATCGACGCTGGCGAAGAGCTGCCGGTCGCGGACCGGCTTTTCGAGAAAGTCCAGGGCGCCGGCGCGGATCGCCTCGACGGCGATCGGAATGTCGCCGTGGCCGCTCAGGAAGATCACCGGACGGCGGCAGCCGCGCCGGGTGAGCTCGCGTTGGACCTCCAGGCCGCCCATGTCCGACATCCGGAGATCGAGGAGAATGCAGCCCGTCGCCTCCTCGTCGAGCCGGTCCAGAAGCTCGCGGCCGCCGCGACAGGCGACGACCTCGTAGTCGGCGGACCGGAGCAGCAGGGCCAAGGCGTCGAGCACGTCCGGCTCGTCGTCGACGACCCAGACGGCGGGGCGTTGCGTCGTCACGGCCCACCTCCGTCGTCACGCGGCAGGGCGAGCACGAAGGTCGTTCCGTCGGGCCCGGTCCGCTCGACGGTCAGCCGCCCTCCGTGGATCTCGGCGATCGAGTGGCAGATCGCCAGGCCGAGCCCCCGCCCGGCCTCCTTGGTGGTCGCCAGCGGCTCGAACAGCCGGTCCGCCAGACCCTCCGGAATGCCCGGCCCGGTGTCAGCGACCCGGACCTCGGCAAGCCCGTCCGGCTCCCGCACGTCAAGCGTCACGGTCCGGGAGCTCCCGGAGGTCCCAAGGAGGGCCTCGACGGCGTTGCGCCCGAGGTTGACCACGACCTCCTCGATCTGCAGGCCGTCGCCTCGAACCACCACCGGGTCGGGCCCCTCCGCGACCACGATCTCGACGCCGGCTGCCGCGGCCTCGCGCTGCAGGCGGTCCCGGACCTCGAGCAGCAGCGAGCCCAGGTCGACCGGGTCCCGCAGCGGCGCCTCCCGCTGCAGGAGCCGGCGGAAGCGCCGGACGATGTCCGCCGCCCGGTGGGCGAAGGCCACGCTGCGCTCCAGCGCCTCCACGACGTCGACGTCCGAGACCTGCCCCTTCGCCATCATCCGCACGGAGCCTTCGAGGTAGCTCGTCAGCGCCGTCAACGGCTGGTTGAGGTCGTGGGCGAGGCTCGAGGCGAGAGCACCCAGGGACGCCATCCGCGCCGTACGGGCCATCGCGGCCTCTCGCGCCTTCTCGGCCGCGGCCTTCCGGTGCGCCTCGGTGACGTCCTCGAAGGTCCCCATGATGCGACGCGCCCGGCCGTCCGGGTCGCGCTCGATCACCCGACCGCGGCTGTAGATGTGCGCCCACCGATCATCCTGCCCCGGAGCGACGCGCTGTCGGACGACCATGGAAAACGCGTCCTTCTCACCGGAGATCGCCCGATCGACCTCGGGACGCGACACCACGACGTCCTCGGGGTGGGTCGTGTCGAACCACGACGACCCTTCGGTTTCTCGGATCCGCAGACCGGTGCCGTGCTCGTCGAACGGCGAGATGAACCTGACGCGGTCGTTTCCGACATCCCAGTCCCAGACCCCGACCGACGCCGACTCCATGGCCATCAGCAGCCAGATCTGCTTCTCCCGGAGCTCGAGCTCGACGCGTTGATTCCTGAGAACCTCGCAGACGGTCCACGCCGCCAATCCGAGCCGAGACGCGTCGATATCCGTCCAGGGCGACTCCCGGTCCGTACCGTACAGCGCGATCGTGGCGATCGGTTCGCGTCCGACCACGGCAACCGGGACCTCGAGGATCGGCGTTGCGCCCGGCGCCGAGGCCGGGCCGCGGCTTCCGTTCTCGGGCTCCCCTTCGAGCCTCAGCACCGCACAATCCGCCCCGAAGAACCCCGCGATCAGAACGAGGGCCTCGTCGAGCTCGTCGGTCCCGTCGGTCCGCGAGGTCGGGATCGCCAGCAGCCGCTCGAGCAGTTCCTCGAACGAGGCCTGGGCCTCGGCGCCGGAGGCGGCGTTGCTCCGGGGATCGCTCGGTTCGGGAGTCGTCTTCGGACACATGGTGGCTGCTGTCACCTTCTTCCAACACCGGCCTGAAACCCCCCCCCCGACACCATGTACAGGCATCAGGCAGGATCCGTTCCGGCGACGGGCGAGGCGGGGGAATCCCCGACGGGCATCGACCCGTTGCTCTTGCGAGGTCCGAACGGAGGAGGTCTCGGCATGAAGCTCAGCGGTGGTCGGCGATCGGGGTTGGCTGTGGTCCTGTGGCTCGGTCTCGCCCTCGCAGGAGCTTCGGCCGAGGCGGGCTCCATCGGCGGAGTGGTGACCGACCCCGGCGCCGCTCCCCTCGCCGACATCGAGGTCTCGGCCTTCACCGACTCGACCACGGGCTGGCGGCTCGCCGCGTTCACCGAGACCGCCGCCGACGGCTCCTACCTCCTCGACGGGCTCGCCGACGGCGCCTACCGGGTCCTCTTCCGCGACTGGGGCCAGGTCTGGGCCTTCGAGGTTCACCCTGACGCGACTCGCCTCGACGGTGGGCTCGACGTCCTGGTCGACGGCGGCGCCACCACGGTGGATGCGGCCCTCGTGCCGGCAGGCCTAATCACCGGGCGGGTGACGGACGCGAACGGGGTCCCGGTCGAGTACCCGATCGTCTTCGTCTACAGCGCGGGTACCGATCCAGAGGTGCTGTTCGTCGGCCAGGTGGATCCGGCCACCGGCGACTACCAGGTCGGCGGACTGCCCACCGGCGACTACCTGATGATGTTCTCCGGCCGGCGCGGCAGCACCAGCTGGACCGAGTACTTCGAAAACGCCCTGAGGCTCGCCGACGCGACCCCGATCGCCGTGGTGGCCGGTGCCACGACGGGCGGCATCGACGGCGAGCTCGGCCCGCCCGCCGGCGGATACCCGGGCGGGGTGCAGGGGCTGGTCACCGACATCACGGGCGCGCCCCTGGCGGAGATCGAGGTCTCCCTGTACACCGAGGTCGGGCCCGGCGAGTGGGATCTGGCGACCTACCAGACGACCGCGGCCGACGGGGGCTTCCTCTTCGACCAGGTGCCGGATGGGACCTATACCCTGGGCTTCCGCGACTGGGCCCAGGCCTATGCCTTCGTCTACTGGGGCGGCGGCAGCCGGCTCGCCGATGCCGTCCCGTTCGAGGTGTCCGGCGCAATGCTCACCGCCGACGCGATCATGGAGCTCGGTGGCCGGATCAGCGGAGTCCTCACCGACCCGGCGGGAGAGCCCCTGGACAACGCCCTGGTCTTCGCCCTGACCAGCGACGATCCCCCCCAGGTCCTTTTCCTCACGAACCCCGATCAGGCCACGGGTCTGTACGAGCTCGGCGGCCTGCCCACCGGCGACTACCTGGTCCAGTTCTCGGGCTGGCAGGGCCTCGCGAGCTATGTCGGCTACTACGACGGGGCCGAGTCCGTTGACCTCGCGCAGCCGGTGCCGGTGACGATCGGCCAGACCACCGCCGGCATCGACGGCGAGCTCGGGATCCCGCCCGGGGGCGTGATCGCCGGCCGCATCACCGATCGCTACGGCAACGCCTTCGACACCTCCCGGGTCCTCGCCTACCGGTGGGACGGCGCCGACTGGGTGCTGGCCGGCCAGGCCGAGACCCTGTACTACGAGAGCAGCTACGAGCTTCCGCTGCCCCCGGGAAGCTACCGCCTGCTCTTCGAGGCCGCCTCGTTCCTTCAGCCCGACCTGCCCGCCCGGGAGTTCTTCGACAACGTGCTCACGATCGACCTGGCGACCGATGTCAGCGTGACGCTCGGGCAGCGGATCGAGGGCTTCGACGTCGTGGTCGGAGACCTCGCCGAGGGAAGCCTGACCGGGACCGTCACCGACGCCGCCACCGGGACGCCGCTGGCCGGGATCGAGGTCTGGGTCAGCGACCGCCGCGGCCGGTCGCTCTACGACCAGGTCGCCAGCAGCGGCGCCGACGGCACCTTCGAGGTCGCCGGCCTGTGGCCCGAGGGCTACACGGTCGAGCTCTACGATCCCGGCTTCGTCTACCAGACCGAGTCCGTCGGGCCGGTGCTGGTGGGCGAGGGACCGGTGACGGTGGACGCCGCCCTCGAGGCGGCCCCGCCCGGCTCCCTGCCCGGAGCCATCGCGGGCTCGGTGGTCGACGATCTCGGCGCGCCGCTGTTCGGCATCCGGGTCAGCGCCGAGAACCTCGACGGCTCGAGCTTCGGCTCCGGGTACTCCAACTCGTCGGGCGCGTTCCGGATCCGACATCTCTACGCCGACTCATATCGCATCCGCTTCGCCTCGGCCGACGGCTTCCAGGTGTCCGAGTACTACGACGACGTCCTCGACCCCGACGGGGCGACCCCGGTTCCGGTCGCCGGGTCCGCGGTCACCGCGGGAATCGACGCCGAGCTGGCCCCGGCCGGCATCATCACGGGCTCGATCACCAACCGCTTCGGCGGCTCGTTCTTCATCGCCACCGCCATCGCCTACCGCTTCGACGGCGTGGAGTGGCAGCCGATCGGCAGCGACTCGGTGGTGTCCGAGACCGACTACCGGATCGACGGGCTGCCGGTGGGAACCAGCCGCGTCCAGCTGATCGGGCGTAGCTCGGCGACCTCGTCGCTGACCGAGTTCTTCGACGACGCCCCGACCATCGAGCTCGCCACCGAGGTGCCGATCGTCGGCGGACAGGTCACGACCGGCATCAGCGGCTCGTTGGGCCAAGGCCCCCCGGGTGCGCTGACGGGCGCCGTCACCGACGGCTCCGGCCAGCCGCTTCAGGGCATCGAGGTCAGGGCGTGGGACGACCGCTTCGAGCTCGCGGGCGAGACCGCGACCGGTCCCGACGGAACCTGGGAGATCATCGAGCTCTACGCCGGACGCTACTCGGTGGAGTTCTCCGACCCTCAGGGGGTCTACCCGGGCGAGGCATGGAACGACGTCGCGAGCCTCGAGCTGGCGACTCCGATCCTGGTCGGTGACGGCCCGGTCACCGGGATTGACGCGGCCCTCGACGGGTCCGGTCCCGGACCGGGGGGCGGCGGGATCCGAGGGCTGGTCACCGACGACTCGACCGGCGCCGGCGTCGGGGGGATCAGGGTACGCTGCTTCGACGAGCTCTTCGGCTTCGTCGACGGCTGCAGCGTCGTGACCGACGCCGACGGCAGCTACCGCCTCGGCGGCTTCCTCGAGAGCGGGAGCTACACGCTTCTCTTCAGTGCCCCTGACGGCGACTGGGTGGACGAGTGGTACGACGGCGTCCGTCCGCCCGAGCAGCCGACGCCGGTGGCGGTCGTCGAGGGCGCGTGGACCGACGGCGTCGACGCCGGGCTCGAGCCCGCCGGCGCCATCGCCGGCACGGTCACCAACCAGGGCGGCAACGCCTACTCGCGCCTCAACGTGACCGCCTTCCGGTGGCAGGGCGGCGTCTGGCAACCCTTCGCCGTGACCGACTCGTTCTACGACACCGACTACGAGCTGGGTGGACTGCCGCAGGGCGCCTACCGCATCCGCTTCCGCGGCGGCTCGATCTTCAACTTCAACTTCGCGTCGGAGGAGTTCTACGACGACGTCGCCACCATCGACGCCGCCGTCGACGTGACGGTGCAGGTGGGTGTGACCACGACCGGCATCGACGCGGTCCTCGGGAACCTGAACGGTGGCGTCAGCGGCCTCGACAACCCGTCCTTCGACGACAGCCTCGAGCCGTGGGGGCAGGGCGCGAGCGGCGGCGCGATCGTTCACCACGGTCAACTGGACGTGACCGGATCGGCCCTGTCCGGCTCGGCCGAGATCGTGCACGCGGGCGACCCGGGCACGACCGTTCTGTCGCAGTGCCTTGCCGTAGACGCCGACGCGGGCCTCCGCTTCGGGGGATGGTCCCAGGTGACGACGGCACCGCAGGCCGCCCCGACGGTCCGCGCCCGGCTCGCCTTCCACGACGACGCGGCCTGCACGGGCGTACCGCTGGGCCTCGCCTCGTCGGCGTCGCTGACGGGCCCGTCGGGCTGGCGCCCGGTCACCGGGGTGGCCACCGCACCGCCGGGTGCGGTCGCGGCGAGGCTCACCCTCGAGCTCGAGTCCCATGGGCCCGAGGGTTTCACGGCGCGCTGGGACGAGGCCTTCGTCGACGTCGCTGCCGAGGTGGTGCTGGCGGATGGTTTCGAGTCGGGCAGCACCGGTCTGTGGAGCCTCGGCGAGCCCTGACCGGCTCCCGGGCGCACCCGGAGCGATGCCCGATGGGTCCGATGGGTGCCGCGTTCATGATTGTCGTATCGAGCCCCTTTGGCCGGGCTTCGTTGGATCGGAACTCGAACGACGTGTCCCTCTCCCGCCGGGGGCACGCCGTGAACGCGGTACGCTCCTCGCGTCCAAGGTGGCGCCCCGCCGTGCTGAGGAATGCGTTTCGCTCGACACGGAGTTGATGCGAAGTGTGGCTCGTTCCCGGGACCCACACGGCGCGGCGTTCGAGCTGGTCGGTGGGAGAAAAGGGGTCAGGAAGATGGACGACAAGATCATTACCGTCCTGTGGTTCGACGGCGAGGCCGAGCAGGCGGCGCGGTTCTATGCCGAGACCTTTCCCGACAGCACCGTCGGTTCGATCATGCGCGCGCCGAGCGACTTCCCGAGCGGCCGGAAGGGCGACCCGCTGACGGTCGACTTCACGGTCCTCGGCCGACGGTTTCAGGGTCTCAACGGCGGGCCGGCCTTCAAGCCGAATGAGAGTGTCTCGTTCATGGTCGTCACCGAAGACCAGGCCGAGACCGACCGGTACTGGAACGCCATCGTCGGCAACGGCGGCGCGGAGAGTGCCTGCGGTTGGTGCAAGGACCGATGGGGCTTCTCCTGGCAGATCACCCCGCGCACCCTGCTCGATGCGCTGTCGGCCGGCGGCGACGAGGCACGACGCGCCTTCGAGGCGATGATGCCGATGCGCAAGATCGACGTCGCCACCATCGAAGCCGCCCGCAGGGGAGCTTGAGTCATGACGCGGCGGATCATCGGCTCGGTCTTCATGTCGCTCGACGGCGTGATCCAGGGGCCCGGAGGGCCGCGTGAGGACACCACGGGCGGCTTCGACCAGGGCGGATGGGTCTTCAAGGTCTGGGACGAAGGCGTGAACGACGTTCTCGGCGGGCTCTTCTCGGGCGACTACGA
>JALOLD010000073.1 GCA_025456145.1 Thermoanaerobaculales bacterium | reverse complement strand
CCGGCGAGCGCCGACACCGGAGCGGTCAGCCGCGGCGCTACCGCCTCGGCCGACCCGGCCTCGAAGCTGAGGTCGGTGAGGCCGAGATGCTCGTCCCGCGGCGCCACGCGGTGCCGCCAGATCCCGGTCGCCGGCTCGAAGCTGTAGAGAGGAAGGAAGCTCGCGCCGTGCTCGGCGATGAACCTCACCGCCTCGACGACGAAGTCGAAGACCTCGTCGGAGATGAAGTAGTTGAAGTTGACCCGCACCCACCCCGGCTTGATCCCCTCGCAGCCGCTGACGATCGCGTCGCGGAACCGCGACGAGCGGTCGAGGTCGATCCCGAGCAGCCGGTGACCGTACGGACCGGCGCACGAGCACCCTCCCCTCGCCTGGATCCCGAACAGGTCGTTGAGCAGGGCGACGACGAAGTTGTGGTGCAGGTAGCGGTCACCGTCGCGGATCAGGAACGAGACGATCGACAGCCGGCGTGATGAGCGGTTGCCGAGGATCTGGATCCTCGGGTCGACCGACCACCTCCTGATCGCCCGGCCGACGAAGCTCTCCTCGAGCTCCTCGATCGCCTCCTCGCCGACGGCGCGCTTGAGCTGGAAGACGAGACCGGCGCGGATCGACTCGATGATCGCCGGCGTCCCCCCCTCCTCGCGGTGGGCGGGGTCGGTCACGAACCGGTGGTCGACCGAGCTCACGTAGCTCACCGTGCCGCCGCCCGGAACCGTCGGCACGCGGTTGGTGAGCAGCCTTTTCTTGACCACGAGAACGCCCGGCGTGCCGGGACCGCCGATGAACTTGTGGGGGGAGATGAAGATCGCGTCCTTCGCCGCGGCCGGGTCGGGCCTGTCGTCTTCGCCGCACGGGTTCATGTCGATCCGGACGTACGGCGCGGCGGCCGCGAAGTCCCAGAACGCGAGGGCGCCGGCGGCGTGGAGCCGGCGGGTGATGCCGAGGGTGTCGCTGACGATCCCGGTGACGTTGGAGGCGGCCGAGAAGCTGCCGATCCGCAGCGGGCGGTCGCGGTAGGTCCGGAGAGCCTCCTCGAGGCAGTCGAGATCGATCCTGCCGTCGCGGTCCTCGGCGATCGTCACGACGTCGGCCAGGCTCTCGCGCCACGGAATCTCGTTCGAGTGGTGCTCGTACGGCCCGATGAAGACCACCGGACGCTCGGCCGCCGGGATCATCGCGCCGAAGCCGTAGCGGGCGTCGAGCTCGGCCGGTAGCCGGAGGTTGAGGATCTCGATGAGCTTGACGATGGCGCCGGTCGCGCCCGACCCGCAGAAGATCACCACGTCGTCGGGACCGGCGCCCACCGATCCGTGGATGACCGCCCGGGCGTCCTCGCGGAAGCGGGTCGTCTGGCGGCCGGTCGCCGAGGTCTCGGTGTGGGTGTTGGCGTAGAGCGGCATCACCTCGCGCCGGATGAAGCCCTCGATGAAGTCGAGGCAGCGGCCCGAGGCGGTGTAGTCGGCGTAGGTCACCCGCCGCGGCCCGAAGGGCCCGTCGACCGCCCGGTCCTCGCCGATGATGCCCTCCCTGATCCGCTCGAGCAGGGCGGCGGTCTCGGGCCTCACGGGTCGCTCACGGGCCGGTCGGGTCGCGGTCTTCCGGCTCGAGGGTCAGGGAACGGTCTGCGCCCACGCGTTGGAGTTGCCGCTCTCGAAGTCGTCGGCGAAGATCGCATCACCGCCGCCGGTCAGGTCGGTCACGCCGTAGACCACGAGGGCGTAGTCCTGGTCGTCCTCGGGGGTCTCGATGTGGACGTCCTGGTTGACCTCCGACGCGATGACCTCGACGATCCAGGCGCCGGCCTCGGGGCTCTGGACGAAGATGTTCTCGACCGTGTTGAGGGTGTCCGCGGCGCCGCCCGACGTCGACCAGATCCCGCTCGAGAGCCCGTTGTTGCCCCAGTACACGGTGGCGGAGGGAGATGTCGCCTTGAGGGTGACGTCGTTGACCCGGTGCGGGTTGACCCCCGGCGTCCCGGCGCGATCGGCGTAGACCAGGGTGATCTTGAGCGCGTCCTGGGAGGCCGGCACGATCGCGGTATAGACGTCGGACTCGAGCTCGGCGAGCACCGAGGTCTCGTCGACCACCCGGGTCAGCGCCGCCCGGTCGTAGGCGTTCTCGGCATCCGGGTAGCCCCAGCCCTGGCGGACCCGGGTGAGGTCGGCGTTGGGCCCGCCGAGCGTCCAGTCGTACTGGTTGGCGGTGTTGATGAGCAGCGCCTTGGCGGTCGTGAAGTGCGGCCGGTCCTCGAACACCGTGCCCGCGGCCGGCGAGGTGCCCCAGACGTTGTCCGCCCACATCTGGAAGAACAGCGCCGAGACCCCGGCGGTCATCGGAGTCGCCCCCGAGGTGCCGCCGAAGGTGGGCGTGTAGGCGCCTGCGGAGTAACCGCCCGGGTCGGCGTCGGTGGTGTAGATCGAGTCGTAGAAGTTGGTCAGGTCGGGCTTGATCCGGCCGTCGGACGCCGGACCGATCGAGGCCCCGCCGTTCCAGCGGTCGTCGTCCGGGTTGGTGTTGTTGTAGTGGTAGGCGCCGCCCACCGAGACGATGTTCTTGGCCCAGGCCTGGGGACGGGACAGCTGGTTGCCGGTGTTGGACTGGGACTGGAAGATCGTGAAGTCCGACTGCCAGATGATGTCGTCCATCTCGGCCGAGATCGAGGTGTAGGTGGTGACCTGGGTGTTGCCCCACGAGTTCGACTGGTAGACGCACTGGTAGGCGAGGCCCGGGTTGACCAGCTCCGCGGTGTGGGTGTAGCGGTTGGTCAGCGCGTTGTAGTAGGCGAAGTAGCCATAGGCGGCGGGCGCCATGCCGGTCGCGGCCGCGCTGCCGGCCCCGGTGCCGAAGTTGATGCCGTAGGTGCAGGTTCCGTGTTCGACGCCGGCCGGGCTGACGGCGCCGTGAATCGGCACCGGGTTGAGGAAGTCGGGGTGGTCGGTGTCGACGCCGCCGTCGCAGACCTCGGCGCGGACGCCGGTGCCGTTGTATCCGCCCGCGGTCGCCGCGACGTAGTTCGCGCCGGAGACGATCCGGCCGTTGTCCATGTCCTCCTCGGGCGCCGACCACTCGTCGACCCAGCGCACGTGGTTCGAGCCGAGTAGCGCGAGGACCTGGGCGTCGGTCAGCATCGCTTCGAGGATGTAGCCTTCGTCGATGGCGAGGGCGACCTGACCTCCGACCGCGGTCACCTCGGCGGCCAGCGCAGCCTTCTCGTCGGCCCCCGCGACCGGGGTCATGAGGCGGTAGCGCCGGGCGAGCACGTTGCCCTCGTCGAGACCGGCGAGCAGCTCGGGGAAGGTCCGCCACGCGGGCTGGTACGGCCCGACCCAGCGGACGAAGGGCTCGGCCTCGACGGTCGAGACCAGGGCCGGGTCCATCCGGACGAGGTGGGAGTGGTACGGGATGAAGGCCACGATCTCGGCGCCGAGCTCGGCGAGACGGGCCCGCCAGGCGGCCAGGCTCTGGGTCTCGAACTGGACCACGAAGAGCCGGTTCTCGCCACCGGGGACGAGACCCTTCGGCGACGCCGGGGGGTTCCCGCCGGGGACGAAGGCCCCGGCCGCGAAGTCGATGCGGTCGATCATCGCCCGCGGCTCGGACCAGGTCGCGCCGCCGTCCTTCGAGATCGAGGTGAAGCGCTGGCCGTCCTCGGTCCACGAGGCGAACGCCGGCGCCCCGCCGTCGGGACGCACGATCTCGACTCCGTCGCGGCCGGCCAGGTCGCCGGCCGCGGCCGGCCCTACCGCAACCGTCGCGGCGACGGCGAGAGTGATGACGGTCAGATGAAACAAACGGCTCGACGGGAAACGGGTTCGACCTGACATCTCGTCACGCTCCTTTGTGGTGTGGTGTACAACCGCCGCACCGCAGCGTGCGGCGCACCGTTCATTATGGGCCAGGATGACCCCGAGCACAACCTTCGAGGGTGAAAGACCGTGCGCACGAGCTCAGAACTCGAGTCCGACCGCTCGGGTCAAGAAGCGGACGAGCGGCGCCGACGACCGGCAGGACTCGGTGAACGAGGCGAGGAAGCCGGGGGCGCAGGCGGCCGACTCCTTCGACTCGACGAAGGACACGAAGTCCTTGCGCTTGAGGTCCTCGACCAGCGGGTGATCCGGATCGACGCCGCGCGGCGGGCGCTTGAGGCTTTCCCCGCCGAGCGCGAGACCGCGGCTCGCGCGCCGCCAGCCGGCCGGGTCGTCGACGATCGCCGCCCGGATCCCGGCGAGGGTCGGCCCGTCCGGGTGCCACAGCCCGGCGCCCATGAAGACCTCGCCCGGCCCGAGGTGCAGGTAGAAGCCCGGCGCGTGGACGTCGCGGCCCTCGCGGTGGCGGAACTGGGCGGCGGCGTGGGTCTTGTAGGGGCTCTTGTCGCGGGCGAAACGGGTGTCCCGATGGATCCGGAACATCGAGCCGCCGACCGGCCGCGGGTCGGCGACGAAGTGGCGGCTGATCTTGGCGAGCGGCGAGGCGAAGGCCGAGATGAAGGCGAGAAGGGGCTCCTGGACGTCGGCCCGGTAGCGCTCGCGGTGGGCCTGAAACCACTCGCGGGTGTTGTTGCGCTCGAGCTCCCGGAGAAAGGCGAAGAGCTCGGGTCGGAAGTGGTCCATGGCTGGCTCCCTGCGGGAAGCAATCTCCATGTTCCAACCGCGATGGAGGTCCGCCTGTTCCCGGCCGGAAGAGTCGAGTCATCGCACCATCGAGACACCACAAACACGAAGACACCAAGACACGAAGACACGAAGAACACAAGAGAGGCCAGGAGCACGAAGAGCTCGACGGTTGGCGCCCGGCCGGTCGAGTCGCGACCCCGGCCCTGAACGTCGTGCTACGCTCGGACTCGGAACGAGTCCTGTTCCGCCGGAGGGGCTGAATGGCGCATCGGGTTCGCGTTCAGACAGCGTGGTTGGTCGGGGCGGTGGTGGTCGCGATCGGGCTTCCGGCGGTCATCGCCGGGCCCTACACCGGCAACGGCACCCAGCCGCCCCTGACCTTCAATCTCAACCCGCCGAGCGTGTGCTCGGGCTGCCACGGCGGCTACGACAACGGCCACAACGTCCGGCCGACCACCACCTGGGCCGGGTCGCTGATGGCCAACGCCGGCCGCGACCCGATCTTCTGGGCGGCGCTCGACGTCGCCAACCACGACCTGCCGGGGATCGGCGAGTGGTGCCTGCGCTGCCACGCGCCGGGCGGCTGGCTCGAGGGCCGCGCCGGCGCGCCGATCGGCTCGCCCGACGGCTGCTCCCTGATCGGCGAGATCGACGGCGCCGACGACGACTTCGAGGGCCTGACCTGCGACTTCTGCCACCGCATGCAGGTCAACCCCGCCCCTCCCCCCGGTCAGCAGAGCGTGTACTACGAGAACGGCCAGTACTGGATCGACGACAGCCAGTGCCCGACCGGCTTCGAGCCGTGCCGCAAGGGACCGTACGACTACCCGCCCGGCGACCCCGAGCCGCCGCACGGCTGGGAGCTGTCGTCCTACCACGTCGACCCCGACAGCTGCGGCAACTGCCACAACGTGACCAACCCGGTGCTCACCCTGATCGACTCCAACGGCGTCAACACCGGGGTGCCGATGCCGGTCGAGCGGACCTACAAGGAGTGGCAGCAGAGCGTCTTCGCCCAGCCCGGCCCGTCCTTCGCCGCCTGCCAGGCCTGCCACATGCCCGACGCCACCCACGACCCCGCCTACCCGTCGGTCGCAACCGGGATCAACCGCAGCGGCAACCTCCCGATCCACCGGCTGGCCGGCGGCAACGCCTGGGTGCCCGAGGTGATCGCCGGCGACTACCCCAACCTCGGCCGGTCGGCCGAGCTCGCCGCGACTACCGCCTGGGCGGTCGAGATGCTCGAGGCCGCGGCGACGGTCGAGATCGCGGCGCCGCAGGTCGTCGAGGCCGGCGACGACCTCGACATCGCGGTCCGGGTCTTCAACCTCACCGGCCACAAGCTGCCGACCGGCTACCCGGAGGGCCGCCGGATGTGGCTCGAGCTGGCGGTGCGCGACGGCCTCGGCACGACGATCTGGCGCAGCGGCGGCTGGGACCCGGTCACCGGCGCCCTCGCGCAGGACCCCCAGCTCAAGGTGTACGAGACCAAGCCGGGCATCTGGAACCGCAACGGCACCTTCCAGTGCGACACCGCCGACGGCGGCGGCGGCCCGCTCTTCCACTTCGTCCTCAACGACTGCATCGCGCTCGACAACCGGATCCCCCCCGAGGGCTTCACCGGGATGAGCGATCTCGAGACCCGCCCGGTCGGCTATACCTACCCGGAGACCTCGCCCGGCTCGGGGATCCTCGTCAACTTCGACGTCACCGAGTACGTGGTGACCATCCCCGCCTCGGCCGGCGGCGAGCTGACCGTCGAGGCGACCCTCAGGTACCAGACGGCGAGCGACGACTACGTCCTGTTTCTGCTCGACCAGGCGGTGACGCACGGCTTCCCCGACGACTGCATCCCGCGCTCCACCGGGCTTCCCGACGCGAGCCGCGGCGAGATCCTCTACGACATGTGGACCCGCTACGACCGCGCTCCACCGGTCGCCATGGCAGCCGCCGCGACAGCGGTCGAGGTCGGCCTCTTCCTCGACGGCTTCGAGTCGACCGACACGAGCGCCTGGAGCTCGACCGTCCCCTGATCCCTGGCCCTGGCCATGCCGATCCCCTTGAGTCAGGGTGGGGGTGCTTTCGTTCCCGATCCCGATCCCGATCCCGTTCCCGACTCACGCGCGCCCCGGCCGTCGGCATCTCGATCCGGTCGATGGCCGGGCTGCGGGCGGGAGGCCGTCGTCACCGTCGATGGCCGGGCTGCGGGCGGGAGGCCGTCGTCACCAGCTCCTTCGTGCTCGCCTTCGTGTCTTGGTGTCTTCGTGGTTGCGACGGATGACCGGACGCCGCATCGGGATCGGGAACGGGATCGGTCAGAACCTGAACGATCCGGATAGGAATAGTCCGGGCCATACCTATCCCCATGAGACAGGTTGGGGGTGCTTTCGTTCCCGATCCCGACTCCCGCGCGCCCCGGCCGTCGACATCTCGATCCAGTCGGTGGCCGAGCTGCGGGCGGGAGGCCCGCGTCACCAGTCGATGGCCGGGCTGCGGGCGGGAGGCCGTCGTCACCAGCTCCTTCGTGCTCGCCTTCGTGTCTTGGTGTCTTCGTGGTTGCGACGGATGACCGGACGTCGTATCGGGATCGGGAACGGGATCGGGATCGGGATCGGTCAGAACCTGAGCGATCCGGACCCGCGGGCGAAACCGGATCAGGAGATCAAGGGGAGACGACGGCCCACGCGCCGGTTCCGCCGCTCTCGAAGTCGTCGGCGAACAGCGGTATCAGGTTCGACGCCGGAGCGCGGACGTACACCGACACCGACGACGGCCCACCGTCGCGGAACAGCCCGATGCTGGCGAGCGCGTCCTCGGGCGGGCTCGAGGCGTCGAAGCCGAAGGTGTACATCGTCGACCAGCGCAGCGCGTTGGCGTTCGGGTTGGTGGCGAAGTCATCGGTCGACCAGGTCATCCAACCGCTTCCCGGGCTCGCGACGGCCGCCCAGTCGGTGCCGTCGTAGGGCTCGCCCGAGTGGTAGGCGACGTCGCGGAAGCCGATGTTGGTGATCACCGAGTCGGGCAGGATCGGCACCGAGAAGCTGCGCCCCGAGAGGTGCGAGTTGAGGTTGAAGACCGCGTACTCGTAGTGCCAGGTACCGTCGCCGTTGTCGCCGGTCTTGGTCGCGACGATGAACATCCCCTCGCCCGGAACCTCGACCTCGCGCACGATCACCTCGGGGTCGAGATCGGACCAGGCGTAGATCCCGGGCCGTCCCTCCTCGGTGGGGCCGACGACGTCGAGGTCGGTGCCGTTGACGTCGACGGCGCGGTGCGAGGCGTTGTTGAGGGCGTTTCCGGCGCCGGCGTCGTCGGGAGCGACATACTGGCCTTCGACGAAGTAGCGGTAGTGCGCCGGGTCGTCGACGACCTCCGACTGGGCGACCACGAGCCGCCCCGCGAGCGTCGGGTCTCCGGACGGGGACGCGTGCGGGTAGACGAAGTAGCCGGTGAACGCGTTGACCTCGGAGCGCGGCCCGAGGCGGCTCTGGCTGCCGTTGAGGCTCGACGAGTAGGGATCGGTGCAGCCGACGCCGAGCTGCGAGCCCGGCGGGTTGCCCGGGCAGCTGCCGCAACCGGCGGTCGCGCCGTTGACCGACACGAAGCCGTGCTTGAGCCACGAGATGCCGAGCATCTCGATGGTCCCGTGCTCGACCGGGGGACCGGCCGAGGGCAGGGTCACCCGGTACAGGTTCTGGGAGATGACCGGGTGCTGGTTGGTGCTCGAGATCCAGTTGAGGGGCTCGTCGCCGCGGTTGCACGAGGTGGTGCCGACCGAGTAGGCGCGGAGGTCCCCGCTCGCCCCCCAGTTGTACGTGCCGGACACCGAGAAGACGACGACGTCGGGCCCGATCGTCCCGTCCGGCTCGCTCGCCGACCCGCTCGCCGCCGCCATGCCGAAGACCAGCAACGCGACCGCCGCGACCATTCCTCGCTTCCCGCACCGATTGGACATCGCGTTGTTCACCCCGACCTCCCGAGATCCCCTATTGGGCCTGTCAACCGCGAGGATACGATAATCATTCCGAATCTCTGTCTCAATCGTCATCCCCGCCAGTCGATTCCTGGTACGAACATCTCCGGATCGCTCAGGTTCTGACCGATCCCGATCCCGATCCCGATGCAACGTCGGGTAATCCGTCGCAACCACGAAGACACCAAGACACGAAGGCGAGCACGAAGAGGCTGGTGACGCGGGCCTCCCGCCCGCAGCTCGGCCATCGACTGGATCGAGATGCCGACGCCCGGGGCGCGGGTGAGTCGGGATCGGGAACGACATCACCTCCAACCTGACTCGAGGGGACAGAAGTGCTTCGGGCTAGCCGCTGTTCGGCGAGGTGGCCCGACCCGCCTCGATCCGCTCGGCCGCCGCGAGGTGGAGCTCCGCCTCCTCCGACCGCCCCGCCGCGAGACAGGCCCTCGCCGCCAGCCGCCGCAGCTCGGGGTCGTCGGGCGAGCGCCGGATCGCCTCGTCGAAGGCGGCCACCGCCTCGTCGAACCGCCCCGCCGCGGCGAGCGCGCCGGCGAGGTTCTCGCGGGCCGGGCGGTGCTCCGGGTCGGCCGCGACGACCGCCTGGAAGTGGCCGATCGCCGCCCCGAGATCGCCGGTCATGGCGGTCGCCAGACCGAGGTTGTAGCGCAGGTCGAGCGACCCCGGCGACGCCGTCAGGCCGCGGGCGAAGACCTGCGCCGCCTCGGATAACCGGCCGTTGCGGGCGTACACCGTGCCGAGGCCGAGGTAGCCGTCGGCCGTACCCGGAGCCAGCTCGACCACCCGTGAGTAGGCCGCGACGGCGAGGTCGTCTCTGCCCCGCGCCACCAGCAACCGCGCCGCGAGGAGGTGGGACTGCGGGTCGTCGGGGCGCCGCACCAGCGCCCGGTCGACGAGCCTCTCGGCCTCGGCGGTGCGTCCGGAGAGCGCGGCGAGCCAGGCCCGCCGCTGGTCGCTCCCGGCGATCTCCACCGGGCTCAACCGATCAAGCCAGCTCTCGGCCAGGTCGGCCCGGCTCACCAGATGCCGTTCCTCCTCGGAGGCGGGCGCGAACGCTCCCGAGAGATCGAGGGCGCGGTGGCGCACCGGCGCGGTCGCCTCGAACCGGGCTCGGGACACGACTCCGAGCGCCTGGACCGCGAGGCTGTGGACGACCACGATCGCCGCGACCGCCGAGACCGCGACGACCGCCCGGCCGGCCGGTCGCAGCCGGCCGCCGGCCTCGAGCCGGAGCGAGCCCAGCCAGACGTCCGGCCGGCGAGCCAGCCGCCACGCCACCACCGCGAGCCCGGCGAGGCAGCCGGCGAGCCCGAGCGCGAGCAGGAAGGGCACCGCGCCGTACAGCCCGCGGAAGGCGGCGAAGCCGACCACGAAGACGACCCCGCCGACGATCTCGTCGGCGAGCTTGGCGGCGCCGCCGCGTCGCGTCCCGCCCCCCTTCCCCACCGCCGGGGCGCCGAACCCGACGTAGAGGGCGCCGCTCGGGCAGGCCGCGACGCAGTCGAGGCACTTCATGCAGCCCGGGTCGACGACCATCCGGTGGTCCCGGACCTCCTCGTGGACCCGCACGTTGGAGGTGCAGACCGAGGTGCAGGTGGCGCAGCCGCGGCAGGCGTCGGTCACCCGGATGCGGATCGGCGCGAGCCGGTCGACCGCGCCGAAGGCGGCGCCGTACGGGCAGCCGTAGGTGCAGAAGCCCTTGGCGCCGAGCACCAGCACCGCCGCGAAGCCGCACACCACGAAGGTGATGATTGCGACGACCACCCCCGGGAAGGTCGCCCAGAAGTCCGAGGTCAGGAAGGCGGTGCGCAGCGGACCGAGGGGCTCGCCGACCGCGATCCGGTAGACCGCCGGCCAGACGAACATGTAGAGAAAGGCGACCAGGGGCACCACGCCGAGCAGCCGCGAGCGCAGCGGCCGCGGCTCGAAGCCGATCCGGCGGAGCAGCCATCGGCTCGCGTCCTGCAGGGCCACGAGGTGGCACCCCCAGCCGCAGAAGAACCGTCCGACCACCGCGGTCACCACGATCGCCGCGACGAAGAAGGCGAGCCCGGTGTTGACCACGCCGTGCTTGGCGAGCTCCATCCCCTCCGAGGGCTCGATCGGGCTCAGGGTGACCCCGCCGAGCAGCCACTGGGCGACGTGGGCGATCATCGCCAGGTGGACCCCGATCAGGGTCACCGTCCGCCAGCGCGACGGGCGCTTCGGACGGAGACCCCGGGGCTGGACGACCGGCAGCGCCACCGGCGCCCGCGCCGCGGCCTTCGGGCCGCGCCTGGTCACTGCGGGGATCGCCACCCGAACACGGTACCAGACGGCGCCCGACGGGCCGCCGGCTCAGGCCCGCGCACGCCGCAGCTGGTCGGCGGTGAAGACGGCGAGGGCAACCCAGATGCAGGCGAAGCTCGCCAGGCGGACCGGGTCGAGGGGCTCGCCGAAGACCAGCACGGCGAGCAGGAAGTGGCCGGTCGGCGACAGGTACTGGAGGAAGCCCATGGTTGTGAGCCGAAGCCGCCGGGCGGCACTGGTGAAGGCGAGCAGCGGGACCGCGGTGACGACCCCGGCGAGGGCGAGCAGCCCGCTCAGCAGCGGATCGCCGCCCCCGAAGGCGAGGCTGCCCGAACGCCCCGACCAGACCAGAAAGCCGAGCGCCGCCGGCGCGAGCAGCGCGGTCTCGATGGTCAGCCCGACCACCGAGCCGACCGCCGCGGTCTTGCGCAGCAGGCCGTACACCCCGAAGCTCGAGGCCAGGGTCAGGGCGATCCACGGCGCCGCGCCGACCGCCGCCGTCTGGACCGCCACGGCGAGCCCGGCGAGCCCGACCGCCGCAGCCGCCGGCCGGCTCAGCCGCTCACCGAGGAAGACCATGCCGAGGAAGACGTTGACCAGCGGGTTGATGAAGTAGCCGAGGCTCGCCTCGAGCACCCGCCCGGTGTCGACGGCGAGGATGAAAACGAACCAGTTGGTGGCGATCAGGACGGTGGTCAGCGCCAGGACCGCGAGGGTCCGGCGATCGGCCACCGCCGCCCGGAGGACCGGCCACTGCCCCCGCAGCTGGGCGAGGGGGAGCAGGAGGACCACCGACCAGACGATCCGGTGGGCCAGCACCTCGAGGGGAGCGACCTCGGCCACCGCCTTGAAGTAGAGCGGCACCAGCCCCCAGATCCCGTAGGCCGCGACGCCGTAGGCGACCCCCGCGCGGAGGTCCTCCCGGCTCATTGGCTGCCCGGCATCACGGCCCGACCGGCGGACACCACGCCCGAGAGAACCCGCGCGGCGCCGCCCTTCTTTCCGCTGCGAGGCAAAAACCGGCCCGGCTCGGGGCCGGGCCGGACGGGATCGGTCGAGGTGAATCGTCGAGGGCTGGGGTCACGGTGCGTCGGGCATGGTCCTCGGCTCGAAGGGCTCGGTCGCGAGGACCGGCGCCGACGCCACCGACTCGGGCGCCGCGACCTCGTCGGCGACCTCGTCGAGGACCGCGAAACGGAGGTCGGGCTCGGGCGGCGGGGGCGGCTCGGGCCAGCCGAGCTCGCGGCGCAGCTCGGTGAGCTTGGCCTGGACCCGCAGCGCGTTCCCACGCCCCATCCTCAGCAGCTGGCGCTGGGCGTCGCTCAGCGCCTCGTGCCGGTCGTCGGCGAAGACGTACCTCGTGGCGCGGCGCTCGACCCGAATCGGCGCGGAGGGGATCTCGACCTCGAGCAGATGGTCCACGGCCTGGCGCAGCCGGTCGTCGAACGATCCCCGGCTCCAGGCAGCGTCGCTCCGCACCGCCTCGATCGCCGGCTCGAGCTCGCGGAGGATCGCCGCCGCCCGCCCGACGTCGATCGACGACAGGACGTCGACCGCCAGGGTGTAGCGGCGGAAGGTGCCGGCGGCGATCACCAGATCGCCCTCGTGCTCGCGCACCAGGAACGGCCCGTTGGCGACCGTGAAGCCGAGCTGGTCGGTCGGGCTGTAGCCGTCGGCCACCGCCTCGACGGCGGCGACGAAGCGGGCCAGGATCTCGTCGGTGGCCAGCCACGCCGCCCACTCCGGGTGGGCCGAGAGGCCCGAGAGCAGCGCCCGGACGGCGAGGTCGACGCTCGGCGGCGTGCGGGCCGTCGACGCCGGGAGTACCCCCGCCGCCGGCGCCCCCGGGGTCGGTGGCGCGCCGGTCCTGGCCGGCGTGGCGGACCGGCCGGGGGCCGGTAGCCGGTCGATCGAACCGGTGATGCCGCTGGCCACCGTGAGGATGACCGCGGCGGTGGCGGCGACCACGGTGCCGCCGATGATCGCGAACAGTCGGTCGTCTCGATGCATGGTGGGCCTCCCTTCTCGATCCCACGCTCATCGTCCGTCGCCCGCGGGGAGGACGCGCGACCGGAATGAGGCGATCGGCGGGCACACGATGGCCCGCTCGGGGCGGGCGGGCTCTCGCCGTCGGGCAGCGGGTTCCGGCAATCGGGAGGACGGAGCCTCGGGGCGCCTTTCAGCCCTCGGTGGGCGTCTCGGCGGCGTCGATCGTGCCGCCGCTCAGGTCGATCCGGCCCTGCTTGTCGACCGGCAGCCCGACGACCGCGCCGGAGGGCCGGACGACATAGACCTTCCCGGTGATCGCGTAGTCGACGACCTTCGACGAGAGCACGCCGCGGATCTTGGTCGCGATCGCCACGTGGCTGAGCCGCATCTCGACGTTCCTGACCACCGAGCCGAGCCGGGGCACCTCGAAGCGCTCGCCGGTCGAGCCCTTGCCGAAGCCGCGTCCGTCGAGCTCGAGCGAGAGCACCAGGCCGTCGACCAGCAACGGCTCCGGGTTGTCGTTGGCGATCCGGACGGCGACCTCGAAGGTCGACTCGAAGACGGTCGCGTCGACCAGCTCGAGGTCGACCAGGGTGACCGCCGGCGCGACCAGGCCGCCGCTCGAGGCACAGCCGGCGAGACCGGCCGTCGCGACGAACGAGAGCGCCGCGGCGACCGCGACGCGGCCGCTCGCCCGCCACCACCGGCGTGCTTCGGCGCCGCCCTCCCGGCCGTGCCCGCTTCGCTCGTCCATCGCGGGGAGTGTAGCCGATCCCCCGCCGTCGACGGGGCGCGGCAAGGCTGGAGCGGTCTGATGGGGTAAGATCGCCCGGTGCGCCGGTGCTCCCGCGAGGCCGGCAGGGGCGCGGGAGCGCCGGCGGAAGGACCAGCGATGCGATTCGACAACGTCCAGATCCTCAGCGTGGCGCACATCGAGGCGCCCCATCCCGTGGGCTCCGACGAGATCGAGGCCGAGCTCGGCGCGACGATGAGCCGGCTCGGCATCCCGCCGGGGATGATCGAGCGCTTCTCGGGGATCAGGAGCCGGCTCCACTTCGACGAGGAGATGCCGCCGAGCGCCGCCGCCACCGAGGCCGGCGAGCGGGCGATCGCGGCGGCCGGGATCGACCGCGACCGCCTCGGGGTGGTCGTCAACACCTCGGTCTGCCGCGACTTCATCGAGCCGTCGACCGCCTCGATCGTCCACTCCAAGCTCGGGCTCGCCTCGACCTGCCTCAACTTCGACATCTCCAACGCCTGCCTCGCCTTCATCAACGGCATGGAGATGGTGAGCAACATGATCGAGCGCAAGCAGGTCGAGTACGGGATCGTGGTCAACGCCGAGAACACCCGCCACGCCACCCGGCGGACCATCGAGAGGCTGAGCCGGCCGGACGCGACGTGGGAGGCCTTCCGCGACGCCTTCGCCACGCTCACCCTCGGCTCGGGCGCGGTCGCGATGATCCTCGGCCGGGCCCGCGGCGCGGTCGGCGAGCACCGCTTCCTGGGCGGCGTAAACCTCTCGGCCACCCAGCACTGCCGGCTCTGCGTCGCCCAGGTCGACAGCATGGTCACCAACGCCAAGAAGCTCCTCAACCACGGCATGGAGCTCGCGCTCAAGACCTGGGCGAGGGCCCGCGAGGCCCTCGGCTGGACCCCGGACAACATCGACCACTTCATCATCCACCAGGTCGGCAAGGCGCACACCGAGCGCTTCGCCCGCACCCTCGGCATCGACCTCGCCAAGATCTTCCGGCTCTACCCCGACCACGGCAACATCGGTCCCGCGGGGGTGCCGATCGTGCTCTCGAAGCTGGTCGAGGGGAACCGGCTCGCGGCCGGCGACCGGATCGCCCTGATGGGCATCGGCAGCGGCATCAACTGCACCATGTCCGAGGTCGTCTGGTAGTTGACAGCCCGACGCCGGCCTTGGCACAGTGCCGGCACGACGAGCGAGACGACCGAGACGACGATCGGCGACGGAGGCGTGATGGCACTGGTGGTGGACTTCTCACGGATGGACGGGCAGGATGCCCTGGATGTCGCCAAGGTCGTCGAGGACGAGGCCCAGCTCGCCTACGAGCACCTCGCCGAGTGGGTCGCGGGCGACGGCAACGTCGAGGCGGCCGAGTTCTTCTCCCGGATGGCGGGGCGCGAGAAAAGGCACAAGGAAGAGATCGCCGCGCGCCGCACGGCGCTGTTCGGCGACGCGCCGCCGCGGCACGACGAGTCGGCCCCGTGGCAGGCCGAGGTCCCGGACTACGAGGCCCTCGGTCGTGAGGTCACCCTGGCCCAGGCCTTCGACGTCGCGATGGGCGCCGAGACCCGGGCCCACGACTTCTACGCCGAGGCCCTCGAGTTCATCGCCGAGCCCGAGGTCGCCGAGCTCTTCGACTGGCTGCGCAAGGCCGAGATCGAGCACCAGCGGATGCTCCGCGACGAGATGGACCGGCTCCTCGGATCGGCAAAGGGGTGATCGCCGCCGCCGCGGCACGGCCGCGGCGCCCCACCGCCGGGCGCCGCTGAGCATGGCGATCATGTCGCCCGGGGCGCTCCCACCGGGCCGCGATCACCTCGACGCGGACGACCGGATCCGGCTGCTCCGCTTCGACCTGCTGGTCGCCGACCGCCGGTTCGAGGCGGCCCAGGAGGAGGTCGAGGACCTCTGGCGCGAGGCGACCGACGCCCACCGCGAGCTCTACCGGGGCCTCGCCAACGCGTTGACCGCGGTGTGCGCCCGCGAGGCGCGCAAGCTGCGCGGCGCCCGCGAGATCGCCGAGCGCAGCCGCAGCCTGCTCGAGCCGTTCCCGCGCCGGGTCCTCGGCCTCGAGCTCGACGCCCTGCTCGAGTCGGTGGCGAGCTTCGTCGAGCGCGGCGACGGGCCGGTCCTGCTGCAACGTCAGGGCTGACCGGGTCGTCCTCGGCCCAGACCGACGTCTGCTACGCTTCGCCCATGACCGGATCGACCGGCCTACCCCGCCTCCTCGTCATCGCCCTGTCGCTCGTCGCGGCCACCGCCGGGGCAGCCGACATCCGGACCGTCAGCCACGGCGACGAGGTCGAGCTGACCGACCACCTGGTCCCGGGCAAGCTCGTCCTGTTCGACTTCTACGCCGACTGGTGCGGGCCCTGCCGCGGCCTCGAGCCCCGTCTCGCCGAGCTCGCCGAGCGCCACGCCGACCGGCTCGCCCTGCGCAAGGTCGACATCGTCAACTGGGACAGCGCGGTCGCCCGCCAGCACCGGATCGGTTCGATCCCCCACCTCGTCCTCTACGGTCCGGGCGGCGAGCGGCTGGCGGCCGGCGACGCCGGCTCGGTGCTCGGCCGGCTCGCCGCCGAGCTCGGCGACGACGGCCCCTCCCGATCCGGCGACCGGAGCGTCGCGGCGCCGCTGCTCGGCCTCGCGGCGATCGCCGCCGTCGCCCTCGCCCTCCTCGTCCGGCGTCGCCGGCCCGCCGCAGCCCCCGAGCCGCGCTCCGCCGCCCCCCTCCGGCCGGCGCCGGTCGACACCGCCGCCGACCCCGGCGACCCGGCGATCTGGTTCGTCCTCCTCCAGGGCAGCCTCGACGGCCCCTTCACCCGCTCCCAGCTCGCCGAGCTGGCCCGGCGCGGCGCCATCCGCCGGACGGCGCAGGTCCGCCGGCGCGGCGACGCCGACTGGTCGAGCCTCGACCGTGTCCTCGGCTGACCTGGCCCGCCGCCCCGCCGAACCACCCGCCGGCGGGCCGGGGTTGCTCGCCGCCCTCGGCCCCGGGCTGGCCGTCGCCGCGACCGGGGTCGGCGCCGGCGACCTGCTCGCCGCGATGCTCGCCGGGGCCGACTTCGGCGCCACCCTGCTTTGGGTCATCGCCCTCGGCGCGGCGCTCAAGCTGGCGCTCAACGAGGGCATCGCCCGCTGGCAGCTGGCCACCGGCACCACCCTCGTCGAGGGCTGGGGCGCCCACCTCGGCAGCGTCTTCCGCGTCGCCTTCCTCGCCTACCTCGCGCTGTGGGGCTTCATCGTCGCCGGCGGGCTGATGAGCGCCTGCGGGGTCGCCGCCCACGCCATGGCCCCGGGGGTGTCGATCGCCGTCTGGGGCGGCGTCCACTCGATCGCGGCGCTGCTCCTGGTCTGGCTCGGCCGCTACCGGAGCTTCGAGCTCACGATGAAGGTGCTGGTCGGGCTCATGGCGGTGACCCTGCTGGCCAGCGCCGCCCTCGTCGGACCCGACCTCGCGGCGGTGGCCCGCGGCCTCCTCGTCCCGTCCCTGCCCCGCGGCTCGGCGTCCAACGTCCTCAGCCTGATGGGCGGGGTGGGCGGCAGCGTCACCATGCTGTCCTACGGCTACTGGATCCGCGAGCGCGGCTGGAGCAGCGGCTCGTGGCTGACCACCGTCCGGCGCGACCTCGGTCTGGGCTATCTCCTCACCGGGCTCTTCGGCGCCGCGATGCTGGTCCTCGCCGCGACCGCGCTGGCCGGGCTCGGCGGGATGCCGGGGGGCAGCGAGGGGCTGGTCGCCTGCGCCGACGCCCTCGAGCGCGGGGCCGGCGAGCGCCTCGGCGCCGGTCCGGCGGTCGCGGCGCGCTGGGTCTTCCTGACCGGGCTCTGGGCGGCGGTGTTCACCAGCACCCTCGGGGTCTGGCAGGGCGTCCCCTACCTCGTCGCCGACTTCACCAACCAGCTCCGGCGCGCGCCCCGCCCGGTCGGCGAGGGCTCGCCGGTCTACCGCGCCGCGCTGCTTTTTCTCGCGCTGCCGCCGATGGCGCTGCTCGTCCTCGACCGCCCGGTCTGGGTCATCCGGCTCTACACCCTGACCGGCGGGCTCTTCATGCCGATCCTCGCCGCCAGCCTGATCTGGCTGACCACCCGGCGCCGGTTGATGGGAGGGCTACGCACCGGGCCGGCCGGCCTCGCGGCGATGACCGCGGCGCTCGCGCTCTTCGTCGCGATCGCCGTCCGGCAGATCGTCGACCTGCTCGGCTGAGGCGATTCCGGGCGGCGCTCGCCCGAACCGAAGTCGGCTACACTAGCCGCGGACCGCGACCGGTCCGTCGAGGTCGGATGCAGAGCTTCGGAAAGTACGTGCTGGTCGACCACATCTCCTCCGGGGGCATGGCCGACGTCTACCGCGCCAAGGTCCAGGGCATCCGCGGCTTCACCAAGACCGTCGCGATCAAGCGGATCCACGAGCACCTGCTCGAGCGCACCCGCTTCCTGCGGATGTTCACCGACGAGGCCAAGATCGCTTCGCGCCTCGTCCACCCCAACATCGTCCAGATCTACGACCTCGGCGAGGTCGACTCGATCCCCTTCATCGCGATGGAGTACGTCTCGGGCCGCGACCTCTACCGGGTGCTCAAGCGGCTCGCCGCGATGAACCGGAAGTTCCCGTGGCGGCTCGCCACCCTGGTCATCCAGGAGGTCTGCACCGGTCTCCAGTTCGCCCACGACTTCCACTCGCCGGACGGCCAGCCGCAGGAGATCGTCCACCGCGACGTCAGCCCGCGCAACATCGTGCTGTCCTACGAAGGCGACGTGAAGCTCACCGACTTCGGCGTCGCCCGGGCGCGCGACCGCGAGGAGCACACCGAGCACGGCGTGATCAAGGGCAAGGTCCGCTACATCAGCCCCGAGGGCGCGCGGGGCGACGAGGTCGACCGCCGCTCCGACCTCTTCTCGCTGGGCATCGTCCTCGCCGAGATGCTGACCATGGCGCCGCTGCGCGACGCCCCCAACGAGATGGTCATGCTCCTCGACATCCGCAAGGGCAACTTCGACCGGGGCCGGATCGACGAGCTCCCCGAGTCGCTGCGGACGGTCATCGACCGGGCCATCGCCACCGACCCGGACGACCGCTACCCGACGGCCGAGGCGATGCGCGACGACCTCCTGGCCCGGGTCGACCCGGCCACCCAGCCGATGACCAAGGCCGAGGTCGCGACCTTCATGCACGCCCTCTTCACCGAGGACATCGAGCGTGAGAAAAGGAGCGACCACAAGGCCGAGCAGGACCTCCTCCGGGAGCTCCAGAGCCAGGACGGCGCCGCGGCCGGCGCGACCGGCCCCGGGGGCGCCGCCGCCCCGGCGTCCGGCAACCCGCTCAACGTCTTCGGCGGCCGCGAGCCCGGACCGATCGCGATCCCGGCGCTTCAGACCTCGATCGAGCCCACCGGCCCGCCCGACCTGGTCGGCAACCTCGCGACCCAGTCGCTGTGCAGCCTCATCCACTGGCTCGCCGAGACCCGCGAGGACGGCCGCCTCGACCTGATCCGCGAGCCGGTCCGCAAATCGGTCTTCTTCGAGGAGGGGCACCCGGTCTTCGCCACCTCGAACATCGAGAGCGAGCGCTTCGGCGAGTACCTCGTCGCGGCCGGCGAGCTGTCGCGCGAGCAGCACGTCGAGGTGCTCGACTTCGCCGCCCGGCGGGGCATGCGCTTCACCGAGGCGCTGCTCGCCCTCGATGTCTGCACCCCCAACCTGCTCTTCTCGTCGCTCGGCCGCCAGGTCCGCGACCGGATCCTCGACCTGTTCACCTGGACCGCCGGCACCTTCGAGCTCTTCCACGACGCCAAGCCGAGCGACCCGGTGCTGCCGCTCAACCTGCGCAGCCACACCCTGATCCACGAGGGGGTCCAGGAGCGGCTGCCCCTGGGCATCGTCCGCCAGAGCCTGCGCGAGGCGCTGCAGCGACGTCTCGTCCGCTGCGGCGGCGGCATCCCGGCCGATCTCCACCTGTCGGGCCGCCAGCTGCGGATCGTCCGCACCATCGAGGACGAGAGCCCGACCGTCGCCCGGCTGGTCCAGCGCGAGCGCGACGAGGAGTGGATCTTCCGCCTGCTCTACATGCTGCTGCAGATCGACCGGCTCGAGCTCGTCGAGGACGCCGGCTGACCCGCCGGGCGGCGCTTTCCCCGGTCCGCGTCGCGACCGGTTGGCGCACCGGACCCCGTATCATGTTCCGATGATCCGGCCGCCGCGTCCCGGTGACCTCCGCGTGCCGCTCGCCTGGTGCGGCGCGGCCGTGCTGCTGTGGCTCGCCGCGGCGGCGGTCGACCGCCGCACCGAGCTCGTCGTCGAGAGCCTCGGCGAGCACCTCCGCCTCGCCGTCGCGGGCTCCGAGCTGGTCGTTCCGGGAACCCTCGGTCCGGTCCGCGGGCTCACCGTCTGGGCCGCCGACTCGATCGACCGCCCGGCCCTGGTCCGATGGCGAGTCGCCGACGCCGGCGGCGCCCGCCGGCTCGCGCCGCCCGAGCGCGACCCGTGGCGCGACGGCGGCCAAACCCCGGTCGGCGACTGGTGGGTCGACGAGCGGTGCGAGCTCCGCCCGATCGCCGCCGACGAGGTTGCCCTCGACGGCTCGTTCGAGCTCACCGCCGAGCTGCGCGGCCGGTTCTCCCGCGAGCTCGTCGTCGCCCTCGAGAGCGACCCGCCGGTCCGGCTCGGCCTCCGACGCGGGCTCAAGGACAGCTACCTCGTCGTCCGCCGCGACGACCTCAGCGTGGTCGACGCGGTCACCCTCGACCCGACCCCGGCGGCGGACCTCGGCGCGCTCCTCGCGCAGCTCCTCCGGGCGCTCGCCGCGGGGTGTGTCGCGATCGCGGTGGTCGTCGCGGCGTCGGCCCTCGGCCCGCGGCCCGCCGCCGCGCCGGCCCCGCCCGACCCGGTCGCGGTCCGCGCCAGGTGGGGCCGGCTCGCCGTCGTCTCGGCCCTCGCCCTCGCCGTGGCGGCCGCGGCCCTCTCGGCCTGGGCGGCGACCTCGGTGCTCGGCGGCCTGCCCCATCAGATCGACGAGGTCGTCTACCTGCTCCAGGCGCGGTGGCTCCTCGACGGCGAGGTCGCCCCCGCCGTCTCGGCCATCCAGCCGCACCTGAGGGTACCCTTCACCTACCTCGTCGAAGGCCGCTGGGTCGGCCACTACCCGGCCGGCTGGCCGGCCCTGCTCGCCGCCGGTCTCGCCGCCGGCGCCCCGAGCCTGGTCAACCCGCTGCTCGGCGGCGCGCTCGTCCTGCTGGTCTTCGCGGTCGGCCGCTCGCTCGACGACGAGCTGACCGGCCTCGCCGCGGCCGGGCTCGCGGCGGTGTCGCCGCTGCTCAGGCTGCTCTCCGCCTCGCTCTTCCCGCACATCGCCTTCGCCGCCCT
>JALOLD010000072.1 GCA_025456145.1 Thermoanaerobaculales bacterium | reverse complement strand
CGATCGGCGACTACACCGACTTCTACTCGTCGCGCGAGCACGCCACCAACGTCGGGACGATGTTCCGCGGCGCCGACAACGCGCTCCAGCCGAACTGGCTCCACCTGCCGGTCGGCTACCACGGACGCTCGAGCTCGATCGTGGTCAGCGGCGCCGGCGTCCGCCGCCCGATGGGTCAGTACAAGCCGGCTGACGCCGACCGCCCGGTCTTCGGCGCGAGCCGGTCGATGGACTTCGAGCTCGAGATGGGCTTCTTCGTCGGCCCCGGCAACCCCCTCGGCGAGCCGATCCCGATCGCCGAGGCCGCCGACCATATCTTCGGGATGGTCCTGGTCAACGACTGGTCGGCGCGCGACATCCAGGCCTGGGAGTACGTCCCGCTCGGCCCCTTCCTCGGCAAGAGCTTCGCGACCTCGATCTCGCCCTGGGTGGTCACCATGGACGCCCTCGAGCCCTTCCGCTGCCCGGGCCCGCCGCAGACCGACCCGGCGCCGCTCGACTACCTGCGCACCCCCGACGACCGCGCCTACGACATCCGCCTCGAGGTGCTGCTCCAGAGCTCCCGGATGAGCGCCCCCGAGGTCATCGCGACGTCGAACCACCGCTATCTCTACTGGAACGTCTGCCAGCAGCTCGCCCACCACACGGTCAACGGCTGCAACGCGCGGCCCGGCGACCTCTACGCCTCGGGGACGATCTCCGGGCCCGAGCGGCGCCAGCGCGGCTCGATGCTCGAGCTGGGCTGGCGCGGTGCCGAGCCGATCCGGCTCGGCAACGGCGAGGAGCGGTCGTTCCTCGCCGACGGCGACACCGTGGTGATGCGCGGCTGGTGCGAGGCCGACGGCCTGCGGATCGGTTTCGGCGAGGTCCGCGGCACCCTGCTGCCCGCCGTCGGGGGCGCGTGACGGCGCGTCATTGCGTCATCGCGTCATCGCAGACGTCGCAACCACGAAGGCACGAAGACACGAAGACATCGCACACGAAGGCATCGCACACCAACGCGTCGCACACGAACGCGTCGCACATGAAGTCATCGCAGGCTCACCACAGAGGCACAGAGACATAGAGCCATCGCAGTGTGATGTCGGCGCCGATCGGCCGGGTGTCGGCGATCCGGTGGACCGCCGACGAGCGCTTCGGTGATCGTCGGTCGAGACGCGGCGCCTCGCCCGCCGATCCTCTGAAGCGCAGGCCGTGCCTGCGGCACGTCCATCCGGCCTCGGGACCGGTAAGGGCTGCCGACGAAACCGATCCGCCCGTCCTTCAAGAACAAGAGAACGAACCCGTTGCGGCCTCGGCAGGACGCAGGCGGAGCCGCTGTGCTCCGAGCACAGCGGGAGGAGGGTCCGGGCCGGCGGTGCGAACGCTCGGGTTCGCGCCGCCGGCCCGGACCTTCGGCGGCGGCGGTCGAAGACCGGCGCCGACTCCGCCGTCTGAGGATGCCTCTGTGCTCTCCGTGTTCTCTCCGTGCCTCTGTGGTGAAACTGCGATGGCTTCGTGTGCGATGCCTTCGTGTCTTGGTGTCTTCGTGGTTGCGACGGTGCCACGACGGATCGGGCGGCGGCGCGGACCCGGAACGGGTGGGCGAAGGTTGACAGCCCCGGCGTCTCGGCCTGACATTGGCAGCAGGAGATGGTGGTGACGCAGGACTCCGCCCACCCCGCGCGCTACTGGCGCCGGCTCGATGACGGTCGGGTGCGGTGCGAGCTGTGCCCGCGCCTGTGCAAGCTCAAGGACGGCCAGCGCGGGCTGTGCTTCGTGCGTCAGAACCTTGACGGCGGGCTGGTGCTGACGACCTACGGCCGGTCGTCGGGCTTCTGCGTCGACCCGGTCGAGAAGAAGCCGCTCAACCACTTCTACCCGGGCAGCGCGATCCTCTCGTTCGGCACCGCCGGCTGCAACCTGGCCTGCCGCTTCTGTCAGAACTGGGACATCTCGAAGTCGCGCGAGGTCGACACGCTGGCCGACGAGGCCTCGCCCGAGACCATCGCCCGGGCCGCCCGCGAGCTCGGCTGCCGCTCGGTCGCCTTCACCTACAACGACCCGGTGATCTTTCTCGAGTACGCGGTCGACGTCGCCCGCGCCTGCCACGAGCTCGGGGTCAAGACAGTGGCGGTCACGGCGGGCGAGATCCTCGCCGAGCCGCGGGCCGAGCTGTTCGCGGTGATCGATGCGGCCAACGTCGACCTCAAGGCCTTCACCGAGGACTTCTACCGGCGCCAGTGCGGCGGCGAGCTCGAGCCGGTCAAGCAGACCCTCGAGTACCTCGCCCGCGAGACCGATGTCTGGCTCGAGCTCACCACCCTGCTCATTCCGGGGCTCAACGACTCGGATCGCGAGCTCGACGAGATGACGCGCTGGGTGGTCGAGGCCCTTGGCCCCGACGTGCCGATGCACTTCACCGCCTTCCACCCCGACTACAAGCTCCGCGACCGACCGCCGACGCCACCCGCGACGCTCGCCCGCGCGCGGTCGATCGCCCTCGGCAACGGGGTCCGCCATGCCTACACCGGCAACGTCCACGACGAGACCGGCGGCAGCACCGTCTGCGCCGGCTGCGGCGAGGTCGTGATCGGACGCGACTGGTACCGGCTGACCCGCTGGCGGCTCACCGACCACGGCCGCTGCGGCGCCTGCGGGACAGTCTGCCCCGGCCGCTTCGACGGCCCGCCCGGCGACTGGGGCCCCCACCGGCGACCGGTGCGGCTGCGCGATTTCGCGTAGGTCCGCCCGGAGCGGAACCCCCATCGCGACCACGAAGACACCAAGACACGAAGACATCGCACACGAAGACACCGCAGCTTGAACACAGAGGCACAGAGAGGACACAGAGATCACAGAGCCCTCTTCGAACGGCGGAGTCGGCGCCGGTCTTCGACCGCCGCCACCGAAGAGCCGGGCTGGCGCCGCGAACCCGAGCGTTCGCACCGCCAGCCCGGCCCATCGGCCCGCTGTGCTCGGAGCACAGCGGCTCCGCCTGCGCCCTACCGAGGCCGCGACGGGCTCATTCCCTCAATCCTGAAAACCGGGGGCATCAGACTCTCCGGCAGCCCTCCCCCGGGCCCCAAGGCCGGTTGGACGTGCCGCAGGCACGGCCTGCGCTTCAGAGGATCGGCGGGCGAGGCGCCGCGTCTCGACCGACGATCGCCGAAGCGCTCGTCGGCGGTCCACCGGATCGCCGACACCCGGCCGATCGGCGCCGACATCGAGCTGCGATGGCTCTGTGTCTCTGTGCCTCCGTGATGAGCCTGCGACGCCTTCGTGTGCGACGCCTTCGTGTCTTCGTGCCTTCGTGGTTGCGATGGCGCGACGGCGCGACCGCGCGACAGGGCGCCGGGCCGTCAGCCGATCGCGACGGGCAGCCGGACGGTGAAGGTGGTGCCCTTGCCGACCTCGCTTGAGGCCTCGATGGTGCCTCCGGCCTGCTCGACGATCCGCTTCGAGATCGCCAGCCCGAGACCGGTCCCGCCGTGCGGTTTGGTGGTGAAGAACGGGTCGAAGATCCGAGAAAGGTGCTCGGGAGAGATCCCCTCCCCGGTGTCCCAGACCTCGATCTCGACGCATGCCGGCTCGGTCAGCGGCCTCAGCCTGACGCCGACCACACCGTCGGACGGGGGCTGCTCGGGCAGCGCCTGCATCGCGTTGACCAGGAGGTTGACGAGCACCTGCCCGAGCTCCTGGGGCGAGCCCTGGACGGGCGGGACCGGCTCGGCCTCGACCTCGAGCCGCGCCCGCTTGAGCAGCGCCGCCCTCATGAACCTCAGGGTCAGGTCGAGGACCTCGCCGAGATCCGAGGTGAGCTCGGCGTCACGCCGGCGGTGGCTGAGCTCGAGACCCTCGGCGATCTTCTTGGCGCTCTCGGTCGCCCCCTCGACCTTTTCGAGGGCGTGGGTGACCGACACCAGGTGGGCCGGGTCGAGGGGCGAGCCGTCGGCCAGGCTGCGGTTCATCGCGTCGAGCCGGAGCCGGGCGAGCTCGAGGTTCATGGTCATCGCGGCGAGCGGGTTGCGCAGCTCGTGGGCGACCCCGGCGGCGACCACGCCGAGGGCGTAGGTCCGCTCGGTCTCGAGCAGCCGCGTCTCGAGCTCGGCGATCTTCTTGCGGGTCTGGTAGATCTCGACCCCTTCGCGGAGCGCCGCCTTGAGCTCCTCGGGCTCCCAGGGCTTGCGCAGGTAGCGCCGGATGTGGCCGCGGTTGATCGCGGCGATCGCCTCGGTGAGGTCGCTGAAGGCGGTGATCAGGATCCGCACCGAGTCGGGGAAGTCGCGGCGGGCGATCTCGAAGACCTCGACGCCGTTCATCCCGGGCATCCGCTGGTCGACGAGCAGCACCGCCACCTCCTGCCGGGCGAGAATCTCGAGCCCCTCCGGGCCGCTCGAGGCGGTGATCACGTCGAGCTCGCCCTCGCAGGTCGCCTTGAGGACCAGCAGGTTCGAGCGGTCATCGTCGATGTAGAGGACGGTGTCGTTCACCCGGTTACCCCTCAGCCGCGCAGGCTCGACTCGGTCTTGCGGACGTTGAGGAAATAGTACGCGTTCCCGGGCTCGATCTCGACCTTCCGCTCGGCCGAGCCGGGGAGCTGGTCGCCGAGCTCCATGACGTCGTCGCGGGTCCGGTAGATCATCGTCCAGTCCCCCAGGAACTCGGGGGTCCACCAGCAGTCCTGGGGCGCCGACGCATTCCCGATGCTCATCAGCCCGCCCGGTGCGAGCAGGTGGTAGAGCGCGCAGATCAGCCCCTGGGCGCGCGGGGTCTTGATGTAGTCGAACAGACCGGTGCAGTAGATGAAGTCCTGCGACTCGGGCTCGTGGAGCGGCACCCCCTCGTTCATCATCTGGACGAAGCTCAGGTTGAGCAGGTCGAGCACCGCGGGCACGTCCTTGCGGCCGATCTCGCGCTTGCAGGCCCGGTAGGCGACGCCGAGCGCCTCCTCCTCCTGGTCGATCAGCGTGAAGACCGCGGGGCACGGCCAGCCCTCCCGACCGGCGACATAGTCCGAGACCTCGCGGGCCGGGCCGCAGCCCAGGCTCGCGACCTTGAGCTCGCCGCCCGCGCCGCGCTCGCCGGCGACCCGGTCGTGCTCGCGGGTCATGAGGTCGACGATGTAGTCCTTGCGGGTGCACACGCCGTTGGCCAGGGGGTGCTCGATGCCGATCCGGTGCATCACCTTGGTGAAGACGGTGTCGCCCTCGAAGCCCTTGTTGTAGTAGTAGAGCATCACCTGGTAGTCGCCGGGGTAGCCGAGGGGCTTGAGATAGGCGCGGTTGTTGAACGGGATGTCGAGCATCAGCGGCGCGAGCACGGTCTCGGTGTACTCCTTGGCGGCGATCAGCGTCTCGCGGTCGGCGATGCACTCCGCGGCGACCCGGGTCGCCTCGCGGTTGAGCCGGTAGTAGGGCTCGCGGAGCACCTCGTAGGCGCGCTCGGCGAAGCGCAGCAGCTCGGCGTCGGTCGCGCCCTCGGCGCGGAATCGCCGCTCGTGGTAGTCGAGGGCGCGCCGGTAGTACTGGTAGAAGTGGAGGATCTCCGAGACCTTCTCGCGGTAGGCCTCGGGCACCCTGGCGCGCTGGGTGGCGGCGCCTTCGTCGAGCTGCTCGCCGAGCAGCTTGTTGTCGTCGCGGCGGCGGATCTCGGGCAGGTCGAGAAACCCGGTCATCAGACCGACGCCAATCCGCGCACCGCGCGGGCCGGGCTCGATCCGGGCGACGTGGGCCGTGCCGTGGTAGACCGGCTCGCCGTGGAGCAGCAGCTCGAGGTCGATCGTCGTCCCGATCCGCCACTCGCGGCTGCCGTTGGCGGTGAGGAAGGAGAGGCCGTTCATCGAGATGTCGAACAGCGGGTACTCCTCGCCGTCGATGAGGAGCTTGGGTCGCGCGTCCCGGGACAGCAGCTCGCGGACCCGCTGACGCTCCGGACGGTAGAACATCGCCCGCCCGAGCGACCCCATGAGCGCCTCGTACGGTTTGGCCATCGTGCCCTCCTGGCCCCGCCCCGGCGGGCGGTCGCCACACCGGCGAGGACGCCCCCGCATCCGATGCTGTCTCAGCTCGGCTTCGGCGCCCTCCCCGGCTCCGCGCCCAAGGGTAGCGCAGGTATCGCCATGATGAACAGCGCGCCGCCCCCGGATCTCTCGCCGACGGTCAGGGTGCCGCCGACCTCCTCGACCATTCGCCGCGACAAATACAGACCGAGGCCGGTTCCGCCGCCCTGCGGTCGGTTGGTGTAGAAGGGGTCGAAGATCCGCTCGGCGTCCGCCGCCGGGATCCCCGGCCCGTCGTCGCCGATCGTCGCCACGATCCGGTCGCCGTCGTCGTCGAGCCCGAGCCAGAGCGCGGTCGCGCCGACCCGCAGGGCGTTGTCGACGAGGTTGAGCAGGACCTGGTTCATCGGTCCGGCCGGCGCCGCGGCGAGACGGTCGGCGGCGAAGCGCCGGTGGACGGTCACGCCGTCGAGCCGGTGCCGGATGAGCCGGAGCGTCGCCTCGATGCCCTCCCGCAGATCGCAGGCGCCGGTCGCGCCGGCCTCGGCCGGGCGGGCGTGGGTCTCGAGGGCCGCGGTGATCTCGTCGATCCGCACCGCGGCGTCGGCGATCACCTCGAGGAGCTGGCGCTCGGTCTCGGGGTCGAGCCGGTTCCTGGTCATCGCCCGCGCCGCGTTGAGGATCGCGTTGACCGGGTTGCGGACCTCGTGGAGGATCCCGGCCGACAGGACGCCGACGACCGCCAGCTTCTCCTGACGGGCGAGATGGAGCGCGAGGGCGCGGAGGTTGAGCTGGGCGCGGATCCGGGCGAGCAGGACCCGCGGGTGGAAGGGCTTGGCGACGAAGTCGTCGGCGCCGTGGGCGTAGGCCTCGAGGGTCGCCTCCGAGCCGACCCGCGCGGTCAGCAGGATGACCGGCAGCGAGCGCAGCTCGGGGTGGGTCTTGATCGCCCGGCAGAGCTCGGTGCCGCTCATGTTCGGCATCATCACGTCCGACACGACGAGATCGGGCGGGTCGGCCTGGATGACCTCCCAGGCCGCCGCGCCGTCGACCGCCTCGGTCACGTCGAAGCGCGGCGCGAGCAGGCCGCTGATGAACTCGCGCACCTCGACGTTGTCCTCGACGAGCAGCACCCGGGCCCGCCGCCCGGCGTCGAACGGCACCACCTCGAGGCCGTCGTCGGCATCGCTCGCGGGCGCCTCGGCGGTGGCGGGTGAGGATGGGGCCGGCGCGTCGCCGGCCGCGTCGCCGACCGGCGCCGGGTCCTCGGCCCGGCGGCCGACCGCGGGCTCCTCGAACTGCTGGCGGCGCTCGACCGCCTCGGGCCGGATGTGGTCGCGTCCGAAGGGCAGGAAGACCCGGAAGGTCGTGCCGTCTTCGCCCGGGCTCGCGACGCTGATCGAGCCGCCGTGGAGCTCGACCAGCTCCTTGGCGAGGGCCAGGCCGATGCCGACGCCGCCCTCCCGCCGGCGGTCGCTCGGGTTGACCTGGAAGAACCGCTCGAAGACCCGCGGCAGGTCCTCCTCCGGGATGCCGATCCCGGTGTCCTCGACCTCGATCGTCACCCCGTTCGCGCCGTCGGCGACCCGGAGGTCGATGCGACCGCCCCGGGGCGTGAACTTGAGGGCGTTGGACACCAGGTTGGTGAGCACGATCTCGAGCCGGTGGGCGTCCCCCCAGATCTTCCGGGTCGGCGGGTCGCAGTCGAGCACCAGGTCGATGCCGTCGGCGAGGGCGGTCGGGACGCTGTTCTCGTGGACCGACGCCGCGACCGACCGGATGTCCATCTCGGCGAGGTTGAGGCGCAGCCCGCCGGCGTCGAGGCGCGACAGGTCGAGCAGGTCGTTGATCAGACCGAGCAGCCGCTCGGCGTTGCGGCGGATCACCCGCAGCTGCTGCCGCGCCTCGACCCCGGGCACGGACGATGCGAGCTCGCTGAGCGGGGCCAGGATGAGGGTCAGGGGGGTTCGCAGCTCGTGCGAGATGTTGGCGAAGAACCGGCTCTTGAGCCGATCGAGCTCCTTGAGCCTCTCGAGCGCCCCCTGGAGGTCGTCCGAGGTCCGCGCGAGCACCATCCGGGCCTCGGACTCGCGGCGGGCCACCGTCGCGAGCTGGACGCGGCTGAGGAAGTCGCGGCGGGCGAGGTCGTACTTGAAGACCGTGGTGACCAGGGCGAGCCCGAAGGCGGTGACGATCACGAAGGTGTTGGCGACGACCTCGGGAACCGGCGGGTCGCCCCGCCAGCCGGGAAAGAACAGGCCCGCGACGATCAGGACGCCGACCAGCAGCGACGTGACCGTCCAGATCGGCCGCCACATCGGGATCACGCCGACGCCGATCATGGTCACCGCGAGACCCATGATGTACTTCGAGAAGGCGTCGCCGGTGAAGGGCAGCATCGGGCCGATCAAGCCGCAGTAGGTGACCGCGACGATCCAGAACCCCTCGAGGCTGCGCTTGCTGAAGCGCGGCTGGTGGATGATCACGACCGTCGCGGTGGTGATCGCGACCGCGACCACCCGCAGCAGGACGAAGCGCAGCCAGAGGTCGGGGACGAGGGCGTAGTCGAAAAGCCCCCACCCGAGGTAGAGGACGTTGAACACCGCCACGGTCCGCACCAGCATCGGCAGGTTGCGCTTGCGCAGCTCGTTGTGGAAGGCGAGGTCGCTCCGCCCGGGAGCGGCGACCAGACCCGCCTCGGGGTCGTAGGGCGCCGCGATCCTGAGACCCTCCGACGAGTCACCCTCGAGGGGCCGTCGGGGGGCCGGCGCGCCGTCGGGGCTCATGACCGTCCGTGCGGAGTCGGCGGACGGACCCCGCGGCGGCCCGGCGAGCGGTCGATTTCGAGTGCCACCGTCTGCGACATCCTACCACCGGCCGACCGGCCTTCCGAGGGGCCGCGCGGTCGGCGAGGCTCGGGACGGAGGGTCGTCGTGGGGCCCTGGAGGCACGGTGCGACCAGCCGACCCCTCGCGGCGGGGCCGTCGGACGAGCCGGGTCAGTCGAGGTCGATCCGCGCGATCTCGAGCCACGGCAGGTGGAGCGGCTCGTCGCCCTCGGTTGGGATGACGACCACCCCCGAGTTGTCGTCGCTGACGTCGTGGCTGTCCTCGAGCGCGAGCTGACGGCCGCCGCGCAGGGTGACCAGGGCGCCGGAGCTTCCCCGCGGCTCGATCGAGGCGACCCGGGCGAAGGGAATCGTGTAGTCGAGACCGTCGGCCGAGCCGTCGAGCATCTCCCAGCTCCACATCTCGTCGAGGTCGAAGACGATCAGGCCGGCCCGGCGCTTTCCGTCGTGCGTGGTCACCGCGCCGGCGAGCCGGCTCGGCGGGCCGTAGGCGTCGTACGGGGCGCCGCTCCCGCGCGGCTCGTCGAAGACGACCCGTTCGAAGCGGTCCCAGGGCACCTCGACGCGACCGAAGCGGGCATCCTCGACGTGGATCCCCCGGATATCGTCGTCTACGTCGTTGGTCCCCGACAGCACCAGCTCCCGTCCGTCCTTGAGCACGACCAGGGCGCTCCGGCGGTCGTGCCGCTCGATCCGGCGGATCTCGCCCATCTCGAGGCTGATCCGGGCGTCGTCGACGTCGCCGTCGAGCAGATCGGTGCTCAGGCACTCCTCGGAGTCCCACTGGATGTAGCCGACGAACGAGCCGGCCCTGGTGAAGACCGTCCCGTGCAGCCGGTAGCGCCGCGGGTCGACGGCGGCAGGGGCCGTTGCAAAGGTCACCGACTCGATCTCGTCCCACCGCACCGACACGCTCCCCGGCTTGGCGTCGAGGACCTCGACCGTCGCGTCGACGTCGTTGGCGTGGCCCTCGACCTCGAGCTCGGTGCCGTCCCTGAAGACGAGCACCGCGGAGTCTCCGCCGGTCGGCCGGACGGCGGCGAGGTCGCCGAAGCGGACCGCGACGATCCGCGAGTCGATGCTCAGGCCGATCTCGCGGTGGATCTTGCGCGCGACCTTCTCCCACCACTCGGCCGAGTCGTCGTCCACCGGATCCTCCGCGTAGTCGGCGTAGGGCAGCTCGCGCTTGGCGGAGTGGAAGAGGTCGTCCCAGAACGCCTCCTCGTCGTCCCAGCGCAGGACGCCGGTGTAGACCGCGCCCCGCCGGGTCTCGACGGTGCCGTAGATGAAGCCGGCGACCGGCGAGGCCGGGTCCTCGGCGGCGTCGACGCCGGGCGAAGAAAGCGCGGCGAGCGCGAGGCCCGCCGCGGCGATCACCAGGATGCTCTTTCCAGTCATGGCGCTTCTCCCTGTACCGTAGATTACGAGGGAAGAGCGCGATCGGTTCGCCGGCCTGGGCGGGCCGGTCAGCGCACGCCGACCCAGATCCCGCCGTTGACGGTCTCGATCTCGACCGCGGGCCCGCCGCCGCCGACGGCGCCGCTCATCGAGGCGCCGACGTACTTGCCCTTGCGGACCTCGAGGCCGACGTCGTTGCGGATCCGCCCGTTGACCGTCTCGGCCCGGATCTCGGCGCCGCTGCCCAGCACGACGTCGATCTCGCCGTTGACCGAGGACAGGTCGACGTCCTCGACAGCCCCGACCCCGAGGTCGATCTCGATCGACCCGTTGACGGTCTCGAGCTCGATCTCGCCGCCGGCGCCGCGTACCGTGAGGTCGCCGTTGACCAGGTCGGCGTCGATCCCGCCCTCGACGCCCTCGACGAGGAGATCGCCGTTGACCAGGTTGATGTCGTCGAGGACCGCGGTCCGGGGCACGGTGAGGGTGTACTCGACCTCGGAGTGGCCGTGCCGGTCGGCCGGCGCGAGGTCTCGGCTGCTCGGGTAGCGGGTGTCGATGAACACGCTGCTCCCGGTGGACTCGACCTCGATCACCAGCGAGGCGAGCCGATCGGCCGAGCTCGCCCGCTTGACCGCCGCGACCCGCACCTCGGGCCGGTCCCAGACCTCGATGGTCGCGTCGCCGTTGATGTTCTCGAGGCCCACCCGGCCGCCCGGGTCGATGGGGTAGGTCCGGTCGAAGGTCTCGGTGAGGTCATCCGCCGCCGCGGCGCCCGCCGCCAGCAGCACCACCGCCGCAAGGCTCATCAGTCTCTTGGTCATCGCCTGGCTCCTTTGGGGTATTCACGGCTCACGTCCCTCAGATGCCCGCGGCGGGCTCTTGGTTTGAAGGGGTAAAAGCCCGGTAACGGATCGCCGCCCCGCTTGCGCGGCAAGGCCGGGTCGCGCTAGGGTCCGAGCCATGAAAAAGCTCATCCTCTTCGCCCTCGTCAGCCTCGTCGCCTATGCGGTCGCCGCCAACCCGATCGACGCCCCGCCCGATGTCGCCGCTCCGCCGGCCGACGCCGAGGTCACGGCCAGCGGGCTGGCCTCCAAGGTGCTCGCCCCGGGGACCGGAACGGTCCACCCCGAGGCCTGGGACACGGTGACCGTCCACTACACCGGCTGGACCACCGACGGGAAGATGTTCGACTCGTCGGTCCAGCGTGGCCAGCCGGCCAGCTTCCCGCTCAACCGGGTGGTGCGGGGCTGGACCGAAGGCCTCCAGCTCATGGTGGTCGGCGAGAAGCGCCGCTTCTGGATCCCCGAGGAGCTCGCCTACGGCGGTCGCCCCGGCGCCCCGCAGGGGATGCTGGTCTTCGACGTCGAGCTGATCGGGATCACCGAGGCGCCCGACCCGCCGGCGACCCCGGCCGATGTCGCCGCCCCGCCGGCCGACGCCAAGGCCACGCCCTCCGGCCTCGCCTCCAAGGTGCTCGCGGCGGGCGACGGCACCGCCCACCCCGATCCCTGGGACATCGTGACCGTCAACTACACCGGCTGGACCACCGACGGTCAGATGTTCGACTCGTCGATCACCCGCGGCCAGCCCGCGAGCTTCCCCCTCAACCGGGTGATCCCGGGCTGGACCGAGGGCCTCCAGCTCATGGTGGTCGGCGAGTCGCGGCGGCTGTGGATCCCCGAGGAGCTCGCCTACAAGGGCCAGCAGGGCCGGCCGCAAGGGATGCTCGTCTTCGACGTCGAGCTGCTCGGGATCGAGGACCAGGTCGAGCCGCCCCGCGCGCCCTCCGATGTCGCCGGGCCCGGCCCCGACGCCGAGCGCACCGGGTCGGGGCTCGCCTCGAGGGTGCTGACCCCGGGCACCGGAACCGAGCACCCGTCGGCGACCAGCCGGGTCACCGTCCACTACACCGGGTGGACCACCGACGGCCAGATGTTCGACTCGTCGGTGACCCGCGGTCAGCCCGCGAGCTTCGCCCTCAACCAGGTCATCCCGGGCTGGACCGAGGGCGTGCAGCTCATGGTGGTCGGCGAGAAGCGCCGCTTCTGGATCCCCGAGGAGCTCGCCTACAAGGGCCAGGCCGGCGCGCCCCAGGGGATGCTGGTCTTCGACGTCGAGCTCATCGAGTTCCAGTAGCCGGAGGAGCGCTCCGGCCCGCGCGATGGCCGGGCGCCGGGCGCCCGCCGTGGGCTCGCCCCTCGATCCTCGCTCCGACTCACTTGCGGCGGGGGCGGCGGGTCGGGTAGCGTGCTCCACGTGGCCCAGCCCGATCTCTCTCTGGTGATCCCGGTCTTCAACGGCGCGGCCTTTCTCGACCGCAGCCTCGACCGGGTCGAGTCCTTCGTCGAGCGCAACCGGCTCGACGCCGAGATCGTGGTGGTCGACGACGGCTCGACCGACGGCACGGCGGCGGTCCTCGCCGCGCGTTCGGGCGGCCGCCTCGTTCGGCTCGGCCACGACCGCAACCGCGGCAAGTACGCCGCGCTCAAGACCGGGATGGCCGCCGCCCGCGGCGCCTGCCGGGTCTTCACCGACGCCGACATCCCCTACGATCTCGAGGCGGTGCCGGTGATGGCCGACCTGGTCGGGCACGGCGGCTTCCACATCGTGGTCGGCGACCGGACCCTCGCCGCGTCCGAGGGCGGCGACGACCCGCCGCCCCTGCGCCGCCTCGGCACCCAGGTGTTCTCCTTCGCGGTCCGGATCCTGGTCACCGGCGAGCTCTTCGACACCCAGGTCGGCTTCAAGGCGTTCCGCGGCGATGTCGCCGCGGCGGTCTTCCCGCTGGTCACCGACGACGGCTTCGCCGGCGACGTCGAGCTGCTCTACATCGCCCTCAAGTACAACCTGGCGATCCGCCGCATCCCGGTCCGGCTGCGCCGGCGGGGCGCCTCGACGGTGAGCCTGGCGGGCCACTCGCTGCCGATGCTCCGCCGGATCGCCGGGCTGCGCCGGCGCTGGCGGCGCGGCGGCTACGCGAGCGCCGAGCTCGGCGCGATCGCCGACCAGACCTACTGGGCGAACGCCGCCGATGACTGAGCCCGACCGCCGCGCCCCGTCGCCCCTCCACGCCTGGCGCTGGCCGCTCGTCGTGGTCGCGGTCGCCCTCGTCGCCCTGCTCGCCGCCCGCGAGCTCCGCGAGACGGTGCGAGACGGCGGTCGCGCGACCGCCGACGCGGTACGCGCCGCCGGCGAGGGCGCCGCCGACATCGCGGCCCGCTTCGCCACCGGCACGATCACCGAGACCTTCATCTCGGCGATCCCGCGGCTCTCCCCCGACGGCGGGCTCAAGCTCGAGCTCGCCGCCTTCGAGGCGGTCGAGACCCTGTCGCGGACCGACGACCGGCGGGTGCTCTTCGACCTGGTCCCGCTGGGCGCCACGGTGAGCGAGATCCGGGTCCCGGTGACCTACCGCTACCACCTCCGGCTCGACGAGCCGTGGCGGCTCGCGGTCGAGGGCGGGACCTGCCTGGTCGACGCGCCGGCGATCCGCCCGACCCTGCCGCCGGCGATCCACACCGACCGGATGGAGAAGCGCTCCGAGTCGGGATGGCTGCGCTTCGACGAGGCCGAGCAGATGGCCGCCCTCGAGCGCGGCCTGACCCCGGCGCTCGCCGAGCGGGCCGCCGACCCCGACCACCTCGAGCTGGTGCGCGAGCGCTGCCGACTCCGGGTCGCCGACTTCGTTCGCTCGTGGCTCCTCCTCGAGGACCAGTGGGGCGAGGGCCGGTTCACCACGGTCGTCGTCCGCTTCGCCGACGAGCGCCACGACCCCCCAACCGCCATTCGGCCCGAGCTGACC
>JALOLD010000010.1 GCA_025456145.1 Thermoanaerobaculales bacterium | reverse complement strand
GCAGCGGCAGCGGCAGCGGCAGCGGCAGCGGCAGCGGCAGCGGCAGCGGCAGCGGCAGCGGCAGCGGCAGCGGCAGCATGGTCACCTCCGGGGTGTTCTGGAATCACGCGTAGCCGCCGGCCCAGCCCCTGTCAAGGGTGAAATGTACCGCGTCGAACGCGGCCCTTGACAGGGGCTGGGCCGGCGGCTGGGAGAGGGGCCATGAACACCCCGGAGGTGACCATGCACGACGCTCTCCCGACAACCGGCCTGATCGCCTACCGCAAGGCAATGGAGGCGGCTGGCATCGCGATTGAGCTCGTGCTGCGCGTTCCCGCTCCCTTGAGATCAGTTGCCGATCAGCTCATGCGAGCTGCGAGCTCGGTGCCGGCGAACTTGGCCGAAGGTCATGGACGAGCTGGCAGGGATCGGCTCCAGCACTGGCGGATCGCCTACGGCTCCGCCAAGGAGGCTGATGTCCACCTCCGGCTGCTTCTCGTAGCCGGAGTCGTCGAGACCGCCGATGCGCGGCGGGCCCTCGACCTCCTCGACGAGGTCCGGGCCATCACCTGGCGGTTGCTCCATCCGTGACCCGTACCCGGCGCCGGCCCCCGCCGCTGTTCCTGACGCTGCCGCTGCCCCTGACGCTGACGCTGCCCCTGGAAACCCGGACCCCCCGAGGAGGTCTGCTCACCCGGCGCCCCACTGAGCATCCGCTCCGGTCACGATGCCGGCCGCCGCTCGCGCCGGCGGCGCGACGCCGGGGCGACGTCGGGCAGCCGTCGCCGAAGGCTCGACCCGTCGATCGCTCCCGCTCCGGGCCGGGACCGGACCCCGGCTCGGGCGAGGAAGCAGACACGCGACCAAGCTACAATCCCCTGGCTTGCGGACAGGAGGACGATCCATGCCCAATGTCACCCGCACCATGGCCGAGTGGGCCGCATCCGTCGTCTACGACGACCTGCCGCCCGAGGTGGTCGCCGAGTGCAAGCGCTATCTCATGGACTCGGTCGGCTGCGCTCTCGGCGGCGCCCAGCAGCACGACGTCCACATCGCGCGCGGGGTCCTCGGAGAGTGCGCGGGCGTGGGGCCGTCGACCGTGCTGGTCACCGGCGAGCGCTGGGACCCGGTCTCGGCCTCGCTGCTCAACGCACTGATGATCCGGGTGATGGACTACAACGACATCTATTGGAAGCAGGACCCCTCCCACCCCTCGGATCTCATCCCGGCGGCGATCGCCTGCGCCGAGCGGGCCGGCCGGTCCGGCCGCGACCTGCTGGTCGGGATCGCTCTGGCCTACGAGTTCGAGCAGCGCCTGTGCGAGGCGAGCTTCCCGGGGATCCGCGAGATCGGCTGGCACCACGCCACCCTGACCGCCGCCGCGGCGCCGATCGCCGCCGGCCGGATGCTCGGCCTCGACGCCGAGCGGCTGCAGCACGCGATCGGGATCTCGGCGTCGCGCCACTGCACGACCGGCTCGGTGACCGCCGGCAAGCTGACGATGATGAAGAACACCGTCGATCCGCTGGCCACCCAGTCCGGGGTGCTCGCCGCGCTGCTCGCTGAGCGGGGCTACACCGGGCCCGAGCACGTCCTCGACGGCAAGGAGGGCTTCAGCCACGTCTTCTCGACCGACTGGAGGTTCGACGTTCTCACCGAAGGGCTCGGCGAGTCGTGGCGGATCCTCCAGTGCGGGATGAAGTTCTTCCCCACCGAGGCGCTGACCCACGCGCCGATCTCGGCGACCCTCGATCTCGTCAAGGGTCACGACCTCGCCCCCGACGAGGTCGAGACGGTGACCGTCTACTCGCTCGCCCGGGCGGCCGACATCCTCGCCGACCCCTCGAAGTACGACCCACGCACCAAGGAGACCGCCGACCACTCGCTGCCCTACGTCATTGCTGCCGCGGTCGCCGACCGCCAGGTGACGCCGATCCAGTTCACCGCGGCGAAGATCATGGACCCGACGATCCGCGCCCAGCTCCCCAAGGTCAGGGTCATCGCCGACCCGGAGATCGAGGCGGTCTTTCCGGCGCTCCAGCGGGTCCGGGTGGTGATCCGGACGACCGACGGTCGCGAGCTCGAGCAGCGGCTCGACTACCCCAAGGGCGACCCGCGCAACCCGCTCACCGACGACGAGATCTCGGGCAAGCTCAGAGCGCTGGCCGAGGGCGTCGCCACCGCCGAGGAGGTCGAGAGGATTCAGGACGCCATCAACCGGACCGAGCTGTTCGAGGACGTGCGGGAGCTGATGGGGAGGCTGACCGTTCACGCTTGACACACCGCCAACCCGAAACGCGACGGGAGGGCAGCCAGGCCCACGACATCGCTCGCGGTGAGGAATGTCGGAGGCAGGCACCCGGCCCGCGAGACAGGAGCGCGGAGGAATGCCGCAGACGATAACTGAAAAGGTAGTCCAGGCGCACGCGGTGGGGCTCGCCGCGGGCCACGAGGTGCTCGCCGGCGACATGGTGACGGTCCGGCCGGCCCACGTCATGACCCACGACAACACCGGCGCGGTGCTGCCCAAGTTCCGCGCGATCGGGGCGAGCCGGGTCGCCGACCCGGCGCAGCCGGTCTTCGCCCTCGACCACAACGTCCAGGACGGCTCCGCGGCGAACCTCGAGAAGTACTCGAAGATCGAGGCCTTCGCCCGCGAGCAGGGGATCGTCTTCCACCCCGCCGGCGCGGGGATCGGCCACCAGCTGATGATCGAGAACGGCTTCGTCCACCCCGGCGCGCTGGTCGTGGCGTCGGACTCGCACTCGAACATGTACGGCGCGGTCGCGGCGGTCGGCACCCCGGTGGTGCGGACCGACGCCGCAGCCATCTGGGCGACCGGGGTGACCTGGTGGCAGGTGCCGCGGACGGTCAAGGTGGTGCTCGAGGGCGAGCTCCGCCCCGGGGTCACCGGCAAGGACGTGATCATCACGCTGTGCGGGCTCTACAGCCGCGGCGAGGTCCTCAACGCGGCGGTCGAGTTCCACGGCCCGGGCGCCGCCTCGCTGTCGGTCGACGAGCGGATGACGGTCGCCAACATGACCACCGAGTGGGGCGCCCTCGTCGGCTGGTTCGGCTACGACGAGAAGACCTCCCACTACCTGCGCGGCCGGGCCGCGATGCTCGAGGCCCTCGACATCCCCGACCGGCTCACCGGTGCGATGATCGCCGCCTGGGACGACGCCCCTCCGCGACCCGACGAGGACGCCTCGTACGCGGCGTCGATCCTCCTCGACCTGGCCGCGGTGTCGCCCCACGTCTCGGGCCCCGACACCGTGTCGGTCATGCGCCCGGTCGCCGAGATCGCCCGCGAGCGCGTCACGATCCACAAGGCCTACCTCCTGTCGTGCGTCAACTCGCGGCTCGATGACCTCGCCCAGGCCGCCGCCGTGCTGCGCGGCTCGAAGGTTGCCGCGGGCGTCGAGCTCTACATCGCCGCCGCCTCCGCCTCGGTCCAGCACGACGCCGAGGCCAAGGGGATCTGGGGCGACCTGGTCGCCGCCGGGGCGATCCCGCTGCCGCCCGGCTGCGGCGCCTGCATCGGTCTCGGGGTCGGGTTGCTCGAGCCGGGCGAGGTCGGGATCTCGGCGACCAACCGCAACTTCAAGGGCCGCATGGGCTCGCGCGACGCCCAGGCCTATCTCGCGAGCCCGGCCGTGGTGGCCGCCTCGGCCGTCGCCGGCTTCATCACCGGGCCGGCCGATCTCGGGTCGTCGGTCCCCGAGATCCGGTTCGCCGACCACGGCTGGACGCCCCCCGAGCGCGAGGTCGCGATCCTCGACGGCTTCACCGAGCGCCTCGCCGGCCGCGCGCTCCTGCTCCCGGTCGACAACCTCAACACCGACGGCATTTACGGCAAGGACGTGACCTATCTCGACCACCTCACCCCCGAGGAGATGGCGAGCCACGCCATGGCCAACTACGACCCCTCCTTCCAGGCGATCGCCGCCGAGGGCGACATCCTGGTCGCCGGCGCCAACTTCGGAACCGGCTCGTCGCGCGAGCAGGCGGCGACCGCGCTCAAGCACCGCGGCATCCGGGCGGTGATCGCCACGAGCTTCTCGCAGACCTACCTGAGAAACGCGTTCAACAACGCCTTCATCTGCCTCGAGTCGCCGGCGCTCGCCGCGGCGGTGAAGGCGGCGTTCGCGGCCGAGGCAGCGGCCGGGGAAAAGTCGATCCCGGCGGGACCGCTCACGGTCGACTTCCGGCGGGCCAAGGCGGTCTGGAACGGACGCGAGTACCCGGTCTCACCGATCGGTCCCGCGGCCCAGGAGCTGGTGCTCGCCGGCGGGCTCGAGGCGCTCACCCGGGAGCGGCTGCGACAGTAGGGCAGCGGCCAGCGGCACCTTCCGCGTCCGAGTCCGAGTCCGCGTCCGAGTCCGCGTCCGATGGCAGCGGCAGCGGCCCCTGTCACGACGCGGGTCGCCGCCTCACCACCCGCCCGACGCGCCGCCGCCGCCGAAGCTCCCACCGCCGCCGGAGAACCCGCCGCCGCCCCCCCACGAGCTGCCTCCCCAGGAGCCGGCGGACGAGCCCCACGAGGTCCATGTCGGGTGCGAGGCGCGGAAGCTCTTCCCGGCGCCGGTGCTCCACAGGAGGATGCGCAGGATCGGGAAGCCGACCAACCAGGCGATGACGGCGACCGTCGCCCATCGCGAGCCGAGCATCGCCCCCGACAGCCCCGAGATGAAGGGGACCAGGAAGAGGTAGAGGAACCAGCCGCCGATCCCCTTGGCGAAGAGCGCGCCGAGACCGAAGGTGCCGAGCAGACCGAGCAGCACCACGGCGATCACCGCCGCGGTCCCGCCGGTCGGGCCCGGGGCGGCGCGGTCGGCGATCGCGGCCGCCGCCTCGGGGTCGCCGCGAACCGCGCCAGCGATGATCTCGATCGCCCCCGAGGCGCCCCCAGAGAAGTCGCCCCTGCGGAAGGCGGGGCGCATCGCCCGGTCGATAATGCGGCCGCACAGGGCGTCGGGAAGCACGCCCTCGAGGCCGTAGCCGACCTCGATCCGGATCAGCCGGTCGTCGCGGGAGATGAGAACCAGCACGCCGTTGTCCCGCTCGCGGTCGCCGAGCTGCCAGGCCTCGACGACCCGGATCGAGAAGTCCTCGAGCGAGTCGCCCTCGAGACTGGCGATGGTGAGCACCGCGACCTGGGCGCCGGTGTCGCGCTCGAGCCGCTCGAGCTCGGTCTCCATGGCGGCCGCGGCCTGCGCGGTGAACAGGCCGGCGAGATCGGTCACGCGCCGTTCGAGACGCGGAACCTCGAGGGCGAGGACCGGAAGCGACGCGACCACCGCGGCGGCGAGGGCGACGGCCCGGGCTCGCATCAGCGGTCCACCAGCCGGAGCGCGTTCTCGAGCTCGTCGGTGTCCTCGGGGGCGATCGTCACCCGGTGCTCCTCGAGCAGACGACCACACTCGCCGATCGCCGTGATCAGCGCCCGCGCCGGCATCCCGGCCCGGATACCCTCGACCAGGTCGGCGACCACCCGTTGCCATGCGCCGTCGGGCACCGCCCGGTTGATTCCGGCGTCGCCCATGACCACCACCCGATGCTCGAACAGGGCGACGAAGATCAGGATCCCGGTGCGGTCCCGGGTGGCGAAGACCTCCTCGTCGAGGAAGGCCACCGCCGCCCGCCGGCGGGCCCGCAGGTCGAGGGTCGCATCCGACACCAGCCACCGGCGCAGGTTGTCCGAGGCCCGGACGGCGAGCAGGGCGGCGGCGGCGGTGAGCACCGCCGGCAGGGCGAACCAGAGCCACGCCGAGCCGCCCCAGAACCCGCCGAGGAAGTTCGCCGCAACCCCTCCGCCGCCCCCGAGGAGGGCGCCGGACACGACCGCCTTCCAGCCCGCCTCGGGGTAGTCGTCGCAGGCGCCGACCACAAAGGGCACGATCTCGCCCGAGGTTCGCAGCTCGGCCTCGCGGGTCGCTTCGACGATCGCCCGCCGGTCGGCCTCGGAGAAGAAGAGCCGCGGGTCCACCCGGTCAGAACTCCACGACCGGCGCTGCCTCGGCGCCCGTAGTCGCCTCGAAGTACGGCCTCTCGGCGAAGCCGAAGAGGTTGGCGAGCAGCACGGTCGGGAAGGACCGCCGGGCGGTGTTGTAGCCGCGCGCCACCTCGTTGAACCGGTTCCGCTCGACCGCGATCCGGTTCTCGGTGCCCTCGAGCTGGACCTGGAGGTCGCGGAAGGCCTCGGTCGACTTGATGTCCGGGTAGCGCTCGACGACCACCAGCAGCCGGGACAAGGCGCTCGACAGACCGTCCTGGGCCTGCTGGAACTGCTCGAGCTCGGCCGCGGTCGGGGCGTGGTCGAAGGTCACCTGGCCGACCTTGCCGCGCGCCTCGACAACCGCAGTCAGGGTGTCCTGCTCGAACTCGGCCGATCCCTTAACGGTCGCGACCAGATTGGGCACCAGATCGGCTCGCCGCTGGTAGACGTTCTCGACCTGGGCCCAGGCGGCGTCGACCGACTCGTCGAGGCCGACCAGACGGTTGTACTGCCCGACCCCGAACATCGCGAGAGCGCCGGCGATCAGAAGAAGAACGAGGATTCCGATGGCGACTATCTTCATGGGTGAGGTTCCTCCTCTCGAAGCGAAGCTCGGTGGATTTTACACGTATCCTTCGGCGACGCGGACCGGCTCGATAACGGGAATCTGTCGTTCCAATCTATAATGCTCATCCGGGAGTGTCATGATTCCGTCCGATTCCTCGGCGAACAAGGCTGAACGGGCGCCGAAGGGAAACCTCCGACGCAACGACCCGCCCGATGCGCAACGCGGGCGCAATGCGGCGGGCGGCGACCAGCGCCCGTTGCTGCGCTGCCTCGTGGTGTCGCACGACGTCGACGTCCGGTCGCTCGTCGAGTCGATGCTCAAGGTCCGCCGCCACACCGTCACGAGCTGCGGCCCGGACGAGCTCGACGGGATCGACATCGACGGGCTCGCTCCACAGCTTGCCATCATCGACTGGCGGTTGCCCGACCGGCTCGCTCTCGACCTGATCGGTCGCCTCCACCACGACCCGGGCTCGGCGCCGACCTGCCAGGTTCTCGCGATCGCCGAGGAGAACTCGGGATCCGAGGCCTCGGCGATCCTCGACGCCGGGTACTGCGACGTTCTCTCCGAGCCTCTCGAGCCGGCTGCGGTCGAGGCGAGGATCCGCGTGCACGAGCAGATCGCCGGCCAGTTCCTGCGTCTCGAGAAGGCGTTTGCCGATCTCCACCAGAGCCATGAACGGCTGCTCATCTCGTGCGGTGGGCAAGCGGACGGGATGTGGGACGCCGATCTGCGCACCGGCGAGCTCGTCCTCTCCCCCGAGTGGGACAAACTGATCGGTGGTCCGGTCGACCGACAGACGACCGTCGACCGCTGGCTCGATCTCGTCGACGAGGAGGACCGAGACCGCATCCGGCAGCTGATCGACTCGGTGGCCCGCGGTGAGCTGCACTCGCTCGAGGGGCACTACCGGGTGTTCCGCGCGGACGGAGCCTCGCGACGCCTGCTGGTGCGCGGCGAAACGGTTCGGGATGGCGCCGGCGAGACCCTCCGGCTGGTCTGCCGCCACACCGACGTCACCGAGGATCACCTGGCCTTCGACGAGCCCCGCACCAACCTGCTGATCGACCCTCTGACCCGCCTGGCGAGCCGGACCGTCCTGCTCGATCGCCTGCGCCACGCTTTCGCCCGCGCCTCGCGAATGAAGGACAAGCCCTTCGCGGTGCTGTTCTTCGACATCGACCGTTTCAAGAACGTCAACGACAGCCTCGGCCACCTGGTCGGCGACAAGCTGCTGATGGCGATCGCCGACCGGGTGAGGTCGATCTGCCGGCCGAGCGACACGGTCTGCCGGTTCGGCGGCGACGAGTTCGTGATCGTCGCCGAGGACGTCGAGTCGGTGCGCGACGCCACGAGCATCGCGGGCCGTCTGCACCAGGAGTTCCAGGTGCCGTTCACGCTCGACGGTTCCGAGGCCTATGCCACGGTGAGCACCGGGATCGCGATGTGGCACCCGGGCTACGACAAGCCGGAGAACCTCCTGCGCGACGCCGACAACGCGATGTACCGGGCCAAGGAGCTCGGCCGGAACCGGTATGCCGTGTTCGACGAGAAGATGCACGCCGAGGTCGTCGCCACCCTCGAGCTGGAGAACGACCTGAGGCGCGCGGTCGCCCGCAAGGAGTTCCTCCCCTTCTACCAACCCATCATCTCGCTCGACCGGGGCAACCTGGTCGGGTTCGAGGTGCTCGCCCGGTGGCGGCACCCGACGCGAGGGCTGGTCCGGCCGACCGAGTTCATCCATGTCGCCGAGGAGATGGGGATCGCGGTCCAGATCGACCGTCTGGTCGCCGAGGAGGCGTGCCGGCAGCTCCGTCCGTGGCAGGTCCAGTACCGCCTCGACCCGCCGATCTCGATCAGTCTCAACATCTCGACCACCCAGTTCCTCCAGCTCGAGCTGGTGTCGCGCATCGACCACACGCTCCGCCAGAGCGGGCTCTACGGCCGCGACATCAAGCTCGAGGTCACGGAGAGCGTGCTGATGGAGAACACCGAGCACGCAACCGCGATGCTCGACCAGCTCTCGGCCCTCGACATCGGCCTGTCGATCGACGACTTCGGCACCGGCTACTCGTCGCTCGCCTATCTCAAGCGCTTCGAGATCGACTCGCTCAAGATCGACTACTCCTTCGTCTCGAGGATGATCGAGGACGTCGACTCGATGGAGATCGTCCGGACCATCGTCGACCTCGGCCGGAACCTCGGTAAGACGACCATCGCCGAGGGCGTCGAGACCGACGCCCAGCTCGAGTGCCTGCGTGAGCTCGGCGTTGACCAGGTCCAGGGCTTCTACATCGCGCGCCCGATGCCGGCCGACCAGGCCGCCGAGCTGCTCGACCGGATCCACCTGTCGCGCAACCACCTCCAGACCATCCTCGTCGACCGCCTGGTCGAGGAGCAGAACATCGACCTCGGGTAACCGACCTTCCCACCTCTCCCGGCCGGGCGAAAATCTCAACCGCATGTGCTAAGGTGATTCTCGGCACTGCGACCGGAGTCTCCACCGTCACACCCCCGGGCCACCGACCGGTGAAGGGATGCGAGTTGCGACGAAGCTCGAGCGGAAGCCACCGACCCGCCTCGACCCCGATGCTGTGCCACTCCTGCCGACCATCGACCACATTCCAGTCTTCCCGCCGAGCGCCGGCGAGTGAGCCCGACCCGGCTCATCGGCGGCAACCTCGGACGGGTCATGTCGCCAACCCAAGAAAGAGGAGGGGGAGATGAGATTTTCTTCTGCGCAACGGCTCGGCGTGACCGGACGATGGGTCCTCGTCGCAGCCACCATCGGGCTCCTCGCCGTCCCCGGCGAGGCGGTCGACCTGTCGGGCTCGTCCGGCAAGTACCGGCTCAACATCGACACGACGGTGTCATGGGGCGCCACCTATCGGGTCGAGGACCGCGACCCGAGCATCATCAGCCCCTTCGAGGGCGGCACCGCCTGGTCGGTCAACGGCGACGACGGCGACCTCAACTTCGACACCGGGATCGTCAGCAACACGGTCAAGGCGACCCTCGACCTCGACTTCGGCCTCAACCTCAGCGACCGCCACAGCATCGGTCTGTTCGCCCGCGGCTCGGCCTTCTACGACTTCGAGCTGATGGGCGACTGCTGCGCCCGGACCGAGCTGACCGACGAGGCCCTCGACTGGGCCGGCAGCCGGGAGGAGTTTCTCGACGCCTACCTGTGGTGGCAGTTCGGGGTCGGCGAGATCCGGGTCGGCCGCCAGGTCCTCAACTGGGGCGAGAGCACCTTCATCCAGGGCGGGCTGAGCGGGATCAACTCGGTCGACCTGTCGGCGTTGCGCGTCCCGGGCGCCGAGCTCCGTGAGGCCTTCCGGCCGCATGGGATGGTCTGGGCCTCGTTCGCGCTGGGCCAAAACCTGTCGGTCGAGGGCTTCTACCAGTTCGAGTGGGAGAACACGGTGGTCGACCCGCCGGGGACGTACTTCTCGACCAACGATTTCGTCGGTCTCGGCGGCGAGAACGTCTTCCTCGCCTTCGGCAGCTTCCCCGACACCGGTGAGTCGCCGTTCTTCATCCAGCCGCCCAAGGACTACCCGTTCATCGGCGTCCCGCGCGGCACCGACCTCGAGCCCGAGGACGGCGGTCAGTACGGTCTCGCCCTGCGCTGGTTCATCCCGAGCTGGGGCGGCACCGAGCTCGGCTTCTACTACATGAACATCCACAGCCGGCTGCCGACCATCAACGGCGTCTCGGGCACCCTGGCCGGCGCCCAGCAGGCCTCGATCGACGGCCGCAACGCCGCGCTCGCGGTGTACGCCTACTTCGGCGTGCCGCCCGGTCTCAGCCCCGAGGTTGACAGAGCGGCCGTCCAGGCGTCCCAGGCCGCCGGCGTCTCCGCCTTCGCCCACACCGCCACCTGGTACACCGAGTACCCCGAGGACATGACCCAGTACGGCCTGAGCTGGAACAGCCAGCTCGGCACCAGCGGCATCGCCTTCCAGGGCGAGATCTCGTACAAGCAGGACGCCCCCTACCAGGTCGACGACGTCGAGCTGCTGTTCGCCGCGCTGTCGCCGATCAACCCGGTCTTCGCGGCGCAGAACCAGGTCGTACCGGGCGGCGTCACCTTCGGCACCGATATCAAGGGCTACCGCCTGCTCGACTCGTCGCAGCTCCAGTTCACGATGACCAAGGTCTTCGCCAATACGCTCGGCGCCGACCAGTGGGTGTTCGTGCTCGAGCCCGGGTTCAACTGGGTGTTCGACATGCCGTCGAAGGACGAGCTGCGCTTCGAGGGGCCGGGCACCTACACCAGCGGCAACCCCTACATGTCGACCACCAACCCGGGCGCCGCGCACTCCGGCAAGGACTACGAGGAGGCCGAGCACTTCGCCGACGACTTCTCGTGGGGCTACCGGTTCGCGACCCGCCTCGACTACTTCAACGCGATCGGCGCGTGGCAGCTGTCGCCCCGGCTCGCCTGGCAGCAGGACGTCCAGGGCATCACCCCCGGCCCCGGCGGCGCCTTCCTCGAAGGCTTCACCGCGCTGACCATCGGTCTCAACGCGAGCTACCAGAACCGCTGGGAGGTCGACCTCAGCTACACCAGCTACGGCGGCGCCGACCGCTGGAACCTCATCAACGACCGCGACTTCGTCGGCGGTTTTGTCAAGTTCTCGTTCTAGAAGGAGGGAGACATGCGCACCAACGCGAAGCTCGTTCTCGGTCTCGCACTGGTCGTGGTCGCCGGATCGGCGGCGACCGTGTGGGCCGGGTTGACGCCCGAGGAGATCGCCAAGCTCGGAACGACGCTGACGCCGCTCGGCGGTGAGAAGGCCGGCAACGCCGCCGGCACGATCCCGGCCTGGACCGGTGGCCTGACCACCGCTCCCGCGGGCTGGACGCCGGACCAGCACTACGCCGACCCGTTCGCCGGAGAAAAGCCGCTGTTCACCATCACCGCGGCCAACCTGGCCCAGCACGCCGACAAGCTCACCCCCGGCCAGCGCGCCCTCTTCGAGACCTACCCCGACACCTACAAGATGATCGTCTACCCGAGCCACCGCACCGCCGCCGTGCCGCAGCGGATCTACGACAAGACGAAGGAGTTCGCTGACACGGCAAGCCTGGTCGAGAACGGCTACGGCGTCACCGGCGCGGTCAACGGCATCCCCTTCCCGATCCCCAAGCAGGGCATCGAGGCGATCTGGAACCACCTGCTCCGTTACCGCGCCGATGCGGCGGCCCGCTCGATCTCGCAGGCCGCACCGACCCGCGGCGGCAGCTACACCCTGGTCGAGTTCAACGACGAGTTCTACATGGTCTACTCGCTCGAGGGAATGACCGAGGAAAAGCTCAACAACCGGATCCTCTTCTTCCAGCAGGAGGTGATGGCGCCCGCTCGGCTCGCCGGTGGCATCCTGCTCGTCCAGGAGACGCTCAACCAGGTGGCAGAGCACCGCAACGCCTGGCTCTACAACCCGGGTCAGCGTCGGGTCCGGCGGGCGCCGAACGTCGCCTACGACAACCCGGGGACCGCCGCCGACTCGATGCGCACCTCGGACCAGCTCGACATGTTCAACGGCGCGCCCGACCGCTATGACTGGGCGCTGGTCGGCAAGAAGGAGATCTACGTCCCCTACAACTCGTACCGGCTGCAGGATCCGGCGGTGCCTTACAAAGACATCCTGACCCCGCTCCACATCAATCAGGATCTGGCGCGATACGAGCTGCACCGGGTGTGGGTGGTCGACGCGACCCTCAAGGAGGGCGCCCGCCACATCTACAAGCGTCGGACCTTTTACCTGGACGAGGACAGCTGGCAGATCGTCGCCGTCGACCAGTACGACAACCGCGACCAGCTGTGGCGGGTGTCCGAGGGCCACGCCATGCAGTACTACAACGTGCCCTGTCTGTGGACATCCCTCGAGGTCCACACCGACCTCCAGGCCGGCCGCTATCTGGCGATCGGGCTCAACGGCCAGAACGCGCCGTACGACTTTACGATCAAGCGGACCCCCGAGGACTACAACCCGGCCTCGCTGCGCCGCTCCGGTAAGCGCTGATCGACCGCCCTGACCCGCGGGCGGGCCGAGGACGGCCCGCCCGCGTTCGACCACTCGGACCGGGAGACTGACACGATGGACAGCAACCATTCGGGCATGGCTCGCGCCCGCCAGTCGGGGCGTCTCACGGCAACCCGCCGAGCTCTCTGCGCTCTCTCGGCGCTCATCGGCGTCATCGTCCTGCTCGCCACCGGACCGGTCGTCGCCGACGACGGGGAAGCGCTCGAACGCTCGGTGATGGCGCCCCTCGCGGAGCGCTCGCTGATGCTCGACGTGGCGGCGGTCGACGGCCGCCTCGTCGCGGTCGGCGAGCGCGGTCACGTCCTGGTCTCGACCGACGGCGGCCGGAGCTGGCGGCAGGTCGAGGCTCCGACCCGGTCCCTGCTGACTGCGATCGCCTTCGCCGGACCGGAGGTCGGCGTTGCGGTCGGGCACGACTCGGTGATCCTCCGCACCACCGATGGCGGCGAGACCTGGGAGCGGGTCCACTGGGCCCCCGAGGACGAGGCGCCGCTCTTCGACGTCTGGTTCGCCGACGAGCTCAACGGGGTCGCCATCGGCGCCTATGGCAGCCGCTTCCGGACCTTCGACGGCGGCGCGACCTGGGAGTTCGAGCCGATCGGCGAGGACGACTGGCACCTCCAGCACATCGCCCTCGCCGACACCGGGGCGCTCTACATGGCCGCCGAAGCCGGGATGCTCTACCGGTCGGACGACGGCGGCGAGAGCTGGAGCGAGCTGCCCTCGCCCTACGAGGGCTCGTTCTTCGGCCTCCTCCCCCTCGAGGGCGACACCCTGCTCGCCTTCGGTCTGCGCGGCCACCTCTTCCGCAGCGAGGACGGCGGGACGACCTGGGCCGAGATCGACACCGGGACGGTCGCGATCCTCAACGCGGGGGTCAGGTTGGCCGACGGAACCATCGTGATCGTCGGTCTCGGCGGTACCGTGCTGACCTCCACCGACGGCGGCCACAGCTTCGGTCTCTTCCAGCGCCCGGCCCGCCGGGGAATCTCCTCGGTGATCGAGGTCGGCGACGGCGAGCTGTTGCTGGTCGGTGAGTTTGGGCTGCACCGTGCAACCGTCGCCGAGCTCTCGGCGAACCACCGGTGAGGGGGAGGACGAGATGACCAAATACCTGGAAAACTTGATCTTCGCCCGCCGGCGAATGGTGGTGGTCCTGTTCCTCGCGCTGACCGTGCTCATGGTGTGGCAGGCCACCAACCTCAAGATCGACGCCGGATTCGCCAAGCTGCTGCCCCTCGAGCACCCCTACATGAAGACCTACCTCGAGTACCGCGACGCCTTCGGCGGCGCCAACAAGGTGGTCATCGCCGTCCGCGCCAAGGACGGAGACATCTTCACACCCCACTTCTTCAGGGTGCTCGCCGAGCTCACCGACGACGTGTTCTTCATCCCGGGCGTCGACCGCACGCGGGTCATGTCGCTGTTCACCCCCAACGTCCGCTTTACCGAGGTCGTCGAGGACGGCATCTCGGGCGGAAACGTCATTCCCGACGACTTCGAGGCAAGTCCCGAGGGGCTCGCCCAGGTCCGTGAGAACATCCTCAAGTCGAACTACATGGGGCGGCTGGTCGCCAACGACTTTTCGTCGGCGCTCATCGTCGCGGAGCTGCTCGAGATCGATCCCAACACCGGCGAAAGGCTCGACTACATCGGGGTTGCCGACCAGCTCGAGGCGATCCGCGTGAAGTACAGCAACCACGACGTCGGGGTCGACTTCGACTATCACATCATCGGCTTCGCCAAGGTCATCGGCGACATCGCGGCGGGCGCATCGCGGGTCGTCCTGTTCTTCCTGATCGCCTTCCTGATCACCGCCATCTTCGTCTACGTCTACTCGCAGAGCTTCCGGCTGACGACGATCGTCGTCGGCTGCTCGCTGATGGCGGTGATCTGGCAGCTCGGGCTGCTGACGCTGATGGGCTTCGGCATCGACCCGATGTCGATCCTCGTCCCGTTCCTGGTCTTCGCGATCGGGGTCAGCCACGGCGTCCAGATGGTGTCGGCGTTCGGCGCCGAGGTCTACGAGGGGGCGGGCAGCGAGGCCGCCGCCCGGGCGACCTTCAGGCGATTGCTGGTGCCCGGCGGGATCGCCCTGCTCTCCGACACCATCGGCTTCATCACCATCATGCTGATCGACATCCAGATGATCCAGGAGATGGCGATCACCGCCAGCCTCGGGGTCGCGGTCATCATCCTCACCGATCTCGTGCTGATCCCGGTGCTGCTCTCCTTCACCAGGCTCGACGAGATCTTCAGCCTCAAGCTCAGGCGGCGCCACAGCCACATGGACCCGCTGTGGAACTCCCTCGCCCGGGTCGCCGAGCCGCGCTGGGCCGCGATCATCACCATCGTCGCGGTGGCCCTGTTCGCGGTCGGGACGTGGAAGGCGCGACAGATCAAGATCGGCGACCTCCACCCCGGCGTGCCCGAGCTGCGCGCCGACTCGCAGTACAACATCGACACCGACGTCATCACCAGCCACTTCGCGATCGGCGTCGACGTCATCACGACGATCATCGAGGCCCACCCCGAGGCCTGCACCGAGCACGAGGTGATGACCCTGATCGACGACTTCGAGTGGACGATCCGCAACGTCGAGGGCGTCCAGTCGGTGTTCGGCATCGGCGGGGTCGCCAAGATCATCAACGCCGGATGGAACGAGGGCGGCCTCAAGTGGCGGGTCCTCCCGAGAAACCCCTCGACCATGGCCCAGGCCGTGACCTACATCGACACCTCGACCGGGCTGCTCAACGGCGACTGCAGCGTCATGCCGGTCTACATCTACACCGCCGACCACAAGGCCGAGACCATCGACCGGGTGGTCGCGGCGGTCAAGGCGTTCAGCGATCGGCATGGCACCGAGGACCTCCGCTTCCGGCTCGCCACCGGCAACGTCGGCGTTATGGCCGCCACCAACGAGGCGGTGTCCGAGGCGCAGTTCCCGATGCTGCTCTGGGTCTTCGCCGCGATCATCCTGCTCTGTCTGGTCACCTTCCGCTCGCTCAAGGCGACCCTCGCGATCGTCATCCCGCTGGCGCTGGTGTCGATCCTCGCCTATGCGCTGATGGCGATCCTCGAGATCGGGCTCAAGGTCTCGACCCTGCCGGTGGTCGCCCTCGGGGTCGGGATCGGCGTCGACTACGGCATCTACATCTACAGCCGGTTCAAGAGCTTCCTCGAGAAGGGACAGTCGATCCAGGAGGCTTACCGGAGCACCCTGACGGTGACCGGCAACGGCGTCGTCTTCACCGGCATCACCCTGGCGGTCGGCGTCGCGACCTGGATCTTCGCGCCGATCAAGTTCCAGGCCGACATGGGAATCCTGCTGACCTTCATGTTCCTGGTCAACATGGCCGGCGCGATCATCCTGCTGCCGGCGCTCGCCTGCTGGTTAAAGCCGACAGCATAAGAACGGATTCTGAATGATGAGTCTTGGATTCTGAATTGCATCACAATTCGATAACTCGACCGGCGGCCCCTCGGCCGCCGGTTCCGATTTCAAGAGGGCTCGGTGAATCGACCGAAGGAGGCTGACCCGATGCGACGACTCACCCTTGCTTGCTCGCTGATCTTCCTTGCTGCGTGCGGCGCTCCGGTCGAGCACGATGTCGTGCTGCGGGGTGGGACGATCTACGACGGCACGGGCTCCCCAGGCGTCGTGGGCGACATCGCCATCGACGGCGACCTGGTCGTCGGGGTGGGGGATCTCGGGTCCGCGGTCGGTCGGCACGAGATCGAGGTCGACGGCCTCGCGGTCTCACCCGGCTTTGTCAACATGCTGTCGTGGGCGACCGAGTCGCTGATCGCCGACGGCCGGGCGATGAGCGACGTGCTCCAGGGGGTGACCCTCGAGGTCATGGGAGAGGGCGACTCGATGGGCCCGCTCGACGACGCGATGAAGGAGGAGATGGTCCGGCGGCAGGGCGACATCGTCTACGACGTCGAGTGGACCAGTCTCGACGAGTACCTGCGCTTTCTCGAGGCGAAGGGCGTCTCGCCCAACATCGCCTCCTTCATCGGCGCTGCCACCCCCCGGGAGCATGTCATCGGTCACGACGACCGGCCGCCGACCGCCGAAGAGCTCGACCGGATGCGGAGCCTGGTCCGGACCGCGATGGAGGAAGGGGCCCTCGGCGTCGCCTCGGCGCTCATCTACCCGCCGGGCTCGTTCGCCGCGACCGACGAGCTCGTCGCCCTCGCCGAGGTCGCCGCCGAGCACGACGGGATGTACATCTCGCACGTCCGCGGCGAGGGACGCCACCTCGTCGAGGCGGTCGGCGAGCTCGTCGAGATCGCGCGGAGGAGCGGGGCCCGGGCCGAGATCTACCACCTCAAGGCGTCGGGACGAGCCAACTGGCCGCTCTTCGACGAGGCGATCGCGCTGGTCGAGGCGGCGCGCGCCGAGGGGCTCGCGATCACCGCCGACGTCTACCCCTACCCGGCGGGCGCCACCGGCCTGAACGCGAGCATGCCGCCGTGGGTCCAGGAGGGCGGGTTCGAGGCGTCGCTCGCGCGGCTCACCGACCCGGCGCTCCGGGACCGGATCGCGCGCGAGATGCTCGAAGAGTCCGACGAGTGGGAGAACATGTACCTCGGCGCCGGCTCGCCGGAGAACATCCTGCTGATCGGCTTCAGGAGCCCCGAGCTCAAGCGCTACACCGGGATGAGCCTGGCCGAGGTCGCGGCCGAGCGCGGCGCCTCGCCCGAGACCACCGCCATGGATCTCATCGTCGAGGACGGCTCGCGGGTCACCTGCGTCTACTTCAGCCAGTCCGAGGAGGTGCTGCGCAGAGCCATCGCGCTGCCCTGGGTGAGCTTCTGCTCCGACGAGGGCGCGCCGGCCCCCGAGGGGGTGTTCCTGAAGAAGAGCAACCACCCCCGCGCCTACGGCAGCTTTGCCCGGGTCTTCGCCAGGTACGTCCGCGACGAGCGGATCATCCCCATCGAGGAGGCGGTCCGCAAGCTGACCGGTCTGCCCGCCGCCAACCTCAAGCTCGACCGGCGGGGGCTGCTCAGACCGGGTTTCTTCGCCGATGTCGTGGTCTTCGACCCGGCGACCATCCAGGACCACGCCACCTTCACCGAGCCCCACCAGCTCGCCACCGGGGTCGAGCAGGTCTTCGTCAACGGCGTCCAGGTGGTCCGCGACGGTGAGCACACCGGAGCGACACCGGGGCGCGTGGTTCGCGGACCGGGCTGGACCGGTGGGGAGTAGACCGGGCGGATGCTGGATGCTGGATGCTGGATGCTGGATGCTGGATCATCGCACCATCGCAACCACGAAGGCACGAAGGCACAAAGAGGCCATGTCCGGCGAACTGTGCAAGTGCGGGGTCAGTGCCGTTCATGATCGAGCGGGCGATTCGACGAGCCGCAGAGGAGTAGCATCACGACCTCCCGACCCCCCGATTCACCTCTCACGTATCACGTCTCACCTCTCACGTCTCACCTCTCACGTCTCACCTCTCACGTCTCACCTCTCACCTCTCACGTCTCACGTCTCACTTCTCACCCCTCACGGATCGGTATACTTCGCGCTCGGAGGACAGCATGCCGACACCGCACATCAACGCCGACGAGGGCGCGTTCGCGCCGACGGTGGTCATGCCCGGCGATCCTCTCCGGGCGAGGTACATCGCCGAGACGTTCCTCGACGACGCGCGGCTGGTGACCGACGTCCGCAACATGCTCGGCTTCACCGGCTCGCACCGCGGCGTGGCGGTCTCGGTCATGGCGCACGGGATGGGGATCCCGTCGGCATCGATCTACGTCTCGGAGCTCATCGAGCACTACGGCGTCAGGCGGATCATCCGCGCCGGCAGCTGCGGCACCTCGCACCCCGATGTCAGGCTCCGCGACATCGTCGTCGCGATGGGCGCCTCGACCGACTCGGGGGTCAACCGGATGCGCTTCCTGGGCCACGACCTGGCGGCGCTGGCGAGCTTCTCCCTGGTCCGCCACGCCGTCCGGGTCGCCGAGGAGCGGGGTCTGCGCCACCACGTCGGCAACATCTTCTCGGCCGATCTCTTCTACACGCCGCAGCCCGAGCTCTTCGAGCTCATGGCGAGGTACGACATCCTGGGGGTCGAGATGGAGTCGGCCGGGCTCTACCCGCTCGCCGCCGAGCACCGGGTCGAGGCCCTCGCGGTGTGCACGGTCAGCGACGACATCAGAAGCGGCGAGAAGCTGAGCTCCGACGACCGGCAGACCGGCTTCGACGAGATGATCGGGCTCGTCCTCGAGACCGCGGTCTCGGCCGCGGCCGAGGCCTGAGCCGGGACGACGCGGAGCGCGCCGCTCAGCCGAGCTTCGCGTGGCTGCCGTCGCAGCGGGGCCGGTTGCCGGTCTGCTTGCACAGGCACAGCGCCATCTTCGACGGACCCTCGACCGTCACCGCGACCGGCTGGAAGCCCGTCCCGGCGTGGGAGCCGTCGCACCACGGCTGGTCGGCGGAGCGCCCGCAGGCGCACCAGTAGTAGGTTCCGGGCTCGAGCTGGAGCACCACCGGCGCGGTGCCGGCCACCTTGGGTTCAGGCATGCTGCCTCCCTTGACTCTCAGCCCGCCCAACGAGGGCGGAGGGGTCTTCGATTCCCGCCACCCCGCCGAAGAGCTCCCGGCGGTGCGGAAAGCACGGCCCCAGAATCTTCGTCCTGGCGAGGACCCACCGGACGTGGTCCGCATCGCGATCTTCGACCCTCGCTGATCGCCTCGGGCACACCCGGTCCGAGCTCCCAGGACCGGTCCGTCCCGCTACCACCCGAGCTCTCGGGCGAGCTCGACGGGTGCGGCGCCCTCGAGCGATGGGCGTGCTTCGGGCATCGCCGAGAGTCGGATCGAGAAGACCGGATTTTGACGACGACGCCCGGATCGCGGTCGATGGAATGGAGGCGATCGAGCGATCGTTGCACCACCCGACGCGGCGGAGTTTGACGTGAGTGGCCGTAATCTCAACACCGAGGAGATCGATGATCCGCCGCCTTCAGCGCGGGGGGCGGCCGGCCGTCGCTTCATCCGGACCACCTTGGTTCTCGCGGTTGTCTGGCTCGGTCTCAACGGCCCCGATGCGGGCTCCTGGCTCGTCGGGATCCCATCGATCGCGCTCGGCGCCTGGGCGGCGACACGTTTCCCGACCCGGCCCTTCGTCCCGATCCGGGTCCCGGGGCTGCCGTCCTTCGCCGCCACGTTCCTCCACCAGTCGGTGCTCGGCGGTTGGGACGTGGCGCTGAGGGTGCTGAACCCCTCGCTGCCGATCCGCCCCGGCCACGTGGTCTTCACAACGCGGCTGCCGGAGGGCCCTCCCCGCCACCTCATGTTGAGCACCATCGGCCTGCTTCCCGGGACCCTGTCCACCGCCCTCGAGGGCGATCGGATCGAGGTCCACGCCCTCGACACGCGGTCGGACGTCGAGGCGGAGCTGCGCCACCTCGAACGTCGGGTGGCCGGCCTCTTCTCCGGGATCGGGGATGCGCCAGGATGAACGCCGTCTGGTGGATCGCCGCCTGCGCCCTGCTGGTCAACATCGGCGTCAGCCTAGGCGTCATGATGCGCCGCCGGACGACGGTCGACCCGCTGCTCGCCGTGCTGCTCTTCGGTACGGCGGGGGTGGCCCTGCTAGTGGTCCTCGCCGAAGCCCTCGACGCGCCCCGCGGTCTCGACGTCGCGCTGGTTCTCGCGCTGCTCGCCGCGGTCTTCGGCGTGGCGGCCGTCCGGATGGGATGGTTCGGCGACCGGCGGGATAAGGGGGCCGGCCGGTGACCGCCCTCGAGGTCCTGTCGACGGTGATGCTCGCCGCGTCGCTGTTTTTCTTCAGCGCCGGGACCATCGGTCTCGTGCGGCTGCCGGATCCGCTCAGCCGGCTGCACGCGCTGACCAAGGCCGACAACGTCGGTCTCGGGTTCGTCGTCCTCGCCGTGGGCCTGCAGGCGCCGAGCTGGCCGGCCGCCTTCAAGCTGCTGCTCATCTGGCTGCTCGTCCTCGCCGCCGCCACCAACGTGGCCTTCCTGATCGCCGGCAGGGTCGGCCGCGAGGACGCGCCGCCCGGCGACGGGGGCGAGCCATGATCGCAGCGACGGTCTTCGACGTCCTGCTCGCCCTGGTCATGCTGGTGCTGGCCTGGCGCGCGGTCAACGACGGCGAGCTCTTCCGAGCGGTGGTGAGCTTTGTCGCGCTCGGGTTGGTGATGGCGGTGGCCTGGTTCCGGCTTTCGGCGCCGGACCTCGCCCTGGCCGAGGCCGCGGTGGGCGGGGGGCTCACCGGCGCGTTGATGCTCGCGGCGCTGCGACGCTGGACCGGGGACGGCCGCAACTGCGACGAGCCGCCCGACCGAGGGCCCGCGTGATCGGCCGGGTCGCCGGTTGGGCGCTTCCGCTCGGCGTCTTCGCCGCGGTGGCCTGGGCGGTGCTCGCGCTGCCGAGCCCCGCGCCGTCGCTGACCGACGAGGCGCTGGCCGCCATCGACGAGAGCGGCGTCAGCAACCCGGTCACCGCCGTGCTGCTCAACTACCGCAGCACCGACACGCTGCTCGAGCTCGGGGTCCTGCTTCTTGCGGTGGTGTCGGTGTGGGGCCTCCGGAGAGCCGACCACGCCGCTGCCGGCCCGGAGTCCAGCCCCCTCCTCGAGGGGCTCATCCGCGGGCTCGTCCCGCTGCTGCTGGTCACCGGCGGCTATCTGCTCTGGATCGGCGCCTTCGCGCCCGGCGGCGCCTTCCAGGGCGGCGCCCTCGTCGGTGGTGCGATCGTGCTCCTCGCCCTCGGCGGGCTGACCGGGCGGTGGTTCGCCGACCGCCAGCGACTGCTCCGTGTCGGGCTGTCGGTCGGGCTCGCGGTCTTCAGCGCGGTCGGTTGGGTCGTGACCGCGTGGGGCAGCTGGTTTCTCGAGTACCCGGAGGGGATGGCGAAGACCCTGATCCTCGTCATCGAGACCGCGGCGCTCGTCTCGATCGGACTGACGCTCGGGTGCCTCTTTGTCGGCGGAGGCCCCCCGGACGACCTCGAAACCGGGGACGCGCCGTGACCGGTTCGACGGTCGATCTGTTCCTCCTCGTCGGAGCGGCGCTCTTCGCGCTCGGGGCGGCGGGGGTCTTTCGCGAGGTCGAGGCGCTGCGCCGGATCATTGCCGTCAACGTCATGGGCAGCGGCGTCTTCCTCGTTCTCGTCGCCATCGCCGCGCGGGGGGAAGGCCCCCCCGATCCGGTGCCGCACGCGATGGTGCTGACCGGCATCGTGGTCGCGGTGTGCGCCACCGCGGTGGCGCTCGCCCTCGCAGACCTCTCCCGCCGTCACGGCTCTTCGGCCGACGACAAGGCCGACCGATGAGCCCCGACCGGCTCCTGTTCCTGCTGCCGCTCGTGCCGCTGCTCGCCGCGGTCGTCGCCTTCGTCGCACCCGGCTGGTCGCGTCGAGCCGGGCTCGCCGCCGCGACCGCCATGCCACCGCTGGCGCTGTGGACGGCGATGGGAGTCCTCGAATCCGGGATGCTGTCGCTCCCCCTCGGGGGGTGGACGGCCCCGCTGGGGATCGCCCTGAGGGCCGACGGGTTGTCGGCTGTCATGGTGCTGGCGGTCGCCGTCGTCGGTTTCTTCATCTCGCTCCACGCCGCCGCGTCGTTTCCCGGAGCCGGTGTCCAGACACACCGCGAGCGGTTCTTCTGGCCGCTGTGGCTCCTCCTGCTTGCCGGGCTCAACGCCCTCTTCGTGTCGGGTGACGTCTTCAACCTCTACGTCTGTCTCGAGATCACGGGGATCGCCGCGGTCTCGCTGGTCGCCACCGCCGGGAGCCCCGATGCGATTCGCGCGGCGCTCCGTTACCTCTTCGTCAGCCTCTCCGGCTCGCTCTTCTATCTGATGGGGGTGGCGATTCTCTACGGCGGGACCGGCGTTCTCGACCTGGTGCTGCTCGTCGAAGTCGTCGCCGGCGATCCACCCGCGATCATCGCCTGCCTGCTCATGACCGGCGGGCTGATGATGAAGACGGCGCTCTTCCCGATGCACTTCTGGCTGCCCCCCGCGCACTCCAGCGCGCCGGCGCCGGTGAGCGCCGCACTGTCGGCGCTGGTGGTCAAGGGCGGGCTCTACATCCTGCTCCGGCTGTGGTTCGGGCCCTTCGCAGATCTCGTCGGGGACGGCGCGATCCAGTGGATCGGCGGGCTCGGCGCGGCGGCGATCGTCTGGGGCTCGTGGCAGGCCATCCACCAGCCGCGGCTCAAGCTGGTCGTCGCCTACTCCACCGTCGCCCAGCTCGGCTACCTATTCCTGCTCTTCCCCATCGCGTGGTCGGCCGCAGACCGCACGGCGGCGTTCACCGGCGGCGTCGTCTTGCTGCTGTCGCACGCCACCGCCAAGGCGGCCGTCTTTCTCGCCGCCGGTAACGTGCTCGCGGCCGTCGGCAACGACCGGGTGCCGTCGCTCTGCGGCTTGAGCCGCTGGCTGCCGGTGTCGGCCTTCGCCATGGGTCTCGCCGGTGTCGCGCTGATCGGTCTGCCGCCGAGCGCCGGCTTCATCGGCAAGTGGCTGCTCGTGGTCGCCGCGCTCGAGCAGGGCCAGTGGTGGTGGGTCGCGGTGCTGCTGCTCGGCAGCGTGCTCGCCGCCGTCTACATCATCCGGCTCCTCGGGCCGGCCTTCGTCATGCCGGACAGCGACCAGCCGCCGAATCCGGTCTCCCGGATCGCCGAGTGGACGGCCTTCGCCCTCGCCGCGCTGTCGGTGCTCCTCGGCTTCGTCGCGATCTGGCCCGCCCGCCTCCTCGCCGCGTCCGTGGGCTCGGGGTTCTCGCCGTGAGCTCGTCGGCCTTCGTCCTCCTCGGGATCCTCCTCAGCTCGTTCGCGACGGGATGCGCCATCTTCTTTCTCCGAGAGGGAAGCCACCGGCTGCGCACCGGTCTCAACCTCGCCGGGGCGACGGTCAAGATCCTCTTCGTCGTCGCGCTGCTCCGCGGCGTCTACCAGGGCGTGGTCTACCAGATCTCGTTCACGGTCGCGCCCGGGGTCACCCTCGCCCTCGGCGCCGACGCCAACTCGGTCTTCTTCGTCACGCTGTCGAGCGTGCTCTGGTTCTGGACCACGCTCTACGCCGTCGGCTATCTCGAGGGCTCGCCCCGGCGAAGCCGGTTCTTCGGCTTTTTCAGCCTCTGCGTCACCGCCACCGTCGGCATCGCGCTGGCCGCCAACCTCGTCACCTTTCTCGTCTTCTACGAGCTGCTGACGATCTCCACCTTCCCCCTCGTGGTCCACCGCGGCACCCGGAAGGCGCTGCGCGCCGGGCGCGTCTACCTCGCCTACACGGTGGGCGGCGGCACCGTCCTCCTGCTCGCGGTGGCCTGGCTGCAGAGCATCGCGGGCCCGGTCGCCTTCACCGAGCGCGGCGCCCTCGGTGCGGTGGTCGACACCCACCCGGTCCAGCTCAAGATCCTCTTCTTCCTCTTCGTCGCCGGGCTCGGCGTCAAGTCGGCCCTCGTGCCGCTACACGGCTGGCTGCCCCGGGCGATGGTGGCGCCGGCGCCGGTGAGCGCGCTGCTGCACGCGGTCGCGGTGGTCAAGGCGGGCGCCTTCGGCATCGTCCGGCTGGTCTACGACGTCTACGGCGTCGAGACGGCACAGCAGCTCGGCGTGCTGCGGCCGTTGGCCATCCTCGCCGGAGTGACGATCGTCTACGGCTCGGTCCGCGCCCTCGTCCAGGACGACCTCAAGAAACGCCTCGCCTACTCCACCGTCAGCCAGGTCTCCTACATCACCCTCGGCGCCGCCGTCTTCGGGCCCCTGGCAACCCTCGGCGGCATCGTCCACCTGGTCCACCAGGGGATCATGAAGATCACCCTCTTCTTCGCCGCCGGCAACTACGCCGAGACCCTGGGGATCCACCGGGTCAGCGAGATGGACGGGGTCGGCCGGCGGATGCCCTGGACCACCATCGCCTTCACCATCGGCGCGCTCGGGATGATCGGCGTCCCGCCGCTGGCCGGCTTTGTCAGCAAGCTCTACATCAAGCAGGGCGCCATCGCGGCGGGGGAGGCGTGGGTCACGCTGGTGTTGGCAGTCAGCAGCCTGCTCAACGCCGCCTACTTCCTACCCATCCTCTACCGCGCGTGGTTCCTGCCGCCGCCCGAGGCGTGGCCGGCCGAGCGCGAGACCGGCCGTTTCGAGACCCACTGGATGCTGCTGCTGCCGCCGCTGTTCACCGCACTGATGGTGGTGCTCGCGGGCGTCTTCGCCGAATCCGGTCTGAGCCCGTTGGCCTGGGCGCGGATCATCGCCGGCAGGGAGTACGGCCCGTGACCGCCGGCAGCGCCCTCTCCGAGGCTCTGCTCCTCGGCGCCATCGTCCTCCCCTGGGCCGCGGCCGCCGCCCTGGCGGCGCCCGGGCTGCGGTCCCGACTGATGACCCTCGCGCCGTTCGCCGGGCTCCCCGCCCTGGCGGCCGCCCTGGTCGCGGCGAGCGGCACCACGGTCTCGGTCCCGTGGCTGCTCAAGCACGTGATCCTGCTGCTCGACGACACCGGCCGGGTCTTTCTCGGCTTTTCGAGCATCCTCTACATGGCGGCGGCGTGGTACGCCCGCAGCTACCTCCGCGACGATCCCGTCAAGGTGCGGTTCTTCGTCATGCTGCTGCTCGCCATGGCCGGCAACATCGGCCTCATCGTCGCCGGCGACGTCGCCACGTTCTTCACGTCCTTCGCCGTCATGGGGCTCGCGTCCGCCGGTCTCGTCTCGCACCGGATCGACGACGAGACGCGCCGGGCGAGCCGCGTCTACCTGTCGCTGACGATGATCGGCGAGGTGGTGATCCTCACGGGCTTGAGCTTTCTCGTCGTCGGCTACGGCACCACCGAGATCGCCGCCCTCCACCGCGCGGCGCCGGACGATCTGGCCGTCCTGCTGGTGCTCGTGGGTTTCGGCATCAAGGCCGGCGCGCTGACCCTGCACTTCTGGCTGCCGCTGGCCCACCCGGCGGCGCCGATCCCGGCCAGCGCGGTCCTCAGCGGCACCATGATCAAGGCCGGGCTGCTCGGGTGGATCCGTTTCCTGCCCCTCGGCGAAGCGGCCATGCCGACCCTCGGGGCGGTCTTCATGACCGCCGGCCTCGCGGCGGCCATTCTCGGCGCCCTCGCCGGTGTCGTCCAGCGCAACCCGAAGACCGTGCTCGCCTACTCCAGCGTCTGCCAGATGGGGATCATCATGACCGGTCTCGGGGTCGGCGCCGTCCGGCCCGACGCCTGGCCCACCATCCTCGCCACGGTCCTCGTCTACACGGCGCACCACGCGCTGGCCAAGGGTGCGCTGTTTCTCGGCATCGGACCGGCGGCGGGCGCTCGGACCCGGATCGAGACCGCCACGGTCCGGATCGGCATGTTGATTCCCGCGCTGGCGCTGGCGGGTGCGCCCCTGACCAGCGGGGCGCTCGCGAAGACCGCGCTCAAGAGCAATCTCGCGCTCCTGCCGGAGGGTTGGGCCTGGGCGGTCGGCCTGCTCCTTCCCATCGGCGCCGTCGGGACCACCGCGCTGATGATCCGGATGCTCACGCTCGTCTGGCCGCCGCACGACGACGCCGAGGACCACCCGACGGCGGGCCTGTGGGCGCCGTGGCTGTCCCTCGTCGCCGCCGTCGTCGTCGGCGTCTGGCTGCTGCCCGGATCGCTCGAGTGGCTCCGTCTCAAGCTCACGCCGGCCAAGATCTGGCTCGCGGTCTGGCCCCTCCTCGCGGGCGCGGCGCTGGCCGCCGCCGGGAGTCGGATCCGCACGCGGTGGTCGGCCGACCCGTCCCGTTGGGTCCCACCGGGCGACATCGGGGTCCTCGTCGGCCGGCTCGTCACCCGGCTCGTCGGCGCAGACCGCCCCGCGGCGCCGGCGCCGGACGGGCACGAGTACTGCGACGACGTCACCGCGGGCCGATCTCGGACGCCCGGGTTCCGGGAGAGGTTCGGGAGAGGGCTGGACGCCGTGGAGGGCGCGCTCGGCAGGTGGCCGGTGGTGGGCCTCGCGCTGCTGACCGTGCTGGCTGCGCTTTTCGTGTCGCTCGTCTGACATCCGCGACGCCGCCGCGGACCACGCGCCGGTCTACTCCAGCGACACCGGGCTCGAGAACCCGTCCGGCTTGACCGCCAGCACCGAGCAGCCGATCCGCTGCAGCACGCTCTCGGCGGTGTTGCCGATGAAGACCCCGTTGATCCCGGTGCGGGCGACCGTCCCCATGACGACGACGTCGGCGGGGAGCGTCTCGGCGAGCTCGGGGATCATCAGGCCCGGATCCCCCTTACGCAGGAGCATCCGGACGTCGTGGCCATCGGCGACAAACCGGGCGACCGCATCTTCGAGCGCCTTCCGGTGGATGCGCAGCGTCTCAGCCCGGTACTCGTCGAGCTCCTCCGGCGTCATCCGGCCGCGGCTCGCCAGCAGGCTCTCGCCGTACACCGCCCAGCAGTGGACGACGTGGGTCTCGGCCCCCTCCCGCCGGGCGAGCGACGTCGCGAGCTCGAGGATCTTGGTGTTGAGCTCCTGTTCGGAGGGAATACCGGTCGCGGCGTTGATCGCAGCCAGGACCTTCCGTATGCGGCCGTCTTCGGCCTCCCTGGACGGCTTGAGCACCCACACCGGACACGGGCACTTGCGCAGCAGGTGGGTCGCCGTGCTGCCGAAGAGGGGCCTGTGAAGCGAGGTCGTCTCGTCATCGGGGTAGAGCACGAGATCGTGGCCCCGGAGGAGCACCGCCTGAATGACGGCGACAAAGGTCTTGCCCCGGAGCATGAGCGCCTCGGCCGCGATACCGGCATTCGTCGCGGCCTCCACCGCCCGGTCGAGGGAGCTGCGGCGCTCCTTCTCGACGAGCCGGTCGAGCTCGCGGTACAAGCGGCTCTTCTTCAGCAGGGACACCGGCGGTTCCTCGTGGGGCGCACAGTAGGTGAGCGCGGCGCCGTTCGCCAGCGCCAACGCATTCGCCCGACGCTGGAGCTGGGCATCGCCGGGGCCACCGTTCAGCACGGCCACGAGGTTTCTGAACCGCTTCATCTCGTCCTCCCGTCCGTTCACGGCCAACTCGTTCGCGTCGTCACAGAGTGCGACAGCCCTTTTCTATCATGGCGGATCTGAAAGGCGCCGTGGTTGACGGTCGCCGACCACTTCGGCAACGAACGATGATCGTTACGGTTGATGCCCGCCAAACCCCGCATCCATGCGTTGAAGCTCTACCGCCGATCAGAGCCCTCGCCTTCTCCGGGGCCTGCGCCCAGGCCAGGATCGTCCGGGCGATGTCGAAACCCGGATGGTCAGCCGCTGGGAGCCGAGTCGCCTTCGAGATCCCCGACCGTGAGCAGCATCCGCACGCTCGGATCGAACACGCGGTTGCCCTCCAACAGCCGCAGCATCAACCGGCCCCACAACGGCCCGTCGATGTCGCCGTGGTTGCGGCTGATCTCGGCCGGCACCTGGAAGACCCAGAACGGGGTGTCATTCCAGCGCCCGGGAATCTCGCGGACGGCGATGTCGCCGCCGCCCATATCGACGGTGTGGCTGTGCAGCGCCGGCAAGTGACCGGCGGTGCGAATGCCGAGCCGGCGCTGCGACGCCAGGCTGCCCTCTTCTGCGGGACGATAGCGGACGAAGAGTGAGTTGAGAGTCATCGCGAGGGGCACCATGTACCGGGTGACGCCGTCGTCGACCGAGGTAATGGAGGCGATCATCGGGCCGCCGGCCGGTCGACGGCGACCGGCCGAATCCTCCAACACGAGCCTCGCATGGGTCCGGTTGAAGACGTCGATGAGCTGCTTGGTGTGGAGCGCTGAGGTGGAGGCGTTGGCGGAGACGATCAGGTCGTAGCGCACGGGGACCGCTGCTTCCGTGTGCTCGGCCAGCAGGATCTCCGAGACCAGCGCCGGTCCGAGGGTCTCCTCGAGGATCATCCCGCCCATGGAGTGCCCGAGCAGGGCGCACTTGGCGTCCGGATGCTCGCGGGCGGCATTGACGGATCGGTAGAGCACCTCCTGGAGGCTCTTGGAAGCGACCCGGTGGGCCGCCACCCGGCGGTTCCAGAACGAGGCGTCGATGAGGATCGGCAGCGAGTAGGTGCGGCCCCTCCACCCGATGTAGAGGCCGACCACCGGCCGGGGCGTGCCGATCCCTCCCCGGGAGGCAAGCTCCGACTGCTCGGCGACCGCCGCTACCCGTTTCTCGAACCAGGCCAGCCGTTCTCCGGAGCTTCTCTCCCTCGCCGCGTTGCTCTTCCAGCCATGGATGAACTGGTAGAGGATGATCCCATCGTCGCTGACCCGGTTGAGCCGCCGGATCTCCGCGATGGCCGCGTCGAGCTGGCGCAGGTCCCAGGGCTGGCCCTGGTCGTCGAACTCGACCACCGCCACCGAGTACGCCAGCCCTCCGGAGGTCGAGTAGTTCCTGAGATAGTCTTCGGGCTCGGTGTTGAACATCCGGTTGCCGACGCAGCCGAAGGGCAGCGCGACCCCCACCGCCACGACGGCGGCGAGGGCCCACAGGGTACGGCGCAATCCGGTCCGCCACCTCGAGGCGCGCTGGCTCATGCTGCCGTCCGGCTCGTGGACATCGGTCGGACCCCTCCGGAAACCGCCTCGACCCGAGTTAAGATCTCGATCAGTCTACGCGATCGTGGAAGGGGTGTCTTCAGTGAACCAGCATCGGTCGATCCGTTGGTTGCGGGTCACGGGAGTCGCCGCTGCGGCCGTGGTCGCGGCAGTCGTCGTCGTCGCGTCGTGGGCGCAACGATCGAAACCGGAGCTGTCTCCGTGGCACACGGTGGGCCTCGAGCACGAGTTCGAGGCCCGCGACGAGCGGGGCGGACTCGACTGGGACGGCTACCTGGCGCTCGAGGGCCGGCTCTTCGAGGAGCTCGACGGGCGGATCGTCCGTGACCCCGACTCGCGAGCAGAGCCCGCCTGGAATCGTTACGCCCCGGGCGGCGTCAACAACCCTGCGGGCTTTCCCCGTGACTGGAACCGGTCGTATGAGCTGGCGGGGGCTGGGGGCCGGGGCGGCGCGCTCCTTCTCCACGGGCTGACCGACTCGCCGTACAGCCTTCGGCGCGCAGCCGAGATCCTCCACTCCGAGGGGTTTCACGTGGCCGGGCTGCGCCTGCCCGGCCACGGCACCACCCCCGGCGAGCTCCGTCGTGCCTCGGTCGACGACTGGCGGGCGGCCGTCCGGATCGCCTATCGGCACCTCGTGGGAACGGTCGGGCCCACCGGCGACATCATCGTGGTGGGCTACTCGAACGGCGGCGCGCTGGCCGTCGACCTGGCCCTCGACAGCCTCGCCGACGAGAAGCTCCGAGTCCCCGATCGGATCATCCTCTTCTCGCCGGCCATCGGCATCACGCGGCTCGCGGCGCTGGCTCGCGGCTACCAGCTGCTGAGCTTCATGCCGTGGTTCGACCGGCTCGCGTGGACCGACATCCAGCCCGAGTCGGACCCCTTCAAGTACAACTCCTTCCCCGCCAGTGCCGGATACCAGACGCACCTGCTGACGCGCTCGATCCGCCGCCGGTTGGCCGAGCTCGAGGCGCAGCAGGTAGCATCGCGCTTCCCCCCGGTCCTGACCTTCATGTCCTTGGCCGACGCCACGGTTCTGGTGGAGGCGGTGGTCGAGGGTCTCTACGACCGTCTCCCGGAGCCGGAGCACGAGCTCGTGATCTTCGACGTCAACCGGCTGGCGAAGATGCGGGACTTCTTCCGCACCGACCCCGCCGCGCGGCTGCGGAGCTTGACCGGTCGCCCGACCACACCCTACCGGCTGACGGCGGTCACCAACGTCGACGAGTCCAGCCCAACCCTCGAGGTCTGGTCACGTCCGGGCGGTGCTCGCGAAGTCGAGGTCGAGGCCCTCGATCTCGAGTGGCCGAGGGGTGTCTACTCGCTGTCGCACGTGGCGGTGCCGTTCCCGATCGACGACCCGATCTACGGCCTCGAGCCGGATCCGGACGCCCGCTTCGGGGTCCAGCTCGGAACCCTCGAGCCGCGCGGCGAGCGCGGCCTGATGGCGGTGTCGCCGACCATGTTCATGCGGCTCCGGTGCAACCCGTTCTTCGACTACGTGGAGCGGCGGTTGCGGGAGGTGGTCGGTGATGGAGCGTCTGCTGACCCCGTGGCTGGATGGCCGATACCAACGCCGTCGGTGGGATCTTCGCCCCCGGCTCAACGTATCCAGCCGGACCCAAACCCGATGACGTCGAAGCGCGGGGCGGCCCCGGCCTTGCCTCCGCCGGCCCCGCACCCCGCAGCAGGCGGATGACCTCCTGACTCGGCGGCTGATCAGCTGATCAGAGCCCTCACCTGCTCGGGCGCCTTGGCCAGCGCCTCGTCGAGCTTGGCGGCGTCGGGGCCGCCGGCCTGGGCAAGGTTTGGCTTGCCGCCGCCCCGGCCGCCGACCACCGCGGCGAGCTCGCGGACCAGGTCGCCGGCCCTGACCCGGTCGGTGAGGTCGTCGGTGACCGCGGCGAGCAGGGTCGCCTTGCCCCCCGCCTCCATCCCGAGCACGACCACCCCGGAGCCGAGCTTCTGACGGAGGGTGTCGGCGAGGTTGCGGAGCTCGCCGGGGCTCATCTCCGGGGCCCGGCGGGCGAGCACGGTGATCCCGTCGACCTCCTCGCGGACCTCGGCGACTCCCGCGTCGCCGGAGGCCAGCCGGTGCTTGAGGGTCTTGACCTCGGTCTCGAGCTCGGCGAGCTGGCGCTCGCGCTTGTCGAGCAGCTCGGGCAGCCGCTCGAACGAGGTCTGGTAGCGGCCGGCGAGCTGGTTGGCGAGCCGCGCCCGCTCCTGGAGGAGCTGGAGGGCGCCGCGACCGGTGACCGCCTCGATCCGGCGCACGCCCGCCGCGACCCCGCGCTCGCCGGTGATCGTGCACAGCCCGATGTCGCCGGTCCGCTCGACGTGGCAACCGCCGCACAGCTCCCGCGAGAAGGCCCCGTCGCCGACCGTGACGACGCGGACGGTGTCGCCGTACTTCTCGCCGAACAGGGCCATCGCCCCGAGCTCTCGGGCCCGGCCGATCGGCATGAGCGTCTTGTCGAGGGGCCGGTTCGAGACGATCTCGGCGTTGACCAGCCGCTCGACCTCCTGGAGCTCGTCGAAGCTCACCGGGCCGTCCCACGAGAAGTCGAAGCGCAGCCGCTCGGGCTCGACCAGCGAGCCGGCCTGCTGGGCGGCGTCGCCGAGCACCCGGTGGAGGGCGGCGTGGAGCAGGTGGGTCGCGGTGTGGTTGCGCTGGGTGTCGCGGCGCGGCCCCTCGGCGACCCGCGCGGACACCGTCGCCCCCTTGACGAGGGCGCCAGCCTCGACCTCGACCCGGTGGACGACCAGACCCTCCATCGCCTTCTGGGTGTCGAGCACCCGCGCCCGGCCGCCGTCCCAGGTCAGCTCTCCGGTGTCGCCGACCTGACCGCCCGACTCGGCGTAGAACGGCGTCGTCGCGAGCACGACCTCGCCGGAGGAGCCGGCGGCGAGCTCGTCCTCGAGCCCGTCCGCGCCGACCAGCGCGACCACCTCGGTCTCGAGCTCGAGCCGCTCGTAGCCGTCGAAGGCCGACCGCACGCCGGCGTCGAACAGCTCCTCGTGCTCGGGCCGGAAGCGGGCCGCGAGATCGCCCCGCCACGACGCCTGGCCGCGCTCGCGCTCGCTCCGCATCGCCTCCTCGAAGCCCTCTTCGTCGAGGGTCAGCCCCTCCTCCTGGGCGAACTCCTCGAGCAGCTCGACCGGGATGCCGTGGGTCTGGTAGAGGTCGAAGACCACCCGGCCGGGCACCACCGTCCCGCCCGAGCGCTTGATCCGCTCGAGCTCGCGGCCGGCGATGTCGGTACCGGCGTTGAGGGTGCGGGCGAACCGCCGCTCCTCCTGCTCGAGCTGGGTGGTCACGACCTCACGGCGCTCGACCAGCTCCGGGTAGGGCCCGTCCATCAGCTCGACCACGGTCGGCGCCAGGGTGTAGAGGAAGGCGCCGTCGAGCCCGAGCTTGCGTCCGTAGCGCAACGCGCGCCGGATGATCCGGCGCAGCACGTAGCCGCGGCCCTCGTTCGACGGCACGACGCCGTCGGTCATCAGAAAGGTCGTCGCCCGGATGTGGTCGGCGATCACCCGGTAGGCCGGGGCCAGCGCGTCGGTCGGGTCATACGGCCGCTCGACGAGCCGGCCGATCGCCTCGAGGATCGGCACGAAGAGGTCGGTGTCGTAGTTGGTCCCGACTCCCTGCATCACGGTGGCGATCCGCTCGAGGCCCGCCCCGGTGTCGATCGACGGCCGCGGCAGCGGGTGGAGCTCGCCCGCGGCGTCGCGCTCGAACTGCATGAAGACGAGGTTCCAGATCTCGATGATGTCGTCGCCCTCGCCGTTGACCAGCTCGGCCCGGCCCGGCGCGAGGGGGTCGGGCCCCCGGTCGAAGTGGATCTCCGAGCACGGTCCGCACGGCCCGGTCTCGCCCATCGCCCAGTAGTTGTCCTTGGCGCCGAAGCGCAGGATCCGCTCGGGCGCCGCGCCGGTCTCCCGCCACAGCGCCGCCGCCTCGTCGTCGTCGGTGTAGACCGTGAACCAGAGCCGCTCGACCGGCATCCCGTAGACGTCGACCAGCAGCTCCCAGGCGTAGCGGATGGCGTCGCGCTTGAAGTAGTCGCCGAAGCTGAAGTTGCCGAGCATCTCGAAGAAGGTGTGGTGGCGGGCGGTGTAGCCGACGTTCTCGAGGTCGTTGTGCTTGCCGCCGGCGCGAACGCACTTCTGGGACGACGCGGCCCGGCTGTAGGACCGCTGCTCGCGGCCGATGAAGACGTCCTTGAACTGGTTCATCCCGGCGTTGGCGAAGAGCAGGGTCGAGTCGCCGGCGGGGAGCAGCGACGAGGAGGCCACGACCTCGTGGCCGCGCTCGGCGAAGTAGTCAAGAAACGCCGCCCGGATCTCCGAGCTGGTCATCGATCTCATCGTCTGGGCTCTCCCTTTCGACCGCGAGCCGGCCGACCGCCCGGATGGCGACATCGGTTTCAAAGCCGCGGGCGATGAGGGACTTTATCAGACGGGCCCGGCCGTCGGGAACCCGCCACCAGCCCGGCCTCGCCTGCACCTCGACCCGGCGCAGCGCGGTCTGGAGGGCGCGCTCGGCGAGCTCGCCGTCGATCCGGCTCGCCCGTCCGGCCAGCTCGCCGTCGACCCCGCGCCGCCGCAGCTCGGCCTCCAGCCGGTGCGGGCCCCAGCCGCGGTCGACCGCACGGAACTCGACGAACCGCCCCGCGAGGCCCTCGTCGTCGAGCAGCCCGAGCTCGGCGAGCCGGCGGATCGCCGGGTCGATCTCGTCGTCGGGAATGCCCTTTCGTTGCAACTTCTCCTCGAGCTCGGAGCGGAAGTGATCACGCTGCGAGAGCAGCTTCAGGGCCGTGTCGTAGGCAGGATTTCCCATCGCAAGAACGAGTTCTTAGCTTTGAGTTTTCGGTTTTTAGTTATCGGCACCGCTCCTGAAGGCAGCTCCCGGACCGGGTGCGATGGAACTAAAAACTGAGAACTAAGAACTGAAAACTCCGTCAGGCTTCATTGCCGAACTCGAACGGCGAGTCCTCCGAGAACGGGTCCATGGTGGAGTCGGTACCGAGCTCGAGCACGCCCTCCATCTCCTCGCGCGACAGGTCCGCGGTCGACTGGATGCCCTGGATCTTGAGCTTGAACTCGTCGGGGTTGGTCGCCCGGCGCAGCGCCTCCTCGAGGGTGATCAGGCCGTTCTTGTAGAGCAGGTAGAGCGACTGGTCGAAGGTCTGCATCCCGTACTGGCTGGTGCCCTGGGTGATCGCGTCGCGGATCAGCTTGGTCTTCTCCTTGTTCTCGACGCAGTCGCGGATGTAGGCGGTGGCGATCAGCACCTCGACGGCCGGCACCCGGCCGAGACCGTCGGCCCGCGGCAGCAGCCGCATCGAGATGATCGACTTGAGCACCGCCGCGAGCTGGATGCGGATCTGCTTCTGCTGGTGGGGCGGAAAGACCGAGATGATCCGGTTGACGGTCTCGGTGGCGTCGAGGGTGTGGAGGGTCGACAGCACGAGGTGGCCGGTCTCGGCGGCGAGCAGCGCGGTCTCGATGGTCTCGTAGTCGCGCATCTCGCCGACCAGGATGACATCGGGGTCCTGGCGCAGCGCCGACCGGAGGGCCACCGAGAACTGCTTGGTGTCGACGTCGACCTCGCGCTGGTTGATGATCGACTTCTTGTCCCGGTGGAGGAACTCGATCGGGTCCTCGATGGTCATGACGTGCTCGATCCGCCGGGTGTTGATGTAGTCGATCATCGAGGCCAGGGTCGTCGACTTGCCCGACCCGGTGGTCCCGGTGACCAGCACCAGCCCGCGCTGCTCCTCGCAGATCTTCTCGAGCACCGGGGGCAGCATGAGCTCCTTGAAGGTCTGGATCCGGGAGGGGATGAGGCGGAGCACGATGCCCACCGAGCCGCGCTGCTGGAAGATGTTGCAGCGGAATCGGCCGAGACCCGGCACCGAGTAGGCGATGTCGGTCTCGAGCTGGTGCTTGAAGCGCTCCTTCTGGCGCGACGACATCATCGAGAACGCCATCGCGATGGTGTCCTCCTGCATCATCCGCTTGAACTCGGTCATCACCTGGAGCCGCCCGTCCATCCGCAGCACCGGGTGCGCCCCGACCTTGAGGTGGACGTCCGACGCCTTGCGCTCCACGGCCACCTTGAGGATGTCGTTGATGTGCATCGATGGACCTCCGCTGTCGGTTCGCTCCCCTCAAGTGTACCGCGCACTGCAACCCTGTCCCACTGTTGCACATCACATCGCACCCCCCGGTCCGCGTCCGCGTCCGCGTCCGCGTCCGCGTCCGTGGTCGTGCCCGACGAACGTTACAGCACCAGCGGCAATGGCCGTGGCAGCAATTCGTCGGACGAATCGCGGCGATTCGTCGGACGCGCCGATCGGCCCGGGAGCGCAGCTGAGTCGTGCCCGTTCCCGTCCCCGATTGCGCTTCCGAACGGATGCGGAGGCGGACTCGGACTCGGACGCGGACGCGGACGCGGACGCGGACGCGGCGGGAGCTACACTGTCCCGCGATGCCGAGCCTGGCGCTGATCCTGCTGGCGATCTACGCCGTCGCGATCCTGGCCCTGGCGCGCGGCCGGGCGGCCGCCGGCGCCGAGGACTTCCTCCTCGCCGGCCGCCGGCTCAGCCTGCCGGCCTTTATCGCGACCCTGGTCACCACCTGGTACGGCGGGATCCTGGGCATCGGCGAGTACGCCTGGCGCTTCGGGATCTCGACCTGGGTGGTGTTCGGCCTGCCCTACTACCTCGCGGCGCTCGTCTTCGCCCTGTGGCTGGCGCCGCGGCTGCGGGCGGGGGCGGCGATGTCGATCCCCGATCTGCTGCGCGACGCCTACGGCGGGGGCGCCCGCCTGACCGGCGCGGTCGCGGTCTACGCCCTGACCCTGCCGGTCGCTTACGTGCTGATGCTCGCCGTGCTGCTCGGCCAGCTCACCGGCTGGCCGATGCCCCTCGCGGTGGCGGTCGGCGCCGGCTTCTCGGCGCTCTACGTCGGCGTCTCGGGCTTCCGCTCGGTGGTCCGCACCGATCTCCTCCAGCTCGTGCTGATGTACTCGGGCTTCGCCCTGCTCGCCGCCGCCGCCCTGGGCCGCACCGGCGGGATCGAGGGGCTCTGGGCGGCGCTACCGGCCGACCACCGCAGCCTCGACGGCGGACGGGGCTGGCAGGCGGTGCTGGTGTGGTACCTGATCGCCCTCCAGACGATGGTCGAGCCCGCCTTCTACCAGCGCGCCTTCGCCGCCCGGACGCCTCGGGTTGCCCGCACCGGGGTGATCCTCTCGGTGGCGATGTGGGCGGTCTTCGACTTCCTGACCATCACCTGCGGGCTCGCGGCACGGGTCCTGCTACCCGGGCTCGACGACCCGCTCACCGCCTACCCGGCGCTGGCCGGGCTGGTCCTCGAGCCGTGGCTCGCCGCCTTCTTCACCCTGGCCCTCTTCGCGACCGTGATGTCGACCCTCGACTCCTACCTCTTCCTGGCCGCCGCGACGGTCGGCCACGACCTGGCGACCGACGCGCCCGGCGAGCCCGCCGAGCGCCGCCGCACCCGCTGGGGGCTCCTCCTTTCGGCGACCCTCGCGGGCGCCGGCGCGCTGCTCTTCGACTCGGTGGTCACCGTCTGGCACCACGTCGGCTCGGTTGTGACCTCGGCCTTGCTGCTGCCGGTGGTCTCCGTCCACCTGCCCGCCCGCTGGCGCTCCACCGGCGGCGCGGCCACCGCCTCGATGACCCTGTCGGCCGCCGTCGCCCTCGCCTGGATCCTCGCCGCCGACGACGCCGGCTACCCCCTCGGCCTCGAGCCGATGTTCCCGGCGCTGGCTGCCTCGGTGCTGGTGTGGGCGGTGGATCGGGTCAGCGCGGGGGCGCAGCGAGGCTGACCTGCAGGGCAGGCAGCATCGGGGGCGGGCGCACGAGCACGGAGGCGGACGCGGACTCGGACTCGGACGCGGGTGAGAGCGTACAATCCCCGAAAAGGGAGACAGCGATGCTGCCAATCCTCGACAACGAGGGGATGCGCGAGGCCGACCGCCACACCATCGAGGACCTGGGCGTGCCCGGGATCGTCCTCATGGAGAACGCCGCCACCGGGGTCGTCGACGCCCTCCGCGAGACCTTCCCCGAGGCCCGGCGGGTGCTCATCCTGAGTGGTCCCGGCAACAACGGCGGCGATGGCTTCGCGGCCGCCCGCCACCTCGCCAACGGCGGTCTCGAGGTCGAGGTCTGCCTGGTCGGCGACCCGGCCAAGCTGAGCCCCGACGCGGCGGTCAACCGCCGCCTCGCCGAGGCCTTCGGGGTGCCGGTCGCGGTGGTCGGCGGCGACGACGACCTGGCGGTCGTCGAGGCGCTGCTCGACGACTGGCCGGCCGATCTCGTGGTCGACGCGCTGCTCGGCACCGGCGTCGACCGGCCTCTCACCGGCCGTCTCGCGGCGCTGGTCGAGAGGGTGTCGAGCAGCGGGCTTCCGGTGCTCGCGGTCGACGTGCCGACCGGTCTCGACGGCTCGGCGTCGGTCATCCCGGGGCCCCACCTCCCGGCCGACCTCACCGTGACCTTCGCCGCTCTCAAGCGCTGTCACGTCCTCCCGCCCGCCTGCACCGTCTGTGGCGAGGTCGCGGTGGTCGACATCGGCATCCCGCCGGCGGCGCTCGAGGCGGGATGTACGCTTCGACTGACCGAGGCTGCGGACATCGCGCTGCTGCTGCCCCAGCGGGCGGCCGACGCCCACAAGGGGGGCTTCGGTCACCTCCTGATCGTTGCCGGCGCCGCCGGACGGGGCGGCGCGGTCGCGATGGCGGCGCGCGCCGCGGTCGTCACCGGGGCGGGGCTGGTCACCATGGCGGTGCCCGAGCCCCTCGTCCCGGTGGTCGACGGCGCCTGCCTCGAGGCGATGACCGAGGCCTTGCCGGCCGACGACCGCGGTCGGATCGCCGGGCCGGCCGGGCTCGGGGATCTGCTGGGACGGATGACCGCGCTGGCGGCCGGCCCGGGCCTCGGCACCGGCGACGGGGCGCGGGCGACCCTCGACTGGCTTTTGGAGCACTGGTCCGGGCCGCTGCTGCTCGACGCCGATGCGATCAACCTGCTCGCCGGCGCCCCCGAGAGGCTGGCGGCCCGCGAGACCCCCGCGGTGCTCACCCCCCACCCCGGCGAGCTCGCCCGGCTGCTCGGCATCGCCACCGACGAGATCGTCGCCGACCGCCTGGCGGCGGCCCGCTCGGCGGCCCGCCGGGCCGGTGCAGTGGTCGTCGCCAAGGGCTACGGGACGATCATCGCGGCGCCCGACGGCGACGCCTGGGTCAACCCGACCGGCGATGTCGGTCTCGCCTCGGGCGGGTCGGGCGATGTCCTGACCGGGACCATCGGCTCGCTCCTCGCCCAGGGGCTCGAGCCGCTCGACGCCGCCCTCGTCGGCTGCTGGCTGCACGGGCGGGCCGGCGAGCTCGGCGGCGAGCTCTACCCGGCAGCGGTCCCGGCGAGCGAGCTTCCCGCCCTGCTCGCCGACGCCTGGATCGAGCTCGAGGCCGGCGACGACGAGGGATGAGCGGACCCCCGAGCGAGGTCCTGGACTGTCCGGCCGCCGCGGACACCGAGGCGGTCGGCGAGAGTCTCGCGGCGCGTCTCCTGCCGGGCGACGTGGTCCTCCTCGAGGGCGACCTCGCAGCCGGCAAGACGACCTTGGTGAGGGGGCTGGTCCGCGGCCTCGGCGGCGACGCGGCCGAGGTCTCGTCACCGACCTTCGTCCTCCTCGTCAGCCACCCGTGCGGGGGGCGCGGCATCGGGATCGTTCACCACGTCGATCTCTACCGGCTCGGCGAGCGGGTCCGCGACCTGCGCGAGATCGGGGTCGAGGAGGCGCTGTCGGATCCCGAAGCGGTGACCGCGGTCGAGTGGCCCAAGGACGTCCTCGCGACCTGGATCCCCGCCGACGCGCGGGTCTGGCGGGTCGTGATCACCACCGGGAGCGACGACGTCCGGCGGGTCGTCGTCAGGTCACCAGGATCCCGCCGTCGACCGGGATGACCGCGCCGGTCATCCACGACGCGGCGTCGGAGAGCAGGTAGAGGACCATCGTCGAGATGTCGCGCGGCCGGCCGATCCGGCCCATCGGGTGGATCGCCCCCATCCCCTCGACCTGGTCCCGGCTCATCCCGCGGGCATCGTGGATCGGGGTGTCGACCACCGCCGGCATGATGGCGTTGACCCGCACCGCCGGCGCCCACTCGAGGGCGAGGCAGCGGGTGAGGTGGTTGAGGCCGGCCTTGGAGGCGTTGTAAGCGATCATCCCGGCGATCGCCCGGTCGCCGAGCGAGGAGGAGATGTTGACCACCGCCGGCGAGGTCCCCCGCTTGAGCATCGGCCCGAGCGCCCGGCACAGCAGGTAGGGGCCGCGCAGGTTGACGTCGAAGGTGCGGTCCCAGGTCGCGAGGTCGGTGTCGTCGAGGGTCGCCATCGCTGCGATCCCGGCGTTGTTGACCAGGCCGTCGAGCGCTCCCCACCGCTTCTCGACCGCCGTGGCGAGGGAGGCGATGTCGTCGGGGTCGGCGACGTCGCAGGCGTGCCACCAGGCGCCGCCGCCGAGCTCCGCCGCGATGCCTTCGAGCTTCTCGGCCCGCCTCGCGACGAGGCCGACCTCGGCCCCCGCCTCGGCGAGCAGATGTGCCGCGTCGAGCCCGATCCCGCTCGACGCGCCGGTAACGATCACCCTGCGATTGCGTACCTCAAGCATGCCGCCTCCGCCCCGTGGTTGCCCGGATAGAATGATCGGGATGACCGGCTGCCCCGCGGCCAGCGCGATCCCCCTGGATCGCTTCGTACAACCGGCCCCCCGGTGCGGCATTCCCGACCGGGCGCGCGGCTCAACCGGGGCGGGCCGACGGTGAGCGGCGCCCTCCTGCTCGCGGCGCTCCTCGGACCACCGCTTCTCGCGCTCGCCGCGGGGCTCGGCCTCGCCGGGCGCGCGGTCCACCCCCTGGCGGTCATCGGGCTCAACGCGCTGTCGCCGGGGGCCGGGCTCGCCGCCGCCGGCCGGCCGACCGTCGAGACCGCGCTGTGCGTGCTCATGGCGCAGGTCAGCCTGATCATCGCCGGGACGATGGGCTCGATCGGCTACGCCCTCCCGTTCATGGCGGTCGGGGCGGTCTGGGGATCGCTCCACACGCCGTTCAACCCGGGGGCCCTGACCGACCGGGCGCTCGACCTCCCGTCCCTCGCCGGAGCGCCGAAGCTCCGTGGGGCCGGCGGCGGCGCGGTGGGGCCGGCGATCTCGAGCCCCCGCCCGGGCGACGAGGCCGACGACGAGCCGGCCGCCGGCTATGCGGTCGAGGTCCGCTGCACCGAGTGCGGCGCCGGGGTCGCGGTGCCGGTGCTCCACCGGATGGCCCACTGCTCGTTCTGCGGTACCGGCCACCTCGTGGTCGGCCGGGAGGAGACGCTCTTCCTGAGCCTGCCCGAGCGCGCGCCGACCGAGGCCGAGCTTCGCGAGGCGCTGCTCGACCACTACCGCTACCGGTACTACCTCAAGCTCTACCGGGCCTCGGTGCCGGTGGTCGGGGTCGGCGCCACCGACGTCACCGCCTCGGGCGGCCTGACCACCCGGCCCGAGGCCGAGGCCGCCGCGGCCGCCGCCGAGGCCGCAGTGTCGCGCAAGGCCGACGCCTACCGCGCCCGTCTCGCCCGCGAGCTCGGCATCACCGTGCTGCGCCGCTTCCTGTCGCCCTACCGGCACGGGATGGGCACGCTCTACCAGGCGACCTTCGGCCGCAGTCGCGCCGACCAGGAGAAGGTCCTGCGGTTCAGAATCGGCACCGTCGAGGCCTCGGTCGCCGCCGCCTCGGCCCTCGATCTTCCCGAGATGGGGCGGCTGACCTACCTCAAGGCGCTCCACCCCGCCGCCGACCGCCCGACCGACGAGCGCAGCCTCGCCCTCGACCTCGACGGGTCGGTGCTCGAGCGCGCCTTCGGCCATCTCGACCACCGGCAGCTCGACCGCTCGGTCGACGCGATCCGGCTTGGCTCGCGCTTCATCCGCGAGGTCGACGCGGTGGTCTGGAGACCGTGGTGGATCGTCCGCGTCTCGGGACCGAGGATCCACGAGACCGTGCTCGTCGACAGCGCCTCGGGCTCGGTCGTCGGCGGCGCGCCACCCCTCGACGACAGCCTGCTCACCGCGCTGCCCGAGGCTGCACGGGGGCCCGGGCGGGGCCTGCGCTTCGTCCCGATGGAGTGCCCGACCTGCGGCCACGAGTTCGCCTTCGACAGCGACGCGGCTCTCCACTTCTGCCGCAGCTGCCACCGCGTGTGCCGGGTGGTCGGTCACCGCAAGGAGACCGTCGAGTACTCGCGCACCGAGGACCTCGAGGGGGGCGTCGACCTCGTGCCCTTCTGGCTGTTCGCGCTCCGGCTTCGCACCGCCTCGGGCGAGCTGATCACCGACCTCGCCCACCTCAAGGACGGAATCGACGGCGCCCTCGACCAGATCGGCGACGACGCGCCGATCCGCCAGCACGGGTTCTTCGTGCCGGCCGTACGCTGCATCAACTCCCGGCTCATGGGCGAGGCCTTCAACCGGCTCTTCGAGCACACCGTCCGGCAGCGCTTCCGCACCGTCCACGACCGCTACCCCCTCGATCTCAAGCCACGCCCCTGGTCGGTCCACCTCGACGAGCCCGAGGCCCGCGAGCTCGCCCCGCTCTACCTCGCCAACGCCTTCACCCGTCGCGACCTGGCGCGCGCCAAGGTCGGGCAGGTCGGCGACCGGCTGCTCGACGCGGCGCAGGAAGCCCCCGGAAGGCTGGTCTACCTGCCGATCCCCGAGGTCGTGACCAACCCCTTCCGGGCCTATCTCGGCCGGTTTCGCGGCCGGGCCCTCGAGCGGGCGACCAAGGGGGCGTGACGCCGACCTGACAGCGGCAGCGGCTCCCGCGTCCGAGTCCGAGTCCGCGTCCGAGTCCGCGTCCGCGTCCGACTGCAGCGGCAGCGGCTGCAATTCGTCGAACGAATTGCGGCGGCGCGTCGGACGCGACTCCGCCCGCTCACGCTGCCGCTGATACCTGCCACTGTCGCTGATTGCTGACGCTGTCGCTGTCGCTGTTCCTGCCGCTGCCGCTGACATCGGACGCGGACGCGGACGCGGACGCGGGTATGGTCGCTGCCGGGTTGGGCAATTGGTGCGCTATCCTTGACCCCCAGGAAGACCGACACCGGAGGAACCATGCCAGCCGAGATCTTCACCGCCGAGTGGGCCACGCTGTGGAGCGACGCGATCAACGGCAACGCGGAGTACAAGAAGGCCGCCGCCAAGTGGGAGGGCGCGATCGGCATGATCATGACCGCGGACGGCGACATGGGGATCCCCGCCGAGCGGATCGTCATCGCCGACCTGTGGCACGGGGACTGCCGGAAGGCGTGGTCCGCCACGGCGGCCGAGCTCGAGGAGGCGCCGTACCACATCAAGGCCAACCCGTCGACCTGGAAGAGCGTCCTGGCCGGAAAGACCGACCCGATCGTCGGGCTGATGGGCGGCAAGCTCAAGCTCGCCAAGGGAAGCCTGTTCGCGCTGCTGCCCTACGCCAAGGCGGCCAAGGAGCTCGTCAGCTCGGCGATCGCGGTCGACACCTCCTACCCCGACGGGTGGTAGCCGGATCGGAGAATCTCGGCTTGGGCACCACGTGACGGACCGGATGGCTTGGATCTGAAGCACGGCGGACAGGGGGACGACGGCGAATCCACGGGGAGTCGCAGGATGGAACCCGCGTCCGCCGTGGTTGGCGTGTTGACTCCAGAATTCCCCATCGCGTCTTGCCGCAGCGCGACAGAAGATGTGCGGACAGCCCCCTGATTCGGGCTCCAGATACCCCGAGTTGCACACCTATAAACAACTGCATTTAAAAGTTTTATTAAGAAGTTGCCGCAAAGCGGCAATTTCCCCTTGACAGTCTTGCCGCAGCGCGTTATATTCTCCCCATCGGTCATGCCGCAGCGCGGCAGAAACCGATGAGATCGACAACCCGGCGCACCGCGCCACGACCACGAGGGAGAGCACCATGATCGCCAAGAAGAAGGCCAAAGAGATCAAGTACGAGGTCACCGAGAACGCCCACCAGATCTGGCTCGCCGGGCTCGGCGCCGTCGCGATGGCGCAGGAGGAGGGCGGCAAGCTGTTCAGCACCCTCGTCAAGAAGGGCGAGGGCTACGAGAAGATCGGCCGCGACAAGGTCGGCCAGGCGATGGGTGCGGTGAGCGGCGTCAAGGTCGTCGCCGAGAGCTACTGGGAGACCTTCGAGCGGACCCTCGACGACAAGGTGACGGCGGTGATCCACCGTCTCGGGGTGCCGACCAAGGACGAGATCGACATCCTCACCGAGCGGGTCGAGAAGCTGACCTCGGCGATCGACAAGCTGCGCGTCGCCGGTTCGCCGGCGCCGGCCAAGACCGCCGCCAAGAAGGCCCCGGCCAAGAAGGCCGACGGCGGCGCCTCCGGCGCGGCCGAGTAAGCCGAGCCGGGCCCGCGCTCCCGACCGGACGGCGCCCCTCGACGGGGCGCCGTTTCACCGTTGCGCGGGTCGTCGCGGTCGGCTACCCTCGAGCGATGACGGGCACCGTCGCGATCGTCGAGGACGAGCAGAACATCCGCGACAACGTCGCCTTCGCCCTCAAACGGGAGGGCTACCGGGTCGAGAGCTTCGCCGACGGCGTCGCCGCCTGGGAGTCGTTCGAGCGCAGCCTTCCCGATCTCGTGGTCCTCGACATCATCATGCCGCGGATGGACGGCCTCGAGCTGTGCCGCCGGGTGCGCTCGCTGTCGCAAACCGTGCCGATCGTCTTCCTGACCTCGCGCGACGAGGAGTTCGACCGGGTCCTCGGGCTCGAGCTCGGCGCCGACGACTACCTGTGCAAGCCGTTCTCGATGCGCGAGCTGGTGGCGCGGGTCAAGGTGCTGTTCCGCCGGCTCGCGCTGGTCAACGACCGGACCGCGGACGACGAGGACCTCTTCACGATCGGCCAGCTCGTGCTCGACCTACGGCGCTACACCGCCCGTTGGCGCGAGCACAACGTCCCCCTCACCGTGACCGAGTTCATGATGCTCCACGCCCTGGTCCGTCGCCCCGGCCACGTCAAGACGCGACAGCAGCTCATGGAGCAGGGCTACCCCCACGACACCTACGTGTCCGACCGCACGATCGACTCGCACATCAAGCGGATCCGCAAGAAGTTCACCGGCCTCGACCCCGACTTCGACCGAATCGAGACGGTGTACGGGCTCGGCTACCGCTACACCGAGGCGGCCGGGTCGTGATCGCCCACCCTCGGTCCGCCGAGCGGACTGCAAGACCCGTCACAACCCAGAGGGCGCGAAGACACGACGCACGCGATGGACGAGGTCGCTCGAGGCCGCTCCGGAGGTCCCGGCGCCTCGGTGGCTCTGACGTCCCGTCCCTCGCCGGGCGCCGACGGAGCAGGCCGTGACGGTGAGATGGCTGTCGCGGATCTCGGTCCGCCTGCTCGCCTTCAACGTGCTGGTCGTCTTCCTGCCGATGGCCGGGGTGCTCTTTCTCGACACCTACGAGCGCCACCTGCTCGAGGCGCAGGAGCGGACCATGGCCCAGGAGGGTCGCCTGCTCGCCGCCGCCCTCGAGGCGACCGGCCGGTTCGCCGCCGACGACGCCCGGCGGATTCTCGTCCAGCTCGGCCAACGACACCTCGCCCGGCTCCGGGTCGTCGACCAGCGCGGCGAGCTGCTCGCCGACTCGGCCCAGCTCGGCCCGCGCCGCGAGGAGACGCCGCCCGCCGACCAGCCGGCCGTCGTCCCCGGCGAGGACCCTCTGCTCTACCGGATCGGCTCACTGCCCTTCCGCGCCCTGCGGCGGCTGTCGCCGCCGACCGAAGAGCCGGGGGACGACGGCTGGACGCCGACCAGCTTTCTCGAGGCCGCCGAGGTCCGCAACGCGCTCGCCGGTCGCTATGGCGCGACCACCCGGATCACCCCCGGCAGCCAGCGCTCGGTGACCCTCTACATCGCCATCCCGATCCGGATCGACGGGGTCGTCGAGGGGGCGGTGCTGGTGTCGCAGTCGACCGGGCGGATCCTGCGCGCCCTCGTCGCGGTCCGGCTCGACGTCTTCAAGGTCTTCCTGGTCAGCCTCGGCGTCGCGGTCGTCCTGACCCTGCTCATGGCGACCACCATCGCCCGCCCCCTCGGCAAGCTCAGGCGACGGGCCGAGGACATCCTCGACCGCCGGGGCCGGCTGCGCGGCTCCTTCGAGCCGAGCCGTCGCAGCGACGAGATCGGTGACCTCGAGCGTGCCCTCGCCGAGCTCACCCGCCGGCTCGAGGAGCACCTCCGCTTCACCGAGTCCTTCGCCGCCGACGTGTCGCACGAGTTCAAGAACCCGCTCGCGGCGATCCGGACCGCCACCGAGATGGCCCTCGAGGTCGACGATCCGGCCGAGCGACGCCGCTTTCTCGGGATGATCCAGTCCGACGTCGCCCGGATGGAGCGGCTGATCAACGAGGCGCGCGAGATCTCGCGCATCGACGCGAGGATCGACGAGGAGGAGCTCGAGCGGGTCGCCCTCGACCGGCTCCTCGCCGGCGTTGTCGAGGCCTTCCGGCTGCGCCGCGGCGGCCGCGGGCCGAGCTTCGAGCTCGAGGTCCCGGGCCCGGAGGTCGCGGTGACCGCCTCGGCCGACCGGCTGACCCAGGTCTTCGAAAACCTGCTCGCCAACGCGGTCAGCTTCTCACCGCCCGGCGCAGCGGTCACCGTCGCCCTCGAGTTGGCGGGCGACCGGGCGGTCGTGACCGTCGCCGACCGCGGGCCCGGGATCCCCGAGGAGCACCTCGAGCGGATCTTCGACCGCTTCTTCTCCTACCGGCCCGACCGGTCCGGAGACGGCCACTCGGGGCTCGGCCTGTCGATCGTCAAGGCCCTGGTCGAGGCCTACCACGGGACCGTCCGCGCCACCAACCGGCCAGCCGGGGGGGCCGTGATCTCGGTCGAGCTTCCGGTCGCCGACCGGCTCGCTTGACAAAACGGACACGCAGGTCCTAATATCCCGCGCCATGCTGACGCGCAGCGCCGAGTACGCGGTCCGGGCCCTTTCGCTGCTCGCCCTGCGCGACGGGAGAGGGGCGCTGCACTCGGCCGAGATCGCCGCCGAGCTCGGCCTGCCCCCCCAGTTCCTCAGCAAGATCCTGCGCCGCCTCACCGCGACCGACCTGGTGATCTCGCAGCGCGGCCGCACCGGCGGCTTCCGCCTCAACCGGCCGTCCGCCGAGATCACGCTGCTCGCCGTGGTCGAGCCCTTCCTCGACGGGCTCGACGGCGTCGAGTGCCTGCTCGGCCAGGGCGCCTGCACCGACACCGAGAGCTGTCCGCTCCACTCGTCGATGACCGAGATCCGCCGCTCGTTCCGCGACCTGCTCGCCGGAACGACCCTGGCCGACGTCGCTCGGCGGGCGGTCCGGACGGATGGGCTCGGAATCCGGCCGGCGGGGGGGCCGACGGCGTGATCGATACAATCCCCGCAGCGAGCCCCCGGGAGGGTCGATGAACGTCCAGATCGAGCGGTTCAGCTATGACGACGCGATCGTGCGTCGTTTCACCCTGGTCACCTTCGTCTGGGGCGTGGTCGGCATGCTGGTCGGCCTGCTGGTCGCGCTCCAGCTCGCGGCGCCGGTCTTCAACTTCCCGCCGCTGCCCTGGCTCACCTTCGGCCGGCTGCGGCCGCTCCACACCAATGCGGTGATCTTCGCCTTTGCCGGCAACGCCGTGTTCGCCGGGGTCTACTACTCGCTGCAGCGGCTGCTCAAGACTCCGATGTTCTCCAAGACGCTGTCGAACCTGCACTTCTGGGGCTGGCAGCTGATCATCGTCGCGGCGGCGGTCACCCTGCCGCTCGGGATCACCCAGGGCAAGGAGTACGCCGAGCTCCAGTGGCCGATCGACATCGCCATCGCCGTGGTCTGGATCGTCTTCGCGGTCAACTTCTTTGGCACGATCGCCCGGCGCCGCGAGCGCCACCTCTATGTCGCGATCTGGTTTTACATCGCGACCATCGTCACGATCACGGTGCTCCATGTCTTCAACAACCTGGTGGTCCCCGCCGGGCTCTTCCGCTCGTACCCGATCTACGCCGGGGTGCAGGACGCCTTCATGCAGTGGTGGTACGGCCACAACGCGGTCGGCTTCCTGCTGACGACGCCGTTTCTCGGGATCATGTACTACTTCATGCCCAAGGCGGCCAACCGGCCGGTCTTCTCCTACCGTCTGTCGATCATCCACTTCTGGACGCTGGTCTTCATCTACATCTGGGCGGGACCGCACCACCTCCACTACACGGCGCTGCCGGCCTGGGCCTCGACCCTCGGGATGCTGTTCTCGGTGATGCTCTGGATGCCCTCGTGGGGCGGCATGCTCAACGGCCTGCTGACCCTGCGCGGCGCCTGGCACAAGGTCGCCACCGACCCGGTCCTCAAGTTCTTCGTCGTCGCGGTGACCTTCTACGGGATGTCGACCTTCGAGGGCCCGCTGCTCTCGGTGCGCTCGGTCAACCTGCTCTCCCACTACACCGACTGGACCATCGCCCACGTCCACTCGGGGGCGCTCGGTTGGGTCGGCTTCCTGGTCTTCGGGATGATCTACTGGCTGCTGCCACGGCTGTATCAGACGCCGCTGTGGTCGCCGAAGCTCGCCGAGGCGCACTTCTGGCTCGGCACCATCGGCATCCTGCTCTACATCGTCTCGATCTACGCCGCCGGCCTGACCCAGGGTCTGATGTGGCTCGCCTTCGACGAAGAGGGCTATCTCGCGTACGCCGACTTCGTCGAGACGACGATGCGGCTCATCCCGATGTACTGGGTCCGGGTGATCGGCGGCGCCGCCTATCTCGTCGGTGCGCTGCTGCTCGGCGTCAACATGCTGATGACCTGGCGCGCCCGGCCGCGACCGCTCGCCGTCGAGGTCCACGAGGCCCCGGCCCTCGCCCGGGCCTATACCGACCGGCCCGAGCCGATCTCTCCGCTGGTGACCTCGGGCACCCACGTCGCCAACCTCGCCTACACCCTCGACCGCTTCTTCAGAACCACCTGGCACCGGCGTTGGGAGCGGCTGCCGCTGCTCTTCACCGTGATGGTCGCGGTGGCGGTGATTGTCGCCTCGCTGTTCGAGATCATCCCGACCTTTCTCATCAAGTCGAACGTGCCGACCATCGCCTCGGTGGCGCCGTACACCCCGCTCGAGCTCGCCGGGCGCGACATTTACCTGTCGGAGGGCTGCTACAACTGCCACTCCCAGATGGTGCGGCCGCTGCGCGCCGAGACCGAGCGATACGGCGAGTACTCGAAGCCCGGCGAGTTCGTCTACGACCACCCCTTCCAGTGGGGCTCGCGGCGGATCGGCCCCGACCTCCACCGGGTCGGCGGCAAGTACCCCGATCTGTGGCACGTCCGCCACATGGACGACCCGCGCGCCATCACCCCGGGATCGATCATGCCCGCCTACCCGTCGCTGCTCACCACCCCGCTCGACCTCGAGAGCATCCCGGTCGTGATGCGCGCCCACCAGACGCTCGGGGTCCCCTACACCGACGACGACATCGTCGGGGGCACCGACGCGGCCCTCGCCCAGGCCGCGACCATCGCCGAGGCGATCGTCACCCAGGGCGGCCCCGAGGGGTTGGCCGACAAGAAGATCATCGCCCTGACGGCCTATCTCCAGCGCCTCGGCACCGACATCACCCGGCCCGAGCCGGTGGCCGCCGAGGAGGAGACCGGCGAGACGCCGGCGGATGCCGTGGCCGACCCACAGGAGACGTCCGGGGACGGTGCCTCATGATCGGTCCGGCAGCCGTCACAACCACGAAGACACGAAGACACGAAGGAGAACTCAACGAGAGACCCTTCGTGAATCTCTTTGTGTCTTTGTGCCTTGGTGGTTGCGACGGAATTGGATGCGATGCGGAGGGCTGGTCATGAAGCTATCGGACATCATGGGCGCCGCCGGGCTGGCTTCTTGGGCCGAGATCGGCCTGGTCGTCAGCTTCATCACCTTTGCCGCGATCGTCCTCTACGTTTTCGTGATCCGCAGCAGGGCGTCGTACGAGGACGCGCGACACCTGCCGCTCGACGACGACCCGGAGATCCCGTCATGAGCGACCACACCGATCGCACCCCGTCCGACGACCACCTCCTCGAGCACGCCTACGACGGCATCCAGGAGTACGACAACCCGTTGCCGCGATGGTGGCTGGCGATCTTCTGGGCGACCATCGTGTTCACGCCTCTGTACATCCTGTTCTTCCACTTCGGGCCGGGGATGCTCGACATCGACCGCTACGACCGGGCGATGATGCTCGCCGCCGAGCAGCAGATGGCGGCGCTCCTCGCGATGGGCGAGATCGACGAGGCGATGATCGTCGGGCTGATGGACGACGAGAGCATGATGAACGGCGGCCGCAAGGTCTTCACCTCGAAGTGCGCGACCTGCCACGGGGTGCTCGGCGAGGGCGGGATCGGCCCCAACCTGACCGACTCCTACTGGCTGCACGGCGCCCAGCTCATGGACATCTACCGGGTGGTTCGCGAGGGCGTCACCGACAAGGGGATGCTCGCCTGGGAGCGTCAGCTGCGGCCCGCCGAGCTGCTCGCGGTCAGCGCCCACGTCGGCAGCCTCCTCGGGAGCGACCCTCCGAACCCCAAGGCTCCCCAGGGGGTGGAGTCAGCGCGGGTGCCGCCCGAGCCGGCGGCCGCTGCCGTTGAGGAGGAGTCGTGAGGGGCACCCCCGGGATCGCCGCATGACCCAACCGACGTCGGTCGCCCCCGAGGCTCAGGAGGAGGTCCTCTCGACGATGAACCGGGACGGCAGCCGCCGTCGCATCCGGCCCAAGCTCTCGAAGGGGCGATTCCAGCGGAGGCGGCTCGCCACCGCGTGGGCCCTCATCCTGATCTTCACCCTGATCCCGATCCTCAGAATGAACGGCAAACCGCTCATGCTGCTCGACATCGGCCGGCGCGAGTTCACCTTCTTCGGCGCGACCTTCCTGCCCACCGACAGCTTTCTGCTGATGCTGCTGCTGTTCGCGATCTTCGTCGGGATCTTCCTCGTGACCGCGATCTGGGGCCGGGTCTGGTGCGGCTGGGCCTGCCCGCAGACGGTGTACATGGAGTTCGTCTTCCGCCCGCTCGAGGTGCTCATCGAGGGTGGCCGCACCCGCCAGATCGAGATCGACCGGAGCGGGCCCTCCGCCCGCCGGCTGGTCAAGAACCTGGTCTTTTTCGTCATCTCGGCCTTTCTCGCCAACACCTTCCTCGCCTACTTCGTCGGCTGGGAGCGCCTGCTCGGCTGGATGACGAGCTCGCCGGCCGATCACCCCGGCCCGTTCGGCGTCATGCTGGTGACCACCGCCCTGATGCTCGCCGACTTCGGGTGGTTCCGCGAGCAGACCTGCATCCTCGCCTGCCCGTACGGCCGCTTCCAGTCGGTGCTGCTCGACCGCGACTCGCTGGTCGTCGGCTACGACCGGCGGCGCGGCGAGCCGCGCAAGCCGTGGCGGAAGAGCGAGGAGCGCTCGGCCGGCCACTGCGTCGACTGCGGGCTCTGCGTCTCGACCTGCCCGACCGGAATCGACATCCGTGACGGCGCGCTGCAGATGGAGTGCATCGCCTGCACCCAGTGCATCGACGCCTGCGACGCGGTGATGGACCGGATCGGCCTGCCGCGGGGTCTCGTCCGCTACACCTCCCAGGCCGAGCTCGAGAGCGGGCGCCGGCGGTTCCTCCGACCCCGGCTGGTGGTCTACTCGACCATCCTCGTCGTGATGTTCGGCGCCCTCGCCTTCTCGCTGGCCGGCAAGTCGAACGCCGACGTCACCATCCTGCGCGGGCTCGGCGCCCCGTTCACCGTGCTGCCGTCGGGCGAGGTGACGAACCAGCTGAGGATCAAGATCGCCAACCGGACCGACGGGGAGCGCAGCTACACCCTGTCGTTGGTCGGCGGCGCCGGGTTGACCCTGATCGCCCCCGAGAACCCGCTGGCCGTCGCCGGCGGAGACAGCGAGCTGACCGTCGCATTCGTCAACGCGCCGCCATCGGCCTTCACCGGAGGCGAGCTCGAGATCACGCTCCGCATCAGCGACGGCGTCGACTTCGAGGAAGACCGATCCTACCGGCTGTTGGGGCCCTCGTCATGACGGGTCTCGAGCTCATGTTCGATAGCCCGTGCGGCGTTCCCAACGTCGCAAACTCGAAGGCACCGAGACACGATGAAAAGGTGGAGGGAATCCCCTTCGTGTCTTTGTGTCTTTGTGGTTGCGACGACGACACTCACCAATCGGAGGCTGCGCGATGAAGATCAAGCCGGGTGTGCTCTGGCCGGCGGTGATCGCCGGAGCGCTGGCGCTGCACGTGCTGGTCATGGCGGCGATGGTCTGGGTGGCGACGACCAACGACTCCTACGCGGTCGAGCCCGACTACTACGCCAAGGCCCTGGCCTGGGACGAGCGGCGGGCCCAGGAGCGACGCAACGCCGAGCTCGGCTGGCGGCTCGAGTTCACGGTCGTGCCTGCCGCGGAGGGCGCGGACCCGGTCCTCCGCGCGACCCTGGTCGACGACGCCGGCGTGCCGGTCACCGGCGCCCGAATCGCCGCCGAGGCGTTCTCCAACGTCCGACGGGACGAGGTCCTCACCGCGATCCTGGGCCCGAGCCGGGAAGGCTACGAGGCGGCGATCCCGATGCACGGCAACGGCCGCTGGGAGCTCCGCTTCGAGGTCACGCGGGATCAGGACGTGTATACACATCGAGATACGCGACACATCTACACCGAACTCCCAGAGTAGGTGGCGAATGCGGCAATGATCACCCTTCTCACGACTGTCTTCCTCGCGAGCCTGCTGGGCAGCCTGCACTGCGTCGGCATGTGCGGCGGCTTCGTCGCCTTCTACTCGGGCGCCGACGGCTCGGCGGGCGTGCGACGGCTCATCAGCCACGCCGCCTACTCCGGGGGGCGGCTCGCCGCCTACTCGCTGCTCGGCGCGGCGGCGGGCGCAATCGGCGCGGCCCTCGACCTGGCCGGGTCGCTCGCCGGCTTCCAGCGCGCCGCCGCGGTGGCCGCGGGCGTGGTGATGGTGGCCTGGGGGATCCTCGCGCTGCTCCGGATCGGCGGGGTGAGGATCCTCGCCCACCGCCGGGGCTCGGCGATCTCGAACTGGCTCGCGCGGGGCCTCTCGGTGATCGGCGAGCGTCCGCCGGTGGTGCGCGCGGCGGCGGTCGGGCTGCTCTCGGGCGTGCTCCCCTGCGGCTGGCTGTGGGCCTTCGTCGTCACCGCCGCCGGTACCGGCTCGGCGGTAGCCGGCGCCGCGGTCATGGCCGCCTTCTGGGCGGGCACCGTGCCGGCGCTGCTCGCCCTCGGGCTCGGCGCGCAGCTCGCCGGCATTCCGCTGCGCCGCCACATTCCGGCCGTCACCGCCCTGATCCTCGTCGCCCTCGGGCTGTACGCCATCATCGGCCGGCCGGGCACGGTGATGGCGGCGGTCGAGAAGCACACCCATACGACCGAGCTCCCCTCGGCCGACGACCCGCCGCCCTGCTGCGGGGACTGAGCCGCTACGGGCTCAGCTCACTCGACCGAGAAGCTCTGGAGCTCGACCGGGACCACCGTGAAGATGAAGTTCGGGCCGAACCGGCCGTTCGAGGTCGAGTTGTTGACCGGGTAGACGAAGCCGAGGCTCCCCGCCGACGGGTAAACCGACTGGACCCAGGTGACGTTCGGGTCGGTGGTCAGGCTCGATACTCCCGAGAGGTAGCTGTCGTTGTCGGTCGCGGTGTAGAGCACGCCCGCGGTGTAGGTCTGACCAGGCATCAAGGTCACCGGGGTGATCGCGGCGTAGGTCCACTGGCCGACCGGGGTCCCGGTCGCCGGGTCGACCGTGACCGAGGCGACGAGCGCCTGTGCCTGATCCCAGATTCCGACCTGGTGGGTCGAGGTGAGGCCCGGTGCACCGGTCGCGGTGTCCGCGTTCCACACCCCGAGCTGGTCGACCTCGAGCGGCGCGCTCACGGTGAAACGAAAGCCGATGACATCACCGGTCGAGCTGCCGTAGTAGATGGGAAACTGCGATCCTCCGGTGAAACCTGTCACGCCCTGGGCCATCACCGCCGGCGCACCCATCATGAGCACTGCGAGTAAGGTGAGACCACGACGCATCATCGGGCACCTCCCTGAGCGGAACGATCCGGAAGCCGATAGACTCGCAGCCGTCATACCGTTTAAGGTTCCGCGTGTCAAGAACCCTGCGAGGCCGAGAAGCTCGGAGGACACGGTCGGGCCGGGCGGAGCACGTGGACCGCAACCCTGTAAGGACATCGCATCGGCATCGCACTCCAGCGGTGCTTCTCCGGGGCCCGGTCGCCGTCCGCCTGCGCCGCCATCGACCGCTCGCCGAGCGGCGATCCTCAGAGTCGGTCACCGTCGCCCCGTGAGATGATGCCGCGGTGACCGACTGCTCCCACTGCGGTCTGCCGGTTCCGGCGGGTCTCGTCGAGGATGGCGCCGAGCTCCAGTTCTGCTGCTCGGGCTGCCGGGTCGCCTTCCAGGCGATCCACGGCGCCGGGCTCGAGGCCTACTACGATCTCAAGCGCCGGCTCGACGCCCCGGAGCAGGCCGCCCGCGGCCGCGGCGGGAGCCATGAGCACTTCGACGACCCCTCCTTCGCCGAGCTCTACTGCACGACCCGCGCCGACGGCCTGTGCACCGTCGAGCTCTACCTCGAGGGGGTGCACTGCGCGGCCTGCGTGTGGCTGGTCGAGAAGACGCCGCTGGTCATCTCGGGGGTTGCCGAGGCCAGGCTCGACGTCGGCCGCTCCCTGGCCACCGTGGTCTGGGATCCGGAGGCGACCCGGCTCGGGGCGATCGCCCGCTTTCTCGACTCGATCGGCTACCCACCCCACCCCTTCCACGGCGTCGCCGCCCGCGACATCGAGCGCCGCGAGGACCGGGCCCTGCTGATCCGCATCGCGGTCGCCGGCGCGATCGCCGGCAACGTCATGCTGCTCGCCTTCGCCCTCTACGGCGGCCACTTCCACGGAATCGCCGAGACCCACCGCGCTCTCTTTCGCTGGGCGAGCCTGGCCCTCACCCTGCCGTCGGTCCTGTGGTGCGCCCAGCTCTTCTACCGCGGCGCCTGGGGCGCGCTGAGGACGCGCACCCTGCACATGGACGTCCCGATCTCGATCGGGGTGCTCGCCGCCTTCGCCTGGGGCCTCGCCAACACCATCCGCGACATCGGCGAGATCTACTTCGACTCGGTGACGGTGCTGGTCTTCTTCCTGCTCATCGGGCGCTGGCTGCAGCGTCGTCAGCAGCGGCGCGCGGCCCGCGCCACCGAGCTGCTCTTCGCCCTCGCCCCGACGACCGCACGGGTCCTCGAGGACGGTGCGGTGCGCGAGCTTCCGGCGGCGGCCCTCCAGCCGGGGATGGTCGTCGAGCTGCGCGCCGGCGAGACCGCACCGGCCGACGGCGTGGTCGTCGCCGGCTCGTCGAGCCTCGACCTGTCGCTGCTCACCGGCGAGTCGCGGCCGGTTCGGGTCGCTGCCGGCGACCCGGTCCACGCCGGTACCACCAGCCTCACCGGACGGCTCGAGATCGAGGTCCGCACCGCGGGCGCCGACACCCGGCTCGGTCGGCTGCTTCGGCTGGTCGAGGAGGGCGCGCGGCGGCGGGCGCCGGTGGTTCTGCTCGCCGATCGGATCTCGGGCTGGTTCGTCCTCGTGGTGCTCACCCTGGCCCTCGTCACCCTCGCACTCTGGCTGAGGACCGACCCCTCGCGGGCGGTCGAGAACGCGGTCGCGCTGCTCATCGTCAGCTGCCCCTGCGCCCTCGGCCTGGCGACCCCCCTCGCGGTCAGCGCCGCGGTCGGCAACGCCGCCCGGGCCGGCATCCTGGTCAAGGGGGGCGATGCCCTCGAGGTGCTGGCGCGCCCCGGGAGGATGATCCTCGACAAGACCGGGACCGTGACCGAGGGCCGGCTCGCCGTCGTCCGCTGGGCCGGCGACCCCGGGGTCCGGCGGACCCTCGCCGCGGTCGAGGCCCACTCGACCCACCCGGTGGCGGCGGCGCTGGCGGCGGGGGTCGACATCGAGGGGGTCGGCGATCCCGAGGGGGTCGTCCAGCACCCCGGGAAGGGGATCAGCGCCGTGGTCGCCGGCCGCGAGCTGGTCGCCGGCGCGCCGGTCTTTGTCGCCGCTCGCCTCGGCGCGCTGCCGACGCCCCTCGCCGCGGCGGTCGACGAGGCCGTCGGCGACGGCCTGACCCCGGTCGCCGTCGGGCTCGGCGGCCGGGTGGTCGCGGTGGCCGCCCTCGGCGACCCGGTACGCGCCGATGCCGCCGCCTCGATCCGCGCCATCGAGGCGCGCGGCTGGCGGGTCGAGATCCTGTCCGGCGACCACCCCGGAACGGTGCGCGCGCTCGCCCCTCAGCTCGGCCTCGAGGCAGCGGACAGCCGCGGCGGAGCGAGCCCGGAGGACAAGCTGGCCCGAGTCCGCGAGGCCGCCGAGGCGGGACCGGTGGCGATGGTCGGCGACGGCGTCAACGACGCGGCGGCTCTCGCCGCCGCCACGGTCGGGATCGGCGTCCACGGCGGCGCCGAGGCGGCCCTCGCGGCGGCCGACGTCTACCTCGGCACGCCGGGGCTCGAGCCGCTGGTCCGGCTGCTCGACGGCTCGCGCCGCACCTTGACCGTGATCCGCCGCAACCTCGTCTTCTCCCTCGCCTACAACGCGGTCGCCGTCACCCTGGCGATGCTCGGCCACATGCACCCGTTGCTCGCCGCCGTGCTCATGCCGGCGAGCTCGATGACCGTCGTCGTCAGCTCGTACCGGGCGAGGACCTTCGGTCCCTGAGGGTCACTCCTCCGGCGCCACCGCGGGCTCGGCGTACAGCTGGCCGGGCGGCACCACCTTCGCGACCTCGGGATCGGCGACGTAGCTCGGGGTCATGATCTGCACCCCGTACTCGTTGAAGACGTCGAGGATGTTGGCGTGGAGACTCGAGTAGACGGCGAGCATCGCCGCCGGCGTGTCGGTGTAGGCATTGAGCTCAAAGGTGACGCAGTAGTCGCCGAGCAGGGTCTTGAGGACGAAGGGCGGAGGCTCGGTGAGCAGACCCGGGGTCCGCCCGGCGGCCATGAGCAGCATCGCCTCGACCTGCCGCCACGGGGTCTCGTAGCCGATCCCGACCGTGGTGTGGAGGATCAGACCGCGGCTTTTCGCGAAGCTCGTGTAGTTGGTGACCTCGCTGCCCAGCACCAGCGAGTTCGGAACGACGACCTCCTCGTTCTTCGGCGTGCGCAGCTTGGTGACCTGGAGCCGGATGTCGGTGACGTCCCCCATCACGCCACCGATCCGGACCCGGTCCCCGACCCGGTAGGCGCGGCGGTAGGTCATGGTGTAGCCGGCGATGACGTTGGAGACGATCGACGACGAGCCGAGCGAGAAGATGACACCGGCGAAGATCGAGACGCCCTTGAAGGCGGCCGACCCCGACCCCGGAATGTACGGGTAGGCGACCACGATGCTGAAGGCGACGAGCGCCAGGCGGACGATGTTGTAGGTCGGTCTGGCCCACTCGGGGTCGAACTCGCCGACGGTGATCGCTCCCCGACCGACGGCGTCGAAAAAGACTCGGATGACCCGGAGGACCAACCGGACGACCACCACCAGGACGACCAGAAAGATCAGGTTGGGGATCTGGTCGAGCACCGCCCCGCCGATGGTCTCGAGCGGTCCGACGGTCCACTCGAAGAGCCGCCGGTGCATCCACCTGGTCCAGGGGAAGAGGCCGAACACCACCTCGAGGTACCCGAGCACGAGAACCACCACCGCCAGCAGATGGAGCCAGCGCAGACCGGTCCGCACCGACCGCTCGACGTCGCCGGGGCGGATCAGCCTCGCCGGGGCGCTCCCGATCGCCTGGACGCTGCGCTCGACCCTCGCCGCGAGGCCCGCGTCCAGCCGTCGCCAGCCCCAGCGCAGCACGAGCAGTGCGAGCACAAGGACTGCGGTGGCGATGGCGGTGGTGACGGCGGCTCGGACCAGCGCCTCGCGCGACCGTCCCTCGCGGTAGACGCTGATCGCGTCGCGAATCCGGCCTGTGAGAGCGAGGCCGAGGTCGTGCCTCGACAGACGGTTGAGCTCGGCGTCGGCGTCGACCACGAGCATCAGGACCTGCTCGCCGGCCCGCAGCTCCGAGGAGTTCGGACCGTCGACGACGACGACATCCTCGGGCACCACCGCCGGGTCGCGAGCGACCGCGACGATCCTGGCGGCGATCTCCCTCGCCCGGCGATCCGCCGGGTAGGCGGACACGCCCCGGACGCTGAACAGGATCTCGCCGTCGATCTCGACGTCGGCGATCTCCACCCCGAGCTCGAAGGCGCCGGTCGGCTCCTCGGCCCGGTCGGGCGGGGTGTCCTCGGCTCGCACCGGGATCGCGACCGCGATCAGCGCGACGCCAAGCAGCACCCCCGCACGTCGCCACAACGCTTCACGGCCGGCCATCTGCGACCTCCAATCCCGCCTCGCTCGAGGCCCCGTCGAATCCGGTCATCATGATAACGCGAGGCCGGCGTCCCGCCAGCCGACGGCGCCACCGTCATCCCCGCATGAGTCATAATCGACCCATGTCGGTGGTCTTCATCGCGCTTCCGGTCGCGCTCCTCCTCGCGGCGGCCGGCGTCGCCGCCTTCATCTGGGCGACCCGAACCGGGCAGATGGACGATCTCGAGACGCCCGCTCAGCGGGTGCTGCTCGACGACGACGACCGGGTTCGCCGAGGCGACGGAGAGTAACCTCGCCGCCTTTCCGCGACAATCTTCTATTGATGAAGCCAATGACGTTGCCGCCCTCCGCCCTCGGTCTCCGGACCGACGAGCCCGATCCGACGATCGGGCGACCGGGGCGCCGGGCGTCTCCCACCGCCGTCAAACGAGCCCCCTGCGGCCGTTTCCCTTCCTGCACCCCACCCCGAACCACTCCGTGACCCCGCCCCCACCGGCTGACCCGGCAGCCGGAGCCGGGTCGGTCCCCGCCACCCCCGATCAGACGATCAGCATCGCGTCGCCGTAGGAGTAGAAGCGGTAACCGGAGACGATCGCCTCCCGGTAGGCCTCGAGCACGAGCTCGCGCCCGGCGAAAGCGCTGACCAGCATGAGCAGGGTCGACCGCGGCAGGTGGAAGTTGGTGAGCAGCGCGCCGGCGCCCGAGAAGGTGAAGCCCGGGGTGATGAAGATGTCGGTCCAGGCGTCGCCCGGCGCGACCACTCCCCGACCGGCCGCCAGCGCCCCCTCGAGAGCGCGAACCGCCGTCGTCCCGACGCAGACGACCCTCCGGTCGTTCGCGAGGGCCGTGTTGACCGCCGCCGCCGTGTGCTCCGAGAAGCGGTACCACTCGCTGTGCATCCGGTGGTCGGCCACCCGCTCCGCGGCGACCGGCCGGAAGGTCCCGAGCCCGACGTGCAGGGTGAGGTAGGCGGGCTCGACGCCCCGCACGGTGACGGCCTCGAGCAGCTCGCGGCTGAAGTGGAGGCCGGCGGTCGGTGCGGCGACCGCGCCCGGCGTCGCGGCGTACACCGTCTGGTAGGTCTCCCGATCGGCCGGCGTCGCCCCGTCCGGCCGGGCGATGTAGGGGGGCAGCGGAACCTCGCCGATCTCCTCGAGACGGTCGAGCCCGAGAGCGGGGTCGAAGGCCACCGCCCAGCGGCCGTCGCCGCGCCGCTCGAGGGGTACCGCGACACCGCCGTCGGCCAGCTCGAGCCGCTCCCCGGGGCGGGTCCGCGAGCCTGGCCGCACCAGGGTCTCCCAGGCGCCCCCGCCGAGCTCGCGCAGCAGCAGAAGCTCGAAGCGGCGCCCGGTCGGACGGCACGCATGGAGCCGCGCCGGGATCACCCGGGTGTCGTTGAGCAGCAGCAGATCCCGCGGCCGGAGGAGATCCGGCAGATCGGAGACCCTGCGGTGCTCGATCCTGCCATCGGCGCGGTCGAGGACGAGCAGCCGCGAGGAGCCACGCGGCGCCGGTTGCTGGGCGATCCGGTCCGCCGGGAGAGCGTAGTCGAAGTCGTCGGTTCGCACCGCGGCATGATACGACGGTGAGGCCGAGCAGGGCCGGCGGCTCGGCCGGTGAGGCACAATGGTCCCCGTGAACCGGCAGTCTCTCGGTCGGCGGGCGGAGTGGGTCGCATGGCTGCTGCTCGTGCTCAAGGGCTACCGCATCCGCGACCGTAACTGGCGGGCAGCCGGCGGCGAGCTCGACCTGGTCGCCGAAAGGCGCCGCGAGATCGTCTTCGTCGAGGTCAAGATGCGCTCGAGCGCCGGCTTCGGCGGCGCCGCCGCCGCCGTCGACCGGGCGAAGCGCGAGGCCCTGGTCCGGGTGTCGTCGGCCTACCTGTCGAGCCACGACCTGTGGAACCGGCCGTGCCGCTTCGACGTCGTCACGGTCGAGCGCCTACGGCGTCCGCCGTACTGGAGCATCCGCCACCACCGCAACGCCTTCAGCCCCGACCGCGGCCGATTGCTCTGAGCCCGTGTCCGGTCAGAGCAGCTTCTTGAACCACTTCGACCGGACGATCGTCAGCGGCTGATCGCTGCTGCCGAGCCGGCCGACGTGGCCGCTGCGGTCGACCGCGACGACGTAGAACACGACGTCGGTGTTGCCGTGCAGCTCGGGGGTCACGACGAACGGGTAGAGCCCCTGGTCATCGGCCTCGAGCGGGATCTCGAGGTAGGCCTCGTCGTTCTGGTTCCGGGCGTGGACGACGACCTCCTCGACCCGGTGGTCGTCGGTCGCCCGGAAGGGGATCGTCAGACGCTCGTTCTTCTTGAAGGAGAGCTCGACCGCGGTCGCGAGCTCGACCCTCGGGGCGCCGGCGTCGAGCGCGGCGAGCTTCGCCTCGAGGGTCGAGCGGGCCGCCGCCACCTCGTCAGCCAATCGGGTCTCGCCGGCGATCGAGTCGAGCCGGGCGAGACCGCCCTCGGGATCTCCGGCCTGCCCCATGGCGAGGGCCGCGGTGATGACCGACTCCTCCCGACGGGTGATCGCGAGCTGCTCGCGGCACCGGTCGACCCGGGCCGGCAGCCCCGCCCGGTCCGGCCACACCCGGAGGAGGCTCTCGAAGACCGCGAGGGCGCTGTCGTACTCATTCCCGGCGAGGTGGGCTTCGGCGCGCGCCTCGATCGCGTCGGCGGACTGCTCGCGGACCTCGCCGGCGCCGCTGTAGCCCGGCAGCTCGTGGGCCAGCTCGTTGCTCGCCGAGATCGCCCCGAGATAGTCGCCCGCGTTGTACGCGTCCCACATCCGGGTGTGCAGCCCGATCACCTGCCGAGCCTGTTGGAGGTCGTCGGCGAGGCCGTCTTCGGCGGCGATCTCGATCGGGCTCATCCCGGAAAGACCGGCGGCGCCGCGCCGCACCATCTTGATGCTGCCGTGGGCGAGGCCGTTTCTGAGGTCCGCGATGGCCGTCGTCCGGCCGGCCTCCTCGGCGACCGCGGCGACCAGGCTCTCGTAGAGCGCGGCCTCGTCCGAGGTCATCGACACGTCGTCCCGGCTCTCGAGCTCGTCGAGGGCGGCGCGGGCCGACTCGAGGTCTCCGGCATCCACCAACCCCCGGATCTTGAGCAGGTCGTCGAACAGGTTGGCGTCGGGAGGCGGCGGCACGAGGGTCTCGTCGCCGTCCCGATCCGGCACCTGGGCGACGCCGGCGACGACCGGCGCCCGGTCGCGTCTGGCGGAGGTCGACCAGGTAAAGGCGATGATGCCGCCGAGCACGATCACCACCGCGGCGACCACCGCGAGCTCGAGGCGAGACACCCGCCGGCCACCGCCGACGGTCGCCGAGGTCGCCGTCGGACCGACCGCCTCGACCGCCTCGGCGGTCGCCGGTGGGACCCAGACGTCTGGCGGAACCGGGTTGCTGACGTCGGTATCCTCGGCCGGATCGAGGCTCGCCGGCAGCTCGGGGTCGTCGAACAGCACCGCCGGCCAGTCGTCGCCGATCTCCATCACGTCGGTCACCGCCTCCCGGTCGACCTCCCCGGCGGGGGGCGGGGGGGCGGCAGGCCCGGCCTCGACGGTCGGCGCCTCGAAGGAGGGGTCGGTCCGGTTGGGGTCGAAGGTCGGCGGCTCGACCGTAGCCGCGGCCGCCGCGACGCCGATCATCGACGGCGGGTCGGGCAGCGCCCTGATCAGCGGGTCGCGGACATCAGACGGCGAGTCGCCGCGCAGCATCGGGTCGGGCGCCATGACGCGACCGAGGATCTCCTCGAGGGGCTCGGCCTCGGGCAGCGCCGAGCGGACCGGCTCGGTGAGGGTGACGATCGGGCGGTCGTAGCCGTTGGCCTCGATCTCGGCGCCGAGCATGCCGCAGGCGATGACACCGAAGGAGAAGAGATCGCTCCTCCAACGCTGGTCGGCGGGGAGCAGGTTCCCCGCGACGAGCTCGGGCGCGAGATGGGGATCCTCGGCCGGAACCGGAACGCCAGGGCCGGCGTGGACCAGGGTCGCGCTCGTCCCGAAGCCGAGCACCACCGCCCGGTCGTCCCTCGGGGAGTTGGTGACGAGGATGTTGTTCGACTTCAGGTTGAGGTGGGCCGTGGAGAGCCGGGCGAGATCCTCGATACAGGACAAGATGTCGAGCAGGATGTTGACCGCGGCAAAGGCCGGGATGTCGTCAAAGGTGTCGAGAGTTCGCCCCTCGACCAGATCCATCACGAGGAAGCCGTCCCCCTCCGGAGTGAGGCCGTGGTCGGTCAGCCGCGGCATGGCCGCGATCGGGGCCGATCGCGCCGCCGAAGCCATCTCGAGGAAGAGCCGCCGGACCTTCTCCTCGGCCCCGGGCACCGCGCAGCTCACCATTTTGATGACGACGTCGTCGCCGGTGGTCGGGTCGCCCGCGAGAAAGACAGCGCCCGTCGCCGACGTCGCCAGCACGTTCCTGAGCTCGAGCTCCTCGAGAATCTGGCGGGTTTCGATCACGGCGTCCTCTCTCTCGACCACGGGTCGGGCGCGCAGGGTCGCATCTCAACCCTAGAGCACGCGCGTCAGGAAATCCGTGGTGTGAATCACCGAACCGGAGTCCGTGGCCGAACGTCTTGAGCGCTCAGTCTTTGCCTTCGCCGGGTCGCTTGGCCGGGGCGCGGATCACCGGGCTGAACTTCTCGCGCACGCCGCCGAGCGAGATGCTCTCGATGTAGTAGAAGTAGTCCCGGGTCGGGTCGATGTCGACATCGACGAAGACGTAGTTCTGCGGCTCGTCGGTCGTGCCGGCGCCCGGCAGGGGCTCGGCGGTGATCCGGTCGAACGGCCCGTCCTCGACGAGGGCCCGGTAGATGTCGAAGCCGAAGTTGTCGACCTCGCTCGCCGTCGTCCACCGGAGCGTGTTGGCCGGCGGCTCTTCGGCGGTCCCCTCGGCGCCCTCCCCGCCGTTCCCGCTCTCCGCCGGCGGGGTCGGCTCGGGCGTCTCGGCCGCGGCCTCGCCCGGACCGAATCCGAGCGCGAGCAGCAGCACGGCGATCACGACGGTGCACCAGAACTTCATCACGGCTCCTCCTCCGACCGGCGTTCGCGGTCGATCACCTCGCCACCATCTCCGGCGTCGTCGGGGGGGAGCCCCGCCGGCCCGGCCTCGCCGGCCGCGGGGAGCCCGGCCCAGCCGATCCCGTCGACCCCACGACCTTCGTCCCAGACGTAGACACGCACGCCGGCGAGCTCGACACCGTCGGCGAGCTCTCCGCTGTCGAGGGCAAGCTCGAGATCGACGCCCCGAAGGTCCATCCGGTCCTCACGGATCGTCGTGCCGTCGGCGGTCACCCACTCGGCGAGGAGCGACCCTGCTCCGAGCGCGTCGGGCAGGCGTCCCCGCAACAAAAAACCCGAGTCGTTCGGCCCGAGCTCGAGCTCGAGCTGCCGGCCGGGGGGCGCGACCGGCACCGCAGGATCGCCGAGCAGGTTGTAGGTCTGGATGAGCATGTCGCTGCGGAACTCCCGCTTGGCCCGCATGATCGCCTCGCCGATGGTGACGCCCGGGGTCGTCAGCTCGGCGAGCAGGCTCTCACCCATCGCCGGTGACGGGCTGTTGCGCCACGAGGCGGCAAACACCGCGACGGCGCCGCGATCGGCGACCCGCAGCAGCTTCTCGCCGATCGAGTCGGCGGTCGGGTGGTCGAACGGCGCGGAGTAGCAGGTCAGGCTGAGGACCACCGGGAGGCGCCGGTTGGGAGCGAGCTTGTCGAGGTGCTCGAGGGTGAACAGGTCGTGGTTCTTGGCGAGGTCCGGCGGGCCGGTGCGCCAGATGTACCGCCCCCCATGCCCGATGAAGTGCACCGTGAGCACGCCGCCGTCCATGATCTCGAGAATCCGCCGGCTGTGGTGCTCGTTTGCCGGCTCGGAGGGGTGGGGGTAGATCTTGATCGGGACATAGCCGAGCCCGGCGTAGTGATCGGCGATCCGGTCGCTGCGCCGCTGGAACCCCTCGCTCTCGTTGGCGATGAAGAGGAGGTTGCGTCGCCATGGGCCGACCGGCGGCGCCGACGCGAAGGCGATGGTCTTGTCGACGACCTGGTCGAGCTCGGCGGGGCTCACCACCGGGAGGCGGCCGATCGCCAGGTCGGGGAGCATATCGCCGTCGTCGAGACAGGCGAACCAGGTGTCGCTCGCGGCGTGCCCCTCGAGGGTCAGATAGCTCGCGGTCGGCACGAGGTTGCGGTGGTTGAGCTCCGCGCCCTCGGCATAGGCCGAGCTCTGGTTCTTCGAGAATCGCCGGCTCTCGCCCGGTCGATAGGTCCAGTCGGCGTAGTTCCGGTCGTCGGCGGTGGCGTTCTTGAAGTCCCAGCTCGCGTCGCCGACCAGCAGCACGAAGCGCGGCGCCGGCCGGCGCCAGCTCCGGTGGGCGTGCTCGAGGAAGTCCCTGATGGCGCGGGGGGCGACGATCCCGTGGTTGAACTCGTCGTAGAGGTCCTGTACGTCCACCAGCTCGACGGTGAGGCCGCGCGAGCGGTGGAACTCGGCGAGCCGTGCCGCGCTGTCGATCAACGACCGGTGGGTGATCATGATGTAGTCGGCCTGGTGACCGGAGGAAGCGAGATCCGACGGCCGGTCGAGCACGATCTCGTCGGGCGAGACGGCCGCTCCGGCAGGCAGCACAAAGAACTCGTCGGCACCCTCGGGCAGCTCGGCGCCGACCCGGCCGTCGCCGCGCAGCCGCAGCCCGTCGGGCAAGTAGAGATCGACCGGCCCCGATCGGTCTGCCGAAAGCTCGATCCGCCGCCCACCGCTCGCCCCGGCCAGCCGGAGCCTGAGCTGCTCGTCCTCGACCCGCGCGACGTGCGGGATCGCGAGCTCGATCCAGTTGAGCAGGACGACGTCGACCAACAGCTCGCCCGACTCAGGGTAGGCCCGCTTGACGACCCTGAGGGTGAGCTCGGGGTCATGACGGGTCAGCCGATCGGCCTGGATCTCGAGCTCGTACACGTAGTGGTCGGTCCCGTCCCACCGCGCGACGCCGACGACCTGGCCGTCGACCGCGATCTCGAGCTCGTGGTCGGGCAGCTCGCCCCGCTCGGCGTGCTGCTGCCTCGACCAGCCGCGCAGCCCGAGGACCAGGCGGACCGTGGTCGAGGACGCAGGCGGTCGGTCGAAGACCGCGCCGAGCCGGTCGAGCACTTCGGATGGCCCGGACCCGGCCGACCGCAGAGCGTCGGCCAGGGCGTCGGCCCACGCGAGCGACGCCGCGGCGGCCGCCGGCCGGCGGGCGAGGCCGTCGACCGCGAGCTGCTGGTGGAAGGGCTCCCGATCGGCGACCGAGAGCCGCTCCCAGTACCACTCCTCCTCGGGCGCATCCGGTCGGGCTCGGAAGCGCACCATGACCCGGTCGGACTCGAGGTGGTGGTGGGCGACCAGCTCGGCGGACGCCGGCGTCGGTTCAGGCGCCGGCGCGGTCCGACCGTGGAGCGGCGCCGGGTCCGCCAGGTCCAGAACATAGCAGTTGAACCGCGAGTGGGGGTCGAGGTAGGAGTAGTCGCCGCGCAGCACCTCGCCCGCGAAGAGCAGCCGGTCGCCGTCGTCGAAGACGCCGTCGTCGCCGTCCTCGACCCACACCGGGACCGGCCGGCCGTGGTTGCGCAGACCGATCGCCGCGCTCGGCGCCGGGCCCCCGAGCCCGGCCTCGACCAGCCGGTCGTAGCCGATCTCGTAGATCCCACCGTGCTCGACGTAGACCTTGAAGACCGGGGCGGACGCCGTCGCTCGGTCGGCCCCCGAGCAGAGGACGACGAGCGCCGCCAGCGTGCAGGATTGCGCGACCTTCACAGCCAGGGGAGTATACAGATCATGCGAGGGCCAGCCAAAGCAGCAGCCCACCGATGACGGTCGCTCCGGCGATCCGCCGGGCCGACGGTCGAGGATGCCAGCCCGTCTCGAACCAGGCGACGAGGCAGCCGACCCCGACAAAGGCGGCGGGCAGCATCTGGATCCGGTAGCGGGTTTTGACGTGAAGCCACAGGAAGAGCAGCAAATTGTAAACGAGGAACACCACCAGGACCCGGACCCACCGGTTTCCTCGACACCCGCCGAGCGCCAGGCCGGCGGTCGCCGCGAGGTACAGCCCGAGGATCGAGACGACCGTCGCCGTTCTGACCAACCGCCCGAGCCGCGGTCCCGCTCCGAGGTAGCCCGCTCCGGCCTGCAGCTGGGCAGCGCCGCCCGGCAGCTGGTCGGTCAGGTAGCAGCCGGCGTCGAACAGCCTGTAGTACTGACGAGAAAGCTGCTCTCGGACGACCGCGGCGAGCCCTCTCGTGCGGACCAGCTCGCGGATCCGCTCGCGGAGAATCCGGTCCCTGGCAGCGTGGCTGTCGGCGCTCGCCACCCATGCCTGGAACTCCGGCCACACCACGTCGTGGCGGAAGCTCTCCCGTCCGACGTCGTTGAGACCGACCCAGAGGTTGAAGGTCGACGAGCCGACCAGACCCGGACCACCGGTCCGGCGCGCGTTGGCCGCGAGGGTCGGCGCCATCGTGGCGGCGGCGAGCCCGGCCACGACCGCGACCCTGACCGCGGCACGGAGCGGTTTCATTCCCCAGACCGCCACGACGAGCAGCACCGGTACGAAGGGCAGGAGCAGGCTCTTGCCGAGCAGCGCGAGGCCGAGGGCGACCCCCGCCACGGCGCACCACGCGGGGCGGTCTCCGCGAACCGCGAGCAGCCAGAGCAGCGCGACGAAGAGGAACAGGTGGACGACCTCGGGCCACAGGTAGTGGCAGAACGACGCCAGCGGCGGGTAGCCGAGCGCGACCGAGGCCACCGCGACCGCCGCCGCGGTCGAGCCGGTCAGCCGCCGAACGAGATCGCCGAGCACCACGGCTGCGACCGCCAGCAGCCCGGTTTGGAAGAGCACGACCGGCGTCAACGAGCCCTTGCCGAGCCAGATCAGCCCGGCGAGGAGCTGCGGGTAGAGCGGCGGCCACAGCGGCTCCGGCCACCACCCGGGATCGCCGGCGAGCAGGTCGAGGGCCGAGCCGAGGTAGGTGCGCTCATCGCCCCACAAGGTGCGCAGCACCGGGACTCGGTCGAGCCACCACAGCGTTGCGTGCACCGCGGCGACCCAGGCCGCGGCGGCGGCGACGAGCCATCGCCAGCCGGGTCGACGGTCGAGGGGTTCCCGGCACGGGGCGCCCGACCAGGTCGGCTCGGCCTCCACCGCGGCGCTCTCACCCCTCGGCGCTGACGACCGAGGTCTGGGCGACACCCTTGCGGAAGGTGCCGGTCAACATCTCGACGAAACGCGACCTGAGCTGCCGGCTGGCCAGCGCCTGCTTGGCCGGCGGCAGCTTGACGATGGTCCGCAGCAGCGCGCCGAGGGTCCGGTGGCTCAGCCTGCCGGGGTCGTTGAACAGCAGCTCCTGCAGCTTGCCCCGCTCGATCGCCTGCAGCGCGATCTTCTCAATCACGTTGTCCGGTGTGTAGACGCGTCGGGGGGCCGCCGCCATCGACAGCCCGCCGAACTCGCAGGCGGCGTGGCAGACGCCGCAGCCGAGGCATCGCTCGACCTCGACGGCGGCCATCTTCCGCCGCTTGGGAGTCCGGTCGGTCGGCCCGGCCGAGACCATCTCGATCGCGTCGATCGGGCAACGGTCGGCGCACTTCCCGCACCCCGTGCAGGCCTCGCTCTCGATCCGGGCGAGATAGCCCGAGCTCACCACCCGGGTCATCTCGGGCAGGGTGCGGAACGCCTCCATGATCTCGCAGCAGCACGAGCAGCAGTTGCAGATGAAGCCGGGGCGGTTGCGGACGTTGTCCGCCATCTGGACGTTGCCGTGCTCACGGGCGTAGGCGAGGACGTCGCGGGCCCGGGAGCGGTCGATCCGTTTCGCGATGCCGTTGCGCACGAGGTAATCGGCGCCGGTGCCGAGGGCCAGACAGTGGTCGAGCGGGTAGTCGCAGCGCCGGCCGAGGTGGAGCTTGACGTGCCGGCAGTGGCAGACGCCCTCGGCCCACGAGCCGGCGTCGTCGACGATCGCCGACGCCCTGTCCCAGTCGAGGATCTCGGTGAACGCCTCGGGCTCGAGCGCGTCCTCGTTGACCAGCGGCCGGGCGAAGAAGGTCTCGCCCTCGCCGAGCATCCGCATGAATCCGAGCTCGGGATCCTCGCGCATGTACTCCCACATCAGCTCGGCGACCTTCTTCTGGTCGATCTCGTCGCGCACCCGCATCATCGTGAACTCGAAGAAGCCGACCACGGTCGGGTTGAGGTAGTAGACCGTCGCCCGGCCGTCGCGGGGCAGGTCGACCACCAGGCCCTTGCCCGCCAGGCGGTCGAGGACGGCGCGGGTCGCGTCCTCCGACATCCCGGCGTTTCTCGCGATCGCTCCCAGCGAGGCGAGGCGCAACGGAATCCCGGCGGCGACCCGACACTCCTCCTCGGTGAACAGCTCCTCGAGCAGCTCGACGAACGCCCGGTGGGCCGGCGCGCCGACCGGCATCCGGTCGAGCCGGCGTTGGAGATCGAGATAGGCCTTCTTGCCGGCGAGGTGTCCCATGCCGGGTATTGTATCCCCCCTGCCCCTCCCCCTCCCCCTCCCTTGCCCGCGTCCGCGTCCGCGTCCGCGTCTCTGTCCGAGTCCGCGTCCGCGTCCGCGTCCGATCCCGATCCCGATCCCGCGGCAGCGACAGCGGCAGCGACAGCGGCAGCGACAGCGGCAGCGGCAGCGGCAGCGGTGGGGATGCCCTGGTTTGGTGGACACCAGGGTGCTGACGCCGCCGCTGACGCTGCCGTCGAACGCGGACGCGGACGCGGACTCGGACGCGGACGCTGGCATCGGGCACGGACGCGGACGCTGGCACGGGCAAGGGAGAAGGAGCGGGAGGTCCCCGAGCCCCGATCGCTCGAAACGGCCCGGAAGGCCGCTGCCCCTGAGAACCTCAGACCGTTTCCCCGCCCCCCGCCCAGCCCTCCCGGATCTGACGGGACACCCGGACGTCGGGGTCGGCGACACCGGCGAGGGCCCGGACGTCCTCGACGATCCGGTAGAGCACCGGGACGAGGATCAGGGTGATCGCGGTCGCGAAGACGATGCCATAGCCCAGGCTCACCGCCATCGGAACCAGGAACCTCGCCTGCATGCTGGTCTCGAAGATCATCGGGGTCAGACCGAGGAAGGTCGTCGCGGTGGTCAGGATGATCGGCCGAAACCGGCGCTCGCCGGCCTCGCGGACCGCCTGGTCGACCGATGCGCCCTCGGCCCGCATCCGGTTGACGAGGTCGATGAGGATGAGCGAGTCGTTGACCACGACGCCGCTCAGGGCGACCATCCCGAACATCGAGAGCATGGTCAGGTCGAGCCCCATGAGCATGTGCCCGAGAACGGCGCCGATCAGGCCGAAGGGGATCGCCGACATGATGATCAGCGGCTGGATGTAGGACCGGAAGGGAATCGCGAGCAGGGCGAAGATCGCGAGCTGGGCGACCACGAAGTTGAGCTTCATGCTGTCGAGCGACTCGCGCTGCTCGCGCTGCTCGCCCTCGAAGTCGAAGCTCAGCCCTGGAAAGTCGTCGACGAGCGCCGGCAGCACGGCGCCGCGGAGGTCGGCCGAGATCTCGTTGGCGTTGGCCACCGACTCCTCGACATCTGCGGTCACGGTGACCACCCGCCGCCGGTCGGTGCGGTTGATGACCGCGTAGCCTCGCCCCTCCTCGACCTCGGCGACGGTGGTGAAGGGCACCTCGGAGCCGTCGGGCAGGCGGATCCGCATCGCGTCGATGTCGCCTCGCGACCGCCGCTCCTCCTCGGGGTAGCGGACCATCACGCGGATGTCGTCGCGACCGCGCTGGACCCGCTGGACCTCCTGGCCGTAGAAGCCGGCGCGGACCTGGCGTGCGAGATCGGAAAGGGTGAGACCGGAGGCGCGGCCCTCCGGGGTCAGGCTCAGCTTGAGCTCCTTCTTGCCGGCGAGAAAGCTGTCGGCCACGTCCCGGGCGCCCGGGTACTCGGCGATCGTCCCCTTGAGGCGTTCGACCGCGGCGAGCAGCACGTCGAAGTCGCGGTGGGACAGCTGGACGCTGATCGGGTCGCCCGCCGAGAAGAGGTTGGCCTGGAAGGTCAGGGACACCGCCCCCGGCACCTCGCCGACCATCTCGCGCCATCGCCGGACGAGGTCGGCCGAGGAGACGCTCCGGTCCTCGGCGCCGAGCAGCTCGATGTTGACCTCGCCGAGGTGCGAGGAGTCTCCGCCCGACGACCGCGCCGCCATCGGACCGTGGCCGGCGCCGGTCGGGTGCTGGCCGACCGTGGTCGAGACGTGGCGGAGGACCGACGGGCTGTCGTCGGGCTGCCCCTCGTCGACCTCGGCCGCCAGCGCGACCGCGGCGTTCTCGATCCGCGCCAGCACCGCCTCGGTCTGCTCGACGGGAGTTCCCTGAGGCATGGTGAGCAGCGCGATCATGTTGTCGGCGTCGACCTTGGGCATGAAGCTGAACTTGACGAAGCCGCCGGCGACCAGCGCCACACTGAGCAGCAGGACGACGGCCGACAGAGCGACCGTCAGGTAGCGCCACTCGAGGGCAAGCGAGAGGGTCGAGCGGTAGGGCCCGGCGATCCAGCGCCGGAGCAGGTCCTGAACCCGAGCCTGCACCCGCTCGACGGGACCGAGGATCGGGCCGACCACCCGGTGGAAGAGCGCGCCGTCGCCGGACAGGTGGGCGGGCAGGATGAGCAGGGCCTCGACGAGCGAGGTCACGAGCACCATGATGACGACCAGCGGGATCTGGTACATCACCTTGCCCATCCTCCCGTCGACGAAGAGCAGTGGAGCGAACGCCGCGACCGTCGTGAGGACCGCGAAGGTGACCGGCATGGCCATCTCGCGGACCCCTCGCACCGCCGCGTCGATCGGCTTCATCCCGCTCTCGAGGTAGTTGAAGATGTTCTCGCCGACCACGATCGCATCGTCGACGACGATGCCCAGCACCACGATGAAGGCGAAGAGCGAGATCATGTTGATCGTGACGCCGAATTGCGGGAGCAGCCAGAGCCCGCCGAGGAACGAGATCGGGATGCCCATCGTCGCCCAGAAGGCGAGCCGCATGTCGAGGAACAGGGCCAGGCAGACGAACACGAGGACCAGCCCGAACCGCGCGTTGCCGAGCAGCAGTCCGATCCGCTGCTTGAGGATGATCGAGTCGTCGTCCCAGGTGTCGACCTCGACGCCCTCGGGCAGCGAGGGAGCGAGCTCGGCGATGTAGTCCTTGGTCAGTCGGGTGACCTCGAGGGCGCCCTCGTCGCCCACCCGGTAGACCTGGATGAGCGCGGCGCGACGGCCGTCGAAGCGCGACACCGTGTCGGTGTCCTCGAAGCCGTCGACGACCGTGGCGACGTCGTCGAGGCGGACCTGGGTGCCGTCGGGTCGGGTCACCACGACGATGCTCTCGAACTCGGCGCCCCGGTAGCGCTGGCCCTTGGTGCGAAGCAGGATCTCACCGCCCTTGGTCTTGACCGCTCCGCCCGGGAGGTCGAGCGACGACGTGGCGACGGCGCTCGCCACCTGGTCGAAGCTCAGACCGTACCTACGCAGCGCCTCCTCCGACACCTCGATCGAGATCTCGTAGCTCCGCACCCCGGCGATCTCGACCATCGACACGCCGTTTCGGGCGGTGAGCTCGTCGCGCACCCGCTCGGCGAGCGCCTTGAGGGTCTTCTCCGAGGCCTTCCCGTGGAGCACCACCGTGATCACCCGTCGGCGGGTGTCGGTCTCCGAGACGATCGGCTTCTCGGTCTCGACCGGGAAGGTCTCGATCCGGTCGACCGCCGCCTTGACGTCGTCGAGGACCTTGCGGTCGTCGGCGTCCTCGTCGAGCTCGACGACCACGGTTCCGAGGTTCTCCTGCGCCACCGCGCGGACGCGCTTGATCCCCTCGATCGAGGCGATCGCCTCCTCGACGCGGACGCACACGCCCTCCTCGGCCTCGGCGGGCGTCGCTCCGCGGTAGGGCACCCGGATGGTGATCGTGTCGGTCTCGATCTCGGGGAAGACCTCGATGACGACCCGCGCCAGCGCGAGAGCGCCCGAGGCCAGAATGAAGACCATCAGGATGTTGGCCGCCACGTGGTTGGCGGCGAACCAGGCGAGCGGGCCGCGCCGCGAGTCCCTCATCTCACGCTCCCGCCGGCTCTTCGGCGAGGTTTGTGGCGGGATCGTCGGTCGGCCCGCCCTGGTCGGCCGCGTTGCGCACGACCATCCCGTCGGTGACCGCGTCGAGGGCGCTGACGATCACCAGCTCGCCGGGCGCCAGGCCGGATCCGACCAGCGCCTGCTCGCGGTCGGACCGGAGGACCTCGACCTCGCGGATCTCGAGCCGGCCGTCCGCATACACCCAGACCCGACCGCCCTCGCGGACCGCGTAGCGCGGCACCGGGACGACATCGGCGAGCTCGCGACCGAGGATTCGGACGTCGACGAAGGTCCCCGGGAGCAGCGCCGTGCGGTTGCTCCGGGTGTCGTAGGGGTCGCGAACCTCGACCACCACGTGGACCATCCTCGAGCTCTGGTCGACCTGGGCCTCCATCCGGGTCACCCGTCCGGACCACGTCGACCGGGAGCTACCGGCGCCGGTGCTGATCTCGACCCGGCTGCCGGCGTCCCCGGCCCGGGCCGGAACGTCGAACCACTCGAGCTCGCCGCCGCTCAGGGGCACGCGAACCTCGACCGTCGCCGTCCCGAACACCCTCGCCACCCGGCTCGCACCGCCCACGTACTGGCCGACATCGACGCTCTCCGACACGACGACGCCGTCGAACGGCACCGTCAGCCTTGTCCGCTCGAGGTTGAGCCGGGCGACGGCGAGGTCGGCCTCGGCCGCGGCGAGCTCCGCCTCGGCCTGGCGGACCTGGGGCTCGCGGACCACCAGTCCGGTCGGCGCTTCGCCGGGGTGGAGGTCGTCCCACTCCTGGCGGGCCACCTCGGCCTCGGCCCGCTCGCGCTCGAGCCCGACGACGGCCCGCGCGACCGCCGCCTCGGCCCGGTCGAGGGCGAGCTCGTAGTCGCGAGGGTCGATGGTCACCAACACCTCACCCGCCCGGAAGAAGCCGCCCGGGACCAGCGACCGGTGGACCTCGATCACCTGGCCCGCGACCTGGGGAACGAGATCGACGGCGACGCTCGGCACAACCTCGCCGTGCCCGGTCACGATGACCCCAACGGAGGTCTCTCGCGCCTGGGTGACCTCGACCAGGGGACCGAGGGCCGGCCGCTCGACCCGTTCCGGAGTGCGGCGGGCCGAGGCGAGGAGGACGGCGGCGACGATGCCGATGACGACGACAGTGATCGGGGCGACGGTCTTGGCGGCGTTGCTGGACATCAGAAAACCCCGTCTGAGTTCGGAATGATGGGTGATGAATGATGAATCGAGTCCACTCGAGCCGATCGTTCGTGATTCTCCGACTCGGCCTCGGCCGCCGAATCATCCTCGGCGGATCGGTCGAGCTTGGTGCCCCAGTCGCCCCCGAGGGCGAGGTGGAGGTCGATCCGTGCGCTCCAGACATCGGCGGTGCTGGTGATGCCGGCCTGCTCGGCGAGCCGCAACCGTCGCTCGGTCTCGAGCACGGTGAGCAGACCCTCGACGCCGCGCTGGTAGCGCTCCTTCGCGATGCCGTCGGCGGCCCGCGCCTCGGCGACACGCTCGGTGGTGAGGGCGTTGGCTGCGACCGTCGCCTCGCCCACGACGAGCGCGTCCTCGACCTCCCTGAGCGCGTTGAGCACCACCCCCGCATAGGCGGCGGCGGCCTGCTCGGCCCGCGCTCTCGCGGCGGCCACATCGGCGCGCCGCTGACCACCGGCGAACAACGGTCCGGTCAGGTTGCCGACGACGTTGTAGATGAAGCCCGTGAGGTCGAGGTCGTTGACCCGGTCGCCGTTCTCACCGACCGAGCCGGTCAGGCTGAGGTCCGGGTAGAGGCTGGCGAGGGCGGCGCCGACACCGTAGGTCGCGGCGGCGAGCCGGTGCTCGGCCTGACGCAGGTCGGGACGGCGGTCGAGCAGCCCGACCGGCAGCCCGACCGGGACCGGCGCGAGGTCGGGAAGCTCGGGCAGCGTCTCGGGCAGCGCCGGACCGCTGCCCGGGCGACGGCCGACCAGCACGTCGAGGGCGAGCTTCGCCTGCTCGAGCTGGCCGGCGATGACGACCTCGGAGGCGCGGGTCGCGGCCAGGTTCTCGCGCGCCAGGTGGAGCTCGACCGCGCTGGCGATCCCGGCGCGGTATCGCCTCTCGACGGTCCTCGTGGTCGCCTCCCAGCTCGCGGTAATGTCTCGGTTGATGCCGAGGGCGCGAGACGCCGTGGCGAGCAGCACCCGCGCCCGGACGACCGAGGCGACGACCGCGTGGATCACCGCTTCGCGGGCGGCCTCCTCGGCGAGCAGGCTCGCCCACTGGGCCTGCCGGGTCCGCTTGAGCCGGCCGAAGAGATCGGCCTGCCAGGCGATGTTGAGGTTGTAGGCGTAGGTCGTCGACTCGACGTCGATCCGTCCGACCTGGGGCAGGACGAAGGAGCTGCGCTGCTCCGACCCGCTGATCCCGAAGCCGATCTGGGGCAGCCGTGCGCCCCCGGCCCGCTGGAGGTTGGCCTCGGCCTCGAGCACCCTCGCCGCCGCCACCCGGAGGTCGGTGTTCTGGGCGAGGGCGAGCTCGACGAGCTCGGTGGTCGCCGGGTCGCCGAAGGTCCGCCACCACGGCGAGACCTCGGGGAGCTCGGACCCGGCCTGGTCGGCGGCGAAGACGTAGGTATCTCCGACATCGACGGCGGTGATCGGTCGCTCGGGCTCGGGGCCGAGGGTGCAGGCGCCCGCGCCGAGCGCGAGGACGCCGGCGCCGAGAAGCGATATCAGCGATCCGGCTCGTGATCCCATGTCAGCTCTCCCTGCCGGTCAACACCGTCTCCGGAATCGGAGCACCCAGCGCACAGGCCCGGATCCCGGCCGCCGAGAACCGGACGAAGTGCTCGATGAAGCCCCCGAGGTCAAAGGAGGCCGCGCCGGTCCGCTCGAGCTGCTCGCTCATGTGCTGGCCCTTGACCGCGTGGAGCAGCTGTCCGATGAGCGAGAAGATGCAGTAGAAGGACTGCTCGGGCGTCATCGGCACGCCGACCCGGTCGAGCGACGAGACCGCCCGGGTGATGAGCGGACGGATGAACTCGTCGAGGAAGAGCCCGGTCGGGAGCTTCTGATCGGTGATCTCCCGGCTGACGAAGAGCATGAATCGCCGCCCCAGGCTCTCGTCGGCGAGCGGCTCGAGGAAGCCCTCGGCGAACCTCGCCAGGTACTCCTCGAGGGTCGGCGCCGGAGCACGGGCCATCAGCTCGTCGATCATCGCCATCCGCTGGTCGCGCAGCGGGCCGAGCATCGCCCGGAAGGCCTCGACGTAGAGGCTCTCCTTGCCGCCGAAGTGGTAGTTCACCGCGGCCACGTTGCAGCCGGCCTCGCTCGTGATGTCGCGCACCGAGGTCGCTTCGAGACCGCGCTCGGCGAACAGCCGTTGGGCGACCTCGAGAATCCGCTCGCGGGTCTCCTGGGCCTCGGTCACCGCGCTGTCATGGTGTGGTCGGGGTTCCAATCGAGCTCCAAACATCTGTTTCAAACGGCAATATGAAACATCCGTTTGACTCTGTCAAGAGGCGAGGGCTTGAGGGCTTGAGGGCTTGAGGGCTTGCCGCGGCAGCTGTCGCTGCCACTGGCGCGGCCACATGGAAGGGCGCACGGGAACCGTTACACTACCGCCTCGACCCGGGAGGTCCGATGACCCTGATCCGCGTGGCGCACTCGCCCGACTCCGACGACGCCTTCATGTTCTACGCCCTCGCCAAGGGGCTCGTCGACACCGGCGCGTACGAGTTCGAGCACATCCTGTCCGACATCGAGACCCTCAACCGGGAGGCGCACTCGGGCACCTACGAGGTCACGGCGGTGTCGATCCACGCCTACGCCCACCTCGACGACCGCTATGCCCTGCTCGGATCGGGCGCCTCGATGGGCGACGGCTATGGCCCGGTCCTGGTCGCCCGCGAGGAGATCCCCGCCGAGAGGCTCGGGTCGGTCACCGTCGCCATCCCCGGCGCCCTGACCTCGGCGGCCCTCGCGCTACGGATGTGGAACCCCGGCCTGCGCACCCGAGTGCTCCCCTTCGACGCGATCGGCCCGGCGGTCCTCCGCGGCGAGGTCGACGCCGGGGTCGTGATCCACGAGGGACAGCTGACCTGGCGGGACGAGGGCCTCGTCAACCTGGTCGACCTCGGCGTCTGGTGGGCGGAGCAGACCGGCGGGCTGCCGCTGCCGCTCGGCGGAAACGTCGTCCGCCGCGACCTCGGCGAGCCGGCGATGCACGACGTCGCACGGCTCCTCAAGGCGTCGATCGTCTACTCCCTCGAGCACCGCGACGCCGCCCTCGACTACGCCCTCGACTACGGCCGCGGCCTCGACCGCGACAAGGCCGACCGCTTCGTCGGCATGTACGTCAACCAGCTGACCGTCGACTATGGCGAGCGCGGGCGGGCCGGTGTGACCGCCTTTCTCGAGCGGGCCGCTCGCGAAGGGCTCATCCCGCGGGTGCCGCGGCTCGACTTCCTCTGACGGCGAGCGGTCCCGGCCGGGCGAGCGCACCGAAGCCGACGGCGGCCGTCGCGACCGCGGCGAGCAGGGCCCACACCATCGTCCACGACCCGGTCCCGTCGAGCAGCCGGCCGGAGACCGCCGGACCGACGATCGTCCCGAGGTTGGAGAACACGGTGATGAAGCCGAAGGCGTAGCCGACCCGCTCGGGGGCGATGAGGAGGGCGGGAAGCGCGTACGCGGCGGTCGGGACGAGGGCCGCGGCGAGACCGACGCCGAGCATCGCGGGGTGCGGGCTAACCGCTCCCGAGGCCATGGCGAGGAGGGCGGCCGCCTGGACGAGGTGGCCGGCGAGGAGCCAGCGGTTCGGGCCGGCGATCCGGTCGATGAGCGTCCCGACGACCGGCGAGCCGATCATCGCCACCCACATCACCAGGGTCACGACGAGGAGGGCCGACGGTCCACCACCGGCCCACTCGGGGGCGAAGGTCAGCACCGAGGTGTGGACCGCGAAGAAGAGCATCCAGGCGGCGGCGAGGGCGACGAGCGGACGGCCGACGGCCAGCGACACCCGGCGGGGTGCGTGTGCCGGGTCGCCGCCGTCGGTGGCGCCGACCGCGACCGCGAACAGCGGGATGGCGAGCGCCGCCAGGGCGGCGAGGAGAAGCAGCTCGCCGCGCAGACCGAGGCCGCCGAGCAGCACCGGCTGGAGCGAGAACACGGTGATCATGCTCGCCGGGTAGGTCGCCATGAAGACCCCCATCGCCAGGGCGAGCTCACGACCGGCGAAGGCAGTCGTGAGCAGCCGGGCGAGGAGCAGGTTGACGACGAGCCCGCCGACCCCGAACAGCAGCCGACCGGCGAAGAGCAGGGGGAAGCTCGGCGCGGTCGCGAAGAGCACCGCGCCCGCGACCATGAGCGACAGCGAGGCGATGCCGGCGCGGCGCGGCCGCCACCGGTCGACGGCGAGCCCGACCGGGATCGCCAGGACCACCGCCGGGAAGCTGATGGCGCCCATCAGGAGGCCGATCTGGAAGTGCGACAGCCCGAAGCGGGCAACCAGCTCGGGGACCAGCGGCGGCACCACGAAGAAGGTCGCGCCGATCGCGAAGAAGGCGACGACCGAGGCGCCGAGCACCAGCCAGCGGCGGGAGGCGAGATCGGTGGCGGGCGTCACCTGGGATTACTCCGTCCGCTCCGCGAATCTCCGCAACAACCCTGCCGTGCTGCTGTCGTGGCGGCTGAGGTCGACATCGCGGCCGGCGAGGAGGGCCTGCTCCTCGGCGAGGATGGTCCGGGCGAGGACCTTGCCGAGCTCGACCCCCCACTGGTCGAAGCTGTTGACCCGCCAGATCACACCCTGGACGAAGATCTTGTGCTCATAGGCCGCGATGAGCATGCCGAGGCTGCGCGGGGTCAGCCGGTCGAGGAGGATCGTCGAGGACGGCCGGTTGCCGGGAAACACCTTGTGGGGGGCCAGCGCGGCGACCGCCTCGGCATCCAGGCCGGCCCCCTCGAGCTCGGCCCGGGCCTCGGCCTCGGTCCGGCCGCGCATCAGCGCCTCAGTCTGGGCGAGCAGGTTCGCCATCAGCGTGGCGTGGTGGTCGCCGATCGGGTGGGCCGGGTTGACCGCGCCGATGAAGTCGCACGGAATGAGCTCGGTCCCCTGGTGGATGAGCTGGAAGAAGGCGTGCTGACCGTTGGTCCCGGGCTCTCCCCAGACGACCGGTCCGGTCGCATAGCCGACCCGGCGGCCGTCGCGGTCGACCGACTTGCCGTTCGACTCCATGTCCGCCTGCTGGAGATAGGCCGGGAAGCGGTCGAGGTACTGGTCGTAGGGCAGGACGGCGTGGCTGGCGGCCCCGAAGAAGTTGCGGTACCAGATGCCGAGCAGGGCCATGATCGCCGGGATGTTGGCCTCGAGCGGCGCCTCGGCGAGGTGACGGTCCATCGCGTGCGCCCCCTCGAGGAGCTCGAGGAAGCGGTCGAAGCCGACCGCGATCGCGATGGTCAGCCCGATCGCCGACCAGCTCGAGTAGCGACCGCCGACCCAGTCCCAGAACTCGAACACGTTCGCCGGGTCGATCCCGAACGCCGCCACCGCCTCGCGGTTGGTCGAAAGGGCGACGAAGTGCCGGGCCACCGCGGCCTCGCCGAGGGCCTCGACCAGCCAGCTCCGGGCGGTCCGGGCGTTGGTCATCGTCTCCTGGGTGGTGAAGGTCTTCGAGGCGACGACGAACAGCGTCTCGGCCGGCTCGAGGTCGCGGGTCGTCTCGACGAAGTCGCTCGCGTCGACGTTCGAGACGAAGCGCACCTCGGGGCCGTCGTGGAAGGCGCCGAGCGCCCGAGTGATCATCACCGGCCCGAGATCCGAGCCGCCGATGCCGAGGTTGACGACGGTGCGGATCGGCGTGCCGGTGGCGCCGAGCCATCTTCCTTTGCGCACCGCGTCGGAGAACGCCCGCATCTGATCGAGCACCCGGTGGACGGCCGGCATCACGTCGACCCCGTCGACCTCGACCGGCCGTCCCGAGCGGTCGCGCAGCGCGACGTGGAGCGCCGCCCGGTCCTCGGTCCAGTTGACCCGCTCTCCGCCGAGCATCGCCGAGACCGCCTCCGGGACGCCCGCGGCACGCGCGAGGTCGACGAGCAGGGCGATGGTCTCGGCGGTGATCCGGTGCTTCGAGTAGTCGAGAAGCAGCGGCCCGAGCTCGAGCGAGAAGCGCGCGAATCGGTCGGGTTCGTCGTCGAACAGCCGCCTCATCTCGAGGTCCTTGACGTGGTCGAAGTGCTCGGCCAGGGCCCGCCACGCCGGGGTCTGCTCGAGGGTGCCGCCGCGGCGGATGAAGCGGTCGTGGGCGGAGTCGAAGAGCATGGTCCGGGCCCTCCCGCCGCCCGCTCTCAGGGCGCGGACGACGCCCAGGCGAGGGCCCGGGCGGGGTCGTCCGCGAGCAGCTCGGCGAGCCGGTCGCCGGGCACCCGTCCGCGGGCGGTCTCGTGCTCGAGGAAGCGCTCGGTCAGCGCGAGGTTGTCGGCGCCGACCCATCCGTCGCCGAGGCGCCGGGCGCCGTCGAGCCCGATCTCCCACAGCCGGCAGGCCAGCGCCCTGAGCTCGTCGTCGTGAACGCCGTCCGCGGCGGCCCGGCGCCACAGCTCGACGAGCTCCGACCGGCGGTCGGCGAGCAGCGCCAGCGCATCGGCCCGCGCCCGCTCGTCGTAGAGCAGCGCCGACGAGAGCACGACCTGGGCCGGTCGGATGGCGTCGGGCACCGCCTCCCCGGCCCGCAGCTCGAGAAAGCCGCGCGGCCGGACCTCGAAGAACAGCGTCGTCAGGTGGTAGTCGAGATCGGCCGCGGTCGGCCAGCCGTAGCGCGGGTGGCCGTCGGCGATCCAGTCGGCAAAGGTCAGCCCCGGGAAGCCGGTGGTGAAGCGCTCCTCCGACAGCCGGATCAGCATCACGTCCGCCGCGAGGGCGGCGGCGCCCCACTCGTCGCGCGGATCGGCGCCCGAGCCGTCGACGAGACGCGCCGGGAAACCGCTCCGGGTCGGGTCGAGCTCCTGCCACGCCCGCGCCCGCGACGAGATCGCGCCCTCTCCAGGGCTGCAGGCGAAGGTCGCGGTGAGCAACGGGCTGATCAGGTTGGCGAGGAGCCAGCGCTCCTGCCACACCCCCTCGGGCCCGAGGTCGAGGTTGACCTGGAGGCTCGCGGTGTTGCGCATCATGACCGCCCCCCAGTGGCCGCGCAGCCGGTAGTAGGCGGCCTGGGCGGTGTAGCGGCCGGCGCGCAGCTGCTGGGGCACCTCGTCGACGTCGTGCCAGACGTCGAGGCCGACCGCGGCGAGGCGGACGCCGTGCGAGGCGAAGCCCCGGCGGAGCTCGCCGATCACCGCGCCGACGTCGGCGACCGCCGCGGCCGCGCTCGGCTGGACCGCGGTCGAGTGCTCGACCTGGGCGCCCGGCTCGAAGGTGAGCCGGCCGCCGTTGGCCAACGGGTAGAAGAAGGAGTGCGGCGGGCGCCCGACCCGCGGCCTGAGCGAGCCCGAGCCGGGGACCATCGCGTCGATCGCCTCGACCACGCCGAGGCCGCCCGGGCGGGTCAGCCGCAGCCGGCCGCGCGGCTGGCCGGTGGCGCTGACCTCGATCGGGAAGAGCTCGGGCTCGAGCCCGACCCCGCGGGCATGCGGGTCGCGGTTCAACGCGGGAAACGCGGCCAGGCCGGCCCGTCGGCAGGCCTCGTCCGCCGAGATCGCGAGGCGTGGGTCGTCGGTCGGCATGGCGCCTACCGCTGCCCGACCCGCCGATCGCGTCCGCCGGTCACGCGCCGAGGTCCGCGAGGATCGCGCGCTGCAGCGCGATGTTGTCCCGGTGTCCGGTCAGGCGGGCCGTGACCTTGCCGCGGACCGGGTAGCCGAGCAGGTAGAGGTCGCCGATGATGTCGAGGATCTTGTGCCGCACGAACTCGTCGGGGAAGCGCAGCTCGGTGTTCACGACCTCGTCGTCGCCGACCATGATGAAGTTGTCGAGGCGTCCGCCGCCCCCCAAACCGAGCTCGTTGAGCATCTTGATGTCGCGGACGAAGCCGAAGGTACGGGCGGGCGCGATCTCGCGCCGATAGGCCTCGCAGTCGGTCATGACGAAGTCGTAGAACTGCTCGCCGATCGGCTTCGGATAGCGCAGCAGGTAGGACACCGAGAAGACCTCGGCCGGCTCGATGGTCAGCCGCTTGTCACCGCCGTTGCCGAGCTCCCACACCCGGTCGATGACGATCTCCCGCACCGGCCGGTCCTGCTCGAGCACGCCGATCTCCTCGATCCGCTCCAGAAAGCCGAGCGCCGACCCGTCGAGCACCGGAATCTCGCCGTGCACCTTGACCAGCAAATTGCCGATGCCGCAGGCGTGGAGCGCCGACAGGAGGTGCTCGACGGTCCTGATGTGCTCGCCCGAGCGGGTGATCGTCGTCGCGTAGTCGGTCTCGGCGACCGCGCGGATGTGGGCCGGGATGACGTTGCCGGCGGGTAGCGTCAGGAAGTGGATGCCCGAGTCCGGCGGCAGCGGCTGGAGGACCATCCCGGTGCGGCCGCCCGAGTGCAGCCCGAGACCGTAGATCACGCTCGGCTTGGCGATCGTCCGTTGCGGCCGCCCCGTCTCGACGAGCAGCGGCAGGTCCGGCGGAGGCTCGAGCTCGCCGATCGGCTGGTGGCGGCTCGCCTCGAGGACGCCGCCCTCCGCCGTGGCGAGCCGTCGCGCACGGGTCTCGAGGGCCTCGCGCACCGCCGCCACGGTCTGGTCGTAGGACAGCGGCTTCTCGAGGTAGTCCTGGGCGCCCATCTTGATCGACTTGACCGCCGTCGACGACGTCCCGTGGCCCGACATCATGACGACCAGGGCGCCGGGGTCGAGCTCGAGGATCGCCTGGAGCGCCTCGAGGCCGTCCTTGTCGGGCAGCCAGATGTCGAGGAAGACCACGTCCGGACGGTGCTCGCGGTACAGATCGAGGGCCTCGGCGCCGCTCGTCGTGGTCAGCGTCCGGAAGCCCTGGTCGCCGAGCACCTGGGCCATGGTCGTGAGGATGCCCTCCTCGTCGTCGACGATCAGCACGAGCTCGTTCATGGCAGAGAGTCTCGCCGCTTCCGAGCGCCGGGTCAAGCGGCCAGCGCAGCCGGGGACCGGCCTGCGTCCGGCATCGTGCCCGTTGTGTAGAATACCGGCTCCGCGCGGAGGGAGCGCCGATGCCCGCAGCACCCGCTATTCGCCACGAACGCCTCGCCATCCTCACCTCGGGTGGCGACGCGCCCGGGATGAACCCGGCGATCCGTGCCGTCGTACGCACGGCCCTCGATCGCGGGGTCGAGGTGGTGGCGGTGAGCGAGGGCCTGCGCGGTCTCGTGTCGGGCGGCGAGCACTTCCGGCCGATGGACTGGGAGTCGGTGGGCGGCATCCTCCACCTCGGCGGCACCGTCATCGGCAGCGCCCGCTGCCCCGAGTTCCGTTCGCTCGAGGGCCGTCAGGCGGCGGTCCGCAACCTCATCGAGCACGGCGTCTCGCGGCTCATCGTGATCGGCGGCGACGGCAGCCTGACCGCCGCCCACCTGCTCCACCGCGAGTGGCACGACCACGTCGCCGCCCTGATCGCCGCCGGAAGGCTCTCGACCCACGACGCCGAGGCTCGTCCGGGCATCGTCCTCACCGGGCTCGCCGGCTCGATCGACAACGACTTCTACGGCACCGACATGACGATCGGCGCCGACACCGCGCTGCACCGGATCACCCAGGCGATCGACGCCCTCTCGAGCACCGCGGCGAGCCACCAGCGGACCTTCGTGGTCGAGGTCATGGGTCGCAACTGCGGCTACCTCGCGCTGATGAGCGCGCTCGCCACCGGCGCCGACGCGGTCTTCATCCCGGAGCAGCCGCCCGAGGACGACGAGTGGCCGCAGCGGCTGTGCGACCGCCTGCGCGCCGGGCGGCTGGCGGGCCGCCGCGACAGCATCGTCGTCGTCGCGGAGGGGGCTCACGATCGGCACGGCAGGCCGATCTCCTCCTCCGAGGTCCGTGACGCGCTCGAGCGGGGCCTCGCCGAGGAGGTCCGGCTGACCATCCTCGGCCACGTCCAGCGGGGCGGCGCGCCCAGCGCCTTCGACCGGACGATGAGCACCCTGCTCGGGCACGCGGCGGTCGAGCAGGTGCTCGCCGCCGAGTCGGGCGACCCCCCTCAGTTGATCGGCGTCCGCAACAACCGCATCCAGCAGCTGCCCCTCGCCCACTGCGTCGAGCAGTCCGAGGCGGCGACCCGGGCGATCGCCGAGGGCCGGCACGCCGACGCGCTGCGCCTGCGCGGCGGGAGCTTCTCGGACAACCTCGAGACCCTCTCGACCCTGCTTCGCTCCCTGCCCAGCCCCCCGCGGCCCGACCAGCGACGGTTGCGGATCGCGGTCCTCCACTCGGGCGCACCCGCGCCCGGGATGAACACCGCGGTCCGCGCCGCGGTTCGCCTCGGTCTCGACGCCGGTCACGTCATGCTCGGGGTCCGCAACGGCCTCGCCGGTCTGCTCGAGGGCCGGATCGACGAGCTCGGCTGGATGAGCGTCCGCGGCTGGACCTCGCGCGGCGGCTGCGAGCTCGGTATCAACCGCAAGATCCCGACCGGTCACGACTACTACACCATCGCGCGGACCCTCGAGGACCGTCGGGTCGACGCGATGCTGATCATCGGCGGGTGGACGGCCTACGAGACCGCCTTCCGCTTCCTCGGCAAGCGCGAGGCCTTCCCGGCCTTCAACATCCCGATGTTGTGCCTGCCCGCGACGATCAACAACAACCTCCCCGGATCGGAGCTCAGCGTCGGCGCCGACACCGCGCTCAACTCGATCGTCGAGGCGGTCGACAAGATCAAGCAGTCGGCGGTCGCCTCGAACCGCTGCTTCGTCGTCGAGGTGATGGGCCGGTACTGCGGCTATCTCGCTCTCATGGGCGGGCTGTCGACCGGCGCCGAGCGGGTCTACCTGCACGAGGAGGGGGTGTCGCTGGCCGACCTCAAGGCCGACCTCGACCACCTCGTGCACGGCTTCAAGAGCGGCAAGCGGCTCGGCCTGATCATCCGCAACGAGGAGACCAACTCGACCTACACCACGCCCTTCATGGCCCGGTTGTTCGAGGAGGAGGGGGGCGATCTGTTCGAGGTACGGCAGGCGATCCTCGGCCACCTCCAGCAGGGGGGCAGCCCGACGCCCTTCGACCGGATCCTCGCGACCCGGCTCGCCAAGCGCTGCATCAACCACCTCATCGACGAGGCGACCCACGGTCGCGCCTCGGCGTCGGCGATCGGGCTCGACGGCGGCACGACCCGGATCATCGACCTGCGCGACCTGCCGCGGATGGTCGACGCGGAGCACCAGCGGCCCCTCGAGCAGTGGTGGCTCGGGCTGCGGCCGATCGCCCGGATCCTCGCCCAGCCGGGGCCGAGACCGAGCATGGCGCGCGAGCTCTGACGCCGCCGGGGTGAGCCCCGGTCAGCCCGTCGAGCGCGCCTCGAACCGATCGTCGCGGTGCCGCGCGGCGAGCAGGATGGCGACGTTCCAGACGTTCCACCAGGCGATCGTGATCCAGCTCGGCCACCCCACGACCATCAGGTAGTTGACGATCCCGACCAGCAGCATCGCGCTGACCAGGTTCCGGCCCTTCAAGTTGGGCAGCCGGACCCGCGACACCATGAGCAGCGACATGACGAGGACGACGACAACAACGACCTCGGCGGCCATGCTGTCGCGCATCAGCACCGCCGCCATGACATAGCCGGCGGCGATCGGGATCGGCGTCCCGGTGGTCCGCAGCTCCTTGACGTGGGCGTCGCTGGTCAAAACGAAGCGGGTCAGCCGGGCGACCCCGGAGAGAAGATAGACCAGGCTGATGACGAGACCCCAGAAGCCGAGCGGCCGCAGCACCGCCAGGTAGACGAGCAGGGCGGGGGCGACGCCGAACGAGATGGCGTCGGAGAAGCTGTCCATCTCCTGGCCGAAGTCGCTGGTCGCGCCGAGCAGCCGGGCGATCGTGCCGTCGAGCACGTCGCAGAGGATCGCGACCACCAGCAGGTAGACGCTCAGCTCGAAGCGACCGTCGGCCGCCGCGACCATCGCCATGAAGCCGGCGGCGATGTTGGCCGAGGTGATGGCGCTGGGGGCGAGCACCCGGTAGTTCTTGACGGTCATGACCCTCCCACTGGGCGACCTCCGCAGGATACCACCGTGGGACCGTACGGTGCGCCGCCTCGAAACGGCCACGATCGGGCCGCACCCGGTCCACGCCGCGGGGCCACCCTCGAGCCATGGATGGTCAAACCCTGCGTCACGTGGCGATCATCATGGACGGGAACGGGCGTTGGGCGGGCCTCCGCGGGCTGCCGCGCCTCGCCGGACACCGCCAGGGGGCGGCGGCGGTGCAACGGGTCGTGAGCCACTGCCGGGAGGCCGGGCTGCGGTACCTGACTCTGTTCGCCTTCTCGACCGAGAACTGGGGACGACCGGCGCTCGAGGTCCAGGGGCTGATGGAGCTGCTCGTCCGCTTTCTCGCCGAGCAGGAGCCGGAGCTCCGGGGCAGCTCGATCGAGCTGGCCGCGATCGGCGATCTCGACCGGCTGCCGGCGAGGGCACGCAGGCCGCTCGACCGTGCCGTGGCGTCGACAAGGGGCGCCACCGGCATGCGCCTGACCCTCGCCCTGTCGTACGGCGGCCACGACGAGATCGTCCGCGCGTCGCGGCGGCTCGCCGGGCTGGTCGCCGAAGGCAAGCTACGACCGCACGACATCGACGGCGCCGCCTTTGCGCGCGCGCTCGACACCGCCGACACGCCACCGGTCGACCTGCTGATCCGGACCGGCGGCGAGCGCCGGCTGTCGAACTTCCTGCTCTGGCAGGCGGCCTACGCCGAGCTTCGCTTCACCGACCGGCTGTGGCCCGACTTCGCCCCCGACGACCTCGACGACGCCGTCGCCTGGTTCCACGATCGGCGTCGGACCTTCGGCCTGGTCGAGGCGGTGGGGTGAGGACCGGCACCCGTCGCTCGACCGTCAATCCGGAGGTCGTAGCCCGCCAGGAGGGCTTGAGGGCTTGAGGGCTTGAGGGCTTGAGGGCTTGAGGGCTTGAGGGCTTGCCGCGGCAGCTGTCGCTGCCGCTGCCATCGGACACGAACGCGGACTCGGACACGGACGCGGACGCGGACGCGGGGTGGTGTGCGAGAATGGCGGCCACCTGACCGACGGAGGAGGCGACCATGCGCGAGCTGCTGAGCACGGAGAACCTCGACTACCAGGACCGGGCGCGCGAGGTGGCGGAGAAGTACGTCCGGCCCGCCGCGGCCGAGCTCGACCGGACCGGCGAGTACGGCTGGGAGATCCTCGAGGCGCTCAAGTCCTACGGCCTGACCGGGGTGTGGATCCCCAAGGAGTACGGCGGCCAGGACTCGGGCGTGCTCAACCTCTGCCTGGTCATCGAGCAGCTGTCCCGGGCCTGCGGCGGGGTCGGGGTCGCCTACGCGGTCAACGCCCTCGGCTCGTTCCCGATCATCCTCGGCGGGACCGACGAGCAGAAGACGAAGTACCTGCCGTCGATCGCGTCGGGCGACAGCCTGATCGCCTTCGGCCTGTCGGAGAAGCCCTCGGGGTCGGACGCCGGCAGCCTGCGCACGACCGCGATCAAGGACGGCGACGGCTACCTCCTCAACGGCCACAAGAAGTGGAACACCAACGGCGGCGTCGCCTCGACCTTCACGATCTACGCCCTGACCGACCCCGACCGCGGGATGCGCGGGATCTCGGCCTTCATCCTCGAGAAGGGGACGCCCGGCTTCACGGTGGGCAAGCGCGAGGACACCATGGGCATCCGGACGGTCCCGGTCAACGAGCTCGACTTCGCCGACTGCCGGGTGCCGGCCTCCCAGCTGCTCGGCGGCAAGGAGAACGTCGGCTTCAAGAACGCCATGATGACCCTCGACCGGGCCCGGCCCGGGGTCGCCGCCCAGGCCCTCGGTCTCGCCCAGGGCGCCTTCGAGTGGGCGCTGCGCTACACCTCCGAGCGGCGTCAGTTCGGCCAGACGGTGATGTCGCACCAGGCGATCCAGTTCATGCTCGCCGACATGGCGACCCAGATCGAGGCCGCCCGCCAGCTCGTCTACCACTCGGCCAGGGTGATCGACTCGGGCGCGACCAACGTCAACAAGATCGCCGCGATGGGCAAGGTCTTCGCCACCGACACCGCGATGAAGGTCACCACCGACGCGGTCCAGCTCTTCGGCGGCTACGGCTACTGCAAGGACTACCCCATCGAGAAGTACATGCGCGACGCCAAGATCACCCAGATCTACGAGGGCACCAACCAGGTCCAGCGGCTGGTCATCGGCCGCGCCCTGACCCGCGAGCTCAAGGAGCTCACCGGCGACCTCGACGTTACGGTCGAGCACTTCCCGGAGCACGACGGAGGGCAGTGACGGGTCACCGCGGGTGCCAGGCACGCAACATTGTTCGCGGCGATCAATGTTGGAGCCAGGCACCCGTCCCGCGTGACCGGATCGCGGTCATTTCCTGAGCAGGAGCCAGAGGAAGAAGGGCGCGCCGAGGAAGGCGGTGATGACCCCGACCGGGAGCTCGGCGGGGGCCACCGCGATCCGCGCCGCGGTGTCGCAGAGCACCAGGAAGGCGCCGCCGAAGACCGCCGAGGCGGGCAGCAGCAGCCGGTGGCCGGGGCCGAGGAGCAGCCGGCAGATGTGCGGCGACACCATCCCGACAAAGCCGATCGGGCCGCACGCCGCGACCACTCCGCCGATCATGATCGAGGTCGCGACGAAGAGCACGGTGCGGGTCCGCGCGACGGCGACGCCGCGGCTCGCGGCGAGCTCGGCCCCGGTGGTCAGCAGATCGAGCTCCCGGCCGAAAGCGAGGACGACCGCGATCCCGACGACGACGAACGGCGCCATCTGGAGCACCGCCGAGAGGTCGGCGCCGCCCAGGCCACCCATCAGCCAGCGCAGCACCCGGTAGGCGTCGGCGAACGAGGCGGTGTACTGGAGAAAGAGGATGAGGCTCGAGAAGAAGAAGTTGAGCGAGACCCCGGCGAGGAGCAGGGTCGAGGTCGAGGCCTCGGGCCGCAGCCGGGTCACCATCCAGACGATCGCGACCGCGAGCAGCGCCCCCGCGAGGGCGGCCCAGGACGACAGGCCGAGCCCGAGGAGCGCGACGCCGGCGCCGATCCGGGCGACCGCGGCGACTCCGAAGGACGCCCCTGCCGCGACCCCGAGGATGTAGGGTGTCGCGAGCGGGTTGCGGAAGACCGCCTGGAAGACGGCGCCGCCGACCGCCAGTCCGGCCCCGCCGAGAAAGCCCGCCACCACCCTCGGCACGCGGATCTGCCAGAGAATCCGCGCCGCCGCGTCCGAGCCGAGAGGGTCGGCGAGGGCCCGCAGCGGCAGCGGGATCGGCCCGATCAGCGGCGCCGCCACGAGCACCGCGGCGGCACCGACGACGAGCAGCGCGACCCGGGCGCCGCGGCTCACCGCTCACCCCGCGCCGGCACGACGACCGGCAGACCGTGGCGACCGCCCGGCAGCAGCCTGAAGCCGCTCGAGAAGATGCCCGCCAGGACCTCGGCGTCGAGCACCTCGGCCGGGCGGGCCGAGCACGCGACGCGGCCGCCGACCAGGCCGAGCACCGAGTCGGCGTCGGCGACGAGCCCGTTGAGGTCGTGGGTGACGGCGACGACGGTGTAACCCCCGTCGCGGTGGAGCCGCCCGAGGAGCTCGAGCACCTGGACCTGGTGGCGGACGTCGAGAAAGCTCGTCGGCTCGTCGAGCAGCAGGATCGATCCGCCCTGGGCGAGCGCCGCCGCGATCGAGACCCGCTGCCGCTCGCCGCCCGACAGGGTCGTCAGGGCCCGGGCCGCCAGGTGGCCCGTCTCGGTGAGCTCGAGGGCCTCGTCGACCACCCGCCGGTCGTCCGAGGTCAGACCGCTCCAGGTCGGCAGGTGGGGGTAGCGCCCCATCTCGACGAAGGCGCGGACGGTGTAGCCGTCGGCCGGTGCGCCGGACTGGGGCACGAAGCTGACGACCCGGGCGAGCTCGCGCCTCCGGTAGTCGGAGACCGGGCGGCCGTCGATGGCGATCGACCCGTGACGCACCGGCAGCAGCCCGTCGATCGCCCGCAGCAGCGTCGACTTCCCGGCGCCGTTCGGTCCGATCACCGCCAGCAGCTCACCGGCGGCGACCGAGAGGCCGACCCCGGCGAGGATCTCGGCCTCGCCGAGCCGGACCCCGAGGTCCCGGACCTCGATCCGCGACCCGCTCAGCGTCCCCATTCGACCTCCGGGTGGAGACGCTCGGCAAAGGTCCGCACCGTGTTGACGATCCTCGGTCCCGGGATGACGACGAAGTCGTCCTCCAGGACGTGGACCCGGCCGGCGGCGACCGCCCGCAGATCGCGGAGGTCGTCCCAGTCGGCGGCGGCGCGCTCGATCCCGACCGCCCTCGCGCCGCCGTCGGCGATGACGTCGAAGATCACCTCCGGGTCGATCGCCAGCAGCCCCTCCCGGCCGAGCTCGGGGTAGCGGATCGGGGTCACCGGCGCGGCGTTGGCGCCACCCGCCACCCGCAGCACGTCGTCGTAGAAGGTGTCGGCCGCGGCGACCCAGATCCCGCCGACCCGACCGCCCCCGGGCTCGCGACCGACGACCACCAGGGTCGCTGGACGCTCGAGACCGGCGACCCGTCCCGCCACCCCGTCGAGCTCGGCGCGGAGCGAAGCGGCGAGCTCTCGGCCGCGGGACGGGACCCCGCACCTCCCGGCGATGGTCTCGATCGAGGTCAGGATCCCCTCGATGTCGTGCTGGTCGACCCGCAGGGTCGCGAGACCGAGCTCGCCGAGGCGACGGTGCAGCTCGTCGTGGGACTGCATGAGGACGACCAGGTCGGGGCTCAGCGAGACGATCGTCTCGTAGCTCGGATCGAGGTAGCCGCCGACCACCACGGCGCCGGCGACCTCCGGGCAGTACCGGGTGATCCCGACGACGCGGTCGCCGAGGCCGAGGGCGAGGAGCGTCTCGGTGAGGCTCGGGGCCATGGCGACGATCCTGGCCGGCGCCTCCGCCGGCCGCGGCGCGACCCGCGCCCCGCACGAAGCCGACGCCAGGCTCGCGGCGACCAGCCACGGCGCCAGGCGCCACCGGCTCGACAACGAGAAAAACGGCATCCCGAAGGCCCACGACCTTCGGGATGCCGTTTTCCACCCCGGTCTGTCGCCGGACCCCAGTCCACGAGGGTCCGCTGCTCCCGAGCTGCGGGTCTTCTGGCTCCCGGATCGTCCTACCCGCCGGCCCTTCCCGTCGCACGGGTGCGACAGTGGCTCTGCCGGCGCTCGTCCCCGGTCACAGCGGCGGGTCCGCGACGGTCTCTCACCGTCTTCCCCCTGGGCTCGGCGGGTCGAGTGTACGCAAGCCGGCCGATGCTGTCGAGCCTTCAGCGCAGGGCGAGGTCCGCGGTCCAGACCACCCGGCCGGTCCACACTCCGTCGATGATCCGCACCCGCGCGGTCCGGCTCCGGCGCTGGCGCTCGATGACCTTGACCTTGGTCCCCGAGGCGACCTCGATGATCCGCCCCTGGGCGTGGAGCGCGGCGAGCGACCCGGGATCGGGGTCCTCGATCGCGTCGACGACGAAGACCACGGTCTCGTGGTCGAGCGCGACCGGCACCCGCTGCCGACCCTCGAGCTCGAGCTGAGCGAACTGACCGGCCTCGCGGCTCGGCCTGAAGAGCTCGGCGAAGGGGCCGTCGGCCGCCGTCGCGAGCACCCAGACCACGGCCGCGAAGATCACGACCGCGATGCCGATCCCCAGCCACGGGATCCTTCGGCGGGGGGCCGGTGCGAGCTGTTCGACGAGGTCGTCGACATCGGCCAGGCTCGGGTCGGCGAGGAACTCGACCCCGCAGTGCGGACAGTGCAGCGCCCGCCCCACGTAACGCTCGTGGATCTTGAGCTTGGCCTCGCAGGACGCGCAGGTGTGGGTGTAGCCGGCCATCCCCTCCGGTCATCCGATGCCCCGAGGGTACCTCAGCGCCGTGGAAACCGCGTGTGATCTCCGCGGCACCGCGCCCCTTCTCCCTCTCCCCTACCCGTTCCCGCGTCCGCGTCCGCGTCCGCGTCCGAGTCCGAGTCCGTTTCCGTGTCCGATGTCAGCGGCAGCGGCAGCGGCAGCGGCAGCGGCAGCGGCAGCGGCAGCGGCAGCGGCAGCGGCAGCGGCAGCGGCAGCGGCAGCGGCAGCGG